>NZ_JAKZEW010000048.1 GCF_022548875.1 Glycomyces sp. L485 | reverse complement strand
GCCGCCAGCTCGAAACCGGAAACGGCTTCGAGCCATTCCCCATGTCCAGGACCAGAACAGCACACCCAAGCGGCCCGAGACTCCGTGCTCGACCAGCCCGAACCGGCATCCCCTCACCGCCACCGAACCCATACCCACAGCGCCCGCCGCAGCCGCCGAACCGGACCCGAGAGTCTCGCTCCTGCTCCTGCTCCCCACGACCGACCTCCGTGGCCGACGCCCCGCGCCGACCTTCACTCAGCTCCTTCGTCGCTGATCGATTGAAGCCCACCCGACGCGGACCAGTCCTCGAAGATGCAGGGCCGCCCGGCACCTACCTCACCATCGCCGCCTTGTCCGAAGTCGGGCCGCCGGGAACCGGGGAGCCTCCATCGACCGACCATATAGGTTGCGGGGCATGGAGCCGGAGACGATCAGGGCCCTGCAAGAGCGAGTCGCCGGGGCGCTTCCCGCCGAACGAGTTGAGCGTCTCGGAGAATGGTGGCTGCGCTACGCGCCGCGGTGCTCGTGGTGGGCGGGAACGGTCCTGCCGCACGGCGATGCCGGGCGGGACGAGTTGGAGCGCCGTATCGCGGTGGCCGAACGTTTCTACGGACCGTACGGAACGGCCGCACGCTTCCAGATCACTCCGCGGGTCTGCTCCGACGCCCTCGACGGCCTGCTGGCCGAGCGCGGCTACCGGTTCGACAGCCCCACGTCGCTGCGCGCCGCGTACACCGCAGAGGTCAAGGATCGACTGTCCGGTGCTCCGTTGCAGATCCAAGTGGAGGACCGGCTGACCCGCGACTGGTTCGAGACCTGGCTGGGCGTCAACGGCGAGAGCGGTGATGTGGGAGCCGAGTGGGAACTGCTGCGGCGCGTCCGGGTGCCGAGCGGCTACGCCCGTGCGTTCGTCGGTGGGGAGGTCGTGGCGGTGGGTCGCGTGGTCGCCGACTGCGGCTGGGCAGGGGTGTTCGGCATGGCGACGCTCCCGGAAGCGCGAGGAAAGGGCGTGGCCAGCAGTGTCCTCGCCTCCCTGGCGGACTGGGCCGGCGCTCACGGCGCCGACCGCATGTACCTCCAAGTCCAGAGCGGGAATACCCCGGCGGTCGGTCTCTATGAGCGGGTCGGGTTCACCGAGGTCTGCGTCTACCACTACCGAGTGGGGCCGCAGCACCAGACCGTGTCGAGCGCGTGAGCGGGCCTAAGCTGTCCTGGACTGGATTGGAGCGCCTTGATATGAGCAATGTTTCGCGCGACGGCATCTTTCCCGATGAGGTACTCGACGAGTTCGCCGGGGTCGGCATCAAGCTCGAGGAGCTGTTCTCGGCTGGGGCACTGGGAAACCGGATGGGGATCGAGGTGCTCCGCGCCGCGCCCGACCGCGTGACAGCGACGATGCCGGTCGAGGGGAACACCCAGCCGTACGGGCTGCTGCATGGCGGCGCCTCGGCGGTGCTGGCCGAGACACTCGGCTCGATAGGCGCGATGCTCCACGGCGGACCGCGGAAGATCGCGGTCGGCGTGGACCTCAACGTGACGCACCACCGGGCAGTCCGGTCCGGCACAGTCACCGGAGAGGCCACGCCGATCCATCGTGGGCGGTCGACCGCGACATATGAGATCGTCGTCTCTGACGACCAGGGCCGCCGCGTCTGCACCGGACGCCTCACGTGCCTGATCCGCGACGTCCCTCCCGTAGAGGCTTAGGCGCGCGGCAGGCCGTTCATGGTGCCGTAGCCGATGTCTCCGGCCATCTCGTCAAATGAGTCCTGATTCGACATCAACGGGCCGCCGGGGTGCGGCTGACGGCGTTGAGGATCGCCTGGCCGAGCTCGGTCGGCTTGGTGAACTGCGGCCAGTGCCCGGTGGGCAGGTCGACGTATTCGACGTGCTTCATCGCCGCGATCTCGCGCACGAACGGGGCGCCCTGGTCGATCCATTCGAGGATCATCTTGCTGGGGAACTCGCAGCAGATGATCGTGGTCGGCACGTCGCGGCGACGCTCGGTGGTGAGGGCGATGCGGTCGAACGGGATCGCCTTGGGTTCGGGGATCGACCTCGCCCGGAACTCGTCGCGCAGCGCGTCGTCCAGGTCGACGAGATCCTCGTCTTCGAAGAACGACCACTCCGGCAGCGGGATCTCCTCGCCCACGATCGGCAGGTCGTCGTTGATGACCGCCCCGTCTGGCATGGGAGCGGCGTCGACGTAGACGACGCGCGCGACCTTCTCGGGCCGGGCGTCGCCGGCGAGCTGCGCGATCGCGCCGCCGCCTGAGTGTCCGACGAGCACCACCGGCTCCTCGGCCTCGTCGATGGCGGCGACGACGAAGTCCACATGGTCGCGAAGCGTGATGCCGGTGCGGTCGGCGTCTTTGGATTCCTTGCCGGGCAACGTGAGCGCTCGAACGCGATGGCCGGCCTGTTCGAGCGGCGGCGTGACCGCGCTCCATGATGAGCCGTCGAGCCACAGTCCCGGGATCATGATGATGTCCATGCCCCGACGTTAGGGGACGGCACCGACGTTTCGGAGAAGTCGGTTCAACTCCGGGTCGAGCGGAGAGTCATCACGGTGATGTCGGCGTTCGCTCCCACGCGCATCGGCGGGCCGTTGGTGCCGGCGCCGTTGGTGACGTAGAGCTGCGAGTCGCCGTAGCTGCCCAGGCCGCTGAGCCGGCCGCTGCGGATCTTGCCGGCGATGTGAACCGGGAACATCTGGCCGCCGTGCGTGTGGCCCGACAACTGGAGGTCGACGCCGTGGTCGACGGCCCGGTCGATCATCGGTGGCTGGTGGGCCATGAGGATCAGCGGTCGGTCCGGGTCGCGGCCGTCGAGGGCCGCTTCGAGGTCGGGGCCGGTCTCGCCTTCGATGCCGCGCTGCTCGACGATGAGGTCGTTGACCCCGGCCAGGTCGAAGCCCGGCAGCTCCACGCGGGTGTTCGGCAGAGGCACCATGCCGAGCTCGGCGACCCGCTCGTACCAGGCGTCGGCGCCCACGTAGTGCTCGGCGTTGCCCGAGACGAAGAAGGCGCCGTGGCGCGACCGGAGGTCGGCCAGCGGCTCGCTGGCCTCGCGCAGGTCATCGGCCTCGCCGCTGGCGAGGTCGCCGACGAAAGCGATGAGGTCTGGCCGGCTGCGGTTGATCTGCTCGACGACCCGGCGGCAGTGGTCGGCGCCGATCAGGGCCGACAGGTGCGTGTCGCCGACGACGGCGATGCGGTAGCCGTCGAAGGCCCGGTCGAGGCGCGCGAGCGGCACCTCGACGTCCTTGAGGCGCGGGGTCCGCAGGCCCTCGACCAGGCCGTAGCCGGCCGTGGCGGCGGCGAGCGCGCCCGCGCTCAGGCCGATCGCGCGGGAGACCACGACCCGGCGGCTCGGCCCGGTCGGCTCGGGTTCCGGCTCGTCCTCGAACTCTGGGCGCGCCTCGGCCCGGCGGCGCAGCAGCCACCAGCGCAGCGGCTCGGCGAGGAGCAGGAACCCGAACAGGTACATGAACGTCCCGAACCAGATCAGGCCCGGCCACCCGAAGAACCGCTGGAAGCCGGAGGACAGGTCGGAGGGGACGAAGAACCGCGCGCCGAGCCCGAACAGGGCCAGGACGGCGAGGACGACCGCGCCGATGATCCGCCAGCGCGATCCGGGCTCGGTGGTGTCGCGGCACAGCCGCCACCACAGGTATCCGTGGAGCGCGGCGAAGCCGACCGTGACGGCGAGGAACCGGACGATGAACCAGAAGAAGTCCATGCGTCGGCTACCGGCCGGCCAGGGCGCCGCCGTTGACCTGGAGGATCTGCGCGGTGATGTGCCCGGCCGCGGGGGCGGCGAGCCAGTGGGCGAGTTCGGCGACGTCGGCGGGTGTCCCGGCGCGCTTGTCGTGGGTCTGCGCGATGAGCGTGTCGCGGCGCCGCTCGGTCATGCGGTCGGCGAAGAACTCGGTGGCCTCGATGTAGCCGGGCGCGATGACGTTCGCGGTGGCGCCGCGCTCGCCGAGCTGTGCGGACAGGTCGATCGCGTACGGGTGCAGGGCGGCTTTGGAGGCGGCGTAGGAGCCGGTGCCCGAACCGCGGAAGGCGGCGATCGAGCTGAACAGGAGCACGCGTCCGTCGTCGGCGATGACCGGCTTGACCGCCTCTACGAGGTGGACGGCGGTCATGACGTTGAGCCGCAGGTTCTCCGTCCAGTACCAGGAGACGCCCTCCAGGCCCTCCTCGCGTTTCTCGGGCGCCTGGATCTCGATGTTGCCGCCCGCGCAGGCGGCCACGATGTCGACGCCGCCGTACTGGTCGGCCAGGAAGTCGGCGACGCGCCGTCCGCCTTCGGGTTCGGCGAGGTCGGCCGCGAGGTACGCGGCGCCTTCGCCGAGCTTGTCGGCCGAGGCTCGCAGGAGGTCCTCGCGGCGGCCGGTGATGATCACCCGGTCGCCGCCGCTCAGGAACCGCTCGGCGACGGCGTAGCCGATGCCGGTGCCTCCGCCGCTGATCACCGCTGTTCGGGGCATGGCCGATCCTCCCTGTCGGACGAGACCTCCGCGCCGACTCTAGCGCGGGCCGTCGACTCCGGGCGAGCATGGTTTCGTTGAACGGCCGCGGCCCGCGAGACGAGCGTCTCGCGGGCCGTATTGCGGCTCTTATGCCTCGACGGGCTTGAGTCCCTCGGCGATGGAGTCGGCGATCGGGCTGGTCGGGCGGCCGATCAACTTGGCCAGGTCGCCGTTCTGGCGGGCCAGCAGACCGCGCGAGATGGCGGCGTCGACGTCGACCAGGATGTCGACGAACGGCTCGGGGAGCCCTGCGCCGACGAGGATCTCCTTGTGGACCTCTCCGGGGACGCGGCTGACCGGGATCTCGCGGCCGAGTTGGCGGGAGACTTCGGCGGCGTACTCCTCGAAGGTCCAGGCGGTGTCGCCGCTGAGCTCGTAGGCCTGGTTCTCGTGGCCTTCGCCGGTGAGCACGGCGACCGCGGCGGCGGCGAAGTCGGCGCGCGAGGCCGAGGCCACGCGGGAGCCCTCGACGGAGCTGGTGAGGACACCGCCGGCGGCCACGGCCTGGCCGAGCTGCTCGGTGTAGTTCTCGTGGTACCAGCCGTTGCGCAGGAGCGCATAGGGCAGACCGGAGTCGATGATGACCTGCTCGGTGGCCTGGTGCTCGCGGGCGAGCTCGAAGTCGGCCTCGGGACCGCCCAGGATGGAGGTGTAGGCCAAGAGCGCGACGCCCGCCTCCTTGGCGGCCTCGACGACGGCGGTGTGCTGCGCGACGCGCTGGCCGACTTCGCTGCCGGAGATCAGGAGGACCTTGTCGCCCTTGTTCACGGCCTGCTTGACGGTCTCGGGCTCGCTGTAGTCGGCGATGCGGACCTCGACGCCGCGCTCGGCGAACGGGGCGGCCTTCTCGGCGTTGCGGACGGCGACGGCGACCTGGTCGGCGGGGACCTTCTCCAGCAGGCCTTCGACGACGTGTTTGCCGAGCGAGCCGGTGGCTCCGGTGACAACGATCATGAATGTGCTCCTTCAGTATGTCGGTCCGGCTACTATTGCACTTTCAAAACGAAAGTACAATCCTTTCGAAAGCACTGTTGTTGGGATAACATTTCGACATGAGCACCGCACCGACCGTCGAGCCGACCGGGAACTGGGAGTTCCAGGTCCTGGCCAGGAACTGCCCCTCGCGGCCGACACTGGAGCACGTCGCCGGACGCTGGGGCACGCTCATCTTCCTGGTCCTGCGCGAAGACCCGAAGCGCTTCAGCGAGCTTCGGCGCGCAGTGGACGGCATCAACGAGAAGGCCCTCTCGCAGAGTCTTCGCGCCCTCGAACGGGACGGCTTCGTCGCCCGCCACGCCAGCGACGGCTACCCCTCCCGCGTCGAATACAGCCTCACCGAGCTCGGCGCCTCCACAGCCGAGCTGCTGCACCGGCTGGTCGCCCACGTAGAGGAGCGCATGCCCGAGGTCCTCCTCGCCCAGTCCGCCTACGACGAGGAGCACCGGACCGAGCGCTGATCGGCGTTCGCCGAGGCCGGTCCCCCGATTCGCCATAGACTCGGCCCATGAGCCCGAGAGTGCTCGACGACGACGCCCTGAAGCCCGGCCACGTGCCCGGCTGGCTGCGGCTGCTGCCCATCGTCGCGCTGCTGCAGATCGCGGTCCTCCAGGTGGCGGCCCCCGACCCCGTCCACATCGGTTTCGCGACCGCCGTCGTGCCGCTCCTGGCCGCGTTCGTCCTCGGGCCTGTGTGGACCTCCATCATCGCCGTGACGGTCACCGGC
The DNA here is from genome assembly GCF_022548875.1 of Glycomyces sp. L485. Classification (GTDB taxonomy): domain Bacteria; phylum Actinomycetota; class Actinomycetes; order Mycobacteriales; family Micromonosporaceae; genus Glycomyces. The sequence goes on along the minus strand of NZ_JAKZEW010000048.1, from coordinate 20,923 downwards.
CTCGCCGCCGCGCCCATCCCCCAGTCCGACCAGCTCGACGGCGGCGACGTTCTCGCCGTCGCCACCGTCTGCGCCGTCAGCATCGGCATCTCCTGGGTGCGCGGACGCTACCAGGCACGCATGGTCACCATCGAGAGCGTCGCCGAGGCCGCCCAGCGAGCGGTCCTGCCCGACCTGCCCGAACACGTCGGCGCCTTGACGTGCGCCGGGCGGTACCACTCGGCGCAGCGCGGCGCGCGGGTCGGCGGCGACTTGTTCGACATCCGCAACAGCCCCTTCGGGATCCGCATGATCCTCGGCGACGTCCAGGGCCACGGGCTCCCCGCGGTGAGCACGGCCGCGACCGTGCTCGCGTCCTTCCACGAGGCGATCCTCGACGAGCCCGACCTCGAACACGTCGCCGCGCGGTTGGAGCGGCGCGTCGTGCTCGACGCCGACGAGGGCTACATCCCCGAGCTGTTCGCCTCGGTGCTGCTCATCGAGTTCAGCGAAGAATCGCAGGACATCCGGCTGCTGTCGTGCGGTCACCCGTCGCCGCTGCTGCTGCGCGGCGACCGCGTCGAGGAGGTCGACCTCAAGCCCGGCCGAGTGCTCGGCCTGCGGCTCGAAGGGAACGAGCGGCCGCTGGCCGAGACGACGCTGCCGTTCCGCGCCGACGAGATGCTGCTGGCGTATTCGGATGGACTGACCGAAGCCCGCGACGCCGACGGGCGCTACTACCCGCTCGCCGAGCACCTGCGCGGCCTGGTCGTGCCGCCCTCGCCTCAGCGGCTGATCGACTTCGTCTGGGACGACCTGGCGCGCTTCGTGGTGAAACTGGACGACGATGTGAGCCTGGTGGCCGTCGCCCGCACCGGCCGGGCGCGGGGCAGGACCGATCTGGTCTGACGGACGCGCCATGGTCTCGTCACTCGGGTGCAACAGCCGCGTAAGCCACAGGCCTTGAACAATCCATACATCTCGGTCAAGCTGGTGGGTGCCCCCGCCGGCGACCCCGCGCCGGCGCCTGCGAACTGGAGCAGCACATGCGAATACTCAGGACACTGGCGGCACTCGCCCCCATCGCCGCGATCGGCCTCGCCGCCCCGGCATCGGCGCAGGAGGCCCCCGGCGGTTCACTGTCGGTCCTCACCTACAACATCGCCGGTCTCCCCCTCGGCCTGGGCGAGGGCGACCCCGAGACCAACACGCCGATCATCGGCTCGCGCCTGGACCCGTACGACATCGTCCACGTCCAGGAGGACTTCAACTACCACGCCTCGCTGTACGAGGCCGACGACCACGCGCACCGCACGCCGACGAGCGGCGGCGTGCCGTTCGGCGACGGGCTCAACACGCTCTCCCACCTGCCGTTCGAGGACTTCGAGCGCGTCAAGTGGGACGACTGCTCCAGCGGCTCCGGCGACTGCCTGACTCCGAAGGGCTTCACGTTCATGCGCGCCCGGCTCGCCGAGGGCGCGTGGGTGGACCTGTACAACCTCCACACCGACGCGGGCGTCAAATCGGGCGACCTGGCTGCTCGCAGGGCGAACCTCGCCCAGGTGTCGGCGTTCATGGAGTCGCATTCGGCGGGCAACGCCGTGATCGTCTACGGCGACACCAACACCCGCTACACGCGCGAGGGCGACGACATCGCCGCCTTCGCGGCGGCCAACGGCCTGTCCGACCCGTGGGTCGACCTGGTCCGCGGCGGCGACGCGCCGGACAAGGGCGAGGAGGCGATCGTCTGCGACGACGCGACCGTGAGCGCCTCGTGCGAGGTCGTCGACAAGGTCCTCTATCGCGGCGGCGAACACGTGGGCCTCGAAGCGGTCGCGTACCGCAACGACGACGGCGCCTTCCGCGACGCGAACGACGAGCCGCTGTCCGACCACTACCCGATCGCGGTCGACTTCGACTGGGCCGCGAGCGCCGATCTCCGCATGAGCGACCAGTTCGGCGGGCCGCACGGCGACTTCTTCACCGACGTCGACGACATTTCGCCCGGCGCCGCCGCGACCGAACTGCGACTACGCGGTGGGTCGCGAGTCGACCAGATCGGAATGACGCTGGCCGGCGGGACGTCGCTCGACCACGGCGGCAGCGGCGGCACGCTCGGCACGTTGGCGATGCGGTCGGGCGAGTACCCGACGGAGCTGTTCCTGTGCCGGGCCAAGCACGACGGCCATACCCGGATCTTCCACGCCCGATTCACCACCAGCACGGGCCGGACGCTCGCCGCGGGCACCCGTACGGACGACTGCACGACGTACGGCGCGCCGTCGGGCTGGCAGATTGCCGGGTTCCACGGCAGAGCCGGGGACGAGCTCGACAAGGTCGGCGTCATCTACACGAGACGTTGAACAGCGCGCAGCGGGACCTGCCGCCCATTGCGGGGCCACCTCGACCCCGTGAACGGCGAATGACCCGATCGTCACCGGGTGGCGGCGGAGCCCTGCATGGCTCTATTGACATTTGTGTATCTGTTGTCGAGAATGTTCGGAACCCATCGACAACGTGGAGTGCCCATGCAGTCTTCCCCTCTCAGCCGCCGCCGCCTGTTCCAGACTGCCGGTGCGGCGGTCCTCGTCGGAGCCGCCACCGGCATCGGCGCCAGCCCTGCCCAAGCCGCGCCCGCTCTGTTCCAGAACCCGCTCATCCAGCAGCGCGCCGACCCGCACATCATGCGGCACACCGACGGCTACTACTACTTCACCGCCAGCGTCCCGGCGTACGACCGCATCATCATGCGCCGCTCGACCACCCTCCAGGGCCTGGCGACCGCGCCCGAGGCCACGGTGTGGCAGAAGCACTCCAGCGGCCCCATGAGCGAGCACATCTGGGCGCCGGAGATCCACTATGTCGACGGCAAGTGGTACATCTACTTCGCCGCCGGACGGGCCGAGGACATCTGGCGCATCCGCATGTACACACTGGAGAACGCCAGCGCGAACCCGATGAGCGGGACCTGGACCGAGAAAGGCCAGATCACCACCCCGCGCGACTCGTTCTCATTGGACGCGACCACCTTCACCCATGACACCACCCGGTACCTGTGCTGGGCGCAGAGCGACCCCGAGCTCGGCAGCGGCACGAGCCTGTACCTCGCGGCGATGTCGAACCCGTGGACGATCACCGGCGAGCCGGTGCGCATCAGCAAGCCGACGCATTCGTGGGAGACCATCGGGCACAACGTCAACGAGGGCGCGGCCGTCATCAAGCGAAACGGCCGGATCTTCATGACGTTCTCGGCCAGCGCCACCGACGCGAACTACGCGATCGGGCTGCTCACGGCCTCGCAGAGCGCCGACCTGCTCGACCCCGCCTCGTGGACGAAGAACTCGCAGCCGGTGCTGCGCAGCAATGACGCCACGAGCCAGTACGGGCCGGGCCACAACTCGTTCACCGTCTCCGAGGACGGGCAGAGCGACATCCTGGTCTACCACGCCCGGCCCTACGAGGAGATCGACGGCGAACCGCTGTACGACCCGAACCGGCACACCAGGCTCCAGAAGTTCTACTGGAACGCCGACGGGACGCCGAACTTCGGGATCCCGGTCGCCGACGGGCCGACGCCGTACCGGTTCGCCGCGCACGGCCAGTCCGGGGTGTTCCTGCACCACTACGAATTCCAGCTCAGGGCCGACTCGAGTCCGGCGATGCTGGCCGATTCGCAGTTCCGCATGGTGCCGGGCCTGGCCGGTTCGGGGACGGTATCACTGGAGTCGGCGAACTATCCGGGCCGCTACCTGCGGCACAAGAACTACGAGATGTGGCTGGAGACCGACGACGGCTCCTCGCTGTTCCGCTCGGACGCCAGCTTCCACCGGCGCGACGGGCTGGCCGACAGCGCGGCCGAGTCGTTCGAGTCGTACAACTTCCCAGGTCGGTACATCAGGCGCGTGGACGGGCTGGTGCGCATCGAACCGGCCTCCACGGCCGCCGAGCAGTCGGCCGCGACATACATTTTGGAGTAACCGTGGCGCGCGGCGGCGGGGCGAGTTCCCGCCGCCGCAACGCCGTCTGGTTCCTCGAACCGTTAGACAAAGAGTGTTCACAAACGTTCGGTCCTGTGGGAACATCGACATTGTTCGATCGGAATCGCCTGAATGGAGACAACGATGTCATCCCCGAGACCGAGAAGCAGGCGCGCACTCGCCATCGCGAGCGCCGCCGGCTTCACCCTGGCGGCCGCGACCGCCGCGGTGCCGGCGTTCGCCCAGTCGGACCCGGCGGCCGGCCCCGAGCCCGCCGAATCCTCCGTCACCATCGGCATCGACCCCTCTTACCAGCACCCCGAATGGGAGGGCTGGGGCACCAGCCTCGTGTGGATGTCAAACGCCACCGGCGGCTACCCCGAGGAGATCCGCGAGCGGCTGGTGGACATGGTCTTCGGCGACGACGGCCTCAACCTCAACATCGCCCGCTACAACGTCGGCGGCGGCAACGCCCCGAACATCAGCTCGGACTACATGAAGGACGGGGCCGACATGCCCGGCTTCTGGGCCGCCCCCGAGGGGACGACCCACGAGGACAAGGACTGGTGGGACCCCGAGAACCCCGAGCACTGGAACTGGGACGCCGACGCCGACCAGCGCTGGTGGGTCGACCAGATCAAGGACGATGTGGACCACTGGGAAGCCTTCTCGAACTCCCCGCCGTACTTCCAGACCGTCTCCGGCTACGTCTCCGGCGGGTTCGACTCGAACGCCGACCAGATCCGCACCGACACCCTAGACGGGTTCGCGATCTACATGACCGAGGTCATGGAGCGCATCGAAGACGAGCACGGCATCGAGTTCGACACGGTCAACCCGCTGAACGAGCCGAACACGAACTACTGGGGCACCACGCTCGGCCCCGACGGCGTGCAGCCCGTCGGCGGCCGCCAGGAGGGCGCCCACGCCGGCCCCGAACTCCAGCAGCAGGTGCTGCTGGCCCTGGCCGAAGAGCTCCGGGACGCCGACACCGAGGCGGTGATCTCGGCGATGGACGAGACCAACCCGGGAACGTTCACCGCCAACTGGAACGCCTACAGCGCCGAGGCCCGCGCAGTCGTGGACCAGATGAACGTCCACACCTACGGCACCGGCCAGCGCACCAGCGTCCGCGACCTGGCCAAAGCCGCCGAGAAGACACTGTGGATGAGCGAGGTCGAGGGCAGCTTCCACTCCCCCACCGACTACGAGACCATGGCCACGGGCCTGGGCATCGCCGACCGCATCGTCGACGACATCCGCGAGCTGGAGCCTTCCGCCTGGGTGTTCTGGCAGCCGATCGAGGACTCGATCCCGCAGCAGGAGGGCGGCGGCAACTGGGGCAGCATCCACATCCCGTTCGACTGCACCGACGAGGACACTCTGGAGACCTGCCCGATCCAGACCAACACGAAGTTCGACACGATCCGCAACTTCACCCACTACATCGAGCCGGGCGACCGCTTCGTGCAGGTCGACGACGCCGACAGCGCGGCGGCGGTCTCCGGTGAGGGCGACGACGCGACACTGGTGTACGTCCACTCCAACGCGGGCGCCCGCGAGGTGACGATCGACCTGTCGGACTTCGGCTCGGTCGAGTGCGACGCCACCGTGACCCCGGTCGTCTCCAGCGCCGACGGCGCCCTGGTCGAGGGCGAGTCGGTCGCGGTCGACGGCACGAGCGCGACACTGACCGTGCCGGGACGGTCGGTCACGACGTTCCTCATCGAGGGCGTCTCCGGCGCGGCCGAGGACGCGGCCATGTTCCAGCCCGATCACGTCTACCGCTTCAGCGGTTTCGCCAGCGGAAAGTCGATCGCCCCGAACGCCGACGCGACCGGCATCGTCCAGCGCTCCGAGGACGTCTCCAGCCTGGAGCAGCTGTGGTACGTCGACCAGGTGACCGAGGGCGACACCAACCGCGAGCGCTACCAGATCGTCAACGCCGACAACGGCATGCGGCTGGCGGTGGGCGAGGACGATCTGGCGGTCCTCCAGGACGCCGAGGGCGATCCGGACCACGCGGCGCAGTGGTATGCGTCCACGACCGGCGACGGCACATACGTGCTGGTCAATTCCGGCACAGGCCGGGTCCTCGACGTGTGGGGGCAGTCGACCGAGGACGGCGCGCCAGTCCAGACGTACACGCCGACTTCGGGAGGCAACCAGCGCTGGGCGACGTTCGACGAGACCGTCCTGGGCCTCGAGACCGTGGAGACGTACACCGTTCCCGGCCTGGTCCCGGACCTGCCGGACACCGTCCCCGCGGTGCGGCCCGACGGGGTCCGCGGCGAGCTGCCGGTCGTCTGGGACATGCCCGACGAATGGCGTTGGAAGAAGCCGCGGAACGTCAACGTCTTCGGCGAGGCCGTGGACGCGCTCGGCAACACCTTCAAGGCGCACGCCAAGGTCAGCGTCGACACCTTCACCGGGACCGAGACCGCCGAGGCCGCCACCTACCGGGGCGGCGTCCCCGAACTGCCCGAGACGGTCAGCGCCGTCGGCAAGCGCGGCACCGTGGTCCAACTGCCGGTCCTGTGGCAGGAGGCCCCTGAGGGCGCCTTCGACGAGCTCGGCGAGGTGCTCTTGGGCGGTACCGCCGAACTGATCGACGGCTCGCCGGTGGACGCCGAGGTGGCCGTCACGGTGACCGAGGCGATCGAGGCGAATGCCGCACTCGAGGAGGGCGTGGTCACCGAGGCGACCTTCACCGAGGGCGGTTACTCGACCGAGCGCCTGCGCAACGGCGACCTGACCGACAAGGCCTGGTCGAACTGGGTTTCCGGCGACAAGCGCACCGAGGACACGATCACGTTCACGCTCCCCAAGGAGCACGACCTGACCCGGGTGGTCGCCTACTTCTACCGCGACGCGAGCTCGAACACCTTCGCAGACGAACTCCAGGTCCAGTACCTGGCCGAAGACGGCACCTGGGTGGACGCCGGCGACGCTGTCGAGGTCGGCACCGAGGGCTCCCCGATCGTCGAGGTGGGGGTGGACGCGCGCACCACGGCGGTCCGGCTCCACATGACCGTCGGCGAGGCCGGATGGATCACGATGAGCGAGATCGAGGTCTTCGCCAAGGCCCCGGACGTCTAACGGGGACACCGAACAGCGGGCCCGCCGCCCCTCGTGAGGGGCGGCGGGCCATCGCGTGTCAGGGTACGGCGAAGCGCAGGTGCGGACGCTCCCACGTCACCGTCGGCGGTGACGGCGGCACGACGCCGGTCCGCTTGGCGCCCATGCGTTCGTAGAACTCCACTGAGGGCGGGTGCGAGACCACCCGCACCTCCGCCAGCCCGGCCTCGGCCGCCTGGAGAATCATGTGCTCGATGAGCATCCGGCCGATGCCGCGGCCCTGGGCGTCGTCCGCGACGAACATGAGGTCGAGTTCCGCGGACTCCAGGATCAGCGCGTAGAACCCCAGCGACCGCCCGGCCTCGTCGACGGCCGTGAAGACCTGGTGCAGGGACAGGTAGTCGGGCGTCACGCGGTACCCGTCGATGATCGAGGCGTACCGGCCGCGATAGGCGCCCGAGGTCTGGACGAGGTCGGTCAACGACTCCGCGTCCAGCGCGCCGGCGCGCCGGATCTTCACAGCAACCATGCCCCGGAGTGTAGGCGGCGCCATCGCAGAAGCAACCCTCAACGAGCGGCCGCTCGCCTCCTCGTTCCAATTGGGACTCAGGCGCTCCGGGGCTCCGGTGAGTCCGGTCGGGGAGGGCCGCCCATGGGACCGCGGGCGCCGGCACCGGGCCGCTCGCCCAGGGTCGCCGGCCTGTCGCGCGAACTATCATGAATGGCAATTCACCTTAAGAAGTCGAGGAGACCGTCATGTGCGCCGAGCCCTGGACCGCGGAGGACATACCCGACCAGACCGGCAGGACCGCCATCGTCACCGGCGCCAACAGCGGCCTCGGATTCGAGACGGCCCGGCACCTCGCGCTCCGCGGCGCGCACGTGGTCCTCGCCGTCCGCAACGAGGCCAAGGGCCGCGAGGCCGCCGACAGGATCGGCGAGGAACGCCAGGGAGCAAGCCTGGAGATCCGCCGCCTCGACCTGGCCGACCTCGACTCGGTCAATGACTTCGCCGCGCGGTTCCGCGCCGACGACGCCGAGGTCGACGTGCTGGTCAACAATGCCGGTGTCATGGCCCCGCCGCGCACCCTGAGCCCGCAGGGCCACGAGATGCAGTTCGCGAGCAACCACCTGGGCCACTTCGCGCTCACCGGGCTCCTGCTCGACCGCATCGGGAACGGGCGCGATCCGCGCGTCGTCACCGTCAGCTCCCTCGCGCACTACGGCGGACGCATCCACTTCGACGACCTGACCGGTGAGCGCGACTACTCCGGCATGGGCTTCTATCGCCAGTCGAAGTTCGCGAACCTCCTGTTCGGACTCGAACTCGACCGGCGCCTGCGAGCGTCCCGCAGCCCGGTTCGCAGCCTGGTGTCGCACCCGGGCCTCGCGGCGACCAGCCTGGTCGAGAACGGGTTCACCACCCTGACCCGACCGATCGGCCGGCTCGTGCTGCGCCTGTTCACCCAATCGAGCGAAAGCGGCGCATTGACCTCCCTCTACGCCGCCACCGATCCGCGCGCCGAGAGCGGCCAGTACATCGGCCCGGACGGCCGGCGAGAATGGAAGGGCCCACCGAGAGTGGTGCGGCCCGATGCTCCGGCCGAGGACCGTGAGACGGCGGCGCGGCTGTGGGCGCTCTCCGAAGAGCTGACCGGGGTCAGGTACGAGTTCGCCGCCGTTCAGACGGACGTCGGTCGGGGGCCGGACGATCCCGACCAGACTGACTAAATGGACAGCACGGTCTTGCCCCGCGCGCTTCCGGCGCGCGAGCGCGCCAGCGCGGTCGGCGCCTCCGCCAGCGGCGCCTTGAAGTCGATGCGGACCTTCAGCTCCCCGTTCACCACCGATTCGGCAAGGGATCCAAGGGTCTTCGGCGTCGCCTGGGCGTACAGGTTCGCGCCCTGCAGCCCGCGCTCGGCCAGCGCCTCTGGATCGACGGCGGTGTTGGAGCTGATGATCGTCCCGCCCGGCTTGAGGAGTCCGGCGACCGCCTTGATCTGGTCGGGGCCCGAGACGAGGTCGACGACGGCGTCGACGCCGTCGGGGTGGGCGAGCCGAACCTGGTCGACCGCGGGCGCCTCGGTGAAGTCGACGACCTCCTTCGCCCCGAGTTCGCGCAGGTACTCGGCGGTAGCCGGGTCGGTCGTGCCGATGACCCGCATGCCCTTTGCCGCGGCGAGCTGCACGGCCGACTGGCCGACGCCGCCGGAGGCGCCGTTGATGAGCAGGGTCTGGCCGGAACCGAGGCCGGTGGCCGCGACGAAGTCGTGGGCGGCGGCGCTGGCGGTCGGCAGTGCGGCGGCGAGGTCGAACGGGAGGGTCGTCGGCAAGTGCGCGAGCTTGCCTTCGGCCGGCGCGAGGGCGAACTCGGCGTAGGAGCCGCGGCCGCGTTCGACGTCCATGAACTGGCCGAAGACGCGGTCGCCGGGTGCCAGAGAGGTGACGCCGGGGCCGACGAGCTCGACGACTCCGGCGCCGTCCGATCCGAGGACGATCGGGAAGGCGTGGTCGGCTTGCTCGCGCAGCGCGCCGTCGACCACCTTCCAGTCGAAGGGGTTGACCCCTGCCGCTTCGAGGCGGACGAGGACCTCGCCGGGCCCGGGTTCTGGGACGGGCAGTTCGGCGAGTTCGGGTTCGGTGTTGAAATCGGTCGCGATGACTGCGCGCACGACGGGTTCCTCTCTCGGTCTCAGACGGCCAGGCCGGCGAGTGCGATGGTGTGGCCGGTGTGGACCGCTTTGGCCTCCAGGTATCGGACGTTGCTTCCGGTGGCGAAGACGCCCGTGGGGACGCTGTTCGCCACGGTCAGGCCCAAGTCTCGCAGGTGCCGGACCTTGTCGGGGTTGTTCGTCAGAAGCTCGAAGGACTCGACGCCGAGCGCGTTCAGCATCTGGGCGGCGGCGGTGTAGTCGCGGCCGTCCTCGGGCAGGCCGAGGGCGAGGTTGGCCTCGTAGGTGTCGAGGCCGTCGTCCTGGAGGGCGTATGCGTCGAGCTTGTTGTAGAGGCCGATGCCGCGTCCTTCCTGGCGCAGGTAGAGCAGGACGCCGCCGCGCTCGGCGATGCGTTCGACCGCTTCGCGCAGTTGCGGACCGCAGTCGCAGCGGGCCGAGCCGAAGACGTCGCCGGTGAGGCATTCGGAGTGCATCCTCACCAGCGGGGTGGTCCTGGGGTCCGGGTCGCCGAGGATGAGGGCGAGGTGCTCGGCGCCGTCGGAGAGGCCTTTGAAGGTAACGGCCTCGGCGGTGGCGGCGTAGCCGTCCGAGAATCGCAGGGGGATCGTGACGCGGGTGCGGATCGCGGCGGTCGCGGGTGCGTTGTCCATGTCGTCTCCGATGTATCTAGTTCAAATTTGAACTGCTACGATCAAGCTACACTTGAGTTCAAATTTAAACAAGGAGGTATGATAGAGGCATGGATCACACCAGATGGCTGGACGATGAGGAGATGCGGATGTGGCTGGCGTTCATCGCCGCCGGCACCCTGGTCGACCGCGAGCTGGATCAGCAGCTCAAAGAGGAAGCCGGCCTCTCCCACCTCCAGTACGAGATCCTCATCTGGCTCAACGAGGCGCCCGACCGGGCGATGCGCATGACCGAGCTGGCCGAGCGTCTCATCAACTCCAAGAGCGGCCTGACCTACCAGATCGGTCAGATGGAGAAGGCCGGGCTGGTGCGGCGGCGCCCCTGCGAGTGGAGCGGGAGCGGGGTCATGGCCGAGCTGACCGACGAGGGCCGAGCACTGCTCGAACGCACAGCCCCCGGGCACGTGGAGATGGTGCGCGAACTGATCATCGACGTGCTCACGCCCGAGCAACGAGCCGCGATCGCCGACGGGCTGGGCAAGGTCCGCGACCGCATCCTCGAACGCAAGGGCGAGGCCTGCTGGTAGGCCTCCGGATGGCGACCGTGCGGGCCCGCGTTGGCCGTATCGCCGCGCATCGGCCGGAAACGTCGTCGCCCGGCCCTATCATCGGCCGCATGGCTGTTCGTTTCAAGATCTGCGTCGACTCCACCGACCCTCACCTGCTCGCGAACTTCTGGGCCGAGGCGATGGGCTACGTCGTCGAGGACCACTCCGCGTTCATCGAGATCCTCCACCGGCAGGGCGCCATCGGCGAGGACGACTTCATCGAGGTCGACGGGCGCAAGGCCTTCAAGACCGCCGCTGCGATCCGCGACCCCGACGACCCGATGGACCCGCAGAGCGGCGTCGGCAGGGGCGCCCGGATCCTCTTCCAGGTCGTGCCCGAGAAGAAGACCGTGAAGAACCGGTTGCACCTCGATCTCCACTACGGCGCCGACTGCTTCGAGGCCGCGGCCGCGCGGCTCGAAGACCTCGGGGCGACCCGCCTGAGCGCCCACGACGAGCAGGGCAGCAAGTGGGTCGTCATGGCCGACCCCGAGGGCAACGAGTTCTGCGCCCACGCCTGACACCGGGACCTCGGAGCACGTGCCGAGATCATCACCGAAGGCGACGGCCTCGCATAGTGATTCGCATTCGTCAATGCGACGTTCATGCGTTCTGGCGGCGACCCCTGAGAGGGCGAACCATGGCCGAGAGACGGCTGGAGATCACGCGCCGGCGGGCACCATGCCCGCATACACCACCTGCTCGACACGCTGCCGGAATACGCCTCGCCGGGCCGCGCGGCTCCTTCGCTTCACGGCGCGAAGGGGCGGAATCCGATGACCGCGCGCCCTCGGCGGCCTAAAATTCGAGGGACACACGGATTAGAGGCGCTTCGCCCGAGCCGGACGTCCACGAGGTGATCATGAGCGAGCCCCCGGAAGAGCTGTTCCGCCGCTGGGTGCACATCGCGGAGGAGGACGAGGCCGGCATCCGCGTCTACCGGCCGTTCGAGGATCCGCTCTCGCTCGGACGCGGCCGCGACAGCATCGAGTTCCACCCCGACGGCTCGGTGATCCGCTACGAGCACAGCGCCACCGACGCCCCCAGGGCGATCGACGGACGGTGGCGGAGCCCGAAGCTCGACGAGATCTACACCTCCGGCGCTCCCGACGAGCTCGAGCTGTCCTACCGCATCGTCTCGGTCGGTCCCGGCGAACTCCGTATGCGTCTCATGGAGGACTAATCCCGACCGAACGGCTACCGCTTACCTGCGCACCGGCGGTCCTCACCGACTTGTACGCTACAACGTGGACGCGACACCCTCAGGTCCGCATTCGGCCCGGGCGCGCCCGAACCCCCGATCATCCATGTTGGAAGAGGATGCGATGCGCGCCTGGAAGGACCGGCCCACGCTGCTGCGCGGGCGCCTGCACGGCCGCCTGTTCAAGGCCCTCGGCGCCATCGCGGCCGCGGCGGTGCTCATCGCCGTCTGGCAGTTCATCACCGTCCTCGGGGACGACGAGCCGGACCTGCCCGACTGGAACGACATCGACCTGCTGACCGAAGGAGCCCCGGGCATCTCCCCCGACGCCGAGTCCGACGTCCCGAACTCCGACGGCGCGAGCCCCACACCCACGGCAACCCCCGATACGCCGTCGAGCGAACCGAGCGAGGCCGCCTCGGACGAGCCGTCCGCGGACGCCGAACCGAACGAGCCCGCGCCGCCCGCGAGTCGATGCAGCGCGGAGCTGACGCTCGAAGGCGGATGGGGTGACACGATCTCCGTCGGCGTCGACGTCACGAACACCGGCGAGGAGACCATCGAGGGCTGGGAGATCGACCTCGCCGTCGAAGGCGTCGAGATCACTGCGACATGGGGCATCGAGCATGTGGAGGACGACCGCTACCGAAACGTCCTGTTCAACGGGACGCTCGGGCCCGGCGAGCACGCCGGCCCCAGCTTCCAGGCGGAGGCCGAGGACGACCACGTCCTCCCCGGCACGGTGCCCTGCTCGGTCACGGCCCCCTGACCGACGGACCCGAGCCGGAGCGCTCAACGGCTCAGGCGACCTCGACGGTCGGGTTGTGACGGACGGGGAAGTTCACCGACTTGGAGATGAAGCAGGCCTGGCTCGCCCTCTGGTGCAGTTCGACGGCCTCTTCGAGCTTGGACTCGTCGCTGATGACCACCTTGGGGTTCAAGACGACCTCGGCGAAGCGCCCGCTGTATCCGCCGGTCTCCTCCATGCGCCCGGTCGCCAGGTCCTCGTACTCGACGACCACGACGCGGCTCCGCGCGCACAGCGCCAGATAGGTGAGCATGTGGCATTCGGACAGGGAGGCCACGAGCAGGTCCTCGGGGTTCCAGCGGTCCTCGTGGCCGCGGAAGGCCCGGTCCGCGCTGCCTTTGATCGTCGGCTTGCCTTGGACGAGGACGTCGTGGTCGCGCCCGTAGTCCCGGTAGTTGAGGGTGCCCGATCCGGTGTTCCCGGTCCACCGGACGGTGACTTCGTAGTAGTGTTCGCCGCGCATCGGCAGCTCCTTCGGATAGGGACTCGCCGCCAGCCTAGCCGCGCTCCGGGATTCCGGGATCGGATTTCGCGTTCGCGGGCCGGGTGAACGGCGCCGCCGCGCGACGGCGGCCGACTGCGACGCCGCAAGTCGGTTCCGCCTCACTGCATTGGCAGATCGCTTGGTGCGCAAGGATTTACACGATCGAACGCTCCATAGTCGATCAATCGCTGCCGTACTCATTGGAATCGATTCGGTCCGGAAGGAGATCGGTCCTGCGACGGCTTCCATGTGTGAGGCGGCCCCGGGACGCCCTCGGAGTGACGCGGCTGAGAGAGCGGCGACCGCGTGGGTGTGTTGGTGCTGCACACCCACGCGGTCGGTTCCTTCCGTCCCTTCTGCGCCCCGCGTCGCCGGGCCGCCGGGATAGATGGTTTCTGCTTCAAGCTTCGCCCCGTCGGACAGTGCTTGGGAAGGGCCGGAAAGCTCGTTGTCGCGGGACCTTCGTCCCGGGTGGGGTCGGCCGTATCGCTTGGGGCCGACGACGACAGGACTAGGTCGAGACCGAAGGGCGTCTCAGACGGTTCCGGAGCCTTTCTTGGTGGACCGGCCGCGCCGGTAGGCGTGCCACAGCCGCTGCACGACCGCCATGACCGCGGTGATCACGACGCTCTGGATCAGTCCTCTCATGACCGGCCTCCTCATCGGTGCTGCGCCGGCTCGCCTCGGAGCGCTCAGCCGACGTCACGATCGTCCCACGCGAGTCTGAGAACGGCTACGCCCGGGGTCACGATGCACGTGGAGGGGCCCGGCCGCGGCCGGGCCCCTCCACGGCGGGTCACAGTCCGGCGAACGCCTCGCGGTGCGCGGCCAGCCACTCCTCGAAGGTCTGGAGTTCGGGGTTGAGCCTGCGGACGCTGTCGAGGTCCCGGTCGCCGGTGAACTCGTCGTCGAACTCGGTGTAGTACTGGAACATGTTCGCCATGTCGTCGGCGCCGGGGAACCCCGCCGACCGCATGGCATCGAACGGCATGGGCTCGTATACGACCTTCTCGCCGAGCAGCTTGGAGAAGGCCGCGGCGATCTCGTCGCCGGTCAGGTGCTCGCCCGCGACGGCGATCGTCTCACCGATGTGCCGCTCGCCCCCTTTGAAGACGCCGAAGGCGATCCTGCCGATGTCATCGACGGCGATACCGGCGAGTTTGCTGCGGCCCATGGGCAGTGATACGACCAGGTCGCCGTCGCGGCGTTGCGGGCTCATGGCCCCAAGGAGGTTCTCCCAGTAGAACGTGGTCCTGAGGAAGGTCGTGGGAACCTCGGCCTCTGTGAACAGCTCGTCGGACTCGCCCTTCACGTCGAAGTGGGGCACCTTGTAGACCTCGTGCAGGGTGGGCATCCGGTCGTCGTCCAGCGGCACCCGGTCACGAGTGTCGTCCAGGGTGGACCAGATCGCGTGCCTGACGCCGGCGACCTTCGCGGCTCGAGCCATCGCTCCGGCTTGGGCGCGTTCGCGTCCGGGATCTCCGTGGTCCCAGTAGTTGGTGACCAGGAAGGCGCCGAAGGCCCCGTCGAAGGCACCCGCGACACTCGACTCGTCGTCGAGGTCGGCCCGGACGACCTCCGCGCCGAGATCTTCGAGCTCCCTCGCCGCGTCGGAATCGGGATGGCGAGTGAGCGCGCGAACGGCGTACTCCCCTTCGGGCTCAGCGAGAATGGCGCGTGCGAGTCCGCCACCCTGAGCGCCGGTGGCTCCCACTACCGCTATGATCCTCTTGTCGTTTGCCATGAATGCCCCCTTATGCGGGATTGGTCCTTCAGTCCAATCCTGGCACTGTCGGTGCCGAGCAGACAACCGGCACCGCACTCGTCCGGATCAGACATGAAAATTCTCTTCAAAGCATTGCTTCAATATGAAGTGTTCTGCCAGGATGATCCGATGGGGACGTTTTCGCCCCCGGGAGCCCATCACTCCCGCGGGCCGGCACACCACCGAAGATGACCGCGACCCGTCGGTCGCCGAGTCCACCCCAGTCCAGACGGGAGTCTGCACTATGAAGTTGAAACCGAAATCCAAGCGGCGCTGGGCGATCGGCCTTCTCGCCACCGCCGGAGTCGCCTTGGTCGCCGCGTCGGCCGGTACGGTCACCGCGCTGTCCGATCCAGTGCCCGAACAGAGCGCGATCCACGACGACTGGGACGAGATCCGCAAACGCTGGTTCGTCGAGCACCACCTCAGGGGCATGAGCCTCGAAGAGAAGGTCGGCCAGCTCTTCGTCACCTACGCCTACGGCGAGACCGCCGACACCACTGATCCCGACGACGTCGCCGACAACCGCGCGGACCACGGCGTCGACAACGCCGCGCAGCTGCTGGAGCAGTACCACCTCGGCGGCGTCATCTACTTCTCCTGGTCGGACAACGTCAATGAGCCGCACCAGATCGCCGGGCTCTCCAACGGACTCCAGGAGACCGCCCTCGACGACACCGGGACTCCGCTGCTCATCTCCACCGACCAGGAGCACGGTCTCGTCACCCGCATCGGCCCGCCGGCCACGCAACTGCCCGGCGCGATGGCCCTCGGCGCCTCCCACGACGCCGACGCCGCCCTCACCGCCGCCGAGATCAGCGGCGACGAGCTGCGCGCCATGGGGATCAACCAGAACTTCGCTCCCGTCGCCGACGTCAACGTCAACCCCGGCAACCCGATCATCGGAGTGCGCTCCTTCTCCTCGGACCCGCAGCACGCCGCCGACATGGTCGCCGCCCAGGTCGCCGGATACCAGTCCGACGGCGACCTGGCGTCCACCATCAAGCACTTCCCCGGCCACGGCGACACCACCGCCGACAGCCACACCCACCTACCCCAGATCGACCACACCTACCAGGAGTGGACCGAACTCGACGCGCCGCCGTTCGAGGCCGCCATCGCCGAGGGCGTCGACTCCGTCATGAGCGCCCACATCCAGTTCCCCGCGCTCGACGAGACCCTGACCCCCGCGACGCTCTCCGAGCCGATCCTCACCGGCCTGCTGCGCGAGCAGCTCGGCTACGACGGCGTGGTCGTGACCGACTCGCTCCAGATGGAGGGCGTCCGCACCGGCTACGGCGACGACCGCGTCCCCGTCCTCGCGCTGCTCGCAGGCGCCGACATGCTGCTCATGCCGCCGGACATCGACCTGGCCTACAACGCCGTGCTCGACGCGGTCGAGACCGGCGAGATCCCGAAGCGGCGACTGAACGAGTCCGTCACCCGCGTCCTCGAACTGAAGTACGACCTCGGCCTGTTCGACGACCCGTACGCCTATGTGGACGCGATCGACGGCGTCGTGGGCACGGACGAGCACCTGGAGACGGCACAGGCCATCAGCGACCGCACCACGACCCTGGTCGTCAACGACGGCGCCCTCCCCGCCGCCGCGACCGGCGACGCGCTCGTCACCGGCTGGGGCGTCACCACCACCGCCACCGTCGCCGGTGAAATGAGCGAACGCGGCTGGAACGCCGACAACGTCGTCACCGGCATCAGGCCGGCTCAAGACGACATCGACGCGGCCGTGGCCGCCGCCGAGGGTAAAGACCTCGTCGTGGTCACCACCAACGGCGTCGCCACAGCACCGGGCCAGGCCGCTCTCGTCGCGGCCCTGCACGAGACCGGCGTCCCGGTCGTGGCCGTCGGCGTGCGCAACCCGTACGACATCGCCCGCTACCCCGACGACGTGAACGCCTACCTCGCCACCTACTCCTACGGCGCCGGCGGCCTCGAATCTGCGGTCAAGGCGATCCTCGGCGAGACCGAACCGCAGGGGAGGCTGCCGGTCGACATCCCGTCGGCCGACGACCCCGCCACCGCGCTGTTCCCCTTCGGACACGGATTGAGCTACTGATGAGCGGCAAGATCAACCGGCGCAGGCTCTTCGGCGGCACCGCCGCCGTCCTCGGCGGCGCGGCACTGCCCGCCCTCGGTACCACCGGCGCGAGCGGCGGACCCGGCAGGTGCGTCAAGACCGGAATCGAGGTCCTCGCCGAGAACGGCTTCGCCGAACTGGCCGGACAGGCCGTCGGCGTCGTCTCCAACCCCACCGGGATCCTCCCCGACCTGCGCCACGAAGTCGACCTCATGCACGAGAGCGGCGATGTGGACATCGTCGCCGTTTTCGGGCCCGAGCACGGCTTCCGCGGCACCTCACAGGCCGGCGAAGGCGAGGACTACTTCCTCGACCCCAAGACCGGCATCCCGGTCTTCAACGCCTACAACAACAAAGACCGCATGGCCGAGCTCTTCGCCGAGTCCGGCGTGGAGACCGTCGTGTTCGACATCCAAGACGTCGGCTCGAGGTTCTACACCTACATCTGGACGATGTACCTGGCCATGGAGGCCGCCGCTTCCCTCGGGCTGCGGTTCGTCGTCCTCGACCGGCCCAACCCGGTCTCCGGTGCCGCCGCCTCCGGCCCGGTCCTGCACCCCGAGCACTCGACCTTCGTAGGGCTCAAGCCGATCGCCCAGCGCCACGGCATGACCGTCGGAGAACTGGCGCGGCTGTTCAACGCCGAATTCGTCGCCGAGTCGGTAGGGACCGAAGTGGACCTCACCGTGGTCGAGATGCAGGGCTGGCACGGCCGCATGCACTTCGAGGACACCGGGCTGCCGTGGGTGGCCCCGTCGCCGAACATGCCGACGCCGGCCACCGCCGCGCTCTACCCCGGGACGTGCCTGTTCGAGGCGACCGCGCTGTCCGAGGGGCGCGGCACCACGCAGCCGTTCCAGCTGATCGGCGCCCCCGAGATCGACCACCGCTGGGCCGAGGCACTCGGCGAGGCCGCCCTGCCGGGCACGATGTTCCGCGAGGCGTACTTCAAACCGACGTTCTCCAAATGGGCGGACGCGGTCTGCGGCGGCGTCGAAGTCCAAGTGACCGACCGGGACGCCTTCGACCCCGTCAGGACGGCGCTGGCGATGATCATCGCGCAGCGCGAAGCGTTCGGGCAGTACGGCTGGCGCGACCAGGACGGCCCCGGCTCGTACTGGCTCGACAAGCTCACCGGCAATCAGGAGATCCGCCTGGCCGTTGAGGAGGGCGCCGGCATCGACGAAGTGACCGGGCTCTGGACCGACGACCTCGCCGCATTCGCCGACATCCGCGAATCCCACCTGATATACCGACGCAAGGGCCGATGAAGGAGTGGCTGTGAACCGCCGAATGATCATCAGCGGCGCCGCGGGCGCGGCCTTCGCCGCGCTCACCGGAGGCGGCCGCGCCGGGGCCGAAGAGCTGACGGCGGTCCACGGTCTCACCGGCCCGCCCACGGCCGGACCGGGCGACGTGTCCTTCCCCGAGACGCCGCACGTGCTTCACGGCGGCGAGGCGTCCGAAGTCGGCCTGCTCGCCGAGCACGTCGACCGGATCGTCCCAGAGGTCTCGGCCTTCATGGAGGGCCCGACGCCGTCGTTCCCCGGCTTCACGGTGCTAGCCGCCCTCGACGGCGTCGTGGTGAAGCACGCCGCCGCGGGCCACCGGTTGCGCTACGCGAGCTGGGAAGACGAGACCGACACGGCGGTCGAACTGCCAGCCGACCAGTGGGAGCCGACGAGCACCGACACCCTCTTCGACCTCGCGTCGATCTCGAAGCTGTTCACCGCCACCGTGACCGGCAGGCTCATCGACGAAGGCCTCGACCTGGCCGCACCCGTCGTCGAATACCTGCCCGAATTCGACGGCCTCGACCCGGCGAAGACACCGATCACCATGGGACAGCTGCTGTCCCATGCCTCGGGGATGATCTCGTTCATCCGGCTGTACGACCTGCCGGACGACCGGGCTCGCATGGAGGAGATCTATGCCCGGCCCCTGCGTCGCGCGCCCGGAAGCGGCTACGAGTACTCCGACCTCAACCTCATCGTGCTGGCTGAGGCGCTCGAACGCGCGACCGGTTCGGGACTCGACGACCTCGTCGCAGAGTTCGTCACCGGGCCGCTCGGGATGGCCGACACCGGGTACAACCCGCCGCCCGAGGCGCTGCACCGCGTCGCCGCCACCGAATACCAGCCGTGGACAGGGCGCGGAATGATCCGCGGCTCGGTCCACGACGAGAACGCCTGGTCGTTCGGCGGCGTAGCCGGGCACGCCGGGATCTTCTCGACCGCCTGGGACCTGGCCGTATTCGGGCAGATGGTCCTCAACGGCGGCCGGTACGGTGACGCCACCGTCCTCAGCGAAGCCACGGCGCGGCTGGTCTTCACCGACGCCAGCCCCGGCCTCGGCGCCGGTGCGGCCCGCGGCCTGGGATGGCAGCTCGGCCAACGCTGGTACATGGAGGCGATGTCCTCACCGGTCACGGCGGGCCACACCGGATACACCGGCACATCAATCGTCCTCGACCCGCTGGCCGGGACGATGCTGGTGCTCCTGAGCAACCGCGTCCACCCCACGAGGGGCCGCGGAACCGTCAGCTCCTACCGGCGGGCCGCCAGCCGCCCGATGGGGCGGGCGGTGCCGGTGACACCGCGCACCGGCCGCGAGGCCTGGTACTCCGGCCAGGCCGACGGGACGACGGCGACGCTCACCGCGCCGCTGCACGCGCCGGTCGACCGCGGCTCGGTGGAGTTCGCGCTCTGGTACGACACCGAGTCAAGCGACGTGGGGACACTGGAGGCCAGTGCCGACGGCGAGACGTGGACAAGCGTCCCCCTCGACCTGTGCGCCGGCGGGCACCGCTGGCAGACCGACGGGTCCTTCGCGGGTTTCTCGGGTCGGCAGTGGATCGACGCGCGGGCGGAACTGCCGGACGGCACAGGCCGGCTTCGGTGGACGTACGCGAGCGGCCCCGACTACCAGGGCCGTGGCGTCTACGTCGACAAGGTCCGGGTCAGGCAGGGCTGGAAGATCGTGTTCAACAGCTCGCTGCCGCAGGACGACTCTCGTTTCGAGGCCGAGGGCTGGTACCCCAGCCGTGATTGACCCGTTCTAGCACCAACTGATGAAAACCTCCTCATACCGGTTTGCGGAGCGGGCGGGCGGGGGATATTCGGCCTGAGCGCCGTAGTCGATTGGGATTCAAGCGGGTCAGCGACCGGGCTGGACGTCTCGTCGGAGTGCGTCTCAGAATCGAGGTCCAAGCGACTACGCCTCCGGAGCCCGGCAATGGCCGCGGGTGCGCTGGCGGGAGCGGTGCGCGGAATGATTCCTCTGCACCAAAGGCGGCGGCGATGACGAGGTGGATGGTTGGGTGGGGCGGTGTCTTCGGCTGTTCGGTGATTCTCGGTCGGGCTTCAGACGAGGCAGCGATGAGGAGCTGCGTGGGGGCCGGGGGTGCCCTGTCGGCCACGGAGGTCGGACGTGGGGGCAGGGAGCGGGACCCTCGAGGCCGGTTCGGCGGCACTGGCGGGGTTGTGGCGGTGTCAGTTTCGGGGGGAACTCATGTCGCGTCTGGTTCGGTGGGCTGCGGGGGTGTCGGGTCGGGCGGCCGGAGGGCGGAGTCTCGGGCCGCTTGGGTGTGCTGTTCTGGTCCTGGACACGGGGAATGGCTCG
>NZ_JAKZEW010000085.1 GCF_022548875.1 Glycomyces sp. L485 | reverse complement strand
GCCAGACCTTCCACACCAGCGCGGAACTTGATCAAGCCCTGTTGCGCGTGTCAAATCGCAAATCGCTTCGTTTTGCATCCGACAGCGCCCGGCTCAGAACGGCTGAACTCGAGCTCGGGCGCCACTACCTGGAGGGCGTCATCTCCCGGGGCGGACTGGTGTTGCGATCCTCGCCCGAGCCGGAGCTCGGGCGCCACGCCGGACTGGTGATCCTCTCGATCGCCCTGGACTCGTTGCCATCCTCGCCCGGGCCGGAGCTCGAGCGCCACTCGAGGGCGCGGCCCCGCATCCCGACCGGTTCGGGGTTGCGATCCTCGCCCAAGCCGGAACTCGGGCGCCACAGGGTCACCCGAATGCACCCGGTGACCAACGCGTTGTTGCGATCCTCGCCCGAGCCGAAGCTCAGGCGCCACCCTTCTCGGCCCAGGTGTTGAGCGGGGCGGTCCCGTTGCGATCCTCGCCCGAGCCGGAGCTCGGGTGCCACTCGGCCCGGTCGACGGCTGGATCGAGCAGGCTGTGTTGCGATCCTCGCCCGAGCCGAAGCTCGGGCGCCACCGCGCGATGGAGGACGACTGGGACACCTCTGAGCAGTTGCGATCCTCGCCCGATCCGAAGCTCGGGCGCCACCCCACCACGCTGATGCGGGGCACAGCCACACGAAGTTGCGATCCTCGCCCGAGCCGGAGCTCGGGCGCCACGTGTCCCGTCGGCGTGGTAGCCGATGTGGCGGACGTTGCGATCCTCGCCCGAGCCGGAGCTCGAGCGCCACACGGGGCCTCCAGCACCGCGAGCTCTTGGTTGCCGTTGCGATCCTCGCCCGAGCCGGAGCTCAAGCGCCACTGCCGGAGCCGAACTTGACCGGGACCGTCCCGGTGTTGCGATCCTCACCCGAGCCAGAGCTCGGGCGCCACGTCCCGATCGTGGAGACCACTGCAGT
>NZ_JAKZEW010000004.1:139683-212926 GCF_022548875.1 Glycomyces sp. L485 | reverse complement strand
CGATCGGTGGGAAACCCCTCATGTTCGGGCCCGGACCGCCTGCCGCACAACACAACACGAGCAACACTCACCCACCAAGGCCACCCCACCTGGCACGCACCCGGCCACCGCAGCGCACCCCGAACAGCCGTCCTCCTCTTTGTCGCTGCCTGATTGAAGTCCTACCACCACACTCCCTAAAGGCGCATCGGCTGCCTCTTCCCGTCGGCCTCATCGTCACCGCACTGGTCGTCGCCACCGGTTTCTGGGGCGCCGACTACTACTGCCATCCAGCGAACCCGAAGAGGCCCGGGGACCTCTTGATCGCTGAGAAATCCAGTGGCTCAGTGTCGGAAGGGACGCTTATGGTCGTTGCATGCCCATTCTTCAGGCGAACTCTCTGAGCAAGCGCTTCCGTCGTCCCGACAAGGGCTCCGGATTCAAGGGCGCCATCAAGCACCTGGTCCAGCGCAAGTACAAGAACTTCACCGCCGTCGACGGGATCGATCTCGAAATCGAGGCCGGCGAGTCGGTGGCGTACGTCGGACCCAACGGCGCGGGCAAATCGACCACGGTGAAGCTCCTGACAGGGATTCTGAAGCCCTCTGAGGGCAC
Organism: Glycomyces sp. L485; assembly: GCF_022548875.1. Lineage (GTDB taxonomy): Bacteria > Actinomycetota > Actinomycetes > Mycobacteriales > Micromonosporaceae > Glycomyces. Next base: position 212,332 of record NZ_JAKZEW010000004.1, on the reverse strand, counting down.
CGTACGGGTGATGGGCCGCGACCCGCACACCGAGCGCATCGCCAACGCCCACGGCATCGGCGTCCTGTTCGGACAGCGCACGCAGTTGTGGTGGGACCTGCCCGTCGAGGAGTCGCTGAAGCTCCTCAAGCACATGTACGGCGTCTCCGACGCCGACTACAAGGCCCGCATCGCCAAGTTCGACGAGCTGCTCGGCCTCGGCGAGTACATGCCCGCGCTCGCCCGCACCCTCTCACTCGGCCAGCGCATGCGCGCCGACCTGGCCTGCGCGCTCATCCACAACCCGAAGATGGTCTACCTGGACGAGCCCACCATCGGCCTCGACATCTCCGTCAAGGACCGGCTGCGCGCCTTCCTGCGCCAGATCGTCGACGATGGCACCACGTTGCTGCTCACCAGCCACGACCTGGCCGACATCGAAGAGGTCTGCGAGCGGATCGTCGTCATCGACGAGGGAAGGATCGCCTACGACGGGCCCATCCACGAGCTCAAGGCCCACTACATCACCACCAAGGCCGTCAACCTCATCCTCGAAGGACAGGCCGACGTGGTGAAGCTGGCCGAGAAGTTCCCCGACTATGTCTGGAGCGCAGGAGAGGCGGCCAGCGAGGTGACGGTCACGTACGAGTCGGCGCGATTCACCACCGCGGGGGTCCTGGGCGATCTCACCGCGCAGCTCGCACCGAGGGACCTTTCCCTGAGCGAGCCGAGCATCGAGGACGTCATCCGCAGGCTGTACGCGGGGGAGCTGACCAAGAAGTGACTCATACGCTGGCGGTCGACCGCGCCCTTGCGGTGCTGTCGATCAAGCGGCGCCTGGCCTACAAGGGCACCTTCTTCATCGGCCTGATCCTCGGCGGCGGCGGACTGCTGGTCCTGATGGCGCTGTGGCGCCATCTGCTCGGCGACGGCACTCTGGCCGGATACGACTGGGATGCCATGCGCGCCTACCAGATCATCAGCTTCATCACCGCGACCATGGCGTTCGGCGCGGCCGACTGGTACATCGCCGACCGGATCCTCGACGGCATGGTGGCGATCGACCTGACCAAGCCGGTCGACTTCCAGCGGGCCCGGGCAGCCGAGTTCATCGGCTCGATGCTCGCGACGGTGCCGACCGCCGTGGTCGGCGGCGTCGGAGCCTGGCTGCTGTTCGCGCCGCCGGGGCCGGTTTCGCCACTGGCCGGAGCATTGACCATCGTCAGCGTCCTGCTGATCTTCCCGCTGGTGTTCGAGGTCGTGTACCTGTCGGTCATGGTCTGCTTCTGGACCAAGCGTTACCTGGGCATCATGTGGGCGCGAGAGGCCCTGATGAGCTTCTTCGCGGGCATGATGATCCCCTTGGCCTTCATGCCGGAGTGGCTCCGGGCGATCGCCTGGGCCACGCCGTTCCCGCACTACACCACCACGCCCACCGACATCTACCTCGGCCGGGTCGACACGCTCGGCGCGCTCGGCCTCATTGCCGCCCAAGCCGCGTGGGTCGTCGTGCTCTGGGTGGGGGCGCGGCTGCTGTGGCGGTACGCGGTCAAGAGGGTCACGGTCCACGGAGGATAGATGCGACACACAGCCGCCGTATACGGCCGAAGCCTCGCCGCCCACGTCAAGTCGACCATGGAGTACCCGGCCGACTTCTGGATCATGGCATCCTCCGGCGCCCTGTGGCAGGTGCTCCAGTTCGCCTTCATCTCGGTGCTGTTCGCCAACATCACCACGGTCGCGGGCTGGGGCTACCACGAGATGCTGATCCTGGCCGGCTTCCTGGGCCTGTCGGGAGGCTCGTCAGCGCTGTTCTGGGACGGGATCTGGAGCACGCCGTCAATGATCGTCAAGGGCGAGTTGGACTACAGGATCGTGCGGCCCGCGCCCGTGATGGTGCAGGTGGCCTCGTCGCACATCGGCATGCAGTCCTTCGGCGAGGTTACGCTGAGCTCGGCGATGCTGGTCCTCGGTTGGACCGGCGCCGGTCTCGGTCTGGACATGCTGCCGCTGGCGCTGCTCCTGCTGGCCTGTGCCTGCGTGATCCAGTGCGCTCTGCTGACCGCCATGTGCGCGATCGGGTTCTGGGTCAAGGGCCATTTCCCGGCGTTCGCCTGGATCGCCGTCGATCTGCAAAGGGACGTGATGCGGTTCCCGCTGGGGATCTATCCGCCTCTGGTGCGTCTGGCGGCGACCTTCATGCTGCCGTTCGCCTTCGCGAGTTTCGTGCCGGTGCAGATCCTCATGGGCCGCCTGCCGGCGTGGTGGATGACGGGCACGATCGCGGTCACCGTGGTGATGGTGGGGATCGCGGTGGCGGTCTTTCGCGCGGGCCTTCGCTCCTACGACTCGGCGGGACACTGAGGTGACCGAGGCTTTCAGTGCCCCTCGCGGGCGCCACGCTCGGCGCCGAATGGGTGATGGCGAATCGCATCCTCGACGGCCTGGTGGACGGGACTTGCCCCCAACGGCGACGCCTGGCTCGATGAGGTGTTCGCCGCCCCGATCGGTGAGCCCTACCGAGACGACGGCCCCGAATCGGGCAGTCCATGTGAAAAAGGGGTTGCGGCCGGCCTCGGGGGTTCGCTAATGTCGCTCTCGTCGCCCGGGCGGTTCGGAAGCCGGGGCCGCAGAGCGTTTGGAGGTGTGTACTGATGGCTGTCGTTGTTCTACGTCCTGCCTCGATCACCAGTTCACCTCCCGTCGGCTCGCTCTGACCTGTTGTCGCGTGCCGCCGGATTTCCCTGCACAGGAGCTTCCCGCAGTGGCACGCAAGTCCAACAGCATTTCCGAATTCGAATCCACCCGTCGGCGCCGCAGGCTCGACGAGGACGAGATCTTCTCCCCTGAGGAGCTGGCCCGCTTCGAGGCCATGCGCTCCGAGGACTTCGACGAGGGCCCGGTCGACGACGGTCCGCCGGCGGGCGACCGCTGGTCGATCTGGGACCAGTCCGAACCGCTCCAGCGCGGCCCGAGGCCGTGGCCGGAGTGGGTCGTCACCGACCTGGGCGCCGTCGACTACGAGCTCGGCGTCCTGAAGACCGGCAAAGAGGCCGACGTCTTCCTCATCGAACGCGCCGTACCGGGCACCGACCGGGCCGTGCTCATGGCCTCCAAACGGTACCGCTCGGCCCAGCACACCCAGTTCAACCGAGCCGGCGACTACACCGCCGGGCGCTCGGCGCGGCGCTCCCGCGACCGCCGCGCCATGGAGAAGCGCACGACCTTCGGTCTCGAACAAGCGGCGGGCCGCTGGGCCGCCGCCGAGTTCGACGCGCTCACGCGGCTGCACGACGCCGGCGTGGCCGTGCCCTACCCCGTGCAGATCCTCGGCACCGAGGTGATCATGGAGTTCATCGGCGACGACCGTGTCGCAGCTCCGCGGCTGGCCGAGACCAGGCCGGACGAGGCCGAGCTGGAGAGCTTGTGGGACCAGGCCTGCGAGAACCTGCGACTCATGGTCGAGCAGGGTTTTGCCCACGGCGACCTCTCGTCGTACAACACGGTCGTCCACGAAGGCCGCCTGGTGGTGCTCGACCTGCCGCAGATCGTCGACATCTACGCGAATCCGAAAGGTTTCCAGTTCCTAGGGCGCGACGTCGAGAATCTCGGCTCCTGGTTCACCGCACGGGGCCTCGACCGGATCGAGGTCGACGAGCTCCTCGCCGAGCTGATGGTCCTCGCCAAGGCCCGCTGACGGGCCCGCTCGGCCGGGGCGCACCGCGCGCCCCGGCCGAGCGCCGGTTCGCGCCGTGTCCACCTGTCCCACCCCCGTTATAGCCTTGTCGGCGTGAGCGTTGATTACCGTCCCGCGCCGGGCACCATCCCGACCCAGCCCGGCGTCTACCGCTTCCGCGACCGCGATCGGCGGGTCATCTACGTCGGCAAGGCCAAGAACCTCCGCAACCGGCTCAACTCCTACTTCGCCGACGAGACCCGCCTGCACGAACGCACCCGCCGGATGGTCAACACCGCCCGCAGCGTCGAATGGACCGTAGTCGGCACCGAGGTCGAGGCCCTCCAGCTCGAATGGACCTGGATAAAGGAGTACGACCCGCGCTTCAACGTCATGTTCAAGGACGACAAGTCCTACCCCTGGCTCGCAGTCACCGTCGGCGACGAGTTTCCCCGCGCCCAGGTCATGCGCGGCACCCGCCGCAAAGGCGTGCGCTACTTCGGCCCCTTCGGCAGCGCCTGGGCCATCCGCCAGACCCTCGACCTGCTCACACGGGTCTTCCCCATCCGGACCTGCTCGGACACCGAATACAAGCGCTGCAACCGGATCGGCCGACCGAACCTCCTGGCGGACATCGGAAAGTGCTCGGCACCCTGCGTCGGCCGCATCAGCGCCGAGGAATACCGCGAACTGGTGGGCGCCTTCTGCGCCTTCATGTCCGGCGACACCGCCTCGGTCCGCAGACGCCTGATCGCCGAGATGCAGGAGGCCTCCGAAGCCCTCGAATTCGAGAAGGCCGCCCGCCTGCGCGACGACCTCGCCGCCCTCGACAAGGTACTCGAGCAGCAGGTCGTCGTCCTCTCCGAAGACGTCGACTGCGACGTCATGGCCGTCGCCGACGACGACCTCCAGGCGGCCGTCCAGGTCTTCCACGTGCGCGGCGGCCGCATCCGCGGCCAGCGCGGCTGGGTCATCGAGAAGCCCGAGCTCGTCGACCTGCCCGGCATCGTCGAGCGCTTCTGCATGCAGTTCTACGGCGAGCAGGGCGAAGTCATCCCGCGGGAGGTCCTCGTCCCGGCCCTGCCCGGCGACATCGAGGCGATCACCGAGTGGCTGACCGAGCGGCGAGGCTCCAAGGTCGACCTGCGCGTGCCCCGCCGCGGCGACAAGCGCGCGCTGGCCGAGACGGTCGAGAAGAACGCGAACGAGGCCCTCCAGCGGCACAAGCTCAAGCGCGCCGGCGACCTCACCGCCCGCTCCAAGGCCCTCGAAGAGCTCGCCGACGCCCTCGACCTGCCCGAGGCGCCGCTGCGCATCGAGTGCTACGACGTCTCGCAGTCCCAAGGGGATGACGTGGTCGCCTCGATGGTGGTGTTCGAGGACGGCCTGCCGCGCAAGAGCGAGTACCGCCGCTTCGTCATCAAGGGGGAGAAGAAGGACGACCTGTCCTCGCTCCAAGAGACGCTGCGACGTCGTCTGTCCAAGCTGGAGGATCAGCCGGCCGGGTCGCCGCTCGAAGAGGACGACGAGCCCCGCAAGGGCTTCCACTACCCGCCCCAGCTGCTCGTCGTCGACGGCGGCCAGCCGCAGGTCGCCGCCGCCGAGCGGGTCTTCGCCGAGATGGGCGTGGACACGATCAACCTCGCCGGTCTCGCCAAGCGTCTTGAAGAGATCTGGCTGCCCGGCGAGGACTACCCGGTGATCCTCTCGCGCACCTCCGAGGCCCTCTACCTCATGCAACGCGTCCGAGATGAGGCTCACCGATTCGCAATCTCCTTGCACCGCAACCGCAGGCGTAAGAGAATGAAGTTCTCGGCCCTCGACGGGATCCCCGGGCTAGGCGAGTCCAAACGCAAGGCCCTGCTCAGGCGGTTCGGCTCGGTCAAGCGGATCCGCGAGGCGAGTCTCGAAGACCTGGAAGCGGTTCCTGGCATCGGGCCGAAACTCGCCGAGTCCTTGCAGACACATCTGCGAAATCCCGAGGACAACACCGATTGAGGCTCGCGTGGTAGCTATACGGGTGTCGACCGAAATGCCGTGTCACGGCGGCGCCAAGATCAATCTCCGGGATACTTGAAGCTATGAGTGTGGCATCTGACCAATCTGCGTTGCATGACCGAAGCGACCTCGAGCTCGTCATCGTCACGGGCATCTCCGGCGGGGGACGGTCGACGGTGGCGCGCGCCTTGGAGAACGTCGGCTACTACGTAGTGGACAACCTGCCCGAATCGCTCGTCGCGCAGACCGCCGAGCTGGCCGCCTCCGGCGGGCCAGAGGTGAGGCGCACCGCGATGGTGCTCGACGTGCGGTCCAGGGCCTTCACCACCGACCTGGTCGGGGTCATCGAGGGCCTGCGCAAGGCCGGATTCAAGCCGCACCTGGTGTTCGTCGACGCCGACGACGACGTGATCATCCGCCGCTTCGAGAAGGTCCGCCGCGCCCATCCGCTGCAAGGCGACGGCCTGCTCGCCGACGGCATCGCCGCCGAGCGCCGGCTGCTCGCGCCCGCCCGAGAATCGGCCGACACCCTGTTCGACACGACCCACCTGAACGAGAACCAGTTGCGCGCTCGCGTCGAGGAGGCGTTCCTCGCGCCGTCCACGCCAGGACTCCAGTTCACCTGCATGTCGTTCGGTTTCAAGTACGGCATCCCGCGCGATGCGGACTACGTCGCTGACGTACGATTTCTTCCCAACCCGTACTGGGTCCCGAGCCTGCGTGAGCACACGGGCGCCGACAAGGAGGTCTCGGACTACGTCCTGAGTCAGGACGGCGCCGAGGAGTTCGTGGACGCGTATGCCGGGCTGCTGCTCGGCACCACTCAAGGATTTGAGCGGGAAGGCAAGCGCTACATGACGATCGCGATCGGATGCACCGGCGGCAAGCACCGCAGCGTGGCCATCTCCGAAGAGCTCGCGCGTCGCCTCAACGCGGCCGGTTTCCCCGCCAACACTCATCACCGCGACCGAGGAAACGAATGAGAAAAGTCGTCGCTTTCGGCGGCGGACGAGGCCTGTCGGCCTCGCTGCGAGCACTGACCCGGCTCGACATCGATCTGACGGCCGTGGTGACCGTCGCCGACGACGGCGGATCGTCGGGAATCATACGGCGGTCGAGACCGGTCCTCCCCCCAGGGGACCTGAGAAAAGCACTGGTCGCCACCGCCGACCCCGAGAAGGCAACGGCGGCCGGCCTCTTCTCGCACCGCTTCGACGGCGACGACTTCCTCTCGGGCCACCCGGTCGGCAACATCGTCCTGACCTCGCTGCTCGAACGCCATGCCAACCCCGTCGCGGCCCTCGAGGAGGCCGCCGAGCTCCTCGGATGCCGCGCGCGCATCCTCCCCATGTCCTGCCGGCCGCTCGACATCGTGGCCGACCTGGTCGAGGGAGCCGGGATCCGCACCATCGTCGGACAGCACGACGTCGCCGTCGCCGACGGCGCGGTCGGCGAGGTCCGGCTCCTGCCCGCCGATGCCTCGGCCTGCCCGGAGACCCTCAAGGCCGTCGCCGAGGCCGACTGGCACGTCTTCGGCCCCGGCTCCTGGTACACCAGCGTCATCCCGCACCTGCTCCTCCCCGAACTCCGCGAGGCCGTCGCAGACGCGGCTGCCCGCCGCGTCGTCGTGCTCAATCTCTCCGAAGAGAAGGAGACCGACGGCCTCACTCTCGCCGGACACCTCGACGCGCTGGGGCGTTACGCGGAGGGTGTCCGGTTTCACTACGTCATCTCGGGCGATACCCGAACCCTCGACGATCCCGAATCGTTGAACAGTGCGGCACAATCGTTGAAGGCCGAGTTGCTGGCGGCGGATCTCGCCGCCGACGTCGTCACCCACGACGTGGCCGCACTCGCCGCGGTATTGGGAAATCTGCTCGTCGAAGATGGTGGTTCATAAATGGCGATGACCTCGGAGGTCAAGGACGAACTCAGCCGGATTGAGGTCTCGAAGTCCTGCTGTCAGCGCGCCGAGCTCGGCGCGCTGTTCCGGTTCGCCGGCGGGCTCCACCTCGTGGGCGGCGCGAATGTCGTCGTGGAGGCCGAGGTCGATGCCGGCAACGTCGCCCGCCGCGCCAAGCGCATGATCAACGAGCTGTACAACTACGACTCCGAGGTCCACGTCCTCGTCGCCGCCGGGCTGCGGCGCACCAACCACTACCTGCTGCGCGTCATGGCCGACGGCCAGGCGCTCGCCCGCCAGATCGGCCTGACCGACCAGCGCGGCTACCCGGTCAGGGGTCTGCCCGCCCACGTCGTCGGCGCCTACCCGTGCTGCGCGGAGGCCGCCTGGCGGGGTGCGTTCCTCGCCCGCGGCTCGCTCACCGAGCCGGGCCGCTCCTCCTCGCTGGAGGTCACCTGCCCCGGCCCGGAGACCGCGCTGGCGCTCGTCGGCGCCGCTCGGCGCCTCGGCATCAGCGCGAAATCGCGGGATGTGCGCGGGGTCGACCGCGTCGTCATCCGCGACGGTGACGCCATCGGCGAGCTGCTCACGAGACTGGGCGCCCACAGTTCGGTCCTGACCTGGGAGGAGCGGCGCGTGCGCCGTGAGGTGCGCGCCACCGCGAACCGGCTCGCGAACTTCGACGACGCGAATCTGCGTCGCTCGGCCCGCGCCGCCGTCGCCGCGGCCGCGAAGGTCACGCGGGCCCTGGAGATCCTCGGGGACGACGTGCCCGAGCACCTCGCCGGAGCCGGGAAGCTTCGGCTGGAACACCGGCAGGCCTCCCTGGAGGAGCTCGGCACCCTGGCCGACCCGCCGCTCACGAAGGACGCGATCGCCGGGCGCATCCGCCGCCTCATCAACATGGCCACCAAGCGCGCCGCAGAGGACGGCGTCCCCGGTCCCGATGAGGCTGTGGCAGAGGAGGAAGCACTCGCAGCGTAGCGCGCTGGGCAGCCGCATGATAGCGCTTTCTTAACGGCGATGTCATACCGCTGTGGCGAGTGTGACATCATCGAGGGGACTCGCCTGCGGACCGGTGAAAAACGGGAGCGGTAGGGTCGTAGAGTGCTCGGCGACGAGGCCGAACAGCGATCTGTTCCACCGTCGCACTGTGGCTGAATGGATCGCGTCCGAGACCGCCTCTGGTCTCAGTCAGATATTTTCGTTTTCTGTTCTAGCGAGGAGATGGGCACGTGACCATCCGCGTTGGTGTAAACGGCTTCGGCCGTATCGGTCGCAACTTCTTCCGGGCGGTTCTCGCCTCGGAAGCCGACATCGAAGTGGTCGCCTTCAACGACCTCGGCGACACCGAGACCATTGCACACCTGCTGAAGTACGACAGCATCCTTGGCCGACTGCCTTACGAGGTCAAGGTCGGAGCGGGCGAGCTGACCGTCAACGGCAAGACCATCAAGGCGTTCGCCGAACGCGACCCGGCCGCCCTCCCGTGGGGCGAGGTCGGCGCCGACGTCGTCATCGAGTCGACAGGCTTCTTCACCGACGGCACCAAGGCCGCCGCGCACCTCAAGGGCGGCGCCAAGAAGGTCATCATCTCCGCTCCGGCGAAGAACGAGGACCTCACCGTCGTCATGGGCGTCAACGACGACAAGTACGACGCCGAGAAGCACAACATCATCTCGAACGCCTCCTGCACCACCAACTGCCTGGCGCCGATGGCGAAGGTCCTCAACGATTCCATCGGGATCAACAAGGGCCTCATGACCACCATCCACGCCTACACGCAGGACCAGAGCCTGCAGGACGGCCCGCACAAGGACCTGCGTCGCGCCCGCGCCGCCGCCGTCAACGTCGTCCCCACCTCCACGGGTGCGGCGAAGGCCGTGGGCCTGGTGCTGCCCGAGCTCAACGGCAAGCTCGACGGCTTCGCCATGCGCGTCCCGATTCCGACCGGCTCCGCCACCGACCTCACCTTCGAGGCCGCCAAGGAGACCACCGTCGAAGAGGTCAACGCCGCGGTGAAGGCCGCTGCCGACGGTCCCCTCAAGGGCGTCCTGTCCTACACCGAGGACCCGATCGTCTCCAGCGACATCGTCACCGACCCGCACTCCTGCATCTTCGACGCGGGCCTGACCAAGGTCATCGACGGCAACCAGGTGAAGGTCGTGGGCTGGTACGACAACGAGTGGGGCTTCTCGAACCGCCTGGTCGGCCTCGTCGAGCTGATCGGCTAATCAACTCATGAAGACACTCGACGAACTCCTGAAGGAGGGCGTCAACGGTCGGCGCGTACTCGTGCGCGCCGACCTCAACGTTCCTCTCGACGGCAAGAACATCACCGACGACGGCCGCATCCGCGCCGTCGCGCCCACCGTCAAGGCCCTCGCCGAGGCCGGCGCCCGCGTCGTGGTGTGCTCGCACCTGGGCCGCCCGAAGGGCGAGCCGGACCCGGCGTTCTCGCTGGCCCCCGTCGCGCAGCGGCTGGGCGAGGTCTTGGGCCTCGAAGTCGCCTTCGCGGCCGACACCGTCGGCGAGGACGCCGAAGCCAAGGCCGTCGCCCAAGGCGACGGCGATGTGCTGCTGCTGGAGAACCTGCGCTTCAACAAGGGCGAGACCAGCAAGGACGACACCGAGCGCGCCGAATTCGCCGGCCAGTTGGCCGCCTTCGGCGACGTCTACGTCGACGACGCCTTCGGCGCCGTGCACCGAAAGCACGCTTCCGTCTACGACGTCGCGAAGGTCCTCCCGCACTATGCGGGCTGGCTCATCGCCAAAGAGGTCGAGGTCCTCTCGAAGCTCACCGGCGACCCCGAGAAGCCGTACGTGGTGGTCCTCGGCGGCGCCAAGGTCTCCGACAAGCTCGCCGTCATCGACAACCTGCTCGACAAGGTCGACACGCTGATCGTCGGCGGCGGCATGATGTTCACCTTCCTCGCGGCCGAAGGCTACGAAGTCGGTTCATCACTGCTGGAGAAGGACCAGATCGGCACCTGCAAGACCTACCTCGATCGCGCCGCCGAATTGGGCGTCGAACTGCTGCTGCCGGTGGACGCCGTCACCGCCGCCGAGTTCGCCGCCGACGCCGAGCCGCTCGAGGTGCCGGTCTCCGCCATCCCGGCCGACCGCATGGGCCTGGACATCGGCCCCGAGTCGGCCCAGCTGTTCGCGCAGCGCATCGGCGAGGCCGACACTGTGTTCTGGAACGGCCCGATGGGCGTCTTCGAGTTCCCCGACTACGCGGCCGGCACCAAGACCGTCGCGCGGGCCCTGGTGGACTCCGACGCGTTCAGCGTGGTCGGCGGCGGCGACTCCGCCGCCGCGGTCCGCACGCTCGGCCTGCCCGAAGACGGCTTCAGCCACATCTCCACCGGCGGGGGCGCCAGCCTCGAATACCTCGAAGGCAAGACCCTGCCCGGCCTGGACGCACTGGAGGACTAAATGTCTGAGACCCGCAAGCCGCTCATCGCCGGCAACTGGAAGATGAACCTCAACCACCTCGAAGCGATCGCACTGGTGCAGAAGCTGGCCTTCAGCCTCTCCCGCGACCAGCTCGAAGCGGTCGAGACCGTCGTCCTGCCGCCGTTCGTCGACATCCGCAGCGTGCAGACGCTCGTCGACGGCGACAAGCTCACCGTCGGCTACGGTGCCCAGGATGTGTCCGCGCACCCGTCCGGCGCCTACACCGGCGAGATCGCCGCCTCGATGCTGGCCAAGCTCGGCTGCTCGTACGTGGCCGTCGGCCACTCCGAGCGCCGGCAGTACCACGAAGAGGGCGACGAACTGGTGGCCGCGAAGGTCCGCCAGGCGCTCAACAACGGGATCAGCCCGATCCTGTGCGTGGGCGAGGCACTGGACGTCCGCGAGTCCGGGAACCACGTGCCGCACACGGTGAGCCAACTGCTGGCCGCCGTGGACGGGCTGACCGAGGAGGAACTCGGCAAGGTCGTCGTGGCCTACGAGCCGGTCTGGGCGATCGGGACGGGCCGCACCGCGACCCCGGACGACGCCCAGGAGGTCATCGGCGCGCTGCGCGCGGCGCTGGCCGAGAAGTTCGGCGCTGTCGCCGACCGGGTTCGGATCCTCTACGGAGGTTCGGTCAAGTCGGCCAACATCGCCCAGATCATGGTCAAGCCGGACATCGACGGCGCTCTCGTCGGAGGTGCGAGCCTCGACGCCGAGGAGTTCGCCAAGATCGTTCGGTTCCCGGAGCACGCGAACGCCTAGGGAACGCAGACCAGGGCCGCCGTACAACGTTGTACGGCGGCCCTACCTGTTCCGTGACCGGAACAACCTCTGAGTTAGACTCGGGCCCGGGCGCCCTGTTCTAGGGCGTTCGAAGTGTTGGAGAGGACATCCGATCGCCGATGATGACGGTACTGATTTACGCCCTGCTGATCCTTCTGCTCGTGACCAGTGGCGCGCTGATCCTGCTGGTGCTGCTGCACAAGGGCAAGGGCGGCGGCCTGTCGAGCATGTTCGGCGGCGGCATGTCGTCGGTGGCCTCCGGTTCCTCGGTGGCCGAGCGGAACCTCACCCGCATCACGATCGGCGTCGGCGTCATCTGGTTCGCCTGCGTAATCGCCTACGGCCTGCTCTTGCGAGCACTGGTCTAGCGACCTCAGACTTCAAGGCCGGGGTCCGGGCGGAGCGCAGCTCCGCCGGACCCCGGCCTGCTTCCTTCGGTTCCGGGCGGCGCCGGCAGACGGCAGCGCGATGCCGAGACGATGACGCCATGATCTCGATCCCTTGATGGGACGGGCGATCCGTGATGTCATGTTCGGTATGAAAGCAGTCGTATTGCCCCGCTACGGCGGGATCCAGGACCTCGAGTCGACCGACGTTCCCGAGCCGCCTCACGGCCCGAACGAGGTGCTCATAGCTCTCAAGGCGACCTCCGTGAACCCCGTCGACTGGAAGGTCGGGGCCGGATACCTCGACTCGTTCCTGCCCGGTGAGTTTCCGCTCATCCCTGGTTGGGACGCCGCCGGGACGATCGTCGAGACCGGCTCCGCGGTGACCGGCTGTCGGGTCGGCGACGACGTGCTCGGCTACGTGCGCCGTCCGGTGGTCAAGTGGGGCACCTACGCCGAGTACACGGTCGCCGAACCGGGCATGATCGCGCCCAAGCCAGACGTCGTCGACTGGGAGACCGCCGCCGCGCTGCCGCTTGTGGGGCTAACCGCCCTCCAATCCCTCGACGCCGTCCGCGTCAAACAGGGCGACACGGTCCTCGTCCACGCCGCCGCCGGCGGGGTCGGATCGGTCGCCGTGCAGATCGCCAAGGCCCGCGGCGCGCGAGTCATCGGCACGGCCTCCACCAGCAACCACGACTACCTCCTCTCCCTCGGAGTCGAACCGGTCGAATACGGCAACGGCCTGCTGGAACGCTTGCGCGGGCTCGCTCCGGACGGCATCGACTCGGCACTGGACGCCGTCGGCAGGGGAGAGGTCGACCTGTCCATCGAAGCCGGCGCCGACCCCGGCCGGGTCGTCTCGATCGCCGACCCGGCCGTCCGAGAGAAGGGCGGCAAGTACGTCTTCGTCGAGCCCAACGCCGACGACCTGCGGACGCTCACCGACCTCATCGAGGCGAAGCGGCTGACCGTCCCCGTAACGGCGACATTCCCCCTGGACCGCGCCGCCGAAGCCTGGGAGGCGAGCCAGACCGGCCGCACACGCGGGAAGATCGTCCTGACGATCGCGTAGCCGATAGATCCACTTCGGTCCCCGTGCGCACGACAGGAGCGTGCGGGGACTCCTTCTCATCTCGCGCGAGCGGTATGCGTTCGCGCAGTGAGGGGAATGCGGAATCGGATCGGAATCCGCACCGCGCATTCGCGACTGCCTTTCGGTGACGTCTTTACATTGTGTGCCTTACGTCATAGAATTTCCACGGGCGGTTCCCCTGCCGCTCCGGTCGGTGACGTCACGGTAGACGTGTACGGCCGATATCCACAGAAGATCCCCCATCTGTGAGGAGCAATCACGCATATGTCCAACGGACACGCCATCCGTGGCACCCGAATCGGCGCGAACCCGGGACTCCACTCGGAGCGCGGCGAGCCGGTGCCCCGGCAGAACGTGAGTTACTGGTGCGCCAACGGACACGAGACCGTCCGGTCGTTCGCGTTGTACGTTGAGGTCCCGAGCGAATGGGATTGCACCCGCTGCGGCTGGCCGGCCAGTCCGGACCAGGCGAATCCGCCGGACCGCCGCACCGTCAAGCCGTACAAGACACACCTCACGTACGTCCGCGAGCGCCGCAGCGAGGAAGAGGCCGAAGACCTCCTCGCCGAAGCGCTCGCATCCCTCGCCGCCAAGCGCGGCGAACGCTCCTGATCGCAGTCGATGAGGCCCCAGGTGGGGAGGGGCCGAAGTATCCGTTTCCCGATTCGGGAACCGAGCAGGGGCCGGGCGACAGTGTCGCCCGGCCCCTTAACCGCGTCCTGTCAGAACTCCAGGTGTTTCAGGTTCGCCGCCGCGTCGGCGTCGATCAGCCAGCGCGTGTGGCCCTGGGCCTGCACCCGACCGGCCGGCGACTGGGCAGATTCACGGCTCGCAGGCTTCGCCGAGGGGGGACCCGCGAGGGCCTCCCCGACCGCTTCGGCCTTGCCCGAGCCCGAGGCGATGATCCACGCCGCCAGGGCGGAGTTGATCGTCGGCATCGTCAGCGACACGCGCTGCGGCGGCGGCTTCGGCGCGTCGTGGACCCCCACCACCGCCTGACCCGCCGCGGCGAGCGCCGGGTTCTCCGGGAACAGGGACGCCACATGCCCGTCCTCGCCGATGCCCAAGAGCAGCAGGTCGAACTGCGGCACGCCCGCGCCGCCCGAGGCCGCATCCAACTCCGCGGCGTAGATCGCCGCGGCCTCCTCGGGAGTGTCCACGACATCGGCGGCCGGCATCGGGTGGACCCGATCAGGGTCGACCGGCAGCAGGTCGAGGAACGCCTCCCTCGCCTGGGTCTCGTTCCGTTCCGGGTCGCCGGACGGCAGGAACCGCTCGTCGCCCCACCAGAAGTCGACCTTCGCCCAGTCCACGACGCCCCTGACGCGCGAGGCCAGCACGTGAGCGTACACCTTCGCGGCGATTCGCCCTCCGGTCAGCACGACCGACGCCTCGCCCCGGTGCGCCTGGGCGTCGGCCAGCCGGTTGATGAGCCGCGAGGCGACCGCCTCGCTGAGCACGTCGGCGTCCTCGTGGACGATCACCGCGCCTGAGCGGCTCATGAGTCCTCCACCGTCAACGAGTGGTTCTCCTTGAACGTGTCCAGCACACGGCGGTAGGCCGTGTCCGGGTCTATGTGCCGCAGCTCCTCGGCCAGCAGCTGGCCCAGCGTCCGGCCCTGGAGCGTCTGGCGCCGCTTCGGCAGCCCCGCCTGGCGCAGCACGGTCTCGCCGTCGGCGTTGCGCTCGACCTCCATCGTCTCGCCGTTCTCCATGGTGAACCCCACGGAGGCGATCGCCGGCAGGTGCTCGGAGTTCCGCTCGACCTTGGTGTCGACCACTTCGGGCGTCACCCCGAGCCGGGTGTGAAGCCAGGCTGCCATCAGCTGCGCGGAGGGATCCCGGCGGTCGGCCTTGATGTCGACCTTCTCGACCGCGTGCGTGACCCCGTCGAAGCAGCTGGCGATGAGCGAGCGCCACAGGCTGATCCGCGTCCAGCAGATGTCGGTGTCGCCGGCGACGTAGGTCTGGGCGCGGCGGTACAGCGACTCGACCGGGTCGGTGGCCCTGGCCGAGTAGGTGATGCGGCGGTCTGCGAAGGTGCGCAGCTCCTGCTCCAGTCCGTACCGGACCGGGTCGAGCAGCCACCAGGTCACCACCGGCACGTCGGGCGCCAGCATCGGCAGCACGATCGAGGTCAGGTGGGCGGTGGCCGGGCCGTCGAGGCGCAGGATGACGGCCTCTGCCGCGCCGAGTCGCTCTCCGAGGGTGACCTCGGCGTCGATGCGCGGCTTCTCGGCGTCGGTGTCGCGCGGGATCGCGAGGATCAGCCGGTACGGGTGCTCCTGCGCGGCCTGCGAGGCGGCCTCCTCGACCTCTTCGCGCTCGTCCTCGGTGGTCAGCGCCACCAGGTTGAGCGCGAGGCTCGATGAGCCGCCGACGGCGTGGATCAGTTCGGCGAGCGCCTTCATGATCTCGCCGGTCGTGGTGTCCTCCAAATGCATGTCCAGACCCCTTCTATGCCCGCCGCCAGCGTCGACCGGACGCCTGCAGCATGAGATCGGCCCCGGTCGGGCCCCAGGTTCCGGACTCGTACGCCTCGGGTTTGGTTCCGGCCCAGAACTCTTCGAGCGGGTCGACGACCGCCCAGGAGGCGTCCACTTCGTGCGAGTCGGGGAAGAGGGTCTTGTCGCCGAGCAGGACGTCCAGGATGAGCCGCTCGTACGCCTCGGGGCTGGACTCGGTGAACGTCTCGCCGTAGCCGAAGCCCATGGTGATGTCGCGCAGCTCCATGCCGGTGCCCGGCACTTTGGAGCCGAACTTGACGGTGACGCCCTCGTCCGGCTGCACCCGGATGACCAGCTGGTTGTTGCCGAGGATCTGGGTGTCGTAGTCGGCGAACGGCATGTGCGGGGCCTCCTTGAAGACCACCGCGATCTCGGTGACCCGCTTGGGGAGCCGCTTGCCGGTGCGCAGATAGAACGGGACGCCGTTCCATCGGCGGTTCTGGATGCCGATCTGCACGGCCGCGTACGTCTCCGTGGTGGAGTCGGCCGGGATGTTCTCCTCGGCGTGGTAGCCCGCGACGGGGCGGCCCTGGACCCACCCGTCGGTGTACTGGCCGCGGATGGCGGTGGCCTCCAGTTCGTCGCCGAGCTTGATGGCCCGGAGCACCTTGAGCTTCTCGATGCGGATCTCTTCGGCGTCGAAGCCGACGGGCTGCTCCATGGCCGTCAGGGCCAGCAGTTGCAGCACGTGGTTCTGGAGGACGTCGCGGGCGGCGCCGTTGGCGTCGTAGAACCCGGCCCGGGAGCCGATGCCGACATCCTCGGCCATGGTGATCTGCACGTGGTCGACGTAGTTGGAGTTCCAGATGGGTTCGAACATCGCGTTGGCGAAGCGCAGCGCGAAGATGTTCTGCACCGTCTCCTTGCCCAGGTAGTGGTCGATGCGGAACACGTCTGGTGCGGTGAAGACCTGGTCCACCAGGTCGTTGAGCTCGCGTGCGGACTCGCGGTCGGTGCCGAACGGCTTCTCGACCACGACGCGCCTCCAACCGCCGCAGTGCTCGTTGTCGGCCATCTTGGTGCGCTCCAGTTGCTTGAGCACCTTCGGGAAGGCCTGCGGCGGGATCGAGAAGTAGAACGCGGCGTTGCCGGGGATGCCGTGGGACTCGCGCAGGTCGTCCAGCGTGGACGAGAGCTTGTCGAAGGCGGCGTCGTCGTCGAACGAGCCGGGCACGAACTTGAAGCTGCCGGTCAGCCGGTTCCAGACGTCCTCTCGCCACGGCGTGCGGGCGTGGGATTTGGCGGCGTCGCGCGCCATCTCCTCGAACGTGCCGTGGTCCCAGTCGCGGCGCGCGAACCCGAGGATCGCGAACGACGCCGGGAGCAGGCCCCTGTTGGCGAGGTCGTAGATCGCCGGGATGAGCTTCTTCTTCGCCAGGTCGCCGGTGACGCCGAAGATCACGAGCGCGCACGGCTCGGGGATCCTGGGCAGCCTCCGGTCGACCGGGTCGCGCAGAGGGTTCTGCGCGGGCGTGGCCCGCCCCGGCTCGGGGAGACGGGTGGGCGGATTCGCCGCGAGGGCGGTCTTGTCGTCGCCCATGGCTAGCTCAACTCCCGCACTGCGTGGAGCAGCTGGTTGACGCCGCGCTTGCGGTCGGTCAGGTGCAGGCGCACCAGCGGGCGGTCGCGGGACTGGAGCGCCTGGCGGTCGCCGGCGGCCTGCGCTGCCTGGAGGCTCGCGAAGGTGTAGTCCCTGCCCGGGATCTCGACGTCTTCACCGATCGCGCCGGTGATCTGGAGGAAGACGCCGGTCCGGCGTCCGCCCTTGTGGAACTGTCCGGTGGAGTGCAGGAAGCGCGGCCCCCAGCCCCAGGTGACCGGCGCGCCGGTGCGATCGGCCAGCTCGGCGCGGAGCGCCGCCACCGGAGCGTCGTCGAGCCGGTCGAGGTAGGCCATGACGGCGATGTAGGCGCCGTCGTTGTCCGCGTCGACGAGCAGTTCGCCGAGCGCCCCGGTGACGGTCTCGGCGTGGCTGCCGTAGATCTCGACGGCGCCGTCGACGGCGTGCGGGCGCTCCTGGGGGAGGCCCTCGGCGAGGATCCGCTTGGTGTTCTCCTTGGACTCGGTGACGTTCGGCTGGTTGAACGGGTCGATCCCGATCAGGTGGCCGGCGTAGGCCGTGGCCAGCTCCCAGACCAGGAACTGCGCGCCGAGCGGGCCGTTGACCACGGTGTCCGGCATGGCCAGCTGCGAGCCCGAGTTCGGCAGCCCGGTCGAGGAGCCGCCGACGGTCGTGTAGACGCGGTCCGAGCCGCGGGCGCCCGCGGCGCCGGGGTCTTCGAGGACGACCGGGAGCGTGCCCTTGCCGTTCTTGCCGAGGGACTCGGCGATGAGCTGCTCGGCCCAGTCGCCGAGGCCGACGATGCCCGAGCCGTCGTCGGCGATGGTGATCGTCTCCCGCGAGGCGATGACCGCGCCGAGCACCACCGCGGGGTTGTCGCCGTCATTGGCGATGGCGGTAGCGAACGTCTCGGCCTGGTCGATGAGCTCGGCGATGTCGGCGCCGGCCAGCGCGGTCGGGACGAGCCCGAACGCGGTCAGCGCCGAGTAGCGTCCGCCGACGTTCTCGTCGGCCAGGAACAGGTGCGAGCCGGCCTCGGTGGCGAACTCCTCCAGCTGCGAGCCCGGGTCGGTGACGAACACGAACCGCTTCGCGTAGTCGGTGATGCCGATGCCCTTGAACGCGGCCTCGAAGGCGCGCCGCTGGGAGTCGGTCTCGACCGTGGAGCCGGACTTGGAGGAGACGACCACCGCGGTGCGGCGCAGTGAGTCCTCGCCGATCTCGGCCAGAATCTGGCCGGGGTCGGTGGTGTCGAGCACGCTGATGCCCAGGTCGAGCGTCCGCGAGATGACCTCGGGAGCCAGGGAGGAACCGCCCATGCCGCACAGCGCGATGTGGTCGATGCCCTGCTCGCCGAATTCGGCGCGGAGCTTTGCGAGCGGAGCGATGAGCTCCTTGGACTTCTCGAAGGTGTCGACCCAGCCGAGCCGGATCGACGCCTCGGTCTCCGCCTCGGGACCCCACAGGGTGGCGTCCTTGGCCGCGAGCCTGGCCGGGACGCCGGCGCTCTTGAGCGCTTCGACGCCCGCGTTGACGCCTACTCCTGTGGTGACCGCCAGCCCTCCGGCGGCTTCCATCTTCCCCATCATCGCCTATCCTCGGTTCGATTCGAGTTTTGATTCGACTTCGGCCAGCAGCTCGTTCCAGCTGACGGCGAACTTGTCGACGCCCTCGTCCTCCAGCACCTGGACGACGTCGTCGTAGTCGACGCCGACGTCCGCGAGCCGCTCGAAGACCTTGTCCGCGTCGTCGTAGTTCGGCCGGACCGTGTCGGCCTCGACTTCGCCGTGGTCGGCGAAGTCCTCCATGGTCTGCTCCGGCATGGTGTTGACGCAGTTCGGGGCGACCAGCTGCTCGACGTACATGACGTCGCGGTAGTCGGGGTCCTTGACCGACGTGGACGCCCACAGCGGGCGTTGCGGGCGGGCGCCGGAGTCGGCCAGGGCGGCCCACCTCGGGGAGGCGAAGACCTCCTCGTAGGCCCGGTAGGCGAGGCGGGCGTTCGCGATCGCCGCCCTGCCCTTGAGGGACTTCGCCTCGTCGGTGCCGATGGCGTCGAGCCGCTTGTCGATCTCGGAGTCCACTCGGGACACGAAGAACGAGGCGACAGACTGGATCTTCGAAAGGTCGATCCCGGCGGCCTCGGCCGACTCCATGCCCGTCAGGAACGCGTCCATGACCTCCCGGTAGCGCTCCAGGGAGAAGATCAGCGTGACGTTGACGCTGATGCCGGAGGCGATCGCAGCGGTGATCGCGGGCAGCCCCTCCTTGGTGGCGGGGATCTTGATCAACAGGTTCGGCCGGTCGACGGCCCACCACAGGGCTTTGGCCTCGGCGATGGTCGTCGCCGTGTCGTGGGCCAGCCGCGGGTCGACCTCGAGCGACACGCGCCCGTCGGTGCCGCCGTCGTTATCGAAGACCTCCCGCAGCACGTCGCAGGCCCAGCGGATGTCGTAGGTGGTGATCGAGCGGACCGCCTCCTCGACGCTGACCCTGCGTCGGGCGAGGTCGGCGATCTGCTCGTCGTAGGACCCGCCCTTGGAGACCGCCTTTGAGAAGATCGTCGGGTTCGACGTCACTCCCGCCAGGCTCCGGGTCTCGATGAGTTCGGCGAGGTTGCCGCCGGCGAGCCGTTCACGGGAGATGTCGTCGAGCCACACCGAGATGCCGGCGTCCGACAAGGCGGCGAGATTCTGGTTGGTGCTCACTGGTTCCCTCCAGCTGATCTGGATAGTCCTCTGTGGCCTTATCTGCTGTCTTACTGTGCCTTCTTGATGGAGGCGCGGGCCGCGTCCGCGACGGCCGCCGCGGTGATCCCGAACTCCTCGTACAGCTTCTCGAACGGCGCGGACGCCCCGAAGTGCTCCAGTGAGACGCTGACTCCCGCGTCGCCCACGATGTCGCGCCACGGCATGGCGATGCCGGCCTCGACCGAGACGCGGGCCTTGACGTTCCCCGGCAGCACCGACTCGCGGTAGTCCTCGTCCTGCTCGTCGAACCACTCGCGGCACGGCATGGAGACCACGCGGGCCTTCACCCCTTCCGCGGCGAGGGTCTCGGCGGCCCGGACGGCCAGCTGGAGCTCCGAACCGGTGCCGACGAGGATCACGTCGGGGGTGCCTTCGGTGTCGGCCAGGACGTAGGCGCCGTTCGCGGCGCCCTCTGCGGAGGCGTACTCGGTGCGGTCGTACGTCGGGATCGCCTGGCGGGTGAGCGCCAGAGCGGCGGGGCGGTCCTGCTTGCCCAGCAAGGTCTTCCAGACCACGGCGGTCTCGTTGGCGTCGCCGGGGCGGATGACGTCCAGGCCCGGCATGGCCCGCAGCGCGGCGAGGTGCTCGACCGGCTGGTGGGTGGGGCCGTCCTCGCCGAGGCCGATGGAGTCGTGCGTCCATACGAAGACCACCGGCTGCTTCATCAGCGCAGACAGGCGGACCGCGCCGCGCATGTAGTCGGAGAATACGAGGAACGTCCCGCCGTACGGGCGGGTCGGGCCGTGGAGCTTGATGCCGTTGAGGATCGAGCCCATCGCGTGCTCGCGGATGCCGAAGTGGAGGGTGCGGCCGTACGGGTTGCCGGGGAACTTCTTGGTCTGGCGGTTCTCGGGCAGGAACGACGGCTCGCCGGTCATGGTGGTGTTGTTCGAGCCGGCCAGGTCGGCCGAGCCGCCCCACAGCTCGGGCAGCACCGGGGCGAGCGCCTCAAGGACCTTGCCGGAGGCCGCACGGGTCGCGACGCCCTTGGCGGAGGCCTCGAATTCGGGGAACGCCGCCGCGAAGCCCTCGGGGAACTCGCCGGCCCACACGCGGTCGTGCAGGGCCTTGGCCTCGGCGTTGGCATCGGCCCACGCGTCGAAGGCGGTCTGCCAGGCGGCGCGGGCCTTCTGGCCGCGCTCGACCGCGCCGCGGGTGTACTCGATGACCTCGTCGGCCACGGCGAAGGTCGCCGACGGGTCGAAGCCCAGGACCTCCTTGGTGGCGGCCAGCTCGTCGCCGCCGAGCTTGGCGCCGTGGATGCCGCCGGTGTTCTGCTTGCCCGGGGCGGGCCAGCCGATGATGGTCTTCAGGCGGATCAGGCTGGGCTTGCCGGTCTCGGACTTGGCGGCCTCCAGCGCGTCGAACAAGGCCTCGGTGTCCTCGACGTACTCGCCGCCGGCTTTCCAGTCGAGGGTCTGGACGTGCCAGCCGTAGGCCTCGTAGCGGGCCGCGACATCCTCGGAGAGGGCGATGTTCGTGTCGTCCTCGATGGAGATCTGGTTGTCGTCGTAGATCAGGACCAGGTTGCCCAGCTCCTGCGTGCCCGCGATGGCTGACGCCTCGTGGGTCACGCCCTCCTCGATGTCGCCGTCGGACGCAAGGACGTACACGTGGTGGTCGAACGGGCTCTGGCCCTCGCCCGCCGCCGGATCGAACAGGCCGCGCTCGCGGCGCGCCGCCATCGCCATGCCGACCGCGGTGGCCAGGCCCTGGCCGAGCGGTCCCGTGGTCGTCTCAACGCCGAGGGTGTGCCCGTGCTCGGGGTGGCCGGGGGTCTGCGAACCCCACTGGCGCAGGCTCTTGAGGTCCTCCAACTCCAAGCCGTAACCGGCGAGGTACAGCTGGACGTACAGCGTCAGGCTGGAGTGCCCGCAGGACAGCACGAAGCGGTCGCGTCCTTCCCAGTTCGGCTCGCTCGGGTCGTGCCGCATCACCTTCTGGAACAAGGTGTGGGCGACCGGGGCGAGACTCATGGCCGTCCCAGGGTGGCCGTTGCCGGCCTTCTCGACCGCGTCGGCGGCCAGCAGCCGCGCCGTGTCAACCGCTTTCTTGTCGAGTTCGGTCCACTCGAACTGTGCCACTGCGATACTCCTTGGTGCTCGTCGTATTTATTTGGGCGTCGGACGTCTGTCTTCCGACCCTACCTACACAGGGAGAACTTTAGGCGCACTCTCTCGGAGGGCGAAATTCGACTTGTTGTGAACCCGCACACGAGCAGGACCGCTCTCCCATAGACGCAGGTAGCGACCATCGCCCCGGCCCCAGACCGCGGCCTCACTGCCCGTACTGTGGGCCGTGATGAACGAGCACCCGACCCGAGCTGCCGCCGTTCCCCCGACGCCCGCCGCCCGACCCCGAATCGAAGTACCCGCCGAGACCCTCCAGGACTCCGGGGAGCCGAACCTGCGCTCCCGCATCGCGGGCTACGTGTCGCTCACCAAACCGCGCATCGTCGAGCTCCTCCTCATCACCACCGTCCCGGCCATGCTCGTCGCCGCCCGCCAGGAGTTCGACGGGCTGCCGTCCCTGGCCGCGGTCGTCGCCACCATCGTCGGCGGCGCGCTCGCCGCCGGCTCGGCCAACGCCATCAACTGCTACATCGACCGCGACATCGACCAGCTCATGCGGCGCACCTCGCGCCGCCCCCTGGCCAAGCAGGAGATCCCGCCGAAGAACGCCCTGATCTTCGGACTCGTCATCGGCGCGATCGCCGTCGCCGGCATGTGGGCCGTGGTCGGGCCGCTCGCTGCCGCCCTCACCTTCGGCGCGATCGTCTACTACGACGTCGTCTACACGATCTGGCTCAAGCGCACCACCCCCTACAACACCGTGTGGGGCGGGGCCTGCGGCGCCGCGCCGGTTCTCATCGGCTGGGCCGCCGTCACCGGCCACATGTCCTGGATGGCATGGGTGCTGTTCGCCGTCGTGTTCCTGTGGCAGCCCCCGCACTTCTACGCGCTGGCCATGAAGTTCAAGGACGACTACGCCGCCGCCGGCATCCCGATGCTCCCGGCCGTCGCCCCCGCCAAGCGCGTCGCGGTCGAGTCGGTCGTCTACGGCTGGCTGACCCTCGCCGTCTCGGTGATCCCGTTCTGGCTCGGCTCGACCTGGCTCTACCTGGTCGTCGCCGTCATCGCGGGTGGCTTGTTCGTCCTGGAGGCGCACAAGCTCCTCGGACGCGTCAACCGCGGCGAGGACCCCAGGCCGATGCGGCTGTTCCACTGGTCCACCAGCTACCTGACCCTGCTGTTCCTGACCTTGGCGATCGACTCGTTCATCATGTAGGCCAAGGACTTGAGCCGCTGACGCCCGCCGCGAACTGTCGCAGCGGGCGTTTATTGTTTCGCGCATGAAGAACCCCGACACGGATCACGCCCCGCGACTGCCCGCCGAATGGACCAACCACCTGCTGCCGTGGCGCGGCAGGCGCACCGGGCCCGAGATCGTCCTCGACGCCGCCGCGCCCGCGCTGATCGCCGGCCGCATCGCCCGCAACCGCGGCGACCTCGACGCGGCCCTCGCCCAGCCGGACAATCAGGCCGTCGCCGCGGCCGCCACCGCGCACCTCGACGGCGATCCCGACCCGGCCGGAGCCGCGGTGGTGATGCTGCTGCTCGAGGCCAAGGGCGACTACTGCATCGAACGGGACCGTCGAAACGAGCACCTCGACGCCTGGACCGTCGAGCACGGCATCGACTTCGCCGCCGCCGCGACGACCGAGTCCCTGGCGATCACGCACTGGTTCCCCGACTACGAGCAGAGGGGCATCGCCCACACGATCGTCGGCGAGGACGCACCGTATCGGTTGGGATGGAGCTGGCACCGCCCGTCGGACAGGATCGGCCGGATCAGATCGCTGCTCGCCTCGGCTTCCGAGAGCGAGTACGAGGCCGCGGTCGCGGCCCTCGCCCAGCGCCGGACCGATCCGGCCAGGAGGCTCGCCGCCGCACAGCTCATGCCGACCGAATCGCTGTGGGTCGAGGAGGCCTGCGCCGACTTCCCCGCCGTCGGCGGCCATGAGGGCGCCTTGTGGACCATGGTGACCGCTCCCGAACACGTCGCGGCGAGTCGGAGGACGCACATCGACGGCTACCACCTCACCGAGAGGACCGTCGCCGCGCTCGTCGACGGGATGGGGTCCGCGAGCCTGCCGATCCTGGCCGACACCCTCACGCGCTCGCCCGAGATGTCCAAGGACGCACGCGTCCTGCTGCTTCGTGCCATCGGACTGATCCCCACCGATGAAGCCGTCGAGTTCACGATCGACCATCTGACGATGCCCGGCGCCCAGAAGACCCTGCTCGCCATGGCCGAGCGGTTCCCGGACCGGGCACTGCGCACCATCGCCGTGCGGGCCCGAGATGCGGATGCGACACTGCGCGGCAGGCTCGCCGGCCTCGCGAGGGCCGCCCCCGGCCTGCTGGACACGGCACTCCCGCGCCTTGCGCCGGCCGATCGGGAGGCCATCGCCGGACTGCTCGACGACTCCGACCGCGTCCCGGACGCCTCCACCGAGGCACTGCCGGAACTGCTCGTCGCACCGCCGTGGACGCGGGGCAGGCGGAAACGGTCGGCGTACAGGATCCTCTCGCCGTTCCTGGAGGACCGGCTCGTCTGGGAGGCAGGCGAACAGGAGTCCTGGTCCGTGATCGGGGAGGCCGAGTTCCGCTGGGCCGACCGCGACTTCTGGATGCGCAGGATACGAAGCTTCGACAAGCACTCCGGGTCGGGGCACGACACCTTCTTCTTCGCATGTGCGCCGACGGACCTCGCGGCGCCGCTGCTCGACCGGTGGGACGGTTCGGCCGGCGGGCTCACGGAGGCTCGGGCCAAACGCATCCTGTCCAGGTTCGGAACCGACGTCCTCGACCGGTTGACGCCCCACCTCAATCGCAGCCCCGACATAGCCACCGCGATCCTCCCGATCCGGAGCCGCGAGGCCGCCCGCCTCGCCGCCGACTGGCTGCGCCGGCTCAAATCCCTGCGGCCGGTCGCGAAGCGCTGGCTCGACCGCCACGGCCCGGCGGCAGTGCACCTGCTCATCCCCGACGCCCTCGGCACCGACAAGCAGGCGCGCGCCGCAGCCGCCGCCGCCCTGCGCCACCTGATCGCCACCCGCGGCGCCGAGAACGTCACCGCCGCCGCGAAGGAATACGGCGAGGAGGCGGCCGCCGAAACCGTCACCGCACTGATCGACACCGACCCGCTCGACCCCGTAGACGTCAAGATCCCCAAACCTCCCGCCTGGGCCGACCCCGCGATGCTGCCCCAGGTCCTTCTGCAGGGCCGCGAGGCCGCGCTGCCGGCCGAGTCGGTCCGGCACCTCACCACCGTCCTAGCCGTCGCCGCCCCCGGCTTCCCCTACGCCGGGGTCGACGTCGTCGCCGCGACCTGCGACCGCGACTCGCTCGCCGAATACTCCTGGGCGCTGTTCGAGCAATGGATCGCGGCCGAGGCACCGTCCAAGGACGGCTGGGCCCTCACCCAACTGGCCCACTTCGGCGGGGACGACGCCGTCCGCCGCCTCACCCCTATGATCCGCCGGTGGCCCGGACAGAGCCAGCACAAACGAGCCGTGACCGGCCTGGAGGTCCTCGGCGCCATCGGCTCCGAATCAGCGCTCGCCGCGATCCACTCCATCTCCCAGAAGGTCAGGTTCAAGGCCCTCAAGGAGAAGGCCACCGAGCAGATCGGGTCCATAGCCGAAGGACTGGGCCTGACCACCGAGCAGCTCGGCGACCGCCTCGTCCCCGACTTCGGGCTCGACGAGGCGTCGAGTGTGGTCCTCGACTACGGACCCCGGAAGTTCAAGATCGGCCTCGACGAACAGTTCAAGCCGTACGTGACCGACATGGACGGCAGACCCCGCAAGAGCCTTCCCAAGCCCGGCGCCAAGGACGACGCCGAGCTCGCCGGGGCCGCCTACAAGCGCTTCTCGCAGCTGAAGAAGGACCTCCGCTCGGTCGCCAAGGACCAGATCGAGCGCCTGGAACGGGCCATGGTCTCTGGACGGAGGTGGACGACGGGGGAGTTCCAGGAGTTCTTCGTCGACCACCCGCTGATGTGGAACCTGGCGCGCCGCCTGATCTGGCTGGCCGAGTCCGGCGGCGTCCGGCGCGCCTTCCGGCTCGCCGAGGACAAGAGCCCCACCGACGTCGACGAGGAGGAGTTCGACCTGCCCGAGGACGCGGCGATCAGCCTGGCACACCCCGCGAGACTGGGGGAGGACCTGACCGACTGGACCGAGATCCTCGCCGACTACGAGATCATCCAGCCGTTCGACCAGCTCAACCGCCCGGTCATGGCCTTCACCGCCGACGAGCTGGAGAGCGGGCGGCTCACCCGCTTCGAAGGCGCCCGGATCGAGGCGGTCCGCCTCCTGGGCATGACCCACTGGGGCTGGCGGCGAGCCGCCCCCGAAGACGCCGGATGCGAACCGGGCGTGTGCTACGCACTGCCCGGCGGCGGATACGTCCTCCTCTCGCTCGACCCCGGCATCTACGCCGGCGACGTCTCGGAGTTCCCCTTGCAGACCGTCGAGTCGGTCCACCTGTCGCACGCCGAGGACTACCGGTCGGCCGCGTGCGGCGAATCGCATCCCCACCCGACCGACCTCGACCCCGTCACCGCATCCGAAGTGCTCACCGCGCTGGCGCGGATCACAAAGACCGCATGAGGAGCCAGGACATGCCCCGCCCGATCACCGACCTTCCCGACGAGAACCGGATCGAGCTGCCCGAGCAATGGCGGGAACTGCTGCTGCCCAGGCGGCGCAACGAGGTCCGAGTCGACTGCCGTCCCGACACCGAGGCCGAGGCGCGGATCCGCCTCTGGCTCACCGCGCACCGGACCGCGCTGGAGCAGGCACTGCGCCAACCCGGTTCGCTCCCTTACGTCACCGACGCCGGAATCGCCTACCTCGACGGCGAGGCCGATCCGCTCGGCGCCGCGGCGGTCGGACTGATCCTCCGGAAGGCCGCGCTTGCGGACCACTCCGAATGGTGCGACCTCGACCGCGACGACGTCGACTGGCAGATCTGGTCGGCCTGGGCCGGACAGTTCGGCCTGCCGTTCGCGGCGGCGGCCGCGATCGCCCAGATCGGCTATGAGGCCCGACCGAACCTGAACCCGCCCGGCGACGAGGAGCATGACCTGCCCCTGATCGGCGAGGCGACATTCTTCGCCTCCATGTACGAGTCTCCCTGGGTGGGCAAGGGCCCTGCGCTGCGCAAGGCGCAGAGCGCACTCGCCCAGGCCCCAGAAGGCGAATACGCCGCCGCGGTCGCGGCCGCCGCCGCCCAGCGGAACTCGACATCGCGGCGCCTGGTCGCGGCGCTGCTGCTGCCCGACCAGGACCAGTGGGTGCGCGACGCCGGAGAGGAGGATCAATCCCAAGGGGCCGACTGGTGTCCGTCCGAGTCGGTCGTCTTGTCGATCAAGGCCGACCCCGGAAGGCTGCTCGACGGCGGCGCCGAGAGGATCCCCGCGCCGTACGTGTGCCGCCGTGTCCTCGCCGAGTGGATCCACCACCTCGGCATCGGCTGCCTGCCGTTCCTGACAGCGCCGCTGCGCGGCCGGCTCCCCATCGCCCCTCGGCGCCGGGTCATCTTCGACGGGCTGGCGCTGATGCCGAGCGACGAAGCGGTCGCGCTGCTGCTCGCCCACCGCGACGACCCGCAGGCGCGCGCCGCCGTCCGGTCCGCCTCGACCCGATTCCCCGGCCGCTTCGCCAAGGCCGCCGCGGCATCGACCCCGGGCCTGTCGGCGATCGAGCGGGCGCGACTGGCCCGCGACCTCGGCCCCGAGCTCCTCGAATCGGCCGAGGCGCGGTCGGCCTTGACCGAGGCCGAACACGCGGCCCTGCGCGCGGTCACCGCGGGCCGGGGCCTCCCGGCCGCCGAGACCGAGCGGCTGCCGCGCCTGCTCGCGGCCCCGCCCTGGCCTCGGCGACGCCGCGGCCCCCGCACGAAGCCGATCACCGACCTCAAGGCGCCCAGCGAGATCGAGCTCATCTGGAGGTTCGAGGAGTACGCCCGCGCCAAGTCGATCGAACCGCATTGCTGGGAATGGGACGAGGAGGAGTACTGGGGCACGGAGATGTCGGTCGGCTCGTCCCGCATCGGCGGTCTGGACGTGGGCTCGGCCCTGTTCGGCAGGCTCGCGCACCGGGGTGCGGAGGTGGCCGACGACACCGTCCGGCGGCTGCGGGAGAACCCGAACATCCGCTCGGAGATCCTCACCCCGATCCTCAGCGAATCGGCCGCCCGCCTCGCCGCCGACTGGCTGGTGCGCCTCAGGGTCCGCAGGAAGGGGGCTGTCGCCTGGCTCGACCGGAACGGCCTCCGGGCCGCCGAATTCCTTGTGCCGGACGCGGTCGGCGAGGACGCGCGCGCCCGTCGCGGCGCGTGGGCCGCGCTGCGGTACCTGGCGTTCAGGCACGGCGACCGCGCCGTCGTCGAGGCGGCCGGCCGCTACGGGACCCAGGTTGGGGAGCGCGTGGCCTCCTTTCTGTCGCAGGCCGATCCGCTCGAACCGATCGGCCTGGCGGTGCGGGCGCCGAAGGACTGGGCCGACCCCGCGGCACTCCCTGAGGTGGTGATGCGCGGCGGCGACGCCGTCGTGCCCAGAGAATCGGTCGGGAACCTCATCACCGCACTGTCACTGTGGACCCCGCAGGTGCCCTACATGCCGGTCGAGGAACTCGCCGAGCACTGCGAGCGCGAGTCGCTCGCCGAATTCTCCCGAGCGCTGTTCGAACTGTGGCTTGCCTCGGACGAGCCGAAGTCCGACTCCTGGGTGGTGCATCAGATGGGATGCTTCGGCGACGGATCGACAGTGGAGCTGCTGGAGCCGCATCTCCTGCGCTGGTCCTCGAGCCCCGACCAGCGCTGGTCGCTCGACGCGCTCGAAGCGATCGCCGCCATCGGCGGCGACACCGCCTTCGACACCCTCTACCGGATCTCCCGCCTCGACCGCTTCCCCTCCACCACCAGGCACGCCCGCGAACTCGTCGCCCGACTCGCCGACGAGCGAGGCGACACGGTCGAGTCGCTCGCGGACCGCCTGGCACCCGACCTCGGCCTGCGCGATCCGGCGACCACGGTGCTCGACTACGGAAGCCGCCGCTTCCACATCGAGATCGACGAGCATTTCAATTCGAGAGTGGTCGACGACCGGGGCCGTGCGCGGCGCACCCTGCCCCGACCTGGCGTGCGCGACGACGACGCGCTCGCGCAGGCCTCCCGCGGGCGATACCGCCGCCTGGCCAAGGCCCTGAGCCTGGCCGCGGACGTCCAGGCCGGGCGGCTGCGCGAAGCGATGTTGGACGGCCGCACATGGACCCTGGCCGAGTTCGAACGGAACATCCTCGGACATCCGGTGATCGCCCCGCTCGCGAGGCGTCTGATCTGGACCAACCGGTCCGGAGAGCAGTGGCTGGGCTTCAGGGTCGACGAGTCCGAAGGCTACGCCGACGCGTACGACCGGCTGCTGACGCTCCCCGGCGACGTCGATGTCCGGCTCGCCCACCCCGCTCTGCTAGGCGACGGACTCGACCCCTGGCTGGAGACCGCGCTGGACTATCAGCTCCTGCAGCCCTTCGAGCAGCTGTCCCGCCCGTCGTACGTCCTCGACGAGCAGGAGCGCCGCACCGGAGTGCTGACCCGGTTCGCCGGTCGTCGAGTAAGCATGGTGGGTCTGCTCTCGGGCGGCGCCTGGGACTGGCGTCACGGCACCGCGGGCCTGGCCTGGGACGAACCCGGCAGGGGCGCGGGACTGTCACGGCGGCTGCCCGGCGGGGGCCGCCTGATCGTCGAGATCGCCGAAGGGCCCGAGACCACCTGGCCGGTGCACGGGGCCACCTACCACCTGACCGAGGTCAGGTTCGCGCGGAGCGCCAACCGCCACAGGTCCGCGTTCCGGCCGCTCCGCGGCGACCAGGTCGACCCGGTCGCCGCCTCCGAAGCCGTCACCGACCTGCTGCGATTCACAATGGACCGGTCATCGAACGGATGATCGCGAAGTGATGTCGTATGACTCGCATAGGCTCTCCGACATGAAGCCGAGCCTGTCATTGCCCGATGAAGACCAGTTCGCCGTCCCCGAATCCTGGAGACGGCATCTCCGGGCCAGGAGAGGAGACGGCAGCAGAAGAAGGGTCGCGCTCAAACCCGACCAGATGCGCGCCGACCTCCGCGACCGCGAGGGCCAGGTCCGCAGGACATTGGATCTCGAGCAGAACGAGTCGTTCGCCGCACCCGCGCTGGCGTTCCTCGACGGCGAGCCCGATCCCTACGGCGCCGCGGTCGTCGCAGCGGTGATCAATCGGGACTACGGCAACGGCACCTCGCCGCGGCCGCTGTTCGACTGGCTGGCCGAGGACTACGGCCTCCCGTTCGCCGCGAGCGCCGTGATCGAGCTGGCCGCCGTCGACTCCCGCTACTTCCGCGGCGGCTTCAACTACCTTTTCTATATATCGATCGACGACATCGGGTGGCGCTGGTCCCGTAGAGACGCCGAGTTCGGAACGATTCGGACCGTCGTGGCAACCGCCCCGGACGCCGAGTACGAAGCGGTGCTGGAGGCACTTGCGGCGCGGCGCGGCACCGCCGTCAAGCGGCTCATCTCATGCCTGATCGTGCCGGATCGGAAGACCTGGATCGACGAGCTGTGCGTCGAGCTGAGCGACCGGCGCGGGGACACCCACATCGCCAATGCCCTGCTCCGGCTGATCACCACCTCCGAACAACTGCACGCGGCGGGCGAGAGCGTGCTCGCCGGAACCGTGATCGGCAGGACCGACGCGCTCGACCTGACAGCCCGGCTGGGCATCGACGCACTCCCGATGCTGCGAGGAATGATCTCGCAGTCCCGCGGCGCGGACTGCTGGAAACCGATCTACCAGGCGCTGGCGGCGCTGCCCTCCGACGAGGCGATGGCCGCGATCATCGACGACCTCGACGCGCCGGTGGCGGTCGGCCCCGCGATCGAAGCGGCAGCCCGCTTCCCCTGCCGCGCCCTGCGGACCATCGCGCCCAAGGTCGCAGCGGCGACGCGTGAGCAGCGCAGACTCCTCACCACCGTGCTGCGGTCCGACCCGAACCTGGTCGAGTCCGCGCTCCCGGCCCTCGATCAGGGAACACGCGACGCGCTCGAACCGCTGACCGGCGACGCGAGGCCAGTCCCGGAGGCGGCACCCGAAGAGATCCCGGAACTGCTGCTCGCACCGCCGTGGGAGCGACCGAGGCCGAAGGCGAAACCGGCCGTGCTGGAGGGACTGGACCCGCTCCCTGTGAACCGGATCGTGTGGGCCGAAGGCGAACGGGACCAGTGGGAACCCAAGTACCCGCGCCGTGAACGGGACATCGACCAGTGGCGGGCCGAAGCCGCTCGATGGGACGAGCGCGACTACACCGAACGACTCGACTTCCTCGCCTTCGCCCCCGACGAACTCGCCAAGCCCATGGCCGCCCGATGGGACGGCCGGGCCTGGTACCCCAGCGCGCACGAACTCAAGCAGGTGCTCGCCCGATTCGGACTCGACGTCGCACCGCAGATCACCGAGCTGGTGCAGCCCAACGCGGCACTGCGCGAGGTCCTGCTTCCACTGTCCAACCCGGAGGCGGCCCGGATGGCGGCCGACTCGCTGGTCCGCCTCAAGGCCCTCCGCCCGACGGCCCTCGCCTGGCTCGACCGGCACGCCGCCGACGCGGCGATCCTTCTCATTCCGGACGCGCTCGGCAGGGCCAGGAAGGCCCGCCGGGCCGCCGAGGCCACTTTGGACTATTTGCGGCACCGGCGGGGACCGGAACTGCTGCTCGAAGCAGCGGCGCGGTACGGCGAGGCCGCCGTCGAGGCGATCAGGCCCTTGGCCGAGCGCGACCCGCTCGAGCCGTTCGGCGGCAAGGCCCCCGGGGTCGGCGCCTGGGCCGCGCCTGCGGTCCTGCCGCAGGTGCTGCTCAAAGGCCGTGAGCGCGCACTGCCGGACCGATCGGTCGGGCATCTCGTGACCGTCCTGGCGATCGCCGCGCCCCACTACCGGTACGCCGGGATCGACGTCGTGGCCGAGCACTGCGACCCGGAATCGCTCGCACGGTTCTGCTGGGCGCTGTTCGAGCAGTGGCTGGCCGTCGGCGCCCCCGTCGAGGACTCGTGGGCGCTCGCCCAGCTCGCCCACTTCGGGGACGACGACACCGTCCGCGCGCTCGTGCCGCTCATCTGCGAGTGGCCGGGCCGCAAGTTGCACAAGCGTGCCGTCGCGGGTCTCGAAGTGCTCGGCGTCATCGGAACCGAGACGGCCCTGCGGGCAATCCACCGCATCTCCGAGAAGGTCAGGTACGAGAATCTCAAGTGGACTGCGCGGGAGCAGATCGAGGCGATCGCCGCTGGACTCGGCCTGAGTTCCGAACAGCTCGCCGACCGCCTCGTCCCCGACTTCGGGATCGGCGAGGAGTCCGCGCTGGTGTACGACTACGGTCCCCGCCGGTTCGAGGTCCGCTTCGACGAGGAGCTGAAGCCGATCATCACCGACTCCGACGGCAAGGCCCGCAAGGCCCTCCCCAAACCCGGAGTCCGCGACGACGCCGGCATCGCCGAGTCCTCCCGCAAACGGTTCACCAGGCTCAAGAAAGAGGTCCGAACGGTCGCCTCCGACCTGGTGGAGCGCCTGGAGCTGGCCATGGTCCGCCAACGGACCTGGACGAAGGCCGAGTTCGACCGCCACCTGGTCGACCATGCCCTGGTACGGCATCTCACGCACCGCCTGGTGTGGGTGGCCGATCATGGCGGAGAGACGACCGCGTTCCGCATGGCCGAGGACCGCAGCCGCACCGACGTCGACGAGAACGAGCTGAGGCTCCCCGACGACGCGACGATCCGCCTGGCCCATCCCGTCCACTTGGGAGACCAGGTCGAGACCTGGGCCGGGATCTTCGCCGACTACGAACTCCTCCAGCCCTTCGAACAGCTCGCCCGGCCGGTCGAGGCGTTCACCCCGGAGGAACTGGAGACCGGGCGCCTCACCAGATTCGAGGGCGCCGCGGTATCGGTCGGATCGCTGCTGGGGCTGACCGGCAAGGGCTGGGAACGAGGCTGCGTCGGCGACGGGGGCATGGAGTTTGAAATGACCCGCGATCTCGGCGACGCGGGCCATCTGGAGATCGGGCTGACCCCCGGCATCACAGTCCGCGACGTTCACGAGTTCCCGGAGCAGAAGGTCGACTCCGTGCGACTGCACCGGCACGGCGGGCGAACCCCGATCGACCCGGTCGCGGCCTCTGAGGCCCTCGTCCCGCTCGCGAGTGCCACCGGTGTCGGATGACGGTGTTCGAAAGGCCGCGGTGTCGCACCCGCCGCCTAATCTGGTGGCGATGAATCACCCCGATGCGCAACTGCCGGACGAGAACCGAATCCAACTGCCCTCGCGATGGAAGGCCGCCACATCGAGACGGCGCGGAGGATCCTCCTCCGGGCCGATCGAACCCGACGAATCGGCTCCCTCACGGATTCGCCGAATCATCGCATCGATGGAGGACGATATCCGAGTCGCACTGGCCGATCCGCGCAACGAGCCGTACGCTTCGGCCGGTGTGGCCTGCCTCGACGGCCGGCCGGACCCGCTCGGAGCCGGAGTGATCAGGGCGCTGGCCAACAGCGACAAGAACCGTCGGTACCGGGTTGCCGACGGCTCCCACGGAAACGTGTACGGGGGCCCCCAGAGACTGCGGTCGCATTTCTGCGCTTGGCGCGCCGAATTCGGCACTGAGTTCGCATTCCGAGCGGCCGTGGAGGCACTGGGCGTGGCCGCTGTGGTGCCGCTCGAGCACGCCGGTCCGAATCGACGTGCCGTCCCGGAGCTGTTCGAGCCCACGACCAGTTACTGGGACGGCCAGCTCGAGGACCTCATCCACCTGCGGTCACTGCTCGCGGGCGCCACCGACGACGAATACGTCGCCCTGGCGGAGTCGCTCGCCGAGCACCGTGGCAGCCCCATCAAACGCTTCGCCACCGCCTACCTCATGCCCGACCAGGAGGCATGGGTCGAGCAGGCCTGCGCGGAGTACAAGATGACCCTTCTCGACAAATGGCTGCTGTCGATCATCACCACTTCCGACCAGCTCGCCGCGTCAGGCAGGACGAAGCTGCACCACCACATCATCACCAAGCCGCGCTTGGCAGCCATGGTCGAAGGTTTCGGCGCAGATTGCGTTCCGGTGTTGGAGAAGACCCTTCGGGAGTACGGTCAAGGCGAGCAACGCCTGCTGCTGCTGACGGCCCTCTCGGTGCTTCCCTCCGACGATGCCATGGCGGCACTGCTGAGCGATATCGCGTCGTTCGACGCGAGGAGCCTTGCGCTGGAGTCGGTCAAGCGGTTCCCCACCCGGATGCTCCGCGCGGCCGCGGCGCTGGCACCCGGCGCCTCGCCCGCGGACCGGGCACTCCTGACCGGAGTGGTGCGATCCGACCCGGCCCTGCTCGAAGTCGCGTTCCATCACCTGAGCGACAAGGACCAGGCGCGGATCACCGAGCTCGTCGAGGGTCTGGAACTGGTTCCGGACGCCCCGGCCGAGGCCCTTCCGGAGGCGGTCGCCTCGCCTTCGCGGCCCGATCCGGCAGCCGGACCCTGGGCGAATCCGGCGCTGCTGCCGCAGGTGCTTCTGCGAGGAGGCGAGAGTGCCCTGCCCCTGGTGGCCGTCGATCACCTCCTCAACGAACTGGCCGTCGCCGGCTTGACCGGACCGAACGACACGATCGAAGCCGTGGCCCGAGAATGCGACCTCGGGTCCCTGAAGCATTTCTCCTGGAAGCTGTTCGAACTCTGGCTTCACGCGGGCGGACCGGCGAGGGACAAGTGGGCGTTCACCCAGCTGCGGTGCTTCGCCGACGACGACCTCGTGGCGCGTCTGACCCCGATGATCAGGGAGTGGCCGGGGGAGAGCCACCACAAGCGGGCCGTCCTCGGACTGGAACTGCTGGGCGCGATCGGATCCGAGACGGCGCTGCGCGCGATCCACGGCATCTCGCAGAAGGTCAAGTTCCAGGGCCTCAAGCGGGAGGCGGGCCGCCAGGTCACCGCCATCGCTGCCGGCCTCGGCCTCAGCGCCGAGCAACTCGGCGACCGCCTCGTGCCGGACTTCGGCCTCGACGACGCCTCCAGCCTGGTGATCGACTACGGACCCCGCCGCTTCACGGTCGGCTTCGACGAGCAGCTCAAACCGTTCGTCACCGACTCGGCCGGAAAACGCCGCAAGAGCCTGCCGAAGCCCGGAGCCCGAGACGACGCCGAGGTGGCCGAAGCCGCCTACAGGCGCTTCACCCAGTTGAGGAAGGACCTCCGAACCGTGGCTTCCGACCAGGTGAAACGTCTTGAGCGGGCCATGGTCGACGGGCGTACCTGGTCGAAGCCGGAGTTCGAGCGGTACTTCGTCGGCCATCCGCTGGTGTGGCACTTGGCGCGGCGGCTGGTGTGGCTCGCCGAGGCCGACGGCGAGCAGACCGCTTTCCGGATCGCCGAAGACCGCACGCTCACCGACTCCGACGAGAACGACCTGACGCTGGACGCGGGCACCGTCATCCGCCTGGGCCACCCGCTCCACATGGGCGACGAGTGCCGCGAGTGGAGCGAGGTGTTCGCCGACTACGAGATCCTGCAGCCGTTCGAGCAGCTGTCGCGACCGGTCATGGCGCTCACCGAAGCGGAGATCGCCACCGGACGGCTCGAACGTTTCGAAGGGATCACCGTCGACGTGGGCAGGGTCCTGCGCCTGGAGAAGCACGGGTGGCACCGGGCGGCCCCGGTCGACAACGGCCACCAGCCCGGCATCGGGCGCCGACTTCCCGCCGGGGGATACGTCTGCGTCCAACTCGAACCGGGCTTCGCCATCGGTCGCCCCGCGGAGTTCCCCGAGCAGACCTTGACCTCGGTCAAGCTGTCCGACTTCGAGGACTACGGATGGTACCGACACGGCCGCGAACACCGGTGGCCGCCCGAAGTCGATCCGTTGACCGCCTCCGAGATCCTCTGCCAGCTCGCCGAGCTCGCCGACACCCGCATCGCGAATTAGAAAGCCGACATGATCGACAACTCCACCGAGCCGAAACTCCAAAGGCCCCCCGCCGAACAGCGATTCGCCGACGAACTCGCGAAGCTCGCCGCCGACGACTCCGCCCCGCGCCCGCCCGGGTGGGCACTGAGCCTCCAGGCCGCCCGCGCGTTCGTGGTCGGCGACGACAGGCTCGGCGTGAGCCGCAAGTTCGTGGGCGACCCGTCCCTGATCGACCGGGCACTGGTCACCTTGGCCACCAACCGGGGGCTGATGCTCGTCGGCGACCCCGGCACCGCCAAGTCGCTGCTGTCCGAGCTCATCGCCGCCGCCGTCTGCGGCGACTCCACGCTCACCATCCAGGGCGGGGCCTCCACGACCGAGGACCAGATCGCCTACTCGTGGAACTACTCCCTGCTGGTCTCCGAGGGCCCCACCCAGCGCGCACTGGTGCCCGCGCCGCTGCTGCGCGGCATGGCCGAGGGTCGCCTCGTCCGCTTCGAAGAGATCACCCGCTGCCCCCTCGAAGTCCAGGACTCGCTGCTGTCGCCCCTGTCCGACCGCGTCCTGGCCGTCCCCGAACTCGAAGGCGGCGACAACATGGTGTTCGCCCGCGAGGGCTTCAACATCATCGCCACCGCCAACACCCGCGACCGGGGCGTCAACGAGATGAGCGCGGCGCTCAAGCGCCGCTTCAACTTCGAGACGGTCTTCCCCATCGCGGACTTCGCCACCGAGCTCGACCTGGTCGAGGCCGAGGCCGCCGCCGCCCTGGAGCGCTCCGGGGTGCCGGCGCCGCCGAGCCGCGACGTCCTGGAAGTGCTGGTGCGGGTCTTCCGCGACCTGCGCAGCGGCGACGACGCCGGCGGCCGGATGCAGTCGGTCATGTCCACCGCCGAGGCCGTCTCGGTCGCCCACGCCGTCGGCATCAAGGCCTGGTATCTGCGCGGCGGCCGGGCCGCGGCCGGCGACATCGTCGACTGCATGGCCGGGGCCGCCGCCAAGGACAACCGCGAGGACCTCGCCAGACTTCGCCGCTACCTCGAACAGCGCGCGCCCAAGCACAAAGGCGAGCACTGGCGAGACCTGCACCAGGCGCGTGCACTGCTGCCGGGCTGATGCTCATGTCTTCCCGAGACCGACTGCACATACTCGGCGTGCGCCACCACTCGCCGGCCTGCGCGCGCCTGGTCGCCGACACGGTCGAACGGCTCCGGCCCGCCGCGGTGCTCATCGAGGGCCCGGCCGACTTCAACGACCGGCTCGACGAGCTCGCCCTCGACCACGCGCTGCCCGTGGCGATCTACTCCTACACCGGCACCGAAGGCGACATGCGGCGCACCTGGACGCCGTTCTGCGACTACTCACCCGAGTGGATCGCCCTCGCGGCCGCCCGCCGGGCCGGGGCCGAGGTCCGGTTCATCGACCTGCCCGCCTGGCACGACGCCTTCGCCGGGATCGAGAACCGCTACTCCGACGCCGAGAGGCGCTACGGTGAGGCGACCGAGCGGCTGTGCCGCGAACTCGCCGTCGACAACTCCGACGCCCTGTGGGACCACCTGGTCGAGGTCGCCGACCCGGACGGCCTCGCCGAACGGCTCGACGCCTATTTCGAGCTGCTGCGCGGCGAGGCCGCCGCCGACGAGGCCGACACCGAGCGCGAGACCCATATGGCCGCGTGGATCCGCGCCGCCCTGGCCGAGACCGACGGACCGGTCGTGGTCGTCTGCGGCGGCTTCCACGCCCCGGCCCTGCGCCGCCTGGCAGACCGGGGCCCGGCCGACCGGCCCGCGGTGCCCCTGCCGCCCGAGGGCGCCGAGGTCGGCGGCTTCCTGGTGCCGTACTCGTTCAAACGGCTCGACGCCTTCGCCGGATACCAGTCCGGGATGCCCTCGCCCGAGTACTACCAGCGGCTGTGGGAAGACGGCCCCCAGGCCGCCGCGGACGCCCTGGTCGAACTCATCGCGACCCGCCTGCGCGGACGTGACCAGATCGTATCCACATCGGATCTGATCGGCGCGAGAGCCCTCACCGACGGCCTGGCCCGCCTGCGCGGCCACGACCGGCCCGGCCGAACCGACCTGCTTGACGGCCTGGCCGGCGCCCTCATCAGCGACGACCTCGAACAGCCCCTGCCGTGGACCAGGCGCGGCACCCTCACCCCCGGCACTCACCCCGTCGTCGTCGAGATGACCGCCGCCCTCACCGGTGCCCGTGTCGGCCGCCTCCACCCCGACACGCCCGCGCCGCCCCTGGTCGCCGACGTCGAAGCGGCCCTGGAGCGGCTCGGACTCGACAGCCCCGGAGCCGTCCGCATCGACCTCACCGACCCGCTCGACCTCGAACGCAGCCGCGCCATGCACTGCCTCAGCATGTTGGCCGTCCCCGGATTCAGCCGCGAGGAGGGCCCCGCGGAGGGCATGGAGGTGACCGCGAGCGAACAGTGGGAGATCCGCGACCACGACGGCCGCCGCTCAGCCCTCATCGAAGCCGGCGCCTACGGCGCCACCCTCGGCGACGCCGCCCAGAACGTCCTCGAACGCCGCATCGGCGGCGCCGACGGCGATCTGGAGGCGTTGGCGGCCAACCTGTTCGGGGCCGCGCTGTGCGGCCGCGCCCGCCTCACCGACCGGCTCGGACCGGCTGTTGAGGCCGCGGTCGCCGCCTCACCCGAGCTCGCCGCGGTCGGGAAGGCACTGGCCGTCGCGCTGGCGCTGTGGCGGCACGACCACCTGTTCGGCACCGCCGGGAGCGACCTGTACGCCGCGGTCATCGGTCGGTGCACCGACCGCGCGCTGTGGCTGGCCGAGGGTCTCCACGCCGGGCCCGGCCCGGCGCACGCCGGGCGCCTCGAAGCCTTGTGCGCGGTTCGCGACGCGGTCCGCCACGTCCCGCACCTGACACCTCCGGCCGGATCGGTGGCCGACACGGGCCGACGCATCGCCCGCGACGGCCAGGCCCCGCCCGACCTGCGCGGAGCGGCCGCCGGCCTGGCCTGGTCCCTCGGGGCCCCACCGGAGGCGGACGAGGCCGCCGCGAGCGCCGGCGCCCCCGGCCGCCTCGGCGACTGGCTCGCCGGGTTGTTCGCGGTCGCGCGCGAAGAGGTCCTGGCCGAGGCCGACGACGGCGGCGTGGTCGCCGCCGTGGACGAGCTCGTCGGCGACATGTCCGAATCGGAGTTCCTGGAGGCGCTGCCCGCGCTGCGCCAGGCATTCGGGCACTTCCCCCCGCGTGAACGCGCGCAGATCGCCGAGCGGGTCGTCGAGCGGCGCGGCGCGCCCGGATCGGGCCGCGACCTGCTCGCCCGCCACGACGTCGACCCGGTGGTCCAGGCCGCCTCCCACGCCCTCGAAGCCCGCGTCGACACCGTCCTCGAACGTGAACACCTATTCGCCGCAACGGAGGAGCGACAGTGAGCGCAGACCTGGAACGTTGGCGGCTGGTCCTAGGGCCCGCCGCCGAACGGCACACCGGCGCCTTGGGCGAGCGGGCCGCCGCCCGCGACGCCGCCCTCGATTGGCTCTACAGCCGCGACGGCGACCTCGACAGGCGAGACGTCCGCCGCGGCGGCACGCGCGAAGGCGGCGACGGACCCTCCATCGTCACCACTGTGGACTGGATTGATCAGATCCACCGGCTCTTTCCCAAGGAGACCGTCGAACGGCTCGAACGCGACGCCATCGAGCGCTACGAGATCGACGACGTCGTCACCGATCCCGAAATACTCGGCCGGATCGATCCGAACCCGGCCCTGCTCAAAGCCGTCCTGCGAACCAAGCACCTGATGAACCCCGAAGTGCTTGCCGCCGCCCGCCGCATCGTCTCCGAGGTCGTCCGGCAGCTGGTCGAGAAGCTCTCGGTCGAGGTGCGCACCGCATTCACCGGCAGCCGCGCCCGCCGCCCCAGCCACCACCGCCGCGCCCGCGACTTCGACCTTCGCCGCACCCTGCGGGCCAACCTCGCCCACTACCGGCCCGAGGATCGCCGGGTCGCCATCGAACGGCCCTACTTCCACTCTCGCACCGCCAGGCGCCTCGAACAGTGGCAACTGATCCTGCTGGTCGACCAGTCCGGGTCGATGGCCGGATCGGTCATCCACTCCGCGGTGACCG
Organism: Glycomyces sp. L485; assembly: GCF_022548875.1. Taxonomy (GTDB): domain Bacteria; phylum Actinomycetota; class Actinomycetes; order Mycobacteriales; family Micromonosporaceae; genus Glycomyces. The sequence goes on along the minus strand of NZ_JAKZEW010000004.1, from coordinate 172,077 downwards.
CCTCATGCCTGTACGCCCTGCCGGGCCTGAAAACCCACCTGGTCGCCTTCGACAGCGACGTCGTCGACCTCACCTCCGAAGTGGACGACCCTGTCGAGCTGCTCATGAAGGTCCAGCTCGGTGGCGGCACCGACATCGCCCGCGCCGTCGACTACGCCTCCGGCCTGGTCGAGAACCCCCGCCGCGCGATCGTCGCCGTCGTCACCGACTTCTACGAGGGCGGCAGCGAGCGCCGGCTCCTGCACACCGTCAAGCAACTGTGCGAACAGGGCACCCAGGTACTCGGACTGGCCGCACTCGACGAAGAGGCCGATCCCGACTACCACCGCGACCTCGCCGGGCGCATGGCCGCCCTCGGCGCCCATGTCGGGGCCATGACCCCCGCCCACCTCGCCGAGTTCGTCGCCGAAAGGCACGGAACGTGATCAGAGACGACCTCCTCGCCCTCACCGCCGACAGCCTCGCAGCGCTGGCCAACCGCGGCCTGGTCAAGCGCGCCGCCAAGGAACTCGACGCCGGGACCGCCCCGCTCCTGGAGACCGATCCGGACGGGACGGTCCGCGCGACCTTTCCCGACCGGACTGAGACCGCCCTGCCCGCCCACGGCGGCATGGAAGCCGCCACCTGCACCTGCCCGGCCCCTTCGAAGTGCCGCCACCGCGTCGGCGCCGTCCTGGCCTACCAGCGCGAGCACGAGGGGACCGGGGAGACCGAGGTCGCCTCTCCCGCCGCGATCACCGACGACCAACTGCGCGAGGCCTACGGCCGCCACGCCATGGCCGCCGCCGAGAAGGCCCGCCGCGCCGGATACACCACGCGCCTGACCTGGCCCGGTCCCGACCGGCCCGCCGTCGCCGAGCTGCCCGCCTGCACCGTCTCCTTCCTGGTGCCCGGCCTCGGCTACGTCCACACCGACGCCACCGGACCGGCCCGCGAGTCCGGCATCGTCCAGGCCGTCTGGGCCTTCCGCGAGGCCGAGCGGGCCGAAGGCGAAGCGCCGCAAACGATCAGCGTCGGCGGCCGCTCCCGCACCGACGACCTGGACGCGGCGGTCCATCTGGCCCGGAGAGTCCTCCTCGGCGGCGTCGAGGGCGCCGACGCCGTCCTTCGCGCCGCGCTCGCCCGCGAGGCCAAGGCCTTGACGGTCCGCCGCCTCCACTGGCCCGCCGGAGCCCTCGCGGACCTGATCGCCCAGCTTGAGCGCTATCACGACCGGTCTGCCGCCTACGACCAGCGGCGGCTCGCCGCCCTGCTCGCCGAGATCCCCGCCCGCGAGCGCGCCGGACGATCCGACTCGGGCACCCCCAACGCTGCGATCCTCGGCAGCGACGAGGCCGCCGAGACCCCGCTGACCCTGCTGCGGCTGACGGGCATGGGCTGCCGCGTCGGCACCGAGGGCGACCGGCGCACCGTCGAGTTGTACTTCGCCCAGCCCGAGACCGGAATGGTACTGACCGTCAAACGCGACTGGGAGCTTCCCGAGAGCGGCCGACTCACCGGGCACGACCTGGCCGGGCGGCGTCTGGCCGGCTGCCGTATCGGCGCCATGGCCGGTGGCAACGTCGTCTCCGAGGCCGCCAGCCGCACCGCCGCCCGATCGCTCAGGCTCGGCAACGGCCGCCTGGCCAAGACCCAGGTACTCCCGCTCGGCCGGTCCTGGGACGACCTGCCCGCCGGCCTGCGCGTCACCGACCTCGACGCGCTGACCGAACGGCTCGACGCCCTGCCGCCGACCCTGATCCGCCCGCGCGTCGCCGCCGAACTGGTGCGCGTGATAGCCGTCGAGAAGGTCGAGTCGATCGGCTACGACCCGGCCGCCCAGCGCGTTGAGGCCGCCATCACCGCTCCTGGCGGCGGCAGGGCGCTGGTGCGCGCGGCTTACAGCGCCGCCGCCCCAGGCGCGCTGGAGGCCGTCGAAGACGCGCTCGGCCGCGAACCGTCCGCCCTCGCCGGGGCCGTGAGCCGTCAGCGCGGCGGGTTGGTCGTCGAACCGACCGCGATCCTGGCCGCCGACGGCCCGGTCGTGCCCGACCTGGCCCCCGGCGACGACTCCGCCGGCTTCGCCGCCGTCACCGCCTCAGCGGCGGACCCGGTCGCCTCGGCGCTCGAAACCGCGGTCGACGCCTGCGCGGATCTGGCCCACCGGGGGCTGAGCCACGCCCGCGAACCCTCCCGTAGAGCCATAGAATCAGCGGCTGAATCCTTGTATCGGGTTGGTCTTCGAAAGTCCGCGAGCGTTCTTGCTATGCTTTCCAAGTCGCTTGGGGAGGATGACGACAATGTCAAGATTCAGGCCTGGAACGATACCGCCGTCCGAATACTGGTGACCGCTGAGCTACAATGACCCGATTCCTGGGTAATCCCGATCTCAGCGAAGCCGGCAAGCCATAAGCTTGCAGTGCTTTTCTCTCCAGCCACGCGAACGACCGGGGCGACAACGTCCCCGAATTCGGCCGTCGGCATCGTTCATACGAGCAATGGGGCTTTCATCATCGTGTTCGACCTGCAAGACCCGATCTTTCTCGCGCACCGGGGCGGCAAACTGCGCACCGCCGCCACCGTCCCGCTGGACACCCGCGACGACCTGTCCATCGCCTACACGCCCGGCGTGGCCCGGGTCTGCGAGGCCATCGCCGACGACGCCGCGCTCGCCCGCGACTACACCTGGCGACCCAACCTCGTCGCCGTCGTCACCGACGGCACCGCCGTGCTCGGGCTCGGCGACATCGGGCCTGCCGCCTCACTGCCGGTCATGGAGGGCAAAGCGGCCCTGTTCCGGCAGTTCGCCGACGTCGACGCCGTCCCGATCTGCCTCGACACCACCGATCCGGATGAGATCGTCGCGGCAGTCACCGCCATCGCCCCGTCCTTCGGCGGCATCAACCTGGAAGACATCGCCGCGCCGCGCTGCTTCGAGATCGAGGCGCGCCTCAAAGCCGCCCTCGACATCCCGGTCTTCCACGACGACCAGCACGGCACCGCCGTCGTCGTCCTCGCCGCGTTGCGAGGCGCGCTGCGCCTCCAAGGCCGCAACGCGGCCGACGTGACCGTCGCGATCGTCGGCGCGGGAGCCGCCGGAGTCGCGATCACCGCGATCCTGCGGTCCGCCGGCGTCGACGACATCATCGTCTGCGACTCGACCGGGGTCATCCACCCCGGGCGCGAACGGCTGGGCCCGGTCAAAGAGGAACTCGCAAAGAACACCAACCGGTTCGGGCGCACCGGCGGCCTCGCCGAGGCACTCGACGGCGCCGACGTCCTCATCGGCGTCTCCGGCGGCCGCGTCCCGGAGTCGGCGCTCGCCTCCATGGCCGACGACGCGATCGTGTTCGCGCTCGCGAACCCGCGGCCCGAGGTGGATCCCGCGGTCGCCGCAGAGCACGCCGCGATCGTTGCCACCGGCCGCAGCGACTACCCGAACCAGATCAACAACGTGCTGGCCTTCCCGGGGATCTTCCGGGGCGCCCTCGACGCCGGAGCGAGGGCGATCACCGAAGAGATGAAGCTCGCCGCCGCCGAGGCCATCGCCGACTGCGTGAGCGACGACCTGGCCGCCGACCACATCGTCCCCTCGGCGCTCGACCCGAAGGTCGCGCCGGCGGTGGCCGAAGCGGTCAAGGCCGCCGCCTGACCGAGCCGCCGCTAACGCCGCTTCCAGGCACCCTTGTCGAACGAGAACGATCGGAACCGCTCGCGGACCTCCACGGCGTCGGTGGCGACGCCCAGTTCCCGCAGGTACGTCGCGGACTTGTCGACACCGTCCGGTATCCGCGTCCCCTGTCGGGGGAACGGCAGGACCCTGGAGGCGGAAGGTTCGCCGGGCGACCGGCGCAGTCGCCGCAGCTTCGCCTCGGCCCGCACCCTCCACAGCGAGTTCCAGCCACCGTCCGGCGGGTCGTGCAGTTCGGGAGCGGTGAGGTCGAGGCCCAGGTGCTCAGACCACAGGCGCCGCCGCAGGTCGGCGATGCGGGCTCGGGTCGACTCGGGGCGGTCCCCGTCGAAGTCGGCTATGGCGAGATTGACCTCAGTCGAGCGGACGTCGTCGGGGTTCTCAGGCCCGAACGCCCCGACCACGCGGCCGGCGAGCCTCACCGGCCAGGCGGCCGCCCGGGCGTGCTCCGAGGCCGCGAGGGAGAGGCCGTCGAGGTTCGCCGATCCGACGGTGGCCCAGGTGTCGTCTACGACCGCTGCCTTGGAGTGGACATGCGTGCGGATGATCGAACCGTGTTCGTGGCTCCACAGCGTGTAGATTCCTATCCGCTCGGCCGCGTCCGGGCCCGACAGACTCGAATAGAGCCGCTCGAGCGCTTCGGGCTGCCATTGCGTGTATCGGGGGATGTCGGGGCGGTTGTTGATGAGGGCGATCAGATGCAGTCGGTCGTTGCCCCGCAGCGCATCGACTAGGGCGTCGACGATGTCGTCCGAGGTCAGGTACTGGTTCTCCAGATAGATGAACTCCTTCGCATTCGCGATCGCGTTCAGGTACGACTCGAGGATGCCGGTCTCGCCGCCGGGAAGATCCGGGAAGCGCCCGCCGTGAAGCGTGCGCGTCACCTGTGCCGAGAGGTCGCCTTGAGCCGCTTCGGCCGGCGGTGCGAATTCCGGCAGGTCCGCCGGTCCGCTGAGGTTCCAATGCAGCCTGAAGGTGGCGTCGAGGTCCGCGACGGCGGGGCCGGTGATCCGGGCGCTGACGTCGTGGGCCGGCACTCGGATGGCGCTGCGCCACCGCACGTGGCCCCGCCTCGGATCGTCCAGGTGATGTGCGGTGCAGTCGAAGAACTCCTGGGTGAACATCGAACCGATCGAGAACGCGACGGCGTCGTCTACGAGGAAGACCTTGGCGTGGATCGGCGCGGCCTGGGGCGTGTGGAACCGGCGGAGCCGGACCCGAGCGGGCACCCCGCGACGCTTGAAGAACCGCTCGACGGGGCGGGAGGTATTGACCGGTGAGATGGCGGGTTCGACGTGGTTGAGCAGCAGGCTCACCTCCGCGCCGCGCCGCGCGGCCGACACGAGGCGTTCCTCGAGCCTGGTGGAACCTGGTGCTCCCGGGCGCCCGACGATCCGCTCGTCGAAGGACATCCGCACGTGTGGGAGGTCGAGTAGGAACAGCATGCACCGCACCGACCTCCGGGCCGAGCCGACCTCCTCGGCGAGGCGCCCCCACGCGGCCTCGTTGTCGATCAGGAACTCGACCGAGTTCCCGCGGGTCGGCCGTGGCCCTTGACGAGCGCTCCAGTTCATATGGTCCCCACCGCCGGTTCCCTCCTGGCCGATTGCCAACGTTCGGCGGGCGCCGCAGACGGACGAGCGGCGCAGTGGCGGTCGCGGCCCGAGACCGCACCGCGGCAAGGACGCTCTACCCGCTCGTCCGGCGGTCGAAACGCGCGCCCTGAAACGGGGTCAGCGGCGTGCCGCGCCGATTCGCGCGGCGAGGTCGGCGATCGTCCCGCGGCCCTCCACGTGGGCCGCCCAGTCCGCCGGAACCGCCGCGTAGCCGTAGGCGGCGCCCAGCAGGTTCCCCAGGATCGCGCCGGTCGAGTCGGAGTCGCCTCCGTGGCTGACGGCCGCTACCAGCGCCGCGCGCACGTCACCAGTGCCCAGCAGGCAGTACACGGCGATCGCGAGGGCCTCCTCGGCGACCCAGCCCTCGCCGAGTCGCGCGCACGAGTTCGGCGCGGGCGGGACGTTCCCGGCCAGTTCGAAGGCCCGCTGAAGGGCATCGGCGGTCTCGGAGCGGTCGAGACTCTGGCGAAGGTGCAGCATCGTGTGCGAAACGGCCTTCTGGACGGTCTCGCCCTCGACCAGGTGGAACACCATCATCGCGAACGCGCCGGCCGCCGCGCCCGCTGTCGGGTGGCCGTGGGTGATCGCCGCGCACTGCCGCGCCAGGTCGTAGGCCCGAGCGGGGGAGGAGGCGAGCAGGCCGAACGGGGCCGAGCGCATGACCGTCCCGCAGCCCTTCGAATCCGGATCAGCGCCCCGTTCGCCCCCGTGGGCCAGCGAGGAGATGCAGGCGTTTCCGGGCGCGCGCCGCTCGTAGAGCCACGGCAGGGCGGCCAGACCCCGGGCGCCGGCGGGCGGCATGGGCTTGGTCTGGGTGTCGAACCAGCGCAGATAGGCGCGGCGGACCGATTCGAACTCGGTGCCCTCGAGCGCCTCCAGGAGCCCTTCTGCGGTGAAGAGGGTCATCTGAGTGTCGTCGGAGACCTTGTTGTGGGCCATCTCGGTGACCCCTGAAGGGCCGAACCGCTGCTCGATCTGGGGCCAGGAGTCGAACTCCACCAGATATCCCAGGGCGTCGCCGACGGCGCCTCCGACGAGGCAGCCCAGGATCCGGTCTTCGGCGGTGATGCTGTGAGTCACAGCCGGATTCTAGGGGGCATGCGCCGCCGCAGCCCGGCCAGTGCTCTTCGTCATCGCTTCTGCGCATCGGCAGGACGCGATGCGGCGACCGAAGCGTTGCTCCCCGTCGTGCTAGTTCCGTGCCGAGACCTCGGGCTCGGCACGTTCGGCCTCCTCGAGCGGCTCGCCCTGGTCCTCCACCACGATCACGAACGGCTCGGAGCCGTTCAGCGGACTGCGCTTGCGCAGCGAGAACACCACCGCGATCGCACTGATCCACAGCAGCGAGGCACCCAGCATGTGCATCCCGACGACGACCTCCGGCAGGCCCGTGTAGTACTGCACGTACCCGGTGACGCCCTGGAGCAGCTCGACGCCGAGCAGGATGTACGCGGCCCGCCTCGCCGAGAGCGGGGCGCCCACCGCGTGCAGCACCGCGATCATCGCGACGCTCAACCCGAGGAGCAGCCACACCCCGTCGGCGTGCAGCTGCGCCGCGAACTGCGGGTCCAGTCCGTTGCGCGGCGAATCCGGGTCGCCCGCGTGCGGGCCCGACCCGGTGACGACCACGCCCAGAGCGATCACGGCGAACGCCACGGCGGCCAGTGCCTGACCCAGCCGGACCACTGCCTTCGGAACCAGCGGCGCGGCCGGCCCGTCCGGTTCCCCCGAACGGAAGTACAGCGTCGCCGCGATCCCGAGGATGACGATCGAGGCCAGGAAGTGCAGCCCCACCACCCAAGGGTTGAGGTCGGTCCAGACCGTGATTCCACCGATGACCGCCTGCGCGGGCACGAAGCACATGACGCCGAGCGCGAGCTTCACCAGCGACGACCGCCGCGGCGTCCGCGACCAGGCCGCGATGAGCGCGCCCAGCGCCACCGCGACGAGCACGAACGTCAGCATCCGGTTGCCGAACTCGATCGCGCCGTGGACGCCCATCTGAGGCGTGGCGGTCAGCTGTCCCTCGGAGCAGTTCGGCCACTCGGCGCAGCCCAGGCCCGAGCCGGTCAGGCGCACCGCGCCCCCGGTCAGGACGATGCCGACATTCGCGATCAGGCTGGCCAGGGCCCACCGGCGCACCGCACCCGGTTGGGCGAACCACCTCTGCAACAGGTTCACGGGCCCGAATCTATCGGCCGGGCCGAAGGTCCCCGCGCTCCAGGTGCCGAGATGTGGGCCGCGGCAGTACCACCTCAGGTGAGGTTAGGCAACCCTGCGTGCCCGGTCTCACGATAGGCGCTGTCGACACCGCACTGCGAATTAAGTAACATTTGGCTTGTGGAAATGGTGACGAGGGTCGGCGGCAGCCACTCGACGGACGGGGAGACCCGCCGCCGAGTGTCCGAGCTGCTGCTCGAGAGCGGCCAGGCCACGGCCGCCGAACTCGCCGACGCCCTCGGCATCACCGCCACCGCCACTCGCCGCCATCTCGACGTCATGGAGTCCGAGGGGCAGGTCGAGACGCGCGTCGTCAAGACCTCCAAGCGCGGCCGCCCGGCGAAGCACTACCAGCTCACCTCGGCGGCCCGCGAATCCTTCGGCCACACTTACGACGACCTCGCGACGGAGGCGCTCCGCTGGATCCTCCGCTTCGAAGGCGAGGACGCCATCAGCGCCTTCGCGGCAGAGCAGGTCGCACGCCTGGAGAACCGGTGCCGTGCCGCCCTTGAGGCGGTCGACTCGGACGATCCGATGGCGAGGGCGCAGGCGCTGGCGGACGCGCTGTCCGGTGAGGGCTACGCCGCAACGGCGTCGGTCATCGCCACCGGCGGCCAGCTGTGCCAGCATCATTGCCCGGTGGCCGGGGTGGCGTCAGAGTTCCCGCAGCTGTGCGAGGCGGAGACCCGCGTCATCAGCAAACTGCTGGGCGTCCATGTCCAGCGCCTGGCGACGATCGCCAACGGAGACGGCGTGTGCACGACGCACGTGCCCGGTCCGGTGCCGTTGCCCGCCCCGCAAAGGGCAGAGCCCGAATAGCCGACAGGTCAAAGGTGAGACTGAGATGACCGACACGAAGAAGATCGAGCAGCTGACCCAGGAAGAGGCCTTGGCCTCGCTGGGGCGCTACGAGTACGGCTGGGCCGACTCCGACGTCGCCGGCGCGAACGCGCAGCGCGGCCTCACCGACGAGGTCGTCCGCTCCATCTCGGCGCGCAAGAACGAGCCCGAATGGATGCTCGAGCGCCGCCTGAAGGGCCACAGGCTCTTCGGCCGCAAACCCATGCCGAACTGGGGCGCGGACCTGTCCGGGATCGACTTCGACAACATCAAGTACTACGTCGAGGCCTCCGAGAAGCAGGCCGAGTCCTGGGAGGACCTGCCCGAGGACATCAAGAAGACCTACGACAAGCTGGGCATCCCCGAAGCCGAGCGTCAGCAGCTCGTCTCCGGCGTCGCCGCGCAGTACGAGTCCACGGTGCTCTACCACTCCATCCGCGAGGACCTGGAGCAGCAGGGCGTCATCTTCATGGACACCGACACCGGCCTGCGCGAGCACCCCGAGCTGTTCGAGGAGTACTTCGGCACGGTCATCCCCACCGGCGACAACAAGTTCGCGGCCCTGAACACCGCCGTGTGGTCCGGCGGGTCGTTCATCTACGTGCCCAAGGGCGTCCACGTCGACATCCCGCTCCAGGCCTACTTCCGGATCAACACCGAGAACATGGGCCAGTTCGAGCGCACGCTCATCATCGCCGACGAGGGCTCGTTCGTCCACTACATCGAGGGCTGCACAGCCCCGGTCTACTCCTCGGACTCGCTGCACTCGGCGGTCGTGGAGATCGTCGTCAAGAAGGACGCACGGGTCCGCTACACGACCATCCAGAACTGGTCGAACAACGTGTACAACCTGGTCACCAAGCGCGCGATCGCCGAGCAGGGCGCCACCATGGAGTGGGTCGACGGCAATCTCGGCTCCAAGGTCACCATGAAGTACCCGGCCGTGGTCATGACCGGCGAGCACGCCAAGGGCGAGGTCCTGTCCGTGGCGATGGCCGGCGAGGGCCAGCACCAGGACACCGGCGCGAAGATGACGCACGCGGCGCCGAACACGTCGTCCACGATCATCTCGAAGTCGATCTCCCGCGGCGGAGGGCGCACCTCCTACCGCGGCCTGGTCAAGGTCGACGAGGGCTCCCACCACTCGAAGTCCACGGTCAAGTGCGACGCGCTGCTGGTCGACACCATCTCGCGCTCGGACACCTACCCGTACGTCGACATCCGCGAGGACGACGTCGACATGGGCCACGAGGCCACGGTCTCCAAGGTCGGCGAGGACCAGATGTTCTATCTCATGAGCCGCGGCCTCACCGAGGACGAGGCGATGTCCATGATCGTGCGCGGCTTCATCGAGCCGATCGCCAAGGAGCTCCCGATGGAGTACGCGCTCGAACTGAACCGCCTGATCGAGCTGCAAATGGAAGGCGCGGTCGGTTAATCGGCCCGTACGGACAAGGAACCAATAGACCTGATGAGCATTGAAGTAGGCGCGCGCCCGCACACCCACGGAGCCGACGAAGTGCCGCCCAAGACGAAGTCGCAGCTGCTGCGCTCCTTCGCCCCCGCCGACTTCCCGGCCCTCACCGGCCGGGAGGAGGATTGGCGGTTCACGCCGATCAAGCGCCTCGCCGGGCTCGACGACGCCGACACGGTCGCCGCGGTCAAGACCGCCGACTACGTAGTGCGCGATCTGCCCGCCGGGGTCAAGACCGAGACCGTCCCCAAGAGCGACCCGCGCCTGGGCTCGATCCTGAAGCCCTTCGACCGGCCCAGCGCCGTCGCCTGGGCCAGGTCCGAGTCGGCCCTGGTCGTCGCCGTCGAACCCGAGGCTCGCGTAGCCGAGCCCGTCTGGATCGACGTGGTCGGCGGCGGCCTCGACGGCGCCTCCTGGGCCCACACCTTCATCGAGGTCGGCCACCATGCCGACGTCACCGTGATCCTGCGGCACACCGGCCAGGCCCGGCTGGGCGACAACGTCGAGATCGTCGTCGGCGACGGCGCGCACCTGCGCATCGTCTCCATCGCCGAATGGGACCGCGACTCGGCCCATGTCGAGCACCAGAAGGCCCGCCTCGGTTCCGACGCCAAGCTCGACCACATCGCGGTCAGCCTCGGCGGCGACCTGATCCGCCAGTACCTGTCGGTCGACTACGCCGGGCGAGGCGGCGACGTCGACGCCTACGGCCTCTACTTCGCCGACACGGGGCAGCACATCGAGCACCGCCAGCTGGTCGACCACTCGGTGCCGGACTGCCGCTCCCGCGTGAACTACCGCGGCGCCCTCCAAGGCGACCGGGCCCACACCGTGTGGGTCGGCGACGTGCTCATCCAGGACGCCGCCACCGGCACCGACACCTACGAGGTCAACCGAAACCTGGTCCTCACCGACGGGGCCCGCGCCGACTCCGTGCCGAACCTGGAGATCGAGACCGGCGAGATCGCCGGGGCCGGTCACGCCTCGGCCACCGGACGCTTCGACGCCGACCAGCTGTTCTACCTCCAGTCGCGGGGCATCCCCGAGGACGAGGCCCGACGCCTGGTCGTCAAGGGCTTCTTCAACGAGATCGTCCAGAAGATCCCGTCCGAGTCGCTGCGCGAAGAGCTCACCGACATCATCGTCGGACGCCTCGACTCAGGCGAGGCGGTCACCGCATGACCGACGCCGATTTCCTGCGCGTCTGCGCGCTCGACGACCTGCCGGACTCCGAGGCCATCGCCGCCGACATCCACGGCACGTCGATCGTGCTGGTGCGCAAGGACGAAGAGGTCTTCGCCCTGTACGACGAGTGTTCCCACGCGGCCGTGGCGCTCTCCGAGGGCGACGTCGAGGACTGCACACTGGAGTGCTGGCTGCACGGGTCGATGTTCGACCTGCGCACCGGCAAGCCCACCGGGCCGCCGGCCACCGAGCCCGTGGCGACCTACCCGGTCGAAGTCCGCGACGGCGACGTCTACCTCAGCCTGAAACCCAAGACCACCGAAGAAGCCTAAGGAACAGACCCACCATGAGCAAGCTTGAGATCCGCGACCTGCAAGTCTCGGTCAACACCGAAGAGGGCGCCAAGCCGATCCTGCACGGCGTCGACCTCACCATCAGCTCCGGCGAGACACACGCCATCATGGGGCCCAACGGGTCGGGCAAGTCCACGCTCGCCTACTCGCTGGCCGGGCACCCGAAGTACGAGGTCACCGGCGGCGAGGTCATCCTCGACGGCGAGGACGTCCTCGAAATGAGCGTCGACGAGCGCGCCCGCGCCGGCCTGTTCCTGGCCATGCAGTACCCGGTCGAGGTGCCCGGCGTGAGCGTCTCGAACTTCCTGCGCACCGCCAAGACCGCCGTCGACGGCGAGGCCCCCAAGATCCGCACCTGGATGAAGGACCTCAAAGGCGCCATGAGCGAGCTGAAGATGGACGAGGCGTTCATCAACCGCAACGTCAACGAGGGCTTCTCCGGCGGCGAGAAGAAGCGCCACGAGATCGTCCAGATGGAGCTGCTCAAGCCCAAGATCGCGATCCTCGACGAGACCGACTCGGGGCTCGACGTCGACGCGCTCCGCGTCGTCTCCGAGGGCATCAACCATGCCAAGGAGACCACGAACTCCGGCGTCCTGCTCATCACGCACTACACGCGCATCCTGCGCTACATCAAGCCGGACTTCGTCCACGTCTTCGTCGACGGCCGAATCGCCGAGGAGGGCGGGTCCGAACTCGCCGACAAGCTCGAAGCCGAGGGCTACGAAGGCTACGTCGGCACGAAGGCCGCCTAGAAAGAAGGAGTCAAGTGGAGGCAGCCAGCAAGCTCGACGTCGAGTCGATTCGCGCGGACTTCCCGATCCTGCAGCGCAAGATCGGGGACAAGACGCTCGCGTACCTCGACTCGGCGGCCACTTCGCAGAGACCGGTGCAGGTCACCGACGCGATGCGGCAGTTCACCGACTATTCGAACGCCAACATCTCGCGCTCGGTCCACACCCTCGCCTCCGAGGCCACCGACGCCTACGAGGGCGCCAGGGCGAAGGTCGCGTCGTTCATCGGAGCGATCAGCCCCGACGAGGTCGTCTTCACCAAGAACTCGACCGAGTCGATCAACCTGATCACCTACGCCTTCCAGAACGCCGCCGTCGAACGCGGCGCCGACCCGCGCTTCGTCCTGAAACCCGGCGACGAGGTCGTGGTGACCGAGATGGAGCACCACGCCAACCTCGTGCCCTGGCAGCAGCTGTGCCTGCGCACCGGTGCCACGCTCCGCTGGATCGGCATCACCGAGGAGGGCCGGCTCGACCTGGACGACCTCGACGAGGTCGTCAACGAGCGCACCAAGGTCGTCTCGTTCGTCCACGTGGCGAACCTGCTCGGCACGGTGAACCCGACTTCGCAGATCGTCGCCCGCGCCAAGGCAGTCGGCGCCCTCGTCGGTCTCGACTCCTCCCAGGCCGTGCCGCACATCCCGGTCGACGTCGCCGAACTCGGCGTCGACTTCATGGCCTTCACCGGCCACAAGATGCTCGGCCCCACAGGGATCGGCATACTGTGGGCGAAGGCCGAACTGCTCGACGCTATGCCGCCGTTCCTGACCGGCGGATCCATGATCGAGACGGTCACGATGGAGCGGACCACCTTCGCCAAGGCGCCCGCGAAGTTCGAGGCCGGCACCCCGCCGGTCGCCGAGGCCGTCGGCCTGGCCGCCGCCGTCGAGTACCTCGAAGCGCTCGGCATGGAGAACGTCCGCGCCCACGAGAAGGAACTCGCCGGCTACATGCTGGAGAAGCTCGAAGCCGTCGACGGCGTCACGATCATCGGCCCCCGCGTGCCGATCGGGCGCGGCGCCACCGTCTCGTTCGAGCTCGAAGGCGTCCACCCGCACGACGTCGGCCAGATCCTCGACTCCGAGGGCGTCGCCGTGCGCGTGGGACACCACTGCGCCAAACCGACGTGCATCCGATTCGGCGTCACCGCCACCACCCGCGCGTCAGGCTACGTCTACACCACGACGGATGAAATAGACCGCATGGTGTCGGCGTTGGATAAGGTGCGAAAGGTGTTCGCCTGATGGATCTCGACGAGCTGTACCAGGAAGTCATCCTCGACCACTACAAGCGCCCGCGAGGCGTCGGCCTGCGGGAGCCCTTTGAAGGCGAGTCGCATCAGGTCAACCCGACCTGCGGCGACGAGATCACCCTGCGCGTCCACGTCGAAGGCGACACCGTCGCCGACCTCTCCTACGAGAACGTGGGCTGCTCGATCTCCAAGGCCTCAGCGTCGGTGCTGTACGAGCTGGTCAACGGCGCGAACATCGACGACGCGCTGGCGCGCCTGAAGGAGTTCACCGCCTTGATGAACTCCAGGGGCCAGGGCGAGGCCGACGAGGAGACCCTTGAAGACGCCGTGGCCTTCACGGGCGTCTCGAAGTACCCGATGCGCGTCAAATGCGCGCTGCTGGGCTGGATGGCGTTCAAGGACGCCCTGGTCCGCGCCGAAGCCGTGCCGACTCCCGAAGGAGGAGCCGAGTAATGACCGAAGCAACGAAGGCCAAGGATGAGGAAATCCTCGAGGCGATGAAGGACGTCGTCGACCCCGAGCTCGGCATCAACGTCGTCGACCTCGGCCTGGTCTACGGCGTCCACGTCGACGAGGAGAACATCGCCACGCTCGACATGACGCTCACCTCCGCGGCGTGCCCGCTCACCGACGTCATCGAGGACCAGTCCAGGTCCGCGCTCACCGGCGGTGCCGAGGGCGGCCTGGTCTCCGACATCCGCATCAACTGGGTGTGGATCCCGCCGTGGGGCCCGGACAAGATCACCGACGAGGGCCGCGACCAGCTGCGGGCACTGGGCTTCAACGTCTGATGACGAAGATCCGCCCCGCGCCGGGCGGCGGCAGGATCGTCGAGGTCGAACCGGAGCGCCTGCCGCGCTGGGTGGAGCGCTTCGCCGAGCGCAACGGCGGCATCGCCGCCCATCACGCCGAAGGCGACGCCTGGACGATCGAATCGAACGACGGAACCGCGGCGAGCGTCCGGTGGGCGCTCGCCGCGGGCATCCCCGCCGAATGGCTCCTGACCGGCGAACCCGACGAAGTGGCCGGACGCCTGCGCGAGTACGCCCTCGAACCGAGACGCCTCGGCGTCCTGCTGGCCCGCAAAGGCGCTTACTCCGTCGGCATAGTCGTGGACGGCCGCATCGAGGCCTCCAAGACTGACACCGCCTACGTCCAGGGCAAGACGAAGGCCGGCGGTCAGTCCCAGCAGCGCTTCGCGCGCCGCCGCGAAGGCCAGGCCAAGGCCGCCGGAAAACGAGCCGTCGAGGCGTCCGCGGCCGTCCTCGCCGACGCCGACCTGGACGCCGTGGTGACCGGGGGAGTGGTGGACGCGATCCTCGAGGACCCGCGCCTGAAGCACCTGACCCCGGCGGTCCACATAGGTGATATCACCGAGCCCAGGCAGCATCTCCTGCGGGAGATCGCCTACAGGGCAGTCAGCTTCGAGATCCACCTGCCCGACTGAGAGGCGGAAGGCCTCAGTACTCGATCGCGAGGGCGGTCGACCAGTTGCCTCGGATCTGGTCCTGGACCTTCATGTGCAGCAGTTGGAACGCTTCGAGCGCCCTGGCGTGTTTGAGCGCGCCCACCTGGATCGGGCGCAGCCCGCCGTCCTCGCAGACTCGGGCGACTCTGCCGCGCGCCTTCTCCTCGTCGCCGGCGATGAAGACGTCGAGGGCGCCGTAGGCGGACAGCCGAGTCGCGAAGGTGGTGTTGAAGGCCTTGACCACCAGCGCGTCCGGTGCTATCTCTGCGATCTCTTCGGCCGCGGACTTGTCGGGCGGGGTGACCAGTCGGTCGTACGTGGCCGTGTCGACCGGGTTGCAGATGTCGATAAGGACCTTCCCCGCCAACTGGTCGGCCCAGCGCCGGGCGACCTCAAGGCTCCCGCGGTACGGCGTCGCCAGGACGACGATGTCGGCGTCGCCGACACTCTCGAATGCCTCACCGGTCGACTCGTGCTCCAGTTCCCGGGCGAGCGTCACGGCCTTGGAGGGCTCGCGGTCGGCGATGCGCACCCGGTGCTTCCCTGCGCACATGCGGCCGCCGATGCCCCGGGCCATGTTGCCTGAGCCCGCGATCAGGACCTCCATGCGTCCCCCTGCGGTTCGTCGTGCCGCGCCCGCGGGCGCGCGGTCTCTGATGATCCCGACGGCTCTGGAGCCGGGGTCTTCGGGTAGCCCGGACCGCACCACGGCGGGTTCTGCCTCGTGTCGTCGCCCATAGGCGCGAGCCTATGGCCGGCATGGCGGTCAGGGTGCGGTTTCGGCTAATCGGGGCGCTTGTCGACCGCCCACGCCCCTGCGGGGACGATGATGCGGCCGATCTGGGCCTCGGCGTCGGTGTGGTTGATGATGAAGCGCCACCGGCCGCGGTCGACCACGTCGACGCCGGCGAGGCCGGGCCCGTTGAGTTCGAGGGCCTCGAAGAGCCGGTCCCAGGCGTCGTCGGCGAGTTTGCAGGAGACGTACCAGGCCTCGCCCTCGCCGAACGGGTTCACCGTGACCGCCGGCTGGTTCTCGATGACGTCGCCGGTGGCGTACTGGGTGACGCATTGGGCGCCGCGCAGTTCGACCAGTTCGCAGAAGCGCTCGGCGCCGCCGAAGTTCCACAGTGCCCGCTGCTCTCCGGCGGGCTGGGGGAGGTGCTCGAGGACGCGGATGCCGAACAGGTCGGTGAGGCCGCCGAGGTAGCCGCCGGTCCAGACCTGGCAGTTCTCGTCGACGGCGCCGGTGAGGTAGGAGGCGACGAGGCGTCCGCCGCCGGCGGTGAACCAGCGGAGGTTCTCTGCGGCGGCCTTGCTGAGCACGTATGTGGTGGGGGCGATGACGACGGAGTACTTGCCGAGGTCCCCTTCGGGGGCGGCGAAGTCGACGGTGACGCCGCGGTCGCGCAGGATCCGGTGGATCTGGGCGACGTTCTCCAGGTAGTCGATCTTGGCGGGCAGGGAGGCGTGCCCGCCGGTGGCCCACCAGGATTCGGGGCTCCACAGGATCGCGACGTCGGCCTCGACGGGGGCGTCGGCGGCATCGGCGATGCCCGGCAGGGCGTTGCCGAACTCGACTACCTCGCGGAACATTCGGGTGTCCTTGCCGGAGTGGGGGACCAGCGAGGAGTGCCACTGCTCGGCGCCGCCGCGCCCGGCCCGCCATTGGAAGAACATGGCGCCTTTGGAACCGCGGCTGATGTGGATCATGGAGTGGCGGGCCATGCGGCCGGGGCTCTTGGCGATCGAGCCGTCGGCACTGTGGATCGATCCGGCGGCCTGCTCCATGAGCAGCCAGGGCCTGCCGCCGGCCCAGGACCTGGCGAGGTCGGCGTGGAGGGCGCTCTGCTGCTCGGCCCGTTCGTCGGGCGCGCCGGGGTAGGAGTCGAAGGCGACGAGGTCGACCTCTTCGGACCACCGCCACTGGTCAACGGGCACCCATTGGCCGAACACGTGGTTGGTCGTGATGGGGACGTCGGGGGCGGCCTCGCGGAGGATGTCGCGCTGCTCGCGGTAGTGGTCGAGCATGGCCTCGCAGGTGAAGCGCTTGAAGTCGAGCTCGTGGGCGGGATTGGTCAGGTACTGGGTGGCGCGGGGGGCGAGGATCTGGTCCCACTCGGAGTACCGCTGCGACCAGAACGAGCCCCACCAGGCGTCGTTCAGGGCCTCCAGCGTGGAGTACTTCTGTCGGAGCCAGACCCGGAAGGCCCGCTCGGCGTGCGGGGAGTGGCTGGTGGATCCGTATTCGTTGTGGACGTGCCACATCGCCAGCGCGGGGTGGTCGGCGTAGCGCCCGGCGAGTTCGGCGGCGATCCGGCGGCTGGCCTCGCGGTAGGCGGGGGCGTGGACGTCGTAGGTGTCGCGTGAGCCGTGGACCTGGAGGGTGCCGTCGGGGCGAACGTTGAGCGCGTCGGGGTGGGCGAGGGTGAACCACGGCGGAGGGGAGGCGGTCGGGGTGGCGAGGTTGACGCCGATGCCGCCGTCGTGGAGTTTGCCGAGGACGCGGTCGAGCCAGTCGAAGTCGTATTCGCCCTCTTTGGGTTCGAGTCTGGCCCAAGAGAAGACGCCGACGCTGACGAGGTTGACTCCGGCTTCGCGCATGAGCGCGACGTCGTCGTCCCAGACGTTCTCGGGCCACTGCTCGGGGTTGTAGTCGCCGCCGTAGCACAGGCCGTCGACGCCTTTGGGCCAGTCCATGAGGGTGTCCTCCCGGTGAGGTACGAGTTAGTTGTTTGACTAAACTAACTCGGTTCGAAGCGATTGCCTACCGATTCTGGACCAAAGCCTCTTAGGCCGATCATTCGGGCGCGAGTGCGACGAACCGTTCGGCGCGCAGGCGCTCGGGCCAGGCGTCGTCGACCTGCGGCATCGTCCTCGGGTCGATGCCCATCGCCCAAGACAGCAGCAGGTCGGCCAGGCGCGGGTTGCGCGCCAGCGCCGGGCCGTGCATGTAGGTGCCGACGACGTGCCCGGCCCAGGCGCCCTCGGTGACGCCGTCGTTGCCGATGCCGGCGGAGACGTGCGCGAGGGGCTGCACGGCCTCGCCGAGGTGGGTGCGGCCGCCGTGGTTCTCGAAGCCGGTGATCGGGCCGATGTCGAGAGCCGCCGAGCCCTCGCCGGCGATCTCGCCGACGGCGCGCGACTCGCCGCGGTCTGAGCGGAGGTCGAGGATGCCAAGGCCCGGGTAGCAGCGGCCGTTGGCGTAGAACGACTCGCCGAGAAGCTGGTAGCCGGCGCAGATGGCGAGGATCGGCCGGCCGGCGTCGGCGGCCTTGACCAGCGCGCCGTCGTCGAGGAGGCGCTCGGCGGCGACCGCCTGCGGGCCGTCCTCGCCGCCGCCGATGAGGTACATGTCGGCGCCGTGCGGGATGTGCTGGTCGCTTCGCACCTGCATCGGTTCGACTTCGATGCCGCGGGCGCGGGCCCGGTGGGCCAGGACCAGCAGGTTGCCCCGGTCGCCGTACGTCGAGAGCAGATCGGGGTACAGCCAGACGATGCGCAGTGTGCTAATTGACACGATTGAATTCCGCCCTAATGTCTTGGAACGCCGTGTAGTTCGCGACGACCTCGACCGGCCCGGGGGCCACGGCCGCGATCGCCGCCCTGATGTCGTCGACGACGATGTAGTCGACCCGGTCGACCTCCAAGCGGACGGCCAGGTCGGTGCGCCGGTCTCCGGTGACGACGACCTTGCGGCCGGCCAGTGACGTGAAGTCGACGTCGTAGATCCAGGAGGTGTCGAAGCCGTCGACCTCGCGGGCGTTGAGGGAGAGCACCACCGGCGGGGTCTTCTCGATCATGTCGAACGACTCAAGCCACCCCGCGGGGTTCTTCGCCAGCAGCAGCCGCAGGTGCCTGCCGTCGCGTTCGACTTTCGCGTAGCGACCGGCGACGGATGTGACCTCCGAGAGCTTCGGCGCCGCCTGGGCCGGTTCGACCCCGAACAGGCTCGCGATCGCGAGCGCGGTGGCGGCGTTGGCCCGGTTGACGCGGCCCGGCAGCTGGAGGTTGAGGTCGTAGCGGCGCCCGTCGGGGCCGACGACGGCCTCGCCGGCCTGCGCGACGGACCACTGCGGACTGGGCCGATTGAGGCCGCAGTTGGTGCAGCGCCAGAACTCGCCGAAGCGGTCGAGGTGCGAGCCGCAGTTGGGGCAGATCGCGGAGTCGGCGGTCCAGCTCTGGCCGGCCGCGACCCACACGACGCGCTCGCAGACCGAGGCGGCCCACACGATGAGCGGGTCGTCGGCGTTGGCGACGACCGTCGTCTGCCCGGCCGACATCTCGAGGGTCTGGCGCCACTTCTGCGCGAGCGCGGTGACCTCCATGGCGCGGTCGAGCTGGTCACGGGACAGATTGAGCAGCGCGACGACCTTCGGGTGCGCCGCGTCGAGCAGCTGCCCGAGGTAGTGCTCGTCGCATTCGAGGGCCGCGTAGGTCGCCTTCGGGGACTTGGCGAGCGCGGTGGTGTGCCCGGTCGGCATGTTGGCGCCGAAGGAGTTCGTGGCGACCTTCCCGATGGCCTCCAGCGCGGCGGTGGTGAACCGGGTGGTCGTAGTCTTGCCGTTCGTTCCCGAGATGAGGACCACGTGGCGTCCGTCGGCGAGCAGTTCGAGGAGCCGGGGTTCGACGATCAGCCCGACGCGCCCGCCGATGACCGAGCCGTCACCGCGCCCGGTGGCCCGCGACAGCACCGCAGCCGTTCGGAGCAGTGCTGTGGCGAATTTCGCGCGTGGGGTCAGGTTCGCGCTCATGCGGACTCGCTTTCCACTTGATCGGACTCGACGACTATGCAGAAGAGTTTGTCACACGGTCGGGGGCGGGCGTTTTGAGCGGGAGGGGTGGGTGAGGCTCATTGCGCCACTCGGATCGAGATCCAGTAAGTGGTGCCGAGAGCATCGACACCCGCCTCTCGGTAGTCGCGTCCTCACGCATCGAGTGTCCACGGCGATCACGTGACGTCGGGTCCGTTCGAGCCCACGCAGAGTGTCCGTTCGTGTTGCCCAGCGTACGCGCACGGTCGCGCGTCGGGGTTTCCGTTTGCGGGCCCTGTGAACCCGAAGGGATGAACTCCGAGTGAATCTCACCATCTAGGCGGTTGTCGTCCGCTCGTCACTCCACTTCTCTCCACCGACGCTGAACTGCGGCTTCGCTACCCGAATCATGAATGCCCGAGCGAAACAACCCCCAACGGTGGGGGGAAGTGGAGTATGGTGGGGCGCATTGGTGGGAGGGGGCTTCCACCGACGCGGCACCGGAGGCCGCGCAGCCTGAAAGTCACAGGGGGTGGCGCCGATGTTCCTCGGCACCCACACCCCGCGCCTGGACGACAAAGGCCGCGTCATCCTCCCCGCGAAGTTCCGAGACGCACTCGCGGAGGGGGTGGTGATGACGAAGGGCCAGGAGCGCTGCCTCTACGTCTTCCCCGAAGACGAGTTCTCCCGCTTGGCAGAGGCGCTCCAGCAGGCGCCCATGTCGAGTAAGACCGCCCGCGCCTACAACCGGGTGTTCTTCGCCTCGGCCCACGACGAGGTCCCCGACAAGCAGGGCCGAGTCACCATCCCGCCCCGACTGCGCGAGTACGCCGGGCTCGACCGCGACCTGGTCGTCATCGGCGCCTCGAACCGGGTCGAGATCTGGAACGCGACCACCTGGGACGACTACCTGGAGGCCTCCGAGGAGGCCTTCGCCGACATCGAAGAGGGCGACCTGCCCGAAGGACTGTGAGAAGGAGGTGAGTGACATGAACGCACCGCACGTACCCGTCATGCTCGACGAGGTGCTCGAATACCTCGCGCCCGCCGCATCCCGGCCCGGCGCGATCGCCGTCGACGCCACACTCGGCGCCGGAGGCCACACCGAGGCGCTCCTGTCCGCCCACCCCGGCCTCACCGTCATCGGCGTCGACCGCGACCCCACCGCGCTCGAGCTCGCCTCCAAGCGCCTCGCCGGCTTCGGGGAGCGCTTCGTCCCGGCCCGCGCCGTCTACGACGCGATCCCCGACGTGCTCGCCGCGAGCGGCCACGAGACCGCCGACGCGATCCTGTTCGACCTCGGCGTGTCCTCGATGCAGCTCGACCAGCCGGAGCGGGGCTTCGCCTACGCCCAGGACTCGCCCCTGGACATGCGCATGAACCCCGACGACGAGCTCACCGCCGAGACCGTCGTCAACACCTACCCTGTGCCCGAGCTCGTGCGCATCCTGCGCGAATACGGGGAGGAGAAGTTCGCCCCCCGCGTCGCCAAGGCCATCGCCGCCTCCCGCGCCAAGGCCCCGATCACCTCCAGTCGCGAGCTCGCCGACCTCGTCCGGGACGCCATCCCGGCCGCCACCCGACGCACCGGCGGCAACCCCGCCAAACGGACCTTCCAGGCCCTGCGCATCGAGGTCAACGGCGAACTCGACACCTGGCGGGCCGCCCTGCCCGCCGCGCTCGACTCGCTCGCCCCCGGAGGGCGCGTCGTGGTGATGTCCTACCACTCGCTGGAAGACCGCATCACCAAGCACGAGCTGGCCCGCCGGGCCAGCTCCACCACCCCGGCCGGCCTGCCGGTCGACCTCCCCGGAACCGCGCCCACCTTTCGACTCCTGACAAGGAAAGCCCAACAACCGACCCAGACCGAACTCGACCGAAACCCGCGATCGGCGCCCGCGCGACTGCGCGCCGCCGAACGGGTAGCAACGTCCACCGGAGAAGGAGGCGACTCATGAGCAACGCGCCCTACCGTCGGCCCCGAGCAGACGCCGACGAGATCATCAGGGCCGCCCGCCGCAGGGCCCGCGCCGCGTCCTCGCGGCGACGGTCCCTCGTCGGCGAAGCCGCCGAGACTCCGGTCGTCGACGGCTCGCTCGCCGTGCAGCCCGAGGCCGCCCCGGTCGAGTCCCCTCCTATCCACGAGCGCGAGACCGAGGCGATCCCGACCGAGCGAGCCCGCCCGGTCGAGCGCCCGAAGGCGAAGCCCGCGCCCGAGCCGGTCGAGATGCCGCGCCCGGCGTTCGTCGGCGGCGTCGTCGCACTGGTCGTCGCGGGCATCGTGGGGCTGCTGCTGCTCAACACCGTCATCAACGAGGACGCGTTCCACCTTCAGGAGCTGCGCGCTGAGAACACCGAGCTCAACCAGGCCGAGCAGGCGCTCGACTCCGAGCTCTCCGAGCTCAACTCGCCGAACAACCTGGAGGCGCGGTCGGTCGAGTTCGGGATGGTCAAGCCCAAGAACGTCACGTTCCTGTACCTGCCCGACGGTGAGACCGTCGAAGTGCCCTGGGGCGGGGAGTAAGAGCCTCGATGGCCGAGTCCGATCCCCGTCAGCGGCGCGACCCCTCCTCGATGAGCCGGGCGCGTCGTTACACGCCTCGCGGACGCACCGTCCGCGAGGCGGCATCCGACGCGGGCGAGGACAACCGCGCCCGCGAGCACGGCGCGCGCGACCGCGAGGCCGCCCGCCGTGCTCGCAGCCGCGAAGCCCAGCAGCGCGAAACCGAGGACCTCGCCGCCAGGCGGCGCCGGGAGGCCGCCGCCCGCTCACGTCAGCGACGCCAGCGCGAACCCGCTCCCGAGGCCCCGCGGGCGCGCCAGGAGGCACCCGCCCGACGCCCCGCCCCGAGGCGGCCCGGCACGCCCTCTCCGAGGCGGCCCTCCCGCGAGGCCGCGCCGAAGGTCCGCCAGATCCGCGAACTGCCTCGCGTCGGCAGCCCCGCCAGACGGCTCCGGTTCGCCTCGGCGCTGGTCCTCATCCTCCTGCTCGTCTCCGGCGGCCGCCTCGTCCAACTCCAGGTCACCGACTCGGCCGCCTACGCCGCCGACGCGCTCAACCAGCGCCTCGTCACCGAGCCGATCCCCGCCGAGCGCGGGTCGATCCTCGACAGGAACGGGAACGCCCTGGCCTACTCGGTCGAGGCGAACTACATCGCCGTCGACCCCACCCGCGTCGAAGCCGACCCGGCCGAGCTGGCCGCCGACCTCGGGCCGCTGCTGGGCCGCCGCGCCTCGGAGCTGGAGCCGCTCATCGCCACCCGGGAGACCCCGCAGGGCGAGCCGGTCCAGTTCGCCTACCTCCAGCGCGGCGTCGACCTGGCCACCGGCGACGAGATCGCCGAGATCGACGACCCGGGCATCATCATCGGCGACGACGAGCGCCGCATCGTGCCCGGACACGACCTGGCCGCCAACGTCATCGGCTTCACCGGCGGCGACAGCGGCGAGGGACTGGCGGGCCTGGAGTCGTCCTACGACGACTGGCTGCGGGGCACCGACGGCGAGGTCGCGTACGAGCGGGGCGGGTCGGGGCAGCCGATACCCGGCGCGTTCTACCGGGAGGAGCCGGCGTCACCGGGCAAGGACGTCCAGCTCACCCTCGACGCCGACCTGCAGTTCCAGGTGCAGAAGATCCTTGAGGAGACCGTCGACGACAACGACGCCGAGTTCGGCTCCGCGATGGTCATGGAGGTCGGATCGGGCGAGATGCTCGCGATGGCGTCGACACCGACGTACGACGCGGCGGACCCTTTCGAAGTGGACGACGAGGAGGTCTACCGCGACTACGCCACCCAGGAGACATTCGACCCCGGCTCGATCCATAAGGCGATCATCTTCGCGGCGGCCCTGGAGGAGGGCTGCATCGAGGCGGACGGGACCATGCCGATGGGGCAGACCATCAACAAGGGCGGGCAGATCTACGAGGACACCTATCCGCACGGCGACGCCTCGCTGAGCCTGGCCGGGATGATCGCCCAGTCCTCCAACGTCGGCACCATCCTGCTCGCCGACTGCCTCGGCGAGGACAAGGTCTACGAGTACCAGCAGGCCTTCGGTCTCGGTCGGCCGACCGGTGTCGGCGTCACCGGGGAGGCGTCGGGCCTCCTCGTGGACCCCGAGCTCTGGTCGGGAACCTCTTTCGGATCGATTCCGATCGGCCACGAGATCACGGCCACGCTCATCCAGATGGCCGCCGTGTACGGCGCGATCGCCAACGACGGCGAGTACGTCCAGCCGACCCTGATCGACGACCTCATCGACGCCGAAGGCGATGTCGTCGAGGACGACGGCGAGCCGGAGACGCACCGGGTCGTCTCCGAGAAGACCGCCGCGGACCTCCACTACCTGCTCCAGGCTCCGATCGCCGACGGCACCGGTACCGGACAGAACGCTCACCTGGAGAACTACCGCCTCGCAGGCAAGACCGGCACCGGAAAACTCGTCAAGGACGGTGAGTACGCGCCGGGGTCCGTCGCCTCCTTCGTCGGGTTCGCTCCGGCGGAGGACCCGCAGTACGTCGTGGCCGTCACCGTGTACGTGCCCAACGGCGGCGGAGGCGGCGGGACGACCGGGGACGCGTTCAGGCAGATCAACGAATTCGCTTTGGGCTACTTCGGAGTCCGGCCCTCGCAGGGGCCCGATCCCGAGTTCGATGTATGGGGGTGAGCCCGCTCCGGTCCCAGTGCTCGGGGGAATGGCGGGCCGACGCCGGACGTTAGCATCTAAGGCGTCTAGAAGAAGGAGCCGATTGCTTTGAACGTTGACCCTTGGGCACTGTGCGACGTCCTCGCCGACCCTCCGGAGGCGCGGGGCGCGGTCCTGCTGCATTTCCTGGACGGGTTCATGGACGCGGGCTCGGCTGGTCGCGGCGTCGTCGACTACCTCTTCGACGAGTTCGAGCACACGCCGGTGGCGTCGTTCGACGTCGATCAGCTCATCGACTACCGGTCCCGGCGCCCGAACCTGACGTTCGCACTGGACCGCTGGTCGGACTTCGAGGCGCCGCAGCTGGTCGTGTACCTGATGCACGACCGGTCGGACCGTCCGTTCCTGCTGATGACCGGACCTGAGCCGGACTTCGCCTGGGAGCGTTTCGTCGACGCCACCGAGGACCTGATCGACCACTGGAGCGTCCCGCTGACGGTCGGCTTCCAAGGCATCCCCATGGGTGTGCCGCACACCAGGGACCTCGGCATGACCGTGCATGCGACCCGCCCCGAACTGGTCTTCGACAACCGGCCGGTGTTCAACGAGGTGACCGTGCCCGGGAACGCCGCGGGGTTGCTCGAATACCGCCTCGGCGAGTCCGGGCGCGACGCGATAGGGCTGTCGGTCCATGTACCGCACTACGTGATGCAGATGACCTACCCGGCCGCGACGATCCGGCTGCTGGAGGGCATCCGGGAGGCCACCGGTCTCGACCTGCCCTCGGACCCGGCGCTGGAGGAGGACCGGGCGCGCGTGGACGCCGACATCGCCGAGCAGGTCGCCGAGTCCGACGAGGTGGCCGAGGTCGTGAAGTCCCTTGAGGAACAGTACGACTCGTTCACGGAGGCGGCCGAGGCCGACGAGATGCTGCAGGAGGGCCGGATGCCCACCGCGGACGAGCTGGGAGCCGCCTTCGAGCACTTCCTGGCGGAGCGCCAGAAGCGCGACGACGACTGAGCACAGGCGACAGCGAAGCGGGCCCGGCCGTTGAGGCCGGGCCCGCTTCGTCGTTCCCGCTAGTTGCCGTGCTTGGCGCGCGAGGCGGCCCGGCCGCGCTCGCGCTGGTCGAGCACGACCTTGCGGATGCGGATCGTCTCGGGAGTGATCTCGACGCACTCGCCGTCGCGGCAGAACTCCAGCGACTGCTCCAGCGACAGCGCCCGCGGCGGCACCACGTTCTCAGTGGAGTCGGCCGCGGCGGCGCGCATGTTGGTGAGCTTCTTCTCCTTGGTGATGTTCACGTCCATGTCGTCCGAACGCGAGTTCTCGCCGATGATCATGCCCTCGTAGACCTCGGTGCCCGGACCCACGAACAGCACGCCTCGCTCCTGGAGGTTGATCATCGCGAAAGCGGTGACCGAACCGGGGCGGTCGGCCACCAGCGACCCGTTGTTGCGGGTGCGCAGCTCGCCGAACCACGGCTCGTGGCCCTCGAAGATCGAGTGGGCGATGCCGGTGCCCCGCGTCTGCGTGAGGAACTCGGTGCGGAAGCCGATCAGGCCGCGGGAGGGCACGAGCCACTCCATGCGCACCCATCCCGACCCGTGGTTCGTCATCGTCTCCATGCGGCCCTTGCGGGTGGCCATGAGCTGCGTGATCGCGCCCAGGTGCTCCTCGGGGGAGTCGATCGTCATCCGCTCGACCGGCTCGTGGACCTTGCCGTCGACGGTCTTCGTGACCACCTCGGGCTTGCCGACGGTGAGCTCGAAGCCCTCGCGGCGCATCTGCTCGACCAGGATGGCGAGGGCCAGCTCGCCGCGGCCCTGGACCTCCCAGGTGTCGGGTCGCTCGGTGGGCAGGACCCGCAGTGAGACGTTGCCGACGAGTTCGCGGTCGAGCCGGTCCTTGACCAGCCGGGCGGTGACCTTGTGGCCCTTGCCGCCCTTGCCGACCAGCGGGGAGTTGTTGGTGCCGATCGTCATCGAGATCGCCGGCTCGTCCACCGTGATCAGCGGCAGCGCCGCCGGGCTCTCGGGGTCGGCCAGGGTCTCGCCGATCGTGATGTCGGGGATGCCCGCGATCGCGCAGATGTCGCCGGGACCGGCCTTCTCCGCGGGTTTGCGGGTGAGCGCCTCGGTCATCATCAGCTCGGTGATGCGGACGTTCTGGACCGAACCGTCACGGCGCATCCAGGAGACCGTCTGTCCCTTGCGCAGCTCGCCCTGGGAGATCCGGCACAGCGCGATGCGGCCGAGGAAGTTGTCGGCGTCGAGGTTCGTCACGTGGGCCTGGAGCGGGGCGCCCTCCTCGTACTCGGGCGCCGGCACGTGGTCGAGGATCGTGTCGAAGAACGGCTTCAGGCTGTCGGAGTCCTCGGGGACGGTGCCGTCCTTCGGCTGGTTCAGCGAGGCGACGCCGTCGCGGGCGCAGGCGTACACGATCGGGAACTCGATCTGGTCCTCGTCGGCGTCGAGGTCCAGGAACAGGTCGTAGGTCTCGTTGACGACCTCGGAGATGCGCGCGTCGGGACGGTCGGTCTTGTTGATGCACAGGATGACCGGCAGGCGCGACTCCAGCGCCTTGCGCAGCACGAAGCGGGTCTGGGGGAGCGGGCCCTCCGAGGCGTCGACCAGGAGGACGACCGCGTCGACCATGGACAGGCCGCGCTCGACCTCGCCGCCGAAGTCGGCGTGGCCGGGCGTGTCGATGATGTTGATGACCATCGGCGAGCCGTCGGCGGGGTTCGTGTAGTGGACCGCGGTGTTCTTCGCGAGGATCGTGATGCCCTTCTCGCGTTCGAGGTCCATCGAGTCCATGACGCGGTCGTCGACGTCGGCGCCTTCTCGGAACGCCCCGGCCTGCTTGAGCATGGCGTCGACGAGCGTGGTCTTGCCGTGGTCGACGTGGGCGACGATGGCGATGTTTCGCAGATCAGAGCGTATTGACACGACACCAATTGTCTCCTAAGAGCGGACCGGAATCTCGGTCAGGCCACGTGATGGCCGACACGGAACTCCACCACGAAAGAGAAAACCTCACGTTTGTGGTTCAACTGACAGAAAAGCGACACATTCGTACTCTCATTGTTCATGGGCGTATTGAACATCTCCATCAGGTTCGCAATGGTCCCCGTGCTGGCCGCCGCCATCATGCTGGCGGGATCCGTTCCCGCCGACGCGAAGGTCACCGGCGCCGTCGTCTCCACCTCCGGAGGCAGCGTGAACGTGCGCTCCGGTCCCGCCACCGACCAGAAGGTCGTCACCGCCCTCGCCAACGGGGCGACGCCCACCGTCCACTGCAAGGTCCGCGGCGAACGCATCGACGGCCATGTCCGGGGCTCCTCGTCGTGGCTCCGAGTCGGCACCGACCGCTGGGTCAGCCACGCCTACATCCGATGGACGGACGGTTCACCCAAGACCCCCTGGTGCGCCATGGCGAGCAAGAAGCCGACCCACGCCAAGGTCACCACGGCCGGCTCCAGGCTCAACGTCCGCGCCGCCGCCGACTCCGGATCGAACCGCCGCGGCACCTACGACAACGGCGCCACCGCCCGCGTCGTCTGCCAGGTCTGGGGACAGTCCGTCGACGGCAGGGTCAGCGAGACCAACGTCTGGTACCGCGTCGGCGACAAGAACTTCGTCTCCGCCGCCTACATCGAATGGAACAAGGGCGAGCCCTGGATCCCCTGGTGCGGACAGGACCCGCCGAGCGTGCCCAAAGGCGGCAACCAGGCCTTCATCGACCGCCACGCCTCCGCCGCGCAGGCCAGCCGGCTCGCCACCGGCGTTCCGGCCTCCGTGACCCTCGCCCAGGCGATCCTGGAGACCGGCTGGGGCAAGGGCGCGCTGGCTCGCGAGGACCACAACATCTTCGGCATGAAGTGCTTCGGCTCGCCCGGCGATCACGCCATCGGCTGCCGCGACTACGGCACCTTCGAGTGCAGCCCCACCGGTGGCTGCTTCGACATCAACGCCACCTTCCGCGCCTACGACAACGTCGGCGACTCCTACCGCGACCACGGCGAGCTGCTCTCGGGCTGGTCGCGCTACGCCAAGGCCATGGACCACAGGGGCGACCCCGACCGGTTCGCCCGCGAGATCCACAAGGCCGGGTACGCCACCGATCCGAAGTACTCCGACAAGCTGATCGGCATCATGAAGCAGTACGACCTGTACCGCTACGACCGCTGAGGCGCTCCTCACATCAGAGGAGAAATCGCAGTTGGGAACCGGGTAGCCTCGTGGGAGGCCCGCGATCGAACAGCGGGCCTCCCAAACCTGTCGGACCCGAAGGTTAGATTGCCACGGTGGCCAACGAGCAGCTTCAAACCGCAGCCAAGCGAACACCCGCCCCACTGTCAACGGGGAACATCGTCGTGCGCGGCGCGCGCGAGCACAACCTCAAGGACATCGACCTCGACCTCCCGCGCGACTCCCTGATCGTCTTCACCGGCCTGTCCGGTTCGGGCAAGTCCTCCCTCGCCTTCGACACCATCTTCGCCGAGGGCCAGCGCCGCTACGTCGAATCGCTCTCGGCCTACGCCCGCCAGTTCCTCGGCCAGATGGACAAGCCCGACGTCGACTTCATCGAGGGCCTGTCCCCGGCAGTGTCGATCGACCAGAAGTCCACCTCCCGCAACCCGCGCTCCACGGTCGGCACCATCACCGAGATCTACGACTACCTGCGCCTGCTGTACGCCCGCATCGGCGTCCCGCACTGCCCCCAGTGCGGGGAGGCCATCGGCAGCCAGACCCCGCAGCAGATCACCGACCAGATCATGGCCCTGCCCGAGGGCACCCGGTTCCAGGTCCTCGCCCCGGTCGTGCGCCGCCGCAAGGGCGAGTTCGCCGATCTGCTGAGCGAACTCCAGCAGCAGGGCTACGCCCGCGCCCGCGTCGACGGCGAGGTCTACACCCTCACCGACGTCCCGAAGCTCAAGAAGCAGGAGAAGCACGACATCGAGGTCGTCGTCGACCGGCTCGTCGTCAAGCCCTCCTCCGTGCAGCGCGTCACCGACTCGGTCGAGTCCGCGCTGGCACTCGCCGACGGCGTCATCGAACTCGACTTCGTCGACCTCTCCGAGGACGACCCGGGGCGGCGCCGCCGCTTCTCCGAGAAGCTCGCCTGCCCGAACGACCACCCGCTCACGCTCGACGAGCTGGAGCCGCGCACCTTCTCCTTCAACGCCCCGTTCGGGGCCTGCCCGGTCTGCCACGGCCTGGGCATGCGCAAGGAAGTAGATCCGGAACTGGTCATCCGCGACCAGGAGGCCTCGATCCGCGACGGCGCGCTCGCGCCCTGGTCGTCGGTCGGCATGGGCGATTACTTCCTCTACCAGATCATCGCGCTCGGCGAGGTCGTCGGATTCGACGTCGACACCGCCTGGGTCGATCTGCCCGACCGCGCGCACAAGGCGGTCCTCTACGGCTATGACGAGACCCTCCAAGTCTCCTACCGCAACAAGCGCGGCCAGAAGCGCTCCTACGAGACCCGTTTCGAAGGCGTCGTCCCGTGGGTGGAGCGCCGGCATCACGAGACCGACTCGGAGTGGACGCGCGAGAAGTACGAGCAGTTCATGCGCGAGATCCCGTGCTCGACGTGCGGCGGCGCCCGCCTCAAACCCGAGGTCCTGGCCGTCACCGTCGAAGGCAGATCGATCTACGAGGTCTGCAACCTCTCGATCAGCGACTGCTCGGAGTTCTTCTCCGGGCTCGAACTCTCCTCCCGCGACACGATGATCGCCGCGCCGATCGTCAAGGAGGTCACCGCCAGGCTCCGGTTCCTGCTGGACGTCGGCCTCGAATACCTCAACCTGGCGCGCTCGGCCGGCAGCCTGTCCGGCGGCGAGGCCCAGCGCATCCGCCTGGCCACCCAGATCGGCGCCGGCCTGGTCGGCGTCCTCTACGTCCTCGACGAGCCCTCGATCGGGCTCCACCAGCGGGACAACAACCGGCTCATCGCCACGCTGGAGCGGCTGCGGGACCTCGGCAACACGCTCATCGTCGTCGAGCACGACGAGGACACCATCCGCGTCGCCGACCACATCGTCGACATCGGCCCCGGAGCGGGCGAGCACGGCGGCTCGGTCATCTACTCCGGCCCGGTCGGCGGGCTCACCGAGGCGCCGGGCTCGATCACCGGCGACTACGTCGCGGGGCGCCGCCACATCGAGATTCCCGCGGTGCGCCGTCCTGGGACACACGACCGCGAACTCGTCGTCCGCGGCGCGAGGGAGAACAACCTCAGGAACATCGACGTGGCCTTCCCCATGGGCTGCATGGTCGCCGTCACCGGCGTGTCGGGCTCGGGCAAGTCCACTCTGGTGAACGAGATCCTCTACAACACGCTCGCCTCCGAGATCAACGGCGCGAAGCTCGTGGCCGGCCGCCACCGCACCATCACCGGCGTCGACGGCGTCGACAAGGTCGTCGGCGTCGACCAGTCCCCGATCGGGCGCACGCCGCGGTCCAACCCCGCCACCTACACCGGGGTGTTCGACAAGGTCCGCAAGCTCTTCGCGGGCACGCCCGAGGCGAAGGTGCGCGGCTGGGGCCCGGGCCGGTTCTCCTTCAACGTCAAGGGCGGCCGCTGCGAGGCCTGCGGCGGCGACGGCACCCTCAAGATCGAGATGAACTTCCTGCCGGACGTGTACGTGCCTTGCGAGGAGTGCGGCGGGGCCCGCTACAACCGCGACACGCTGAAGGTCCACTACCGCGGCAAGACGATCTCGGACGTACTCGACATGCCGATCGAGGTGGCCGCCGAGTTCTTCGAGCCGATCCAGTCGATCCACCGCCACCTCAAGACCCTCGTCGACGTGGGCCTCGGCTATGTGCGGCTGGGGCAACCCGCGCCGACGCTCTCGGGCGGCGAGGCACAGCGCGTCAAGCTCGCCTCCGAGCTCCAGAAGCGGTCGACGGGCAAGACTGTCTACATCCTCGACGAGCCCACCACGGGCCTCCACTTCGAGGACGTGCGCAAACTCCTCGGCGTACTCGACGACCTGGTCGACAAGGGCAACACGGTCATCACGATCGAGCACAACCTCGAAGTGATCAAGTGCTCGGACTGGGTCATCGACCTCGGACCCGAAGGCGGCGACAAGGGCGGCACGCTGGTGGCCGCAGGGACGCCCGAAGAGGTCGCCGACATCGAGGCCAGCCACACCGGCGCGTACCTGCGCCCACTGCTGGGCAAGGACGGCAAGGGCAACGGCGACGGCCCGGCGGCGCGTCGGGCCAAGTCCGGCAACGGACGCAAGCGCCGCTAGGTGCTGGCCGTCGGGGCGGCCGCAGTCGCACTCCTGGCGAGTCCCGGACTGGGCCGGTGCGTCGCTCTGGCCACCGCCCGTCGTCCCGACGCGCGCCTGCTCGCCGCCGCGAGCCTCGCGGCGGCGCTGCTCATAGTGTGGCGCGCCGAGAGCGTGCTCCACGGGGCCGCTTTGGCGCTCGTCGCTTCGGCGGGCATCGTCGCGGCGTGGGTGGACGCCTTCGAACGCCGCCTGCCCGACGTGGTGGTCCTGCCGGTCTACCCGGCCGTCGCGGCGCTGCTGCTGGCCACTTCGGACGCCGATGCGATGATCCGAGCCGCCTCCTGCGCGCTGGCTGGTCTGGCCCTGTACGGAGCCGGTTGCGCCGCGGGCCAGGTCGGTTTCGGTGACGTCAAGCTGGCCGGGCTGCTGGGTCTGGTCCTCGGCTGGGCCTCCTGGCAAGGGGCCCTGGCCGGCCTCGTCGCAGTCTGCATCATCGGCGGAGGACAGGCGCTCGTGGTGAGGGCCCTGCACGGCCAAGATTTCCCGTTCGGGCCGGCGTTGGTCCTGGGAGCTGCGGCCGGGCTGGCACTGGCTTTCTTAAGGCGGGGGAACCACTCGAACAGCTCGAAAAGAAACGACGATTCACATTAGCCATAAAGTAGGTGAAACTCGTCCGACGTGCATATAGTCCGCATTGGTCCGGCAATCCGGACCGCACGTCTAGTTCGATTCGAGGGAGTCTTCATGCTTCGTAAAGCTCTGAGCGTCACCGCCGCGCTGGGCGCCGCCGGTGCCATCGTCGCCGGCAGCGCCTCGCCCGCCGCGGCCGAGGATCTCGATGCCGCTCATACCGAGGGCATCGACGTCAT
>NZ_JAKZEW010000004.1:0-139617 GCF_022548875.1 Glycomyces sp. L485 | reverse complement strand
CCTGAGCGCGGACGTCGCCGCCGACCTCGGGCTGGACGCCGACGCGGACCTGAAGTGCGCCGTGCTGGACGAAGGGGCCTCAGGCGTCGACGTCCTGGCGGGCGTCTCCGCCATGAAGCAGTACGACCTCAGCGGCTTCGTGCTGGTAGAGGGGCCGTCCGGCTACATGGTCTGCGCGGTGACGCTCGACTAGTCGGCAGCCGACGCGAGACTCTGCGACCAGCCTCGGGGGGCGGCGTCGCCGGGGTCGAGACCGGCGTCGCCTGCAAAGGATGCGGGGCGGCCCCAGCCATTGGGGCCGCCCCTTCCCGTCCGGTGGCCGGCGCGGCCGAGGCGCAGATCCGCCCGACTCGTGCCTCCCGCCCCGGATTCCTCAGCCGGTCGTGCAGATGATCGACGCCGGCTTCACGGCGGCCCTGGCGTCCTTCGACCCGACGAATCCGAACGTGTACTCCTGGCCCGGCTGGAGCGGATTCCCGCCGCCGAGCCCGGTCGCAGTCACCAGGTGCCCCTCCTTCGCCACGTCCGCACTCCAGTGGTGCTCGATCGACTGCCCGGCGGGCAGCGCCCACCGCACGGCCAGGCCGCTCAGCGGCTCGTCACCGGTGTTGGCGACGATTACTTGCGTGTTGAAGCCGCCGGGCCACGAGCCGTTGACGCGGTACTCCACCTCGCAGGACTCCGCGGGGCGCACCGGCGCGCTCTGGTCGGCGACGAACGTCGCGATCCACGACAGCGGCGCGTTCCAGTTGATCGTCAGCTCGTTCGTAGCCCACGATCCGATGTCGTCGATGTAGCAGCGCTGCGGCGCGCAGCCGCCGAGCAGGCGCTCGGCGACCGGATCCCAGGTATCGGTGAACGTGTTGGGGCCGCCCGCGAGCGTCCCCGACGGGGGATTCGGCAGACCGGGGTCGAGCTGGTTCGCGTACCAGCGGCTGTGCTGGTTCTGCGAGTAGTAGGAGCCGTAACCGGTCACATAGGAGTTTCCGAGCGCGTTGCGTCCGAGAACGTAGTCGAGCCCGCCGAGCACCCCGTCGCGGAACCGCCGCTCCCCGGTGAGGTCGTAGGCGGTCCCGATGACGATCATGTTGTTGAGCACCAGGTTGTTCGAGCCCCATGAGAAGGTCCCGTCGTTGCCGTACACCAGGCCCCACGGGTCGGACGCCTGTGCTTCCAGAAGCTCGTCGGCGCCGGAGACGACCGACTCGATCACGCGGTCGCGGTCGGACAGGTCGTTGGGCACCGAGGCGAGCTGGAGGCGCGCCAGCGGCGCCACGTTGGCCCAGTCGAAGCCGCCCGCGCCGAACACGTCGCCCGAGTGCAGCTCGGATTCGAGGACGAAGTCCTCGAAGGCCCGGTCCCCGGTGGTGAGGAACAGTTCGGCGGCGGCCCAGTAGAACTCGTCGGTGACATCGCTGTCGTCGTAGGGCCCGCCGCCGTCTGGGCTCGGCCCGGCGTACCGCTCCGGGTGCTCCAGCGCGGCGTTCCAGGCGGTCCGGGCCGCGCCCAGGCACTGCTCGGCGAACCCGGCGTCGTACGGGGCGAAGAGCCTGGCGCACTGCGCGCCGGTCGCCGCCAGGTTGAGTGTCGCCGCGGTCGACGGCGGGTAGAGGTGGCGCCGCTGCGGGTCGTCGGCGGGCATGAGCGGCAGGCCGGTCCAGAACTCGTCGTGGATCTTGTGGTGCGCCATGCCGGCGAGCTCCTCGCCGTCGGGCACCTGCATGCTCAACAGGAACTCCATCTCCCAGCGGGCCTCGTCGAGGACGTCGGGGACGCCGTCGCCGTGCTCGGGGATCCGCAGGCTCCCGTCGGCCAGCCGGTCGGGGTCGCCGGTGGGGGAGTGGAGCGCGCGCTCGTAGACGCCCATGAGCTGGGCGACGGAGATGCCGCCGTTGACGACGTACTTGCCGTGGTCGCCCGCGTCGTACCAGCCGCCGGTGACGTCGAGCGTGTAGTCGCAGGCGTCCTCGAAGCAGGGGACCGCCCCGTCTCCCAGGTTCGGGGCGATGTCGACGTGCCCGGCCTCCCGCCCGTAGCCGGGGGCGATCGCCTCGTCGATGGCGATGCCGCTGCGCTGTGTGTAGTAGAAGGACATGGCGTCGACCGACATGTCCGCGTAGACGTCGCCGCCGATCGCGAACGGGTAGGAGGTCTCGCCGTCGGCGGTGATGGTGAAGCCCTCGCCGGTGGCGGTGACGTCGGAGAAGTCGATGACGTGGACGGACTCGCCCGAGGTGGCGTCGGCGCCGTGGACGGCCGAGGACCCGGTGGCCGCCGTCGTGCCATCGGCGTCGTGAAGCTCCCAGTCCACCGGGTCGGCCGCGTCGGTCACCAGCGTGGCCCGCTTCGGTCCGTCGGCGAGGTAGCCGACCTGGTTGACCCGCACGCGCGGGCCGGTGTCGGGGTCGTAGACGGGCGGTTCGGCGTCGGTGAGCAATGTGACCTCCGAGAGGCAGAACTGCCAAGGGTCGGCGTGGCGGCCGATCTGGAACGCCAGCTGCGCGTCCGTCCAGTCCTCGCCCGCGGTGAAGACGTAGCTGTATTGCTGCGCCTCTGGCTCGAGGAGCGGGAACTCCTCCAAGGCGGTAGGCCAGGGGTCGACGTCGCGCTGCACGAGCGCGCGAACGCTCACCTGGTTCGAGGCGCTGGCGGTGAACCGCAGCTCGTAGGATTCGCCGGCGGTCAGCGGCAGGTCGTTCTGTCCGACGATGGCGTCCCAGGCGTTGGCGGTGTCGCCGGGCACGTCGAGGCACCACTCGCCGTCGGCGACGGCCCCGGCCAGGTTCTCGGTGGCCCACCAGCCGTCGGTGCCGGAGGTGAAGTCGCCGTTGACGATGAGGTCGGACGGTTCCTCGTCTTGTGCGTAGGCGCTGGAGACCGCGACGGTCGAGAGCGCCAGGGCTCCGACTGCCGCAGTCGCGGTGAGGGCGCGGCGGGTGCTTCGAGCGGATATGGCGCGGCGAGGCGGCATGGAGTCCCCTTCGAATGGTTGGGAGCGATACCACGCACATCTTGGCATTTTAATTCATGTATGTCAATAGATGGCCCTTATTGGGCGGGTGGGCCGCTCGTGCCGCGGATGAGCAGCTTCGACTCCAGCTTCAGGTAGGCCCCGGCTTCGCGGGCGCCGCGGAGCTGCTCGTCGGCGGCCTGGACCGCCAGGTGCGCCAGACGCGGCACGTCCTGGCGCACGGTGGTCAGGTCGATGTGG
This sequence comes from Glycomyces sp. L485, assembly GCF_022548875.1. Taxonomy (GTDB): domain Bacteria; phylum Actinomycetota; class Actinomycetes; order Mycobacteriales; family Micromonosporaceae; genus Glycomyces. The sequence continues at coordinate 136,406 of NZ_JAKZEW010000004.1, read as the reverse complement.
CTGAGCCCGGCGATGTGGCTGTCGTCGTAGCCGACGATCGAGACCTGCTCGGGGATCTTGACGCCCGAGCGCGTGAACACGTCGAGCAGGCCGATGGCGCACTGGTCGTTCGAGGCGAACACGGCCGTCGGCAGCGGCCGGTCCTCGGCGAGCATCGCGCGGGCGGCGTCGCAGCCGGCCTCCTCGGTGTGGTTGCCGGGAACGACGCGGATGTGGTCGGCCAGGCCGTGGGCGCGCATCGCGTCCCGGTAGGCGCGTCGGCGCTCGGGGCCGCCGGGCCGGGAGCCGCCGTCGACGTGGACGATGTCCCGGTGCCCCAGGCCGACGAGGTAGTCGACGACCTCGCGGGCGCCGGGGCGGTCGTAGGAGGTCACGACGTCCACGGGGGCGTCGCGGATGTGGCGGCCGACCACGACGGTCGGGATGCGCCGCCCGATCTCCTCGATGTCCTCGACGGGAATGATCGGGCCGCACAGCAGCAGTGCCTCGCTGCGGTGCCCGATGAGCGCCTCGATGGCCTTGTGCTCGTCGCGGGTCGGGACGGCGGCGCTGAGCACCAGGTCGTAGCCGAGCTCCTCGGCGGCCGGATAGATGGCCTCGACGAGGTCGACGTGGTACGGGTTGCGCGCGGTGAACAGGATCCCGAGCACCTTGCTGCGTCCCCTGGCCAGCAGGCGCGCGGCGATGTCGGGCCGGTAGCCGAGCTCGGCCGCGGCCTCGAAGACCCGCTCGCGCGTCTCGGGGCTGGCTCCGGGCTGGCCGCGGAACACCAGGGAGACCAGGGCGCGTGAGACGCCGACCCGTGCGGCCACGTCGGCCATTGTGGGCTTGCGCGACCGCGGTGCCGGGGTGCGGTCGGGTTGGTTCAGGGGGTCCAGGGGGCTCATCACGCCGTTATCCTTCCGATACGAACATATTGAGATTTTTAGTTCCGAATCCTTGACTGAGGGACGTGGTGCATGCCATTCTAGCCCTACTAGCGCGCTCTAGTAGCGCGCTCTAGGTTCAAAATATGCCCGCATATGACGATTTCATCTGCATATGCCCCCTTTTCATACTTCAATGGGAGGCAATGTTGGCTCCGAAGCGGCAGGCCGTCCACGGTGATCGACCGATCGAGGTGATCACCATGGGACGCGTGGGCGTCGACCTCTACCCGGCACAGACCGGCGTCCCCATCCCCGAGGTGACGTCGTTCAACAAGTACCTGGGCGGCAGCCCGACGAACGTCGCGGTCGCCGCGGCCAGGTACGGGCGGCGCTCGGCCGTCGTCACCAAGGTCGGCGACGACCCGTTCGGGACGTACGTGCGCCGGGCCCTCGCCGAGTTCGGGGTGGACGACCGCTTCGTCGGCACCGACCTGGACAACCCCACCCCGCTGACGCTCTGCGAGGTCTTCCCCCCGGACGACTTCCCGCTCTACTTCTACCGCTACCCCAAGGCCCCCGACCTCAACCTCGAGGCCGCCGAGCTCGACACCGAGGCGATCGCCGCCGCCGATGTCTTCTGGGCCACCGTCACCGGCCTGTGCGCCGAGCCCAGTCGCAGCGCGACGCTCGCCGCCCTCGAATCGAGCGGGCCCTGCCGCCACACCATCCTCGACCTGGACTGGCGGCCGATGTTCTGGGACAGCCCCGACGAAGCCCACCAGTGGGTCGACCGGGCGCTCGACTTCGCGGACGTCGCCGTCGGCAACCGCGACGAGGTCGAGGTCGCCGTCGGTGCGCGCGACCCGCGCGAGGCCGCGAAGCGCCTCCGGGACAAGGGCGTCAGGCTCGCCATCGTCAAGCAGGGCCCCGAAGGCGTCCTCGCCGTCGACGACTCGGGCGAGGTCGAGCTGCCGCCCGCGCCGGTCGAGGTCGTCAACGGTCTCGGCGCCGGCGACGCCTTCGGCGGCGCCCTCGTCCACGGACTCCTCTCCGGACTCGACACCGCCGACATCATCGCGCGCGCCAACGCGGCAGGCGCGATCGTCGCCGGCCGCCTGGCCTGCTCCTCGGCCATGCCGACCGGGGCCGAGGTCGACGCGAAGCTGCGGGAGGCCGCCGATGCACGCTGACACCCTCGCCCGCCTGGCCGAGACCAGGCTCCACCGGCCCGCCGCGATCGCCGAGGCCGCCTACGCCCGCAAGAAGGCCGAGGGCCCGGTCGGGCCCAGTGGAAAGTGCTTCGTCATCGCCGCCGACCATCCCGCGCGCGGAGCGCTCGGGACCGGCGGCGACCCCTTCGCCATGGCCGACCGGGGCGACCTGCTCGACCGGCTGCGCATCGCCCTCGACCATCCCGGATGCAACGGGGTGCTCGCCACCGCCGACATCCTCGAAGACCTGCTGCTGCTCGGCTCCCTGGAGGGCAAGGTCGTGTTCGGCTCGATGAACCGGGCCGGCCTGGCCGGGTCGAGCTTCGAGATCGACGACCGGTTCACCGGCTACGACGCCGCCGCCGTCGCCGCGATGGGCTTCGACGGCGGCAAGATGCTCACCCGCATAGCACTCGACGACCCGGCCACCCCGTCCGTCCTGGAGCACACCGCCCGGGCCGTCAACGCGCTCGCCGAACGCGGCCGCATCGCCATGGTCGAGCCGTTCCTCTCGCAATGGGTCGACGGAAAGGTCGTCAACGACCTGTCCACCGAAGCCGTCGTCAAGTCCGCCGCGATCGCCTCGGGGCTCGGGACCACCAGCGCCTACACCTGGCTCAAGCTCCCGACCGCCCCCGACATGGCGCGCGTCGCCGCCGCCTCGACCCTGCCGACGGTCGTCCTCGGCGGCGAGGTGACCGACATCGAGGCCCAGCGCGAGAGCTGGGCGGAATCTCTGGCGCTGCCCAACGTGGTCGGCCTGACCGTCGGCCGGTCCCTGCTGTACCCCGCCGACGGCGACGTCGCCGACGCGATCGAATCGGTGGTGAACCTCCTGTGAACGCGAAACACCACCTCCCGGCCGGATCCACCGCCGAAGGCCCCTATGAGACCGTCGTGACCCCCGAGTCCGCCGGCTGGGGCTACTCGGGCCTCAGCGTCCTCAACCTGGAGGCCGGAGGCTCGCACACCTTCGACACCGGGGACGCCGAGACCCTCGTGCTGCCCCTCGCAGGCGGCTGCACCGTCCACTGCGACGGCCGGACCTTCGACGTCCAGGGCCGCAGAGGCGTCTTCACCCGCGTCACCGACTTCGCCTACGCGCCAAGGGACGCCACGGTCACCGTCGCCAGCGAACACGGCGGACGCTTCGCCCTGCCATCGGCCAAGTGCGAGCGGCGCCTGACCGCCCGCTACGGCCCGGCCGAAGACGTCCCGGTCGAACTCCGGGGCGCCGGCCAGGCATCAAGGCAGGTCAACAACTTCTGCACCCCCGAGACCTTCGAGGCCGACAAACTCATCGCCTGCGAAGTCCTCACCCCCTCGTCGAACTGGTCTTCCTACCCGCCCCACAAACACGACGAGGAGCGCGACGGCGAAGCCGAACTCGAAGAGATCTACTACTTCGAAGTCTCCGGTGAAGGCTTCGGATGGCAACGCGTCTACGGCACCGAAGCCCGCCCGATCGAGGTCTCCAAAGCGGTCGAGAGCGGCGACGTCGTCCTCATCCCGCACGGCTGGCACGGCCCCAGCGCCGCCGCCCCCGGCTACCACCTCTACTACCTCAACGTCATGGCCGGACCCGGCTCCGATCGCGCCTGGCTCATCTGCGACGACCCCGCCCACGGCTGGATCCGCGCCACCTGGGACGCACAGGAGATCGACCCGCGACTGCCGCTCACCTCCACCAGAGAGAACGAAGGGGACGACGATGTCCGCTGACACCATCCGACTGACCGTCGCGCAGGCCCTGGTCAGATTCCTGGCCGAGCAGTGGACCGAACGCGACGGCGAGAAGCACCGCCTCATCGCCGGGACGTTCGGGATCTTCGGCCACGGCAACGTCGCCGGCATCGGACAGGCCCTGCTCCAAGCCGCAGAGGACGACCTCGACATGCCCTACCTCCTCGCCCGCAACGAGCAGGCCATGGTCCACGCCTCGGCCGCCTACGCCAAGGTGAACGACCGGCTCTCCACCTACGCCTGCACCTCCTCCATCGGCCCCGGCTCGACCAACATGGTCACCGGCGCCGCGCTGGCGACCGTCAACCGGCTCCCGGTCCTCCTTCTGCCCAGCGACGTCTTCGCCGGCCGCATCCCCGACCCGGTCCTCCAGCAGCTCGAAGACACCCGCGCGCTCGACGTCTCGGTCAACGACGCGTTCCGGCCCGTCTCCAAGTTCTTCGACCGCGTCTCGCGCCCCGAGCAGCTGATCCCGTCGGCGCTGGCCGCCATGCGGGTGCTCACCGACCCGGTCGAGACCGGCGCGGTCGTCATCTCCCTGCCCCAGGACGTCCAGGCCGAAGCGTTCGACTGGCCGGTCGACTTCTTCCGCCGCCGCACCTGGCGCATCAGGCGTCCCGCTCCCGACGCGGCCGAACTCGCCGCCGCGATCGAAGCGCTCCGGAGCGCGCGGAAGCCGCTCATCGTCGCCGGAGGAGGCGTCGTCTACTCAGGCGCAACCGGGCGTCTGCGCGAGTTCGCCGCCGCGCACGGCATCCCCGTAGCCGAGACCCATGCCGGCCGCGGCTCGGTGCCGTGGGATCACCCGCAGGCCGTCGGCGCCCTCGGCTCGACCGGCTCGCGCGCCGCCAACCACCTCGCGCACGACGCCGACGCGGTACTCGGCATCGGCACCCGCTACTCCGACTTCACCACCGCCTCCCACACCGTCTTCGGCAACCCCGACGTCAGGTTCGTCAACCTCAACGTCGTGCCGATGGACGCCGCCAAGCACTCTGCGGCCACGCTCGTCGCCGACGCCCGCACCGGCATCGAGGCCCTCGCCGAGGGCCTGCGCGGCTGGAAGACCGCCCCCGCCTGGACCCGGCGGGCCACGCAGCTCGCGGCCGACTGGCAGGCCGTCATCGACGGCGCCAGGCACCTCGGGCACGAGCCGCTCCCCGCCCAGACCGAGATCCTCGGCGCCCTCAACGACGCCATGGACGAGCGCGACATCGTCGTCAACGCCGCCGGCTCGATGCCCGGCGACCTCCAGATGATGTGGCGCTCGCGGGACCCCAAGCAGTACCACGTCGAATACGGCTACTCCTGCATGGGATACGAGGTCGCCGCCGGGCTCGGCTGCAAACTCGCCGACCCGCGCCGCGAGGTCTTCGTCCTCGTCGGCGACGGCTCGTACCTCATGCTCTCCTCCGAGATCACCACCGCGATCTCCGAAGGCCTGAAGATCGTCGTCGTCATCGTCCAGAACCACGGCTTCGCCTCGATCGGGGCCCTGTCCGAAACGCTCGGCAGCCGGCGCTTCGGCACCGAGTACCGCTACCGCGACGCCGAGACCGGCCGGCTCGACGGCGACGTCCTGCCGGTCGACCTGGCCGCCAACGCCGCCAGCCTCGGCGCCGACGTCATCACCGCGAAGACCGTCGCCGACTTCAAGGACGCGCTCGAACGGGCCAAAGCCGCCGAGACCACCACCGTCGTCCACGTCGAGACCGACCCCTACTCGCCCGGACTGCCCCAGAGCGCCTGGTGGGACGTGCCCGTATCCGAGACCGCGACCCTCGAGTCCACACGTGAGGCGCGCGCCGCCTACGAGTCCAGCAAGCGCGGCCAGCGCCACTACCTCTAGGAGCCGAGCAATGCCGACGACCATCGACCACTGGATCGGCGGGAAGAGCGCCGCCGGCGAATCCGGCCGGCTCGCGCCCGTGTGGAACCCCGCGACCGGCCGCGAGCAGGCCCAGGTGCGTCTCGCCTCCTCCGCCGACGTCGACGCCGCCGTGGCCGCCGCGGCGGCGGCCTTCCAGTCCTGGCGGCACGAATCGCTGACAAAGCGCAGCCGCGTCATGTTCAGGCTGCGGGACCTGGTCGAGCGCCACGAGCTCGAACTCGCGAAGATCATCGCCGCCGAGCACGGCAAGGTCGTCGACGACGCCCGAGGCGAGATCGTCCGCGGCCGCGAGGTCATCGAGTTCGCCTGCGGCGTCACCTCCGCGCTCAAGGGCGGCCTGTCGGTCGACGTCTCCGGCGGGGTCGACTCCTACGACTTCCGCGAACCGCTCGGCGTGTGCGCCGGGGTCACACCGTTCAACTTCCCGGTGATGGTGCCGATGTGGATGCACCCCGTCGCGATCGCCACCGGCAACACCTTCGTGCTCAAACCGTCCGAACGCGACCCCTCCGCGAGCCGGTTCATCGCCGAGCTCTACGCCCGGGCCGGGCTCCCCGACGGCGTGTTCAACGTCGTCAACGGCGACAAGGAGGCCGTCGACGCACTCCTGACCAACCCCGACGTCGCCGCGGTGTCCTTCGTCGGCTCCACGCCGATCGCCAGGTACATCCACGAGCAGGCCACCGCGAACGGCAAACGGGTCCAGGCGCTCGGCGGCGCCAAGAACCACGCCGTGGTCCTGCCCGACGCCAACATGGACTGGGCCGCGAACCAGCTGGCCGCCGCCGCGTTCGGCTCGGCCGGGCAGCGGTGCATGGCCGTCTCAGTCGCGGTCGCCGTCGGCGACGCCGCCGACGAGCTCGTCGACCTGCTCAAGGTGAAGGCCGAAGCGGTCGCGGTCGGTCCCGGCGACGACCCCGAATCCGAGATGGGACCGGTCGTCACCCGAGCCGCCTGCGACCGCGTCACCGGCTACATAGACTCCAGTCTCGTCCAAGGCGCCACCCCCGTCGTCGACGGCCGCGACCTGAAGATCGAGGGCCACCAGGACGGCTTCTTCGTCGGCCCGACCGTGCTCGACCACGTCACGCCCGACATGGACGTCTACCAGGACGAGGTCTTCGGGCCGGTTCTCGCCGTCGTCCGGGTCGAGACCCTCGAGGCGGCCATCGACCTCATCAACGCCAACCCCTACGGCAACGGCACGGCGATCTTCACCTTCGACGGCGGCGCCGTCCGCACCTTCGAACGAGGTGTCGACGTCGGCATGATCGGCGTCAACGTGCCGATCCCCGTCCCGAACGCGCACTACTCCTTCGGCGGCTGGAAGGACTCCCTGTTCGGCTCCAGCCACATCCACGGTCCCGAGGGCGTCCAGTTCTACACCCGCGCCAAGGTCGTGACCGCGCGCTGGCCCAAGCACACCGAGGCCCAGGCCGCCCAGCTCAACTTCCCCACATCCAGCTGACCGGACAGGAGACCACCTGATGTCGACGAATCAAGCCCGCAACCTGCGCCTGGGCTCCGCGCCCGACTCATGGGGAGTGTGGTTCCCCGACGACGAGTTCCAACTGCCGTACACGCAGTTCCTCGACGAGCTCGCGCAGGCCGGCTACGAGTGGCTGGAGCTCGGCCCCTACGGCTATCTGCCGACCGACCCCGACGAGCTGACCGAGGAGGTCGGCAGGCGCGGCCTCAAGGTCTCCGGCGGCACCGTGTTCGGGAACCTTCACCGGCCGGAGATGTTCGACGAGACGATCGCGACCGTCTCCAAGGTCGCCGCGCTCACCGCCTCCCAGGGGGCGAAGCACGTCGTGTTCATCCCGCCGCTTTTCCGCGACGAGAAGACCGGTGCGATCTGCGACGTCGTCGACTGGGACGCCGAGCAGTGGAAGACCGTCCACGCCGCGGCGAACCGCGTCGGCAGGCTGATGTTCGAGGAGCACGGCGTCACGATCGCGGTCCACCCGCACGCCGACTCCCAGATCATGACCCAGCCGCAGATCGAGGCGTTCCTCGACGGGACGGATTCTAAATACGTGTCGCTGTGCCTGGACACCGGGCACGTGGCCTACGGCGGAGGCGACAACGTCGACCTCATACGCCGCTACGCCGAGCGCATCGGATACGTCCACATCAAACAGATGGACCCGGACGTGCTTCAGCAGGTGAACGACGAGGGACTCGGATTCGGGGAGGCCGTCAAACGAGGGGTGTGCGTCGAGCCGCCCGCGGGGGTGCCCAGCCCCGCCGACGTCGTCACCGAGCTCTCCAAGCTCGACGCCGAACTGTTCGTGATCGTCGAGCAGGACCTGTATCCGTGCGAGTCCGACGTTCCCTACCCGATCGCGGTGAGGACTCGCGACCACCTCAACAGCTGCGGCCTCGGCGCCCGCTACCAGCGGACCTGAGGAGCGGCGAAACCTCCCTGGAAAGGGATGTCCACATGACCATGCAACGACGACTGGTTCCCATCCTCGCCGCCACCGCGCCGCGCTCGGAGCCGACCCTGGAGGACCTCCGCATGTCCGCAGGCGCGGAGCTCGAACGCGCCACCGCACCAGAGAAGAAGGGCTGAATCGAATGACCATCGGCATCGGCGTGATCGGGACCGGCTGGATCGGCGAGGAGCACGTGCGTCGCCTGACGCACCTCGTCTCCGGAGCGAAGGTCGCGGCGGTCACCGACATCGACCTCCAGCGCGCCGCCGAAGTGGCGGGCATCGCGGGGGCCGAGGTGGTCGACTCGGCTGAGAAGCTGATCGACGGCCCCGCGGTCGACGCCGTCGTCGTGACCTCCTGGGGTCCCGTCCACGCCGAGCAGGTGCTCGCCTGCATCAAGGCGGGGAAGTCGGTGTTCTGCGAGAAGCCGCTCACGACCGACGCCGCCGACGGCCTTCGCGTCATGGAGGCCGAGCAGGCATTCGGGCGCAGACTCGTCCAGGTCGGCTTCATGCGCCGCTACGACCCCGGATACCGCGAGATGAAGGACGTCATCGACGCCGGACGGATCGGCGTGCCGCTCATGGCGCACTGCGTCCACCGCAACCCGAGCGTCCGCGAGTCCTACCACTCCGCCATGGCCGCGCAGGACACCGCCGTCCACGAGATCGACACACTGCGCTGGCTCCTCGCCGACGAGTTCACCTCGGTACAGGTGCTCACGCCGCGCAAGACCTCCAAGCGGTTCGAGCACCTCCAGGACCCGCAGATGCTCCTGCTCGAGACCGCCGCCGGAGCCCGCGTCGACGTCGAGGTGTTCGTCAACTGCCAGTACGGCTACGACATCCAGTGCGAGGTCGTCGGCGAGACGGGGACGGTGCGCCTGCCCGACCCGGCCAGGGCGGGCATCCGCACCGCGGCCACGTCCGGGTACGGCATCGTCCAGGAATTCAAGGACCGGTTCACCGTGGCCTTCGACGTCGAGCTCCAGGAGTGGATCGACGCCGTCGCGAACGAGGAGGAGCCGACCGGCCCCTCCTCCTGGGACGGCTACGCCGCCACCGTCGTCACCAACGCCGCCGTCCAGGCGCTGGACTCCGGCCTGATCGTCCCGGTCGACCTGCCCGAGCGACCGAGCTTCTACGCATAGAAGGGAGCCATCGTGAAGATCGCGCTCGACCCGACGCCGTTGGGGCACCTGTCGCTGACCGACATGGTGCCCATCGTGGCCGACCTCGGTTTTGAATACATCGAGCTGTCGTCCCGCGAGGACTTCATGCCGTTCCTCGTCCACCCCAGGGCCGCGTTCATGCTCGAACAGGCCAGGAGCGGGATCCAGTCCGCCTGAGGGCCTTGCTCCGACAGGAGCGAGGGCCGGCGAGGGCGCCACCGGGGCCTTCCTCCTCCGAACACCGATAGTCGCCGGTATCCGGTTGCGCCGGTCGCTCCCGTTCTAGTCTCGACCTGAAAGGGAGTGAAGAATCATGCACACCATCGACGTGAAGGACTTCGATCACCCGAGCGACAAGGCGGAGTTCGTCGACCACATGGGCGTCAAGGAAGTGGTCATGCTCGACGGCAGGCCCGTCGTGCACTCCGTGTTCGAACCCGGCTGGCACTGGGCGGAGCACGCCAAGCCGCTCGTGGGGACCGAGACCTGTCCCAACCGGCACCTCGGCTACTGCACCGAAGGCCACCTGCGGGTCATGATGGACGACGGCAGCGTCAAGGAGGTCCACGCCGGGGACACGTTCTATGTCGAGCCCGGCCACGACGCCGAGGTCATCGGCGACGAACGCTGCGTCATCGTGGACTTCGGCTCCTACGAGTGAACGCGTCCGGCCGGTGGGACACGCCTCCCACCAGGTGCCGGGTCACATCGGGCCGGGTGGCAGACTTGACGGCGTGTTGCGATGGATGACAGCTGGAGAATCACACGGACCCGAACTCGTGGTCACCCTCGACGGCATGCCCGCCGGAATCGAGCTCACCACCGGAGCAGTGGCCGCCGAACTGGCCCGACGGCGCCTCGGTTACGGACGCGGCGCCCGTATGAAGTTCGAGGCCGACGAGGTCGCCTTCATCGGCGGGGTGCGGCACGGCCGCACCCTCGGCTCGCCCGTCGCCATCAAAGTCGGCAACACCGAATGGCCCAAGTGGGAGCAGGTCATGGCCGCCGACCCCGTCGACGAGGCCGTGCTCGAAGGCCTCGCCCGCAACACCCCCCTCACCCGCCCCAGGCCCGGCCACGCCGACCTGGCCGGCATGCAGAAGTACGACCACACCGACGCCCGCCCGATCCTGGAGCGCGCCTCCGCGCGCGAGACGGCCGCGCGCGTCGCCGGCGGCACCGCCGCCAAGTCTTTCCTCAAGCAGGCCTTCGGCATCGAGATCCTCTCCCACGTCAAGGCCCTCGGAGGAGTCCGCGTCAAGGACGGCACCGTCCCCACCCCGGCCGACTTCGAGGCCATCGACGCCGACCCCCTGCGCTGCCTCGACCCCGATGCCTCGGCCCGCATGGTCGCCGAGGTCGACGCCGCCAAGAAGGATGCCGACACCCTCGGCGGCGTCGTCGAGGTCCTCGCCTACAACGTCCCGCCCGGCCTCGGCTCCCACGTGCAATGGGACCGCAAGCTCGACGCCCGCCTGGCCACCGCGCTCATGTCGATTCAGTCGGTCAAGGCCGTCGAGATCGGCGACGGCCTCATGCAGGCCGCCGTCCGCGGCTCGGCCGCCCACGACGAGATCGTGCCGGGCGTCGAAGGCGTCGAACGCGTCACCGACCGCGCCGGCGGCCTCGAAGGCGGCATCACCACCGGCCAGCCGGTGCGCGTCTCGGCGATGCTCAAGCCCATCTCGTCGCTGACCCGCCCGCTGCGCACCATCGACACCGCCACCGGCGAGGCCGCCGAGGCGATCAACCAGCGCTCCGACGTGTGCGCCGTGCCCGCCGGAGGCGTCGTCGCCGAGTCGATGGTCGCCTACGTTCTCGCCGAGGCCGCCCTGGAGAAGTTCGGCGGCGACTCGGTCGGCGAGGCCCGCCGCAACTGCGAGAACTACCTCCAGAACCTGCGGGTGAAGTGATGGGCCCGCACCCGTCGCCCCTCCCCGCCGGCGCCGCTTCGCGACGCCTCGCCCCAAACCGGAGTGAACGCTGATGAGCCTTGTCGTCATCGTCGGTCCGCCCGGCTCGGGCAAGACCACCGCCGGCACCGCGTTGGCCGAACTGCTCGGAGTCACCTTCCGCGACACCGACGCCGACATCGCCGCCGCCGCGGGCAAGCCGATCCCCGACATCTTCGTCGACGACGGCGAGGACCACTTCCGCGAGCTCGAACGCGAGGCCGTGCGCCGCGCAGTCGCCGAGCACGACGGCGTCCTCGCCCTCGGCGGGGGAGCGGTCATGGCCGAGGCCACCCGGGGGCTCCTCGCGGACGTGCCCGTGGTGCATCTGCTCGTCGACCTCGCCGAGGCCGTCAAACGCACCGAGATCGACCGCGGTCGCCCGCTGCTGGCGGTCAACCCGCGCGCCACGATGCGCAGGCTCATGGACGAGCGTCTCCCGCTCTACCGCCAGGTCGCCGACATCGAGATCGACACCACCGGAAGGGACGTGAGGGAGTTGGCCGAGGAGATCGCCGCCAGGCTCGGGACTCGCACCGTCACCGTGAACGACGCCGACGCCCCGTATCCGGTCCTCATCGGACGCGGCGTCGTCGCCCGTCTGCCCGAGTACCTGGACCGGGCCGCCCGCGTCGCCGTCGTGCACACCGCCAGCACCGCCGCGCTCGCCGAACGGGTCGGCGCGCTCGTACCCGAGGGCGTCGAGGCGACCCTCATGGAGATCCCCGACGCCGAGGACGGCAAGACCGTCACCGTGGCCGAGCAGTGCTGGGAGGCGCTCGGAGCCGAGGGCTTCACCCGCACCGACGTCGTCATCGGCGTCGGCGGTGGTGCGGTCACCGACCTGGCCGGGTTCGTCGCGGCCTGCTGGCTGCGCGGCGTCGCGGTCGTCCACGTCCCGACCTCGCTGCTCGGCGCGGTCGACGCCGCCGTGGGCGGCAAGACCGGAGTGAACACCGCCGCCGGCAAGAACCTCGTCGGGGCCTTCCACCCGCCGCGCGCGGTCCTGGTCGACCTCGACAACTTCGCGACCCTCCCGGAGCGCGATCTCGCCGCCGGACTGGCCGAGGTCGTCAAGGCGGGTTTCATCGCCGACCCGGTGATCCTCGACCTGGTCGAGGCGGACCCCGAGGCGGCCCTCGACGCCGCCGGCCCGGTCTGCGCCGAGCTGGTCGAACGCGCGATCGCCGTCAAGGCCGAGGTCGTGGCCTCCGATCTCAAGGAGGGCGGCCTGCGGGCCATCCTCAACTACGGGCACACCTTCGCGCACGCCGTCGAGAAGCTGGAGCACTACCGCTGGCGGCACGGCGACGCCGTCGCCGTCGGCATGGTCTACGCCGCCCACCTCGGGGCTATCACCGGCCGTGTCGACCTGGTCGAGCGCACCAAGGCGGTCCTGGAGTCCCTCGGTCTGCCGACGACGTACCGGGCGGGCCGCTGGGAAGAGATCAGCGGAGTCATGAGGATCGACAAGAAGAACGTCGGCAAGACCCAGCGGTTCGTCCTCCTCGACGACCTCGGCAAGGCCGCCGTAGTCGAGGACGTCACCGTCGCCCAGCAGCGCGAGGCCTATGAAAGGCTGACCGCATGAAGACACTGGTGCTCAACGGCCCCAACCTCAACCGGCTCGGCAGACGCGAACCCGCGATCTACGGTTCCGCCACTCTCGACGACCTGGCCGATCTATGCGTCAATAGGGGCAAGGAAGTGGGTCTGGAGGTCGATTTCCGCCAGACCAACGCCGAGAACGAGCTGCTCGCTTGGCTCCACGAGGCGGCTGACAACGCATACCCGGTGGTACTCAACGCCGCTGCTTGGACCCACACATCGGTGGCAATCGGCGATGCCTGCGCGCAGCTGACGGCTCCGCTCATCGAAGTTCACATCTCCAACGTCTTCGCGCGAGAGACATTCCGCCACCACTCATACGTTTCGTCATACGCGACCGGCATCATTGTCGGGCTCGGGTTCGACGGGTATTTGATGGCACTTCACCAACTGGCGAAGTGATTGATCCCCACGGATGTGGGGGTGATCCCCACGATGGGGGGCTCATCGAGTGGCTCCAGGAGTGTTCCCCGCGCATGCAGGGTTGGAACCCGACGACCTGGCTGCGCCGCTGACCACAGGCGGCGTAGCCAGCTCCGAGCTGGCCTGGCGCACTAGCTACCATTGACGGTCGGTCCGCTCAAATCCTCTACCGAAAGAGACGAACGCACGTGGCAACCACGAACGACCTCAAGAACGGCCTGGTGCTCAACCTGGAGGGCCAACTCTGGCAGGTCCAGGAATTCCAGCACGTCAAGCCCGGCAAAGGCCCGGCGTTCGTGCGCACGACGCTGAAGCAGATCCCGTCGGGCAAGATCGTCGACAAGACGTTCAACGCCGGCACGAAGGTGGAGACCGCGACCGTCGACCGTCGCACCATGCAGTACCTCTACAAGGAGGGCGAGGACTTCGTGTTCATGGACATGGAGACCTACGACCAGTACCCGCTGGGCCCCGGCCTGGTCGGCGACGCCTGGAAGTTCCTGTTGGAGAACTCCGACGCGACGGTCGCCATGTACGAGGGCAAGGCCCTCTACATCGAGCTGCCCGCGGCGGTCGAGCTCGTGATCACCTACACCGAGCCCGGCCTCCAGGGCGACCGCTCCTCCGGCGGCACCAAGCCCGCCACCGTCGAGACGGGCGCGCAGGTGGGCGTGCCGCTGTTCATCGAGAACGGCGAGAAGATCAAGGTCGACACCCGCGACGGCAAATACCTCTCGCGGGCCTAGGCCAGTGGGGAAGAAGAAGACTCAGACAGGTCCGCTCACCGCGCGGACGAAGTGGCGGATGCGCGCGGTCGAGATCCTCTACGAGGCCGAGAGCCGCGACGAGCCCGTCGAGACCGTTCTGGCCGAGCGCGCGAAGCGGGCGGCCGAGGACCCCGAGGCGCCCAGGCTCCCCGCCTATGCCGCGCAGTTGGTGCAGGGCGTCGCCGACCACATCGACGAGATCGACGCCGGGCTCACCGAGTCCGCGTCGGGATGGGCGGTCGACCGGATGCCCGCGGTCGACCGCAATGTGCTGAGGATGGGCCTCTACGAGATCCGCTTCGTCGACGACGTGGACGCGCCGGTGGCCATCAAGGAGGCACTGCGGGTGGCCGAGCAGATCGGCTCCTCGGACGACCCGGCGTTCATCAACGCCGTCCTCGACAAGGCCGCCCACACCGAAGCCGAACGCGGCGAGGATTGAGCGGCGAGCACGACGGCCGGGACGCCCTCGAGGCGGCCCGGCCGTGTCGTACGGGGTAGCGCTCGCAGAGCGCCCGTGGGACGTGCCCGGCCGCAGGGGATCGGAGGATGCGGCTCGGTCGTCGTGCGGTGGTCGTGCGGCCTATTCTTCGGCCGCGAAGAACGCCTGGAGGTCGTGGACGAGGACGCCGAAGTCCTCGAGCTTCTCGATCAGGCCCGAGGGCGTGGTCGAGTAGATGACCGCCAGGGTGTAGAGGTCGTCGGCGCGGATCGAGAGGATCCGGCCGTTGTAGTCGCCGCGCCGCTGCTGGATCGAGCGCGCCAGCCTGGCGACGTGCTCCAGCTCCGTGTCGGGGTGGTCGTAGAGAGCCTCCAGGTTGAGGACGATCTTCTCGGGCTGCTCGATCGGGAGCGGCACGCCCTCCGGCAGCAGCTCCGAGACGGGGATCCGGTAGAAGTCGGCCAGTTCGGCGAGGCGGCTGACGGTGATGGACCGGTCGCCCCGCTCGTAGGAACCGATGACGACGGCCTTCCACTTGCCGCCGGACTTGTCCTCGACGCCTTGCAACGACAGCCCCTGCTGCATGCGGATGTCACGCAGCCGGTTGCCGAGCGCCTTGGCGTAGTCAGATGTCGCCATGTTGGGATCAACTCCAAGTTTTCGGTACGAGAGGAATTCTATTGTTGACTACAGTCGGTGACCATTGGCCGTTGGGGTCCCCGAAACTAGTGTTCTTCGTCGCGTGAGGGCCTCATAACAGCCTTGCAAACCTTACTAAACCCGGCAAACGGTCGAGTTTCGGTGTCGTCCGCGCCCGATCCGCCTTCACGCTCCGTTACGGACGGCGTAGGATCACTCCCGACGAAACCGTTCTTTAACAGACCGTCCAGTGAGGCGGAGAAGGAGGTTCGCGTGGCTGACCGTGCCCGTCGTGCGTCGTCCGGTAACCCGGACGAGCCCCCCGGAGGCAAGCAGATCCTCGCCGCTGACGACATCAGCCGGATCCTCGACCGCATCGCCCACCAGATCCTCGAGAAGACCAAGGGTGCGCCGGACACGATGCTCCTAGGCATACCCACTCGCGGCGTCGCGCTCGCCGGGCGGCTGGCCGACCGCATCCGCCGCTTCGCCGACGTCGACGTCCCGGCCGGGACGCTCGACATCACCCTCTACCGGGACGACCTGCGCCGCGGGGCCCTGCGGCCGCTCGGTCCGACCGACCTGCCACCATCCGGAGTGGACGGCCAGCGGGTCATCCTCGTCGACGACGTCCTGTACTCCGGGCGCACCGTCCGCGCCGCCCTCAACGCCCTCTACGACCTGGGCCGGCCCGATCAGGTCCAGCTCGCGATCCTGGTCGACCGCGGCCACCGCGAGCTGCCCATCCGCGCCGACTACGTCGGCAAGAACATCCCCACCTCCCGCAGCGAGAGCGTGGCGGTCCACCTGACCGAGTACGACGGCGACGACGCCGTGTTGCTCACCGGAGGCGAGGAGCGATGAAGCACCTCCTGACGACCAAACAGCTCACACGCGAGGAGGCCGAGCTCATCCTCGACCTCACCGGCCAGATGGCCGACGCGGTCTCCGGCCGCGAGGTGCCCAAGCTGCCGACACTCCGCGGGCGCACCGTGGTCAACCTCTTCTACGAGGACTCGACCCGCACCCGCACCTCCTTCGAGACCGCCGCCAAGCGCCTGAGCGCCGACGTCGTGAACTTCTCGGCGAAGACCTCCAGCGTCAGCAAGGGCGAGAGCCTCAAGGACACCGCGCTCACGTTGCAGGCCATGGGTCCCGAGGCCGTGGTCATCCGCCACCCCGCCTCGGGCGCGCCGCAGCGCCTCACACAGTGGGTCGACGGCGCCGTCCTCAACGCGGGCGACGGCACCCACGCCCACCCCACCCAGGCCCTCCTCGATGCCTACACGATGCGCGAGCGCCTCGGGGGCATCGAGGGCCGCACCGTCGCCATCGTCGGCGACATCCTGCACAGCCGGGTCGCCAGGTCCAACATCTGGCTGCTGTCCAAACTGGGCGCACGGGTGCGCCTGGTCGGACCACCCACTCTGCTCCCCACCGACATCGACGCATGGCCGGTGGAGATCTCCTACGACCTCGACGCGAGCCTCAAAGACGCCGACGCGGTCATGATGCTCCGCGTCCAGCGCGAGCGCATGAACGACGCGTTCTTCCCCACGACCAACGAGTACGCCCGCCTCTACGGGCTCGACGAGCGCCGCCTGGCGCTCATGCCCGGCCACGGCATCGTCATGCACCCCGGACCGATGAACCGGGGCATGGAGATCGCCGCGCGCGTCGCCGACTCGCCCCGAGCCACCATCACCGAGCAGGTCGCCAACGGCGTCTGGGTCCGCATGGCCGTCCTCTACCTCCTGCTGACGAACGGAGACGCCCAGTGAACGACGTCAAACTCATCAAGGGCGCCGACATCGTCGGCCGCGGCAGGGCGGACGTCCTCGTCCGCGGCGGCCGCGTCGCCGAGGTCGGGACACCGAGCGCCGTCGGCGCCGAGGTGATCGACGCCGACGGCCTGGTGCTCCTGCCCGGCCTGGTCGACCTCCACACCCACCTGAGGGAGCCCGGACGCGAGGACGCCGAGACCGTCCTGACCGGCACCCGCGCCGCCGCCAAGGGCGGCTACACCGCCGTGTGCGCCATGGCGAACTCCTACCCGGTGGCCGACACCGCCGGCGTCGTCGAGCAGGTCGCCACGCTCGGCCGCGCCGCAGGCTACGCCGACGTACAGCCCATCGGCGCGGTCTCGGTCGGGCTCGCCGGCGAGCGCCTCGCCGAAATCGGCGCGATGGCAGACTCGGCGGCGCACGTCCGCATGTTCTCCGACGACGGCCACTGCGTCCACGACCCGCGCCTTATGCGCCGGGCCCTGGAATACGTCAAGACGTTCGACGGGCTCATCGCCCAACACGCGGAGGAGCCGCGCCTCACCGAGGGCGCGCAGATGAACGAGGGCGCCGTCTCCGCCGAGCTCGGCCTGCCCGGCTGGCCGGCCGTCGCAGAAGAGTCCGTCATCGCCCGCGACGTGCTCCTGGCCGAATACGTCGGCGGTCACGTCCACTTCTGCCACATCTCCACGGCCCGCTCGGTAGAGATCATCCGCGAGGCCAAGGCCCGCGGCGTCCGGGTCACCGCCGAGGTCTGCCCGCACCACCTGCTGCTGACCGACGAGAAGGCCCACACCTACGACCCGGTCTACAAGGTGAACCCGCCGCTGCGCTCGGGCGCCGACGTCGCCGCGCTCAGGGCCGCGCTCGCCGAGGGCGTCGTCGACGCCGTCGCCACCGACCACGCCCCGCACGCCCCGCAGGACAAGGACTGCGAATGGTCCGCCGCCCGCCCCGGAATGCTGGGACTCGAGACGGCCCTGTCGATCACCGTCGCCGCCCTCGGCGGCCCGGGCGGCGCCGACTGGGACCTCGTCGCCGAGCGCACCTCCCGCACCCCGGCGCGCATCGCCGGGCTGAGCGCCCACGGCCGCGATCCCGAGCCCGGCACCGAAGCCAACTTCACGCTCGTCGACCCCGCCGAGACCTGGACGGTCGTCCCGACCGAACTGGCCTCGCTGTCCCAGAACACCCCCTACGCCGGGATGGAACTCCCGGTCACCGTGCAGGCGACGTTCCTGCGCGGACGCGCCACCGTACTCGACGGAAAAGTCGCAGAGGAGATCAAATGAGCAGCCGAGCACCAGCGATCCTCGTCCTCGAGGACGGCCGCGTCTTCCGCGGCGAGGCCTACGGCTCAGTCGGTGAGACCTTCGGCGAGGCCGTCTTCTCGACCGGCATGACCGGTTACCAGGAGACCCTCACCGACCCGTCCTACTACGGCCAGGTCGTCGCCCAGACCGCCCCGCAGATCGGCAACACCGGCATCAACGACGAGGACGACGAGTCCCGCCGCATCTGGGTCGCCGGCTACGTCGTCCGCGACCCCTCCCGCATCACCTCCAACTGGCGTGCCAAGCGCGGCCTCGAAGACGAGCTCGCCGCCCAGGGGATCGTGGGTATCTGCGGCGTCGACACCCGCGCCCTCACCCGCCACCTGCGCGAGGTCGGCGCCATGAGGGTCGGCATCTCCTCGCGCTCGACCGACGCAGATACGCTCCTCGCCCGCGTCAAGGCCTCGCCCGAGATGGCCGGCGCCAACCTCGTCGACGCCGTCACCACCGCCGAGCCCTACACCTACGAGGCCGTCGGCGACACCAGGTACACCGTCGCCGCGCTCGACCTCGGCATCAAGCGCAACACGCCGCGGCGCCTCGCCGAGCGGGGCATCACCACCACCGTGTTCCCCGCGGACAGCGACGCCGAGACGCTCCTGGCGGGCAACCCCGACGCGGTGTTCCTCTCCAACGGCCCCGGCGACCCGGCCACCGCCGATCACCAGGTCTCCGTCACCAGGAAGCTCCTCCAGCGGCGGGTCCCCGTCTTCGGCATCTGCTTCGGCAACCAGATCCTCGGACGCGCGCTCGGCCTGGGCACCTACAAGCTCAAGTACGGCCACCGCGGCATCAACCAGCCCGTCCTCGACCGGCTCACCCGCAAGGTCGAGATCACCGCCCACAACCACGGCTTCGCCCTCGCACCGCCCAAGTCAGGCGAGTTCTTCGAGACCGAGTTCGGGCGCGTCCAGGTCAGCCACGTGTGCCTCAACGACGACGTCGTCGAGGGCCTCACCTGCCTCGACGTCCCCGCCTACTCCGTCCAGTACCACCCCGAGGCCGCCGGCGGGCCGCACGACGCCGACTACCTGTTCGACCGCCTCACCGCGCTCATCGACAACAATGAAGGGGCCAAGGCCGATGCCTAAACGCGACGACATCCACCACGTTCTGGTCATCGGGTCCGGCCCCATCCAGATCGGGCAGGCCTGCGAATTCGACTACTCCGGCACCCAGGCGTGCCGCGTCCTCCGCGAGGAAGGCATCAGGGTCACCCTGGTCAACTCCAACCCGGCGACCATCATGACCGACCCCGAGTTCGCCGACGCCACCTACGTCGAGCCGATCACCACCGAGGTCATCGAGCAGATCATCGCCAAAGAGAAACCCGACGCGCTCCTGCCGACCCTCGGCGGCCAGACCGCACTGAACGCCGCCGTCGCCCTCCACGAGGCCGGCATCCTCGACAAGCACGGCGTCGAGCTCATCGGCGCCGACATGGACGCCATCCAGCGCGGCGAGGACCGCCAGCAGTTCAAGGACGTCGTCATCAAGGCCGGGGGCGAGGTCCCGCGATCCGCGGTCTGCCACTCAATGCGAGAAGTCCGCGACACCGTCGCAGACCTCGGCCTGCCCGTCGTCATCCGCCCCTCCTTCACCATGGGCGGCCTGGGATCCGGCATGGCCCACACCTGGGACGACGTCGAGCGCATCGCCGGCAACGGCCTCGCCGAATCGCCCACCACCGAGGTCCTCATCGAAGAGAGCGTCCTCGGTTGGAAGGAGTACGAGCTCGAGCTCATGCGAGACCACGACGACAACGTCGTGGTGGTCTGCTCCATCGAGAACATCGACCCGATGGGCGTCCACACCGGCGACTCGGTCACCGTCGCCCCCTCCATGACCCTCACCGACCGCGAATACCAGCACATGCGCGACATCGGCATCGCCGTGCTCCGCGAGGTCGGCGTCGACACCGGCGGCTGCAACATCCAGTTCGCGATCGACCCGGCCGACGGGCGCATCATCGTCATCGAGATGAATCCGCGCGTCTCGCGGTCCTCCGCGCTGGCCTCCAAGGCCACCGGCTTCCCGATCGCCAAGATCGCCGCGAAGCTCGCCATCGGGTACACGCTCGACGAGATCCCCAACGACATCACCAAGGCCACCCCGGCCGCGTTCGAGCCCGCGCTCGACTACGTCGTGGTCAAGGTCCCGCGCTTCACCTTCGAGAAGTTCCCCGGCGCCGACCCGACGCTGACCACCACCATGAAGTCGGTGGGCGAGGCCATGAGCCTCGGACGCACCTTCCAGCAGGCCCTCCAGAAGGCTCTGCGCTCCACAGAGACCAAGGCGGCCGGCTTCTGGACCCGCCCCGACCCCGCCGGAGCCACCCTGGAGAGCACGCTCGAGGCGCTGAAGACCCCGCACGACGGGACGCTCTACACCGCCGAGCGGGCCCTGCGGCTCGGCGCCACGGTCGAGGAGGTCCACGCCGTCTGCAAGATCGACCCGTGGTTCCTCGACCAGATCGCCCAGCTCGTCGACCTGCGAGCCGAGATCCAGTCCGCCCCGGTCATCGACGAGCCGCTCCTGTGGAAGGCCAAGCGAGCCGGCTGCTCCGACGCCCAGATCGCGGCCTTGCGGCCCGAACTCGCCGGCGAGGAGGGCGTGCGCCGCCTCCGGCTGCGTCTCGGCCTGCGCCCGGTCTACAAGACCGTCGACACCTGCGCCGCGGAGTTCGCCGCCGACACGCCCTACCACTACTCGACCTACGAGGAGGAGACCGAGGTCGCGCCGTCGAGCCGCCCGAAGGTCATGATCCTCGGCTCCGGCCCCAACCGGATCGGCCAGGGCATCGAGTTCGACTACAGCTGCGTTCACGCCGTCCAGGCGCTCCGCGAAGCCGGCTACGAGACCATCATGGTCAACTGCAACCCCGAGACCGTCTCCACCGACTACGACACCGCCGACCGGCTCTACTTCGAGCCGCTCACCTTCGAGGACGTCACCGAGGTCCACCACGCCGAGCACACCTCCGGCAAGGCCGGGGACGGGCCCGGTGTCGTCGGCGTCATCGTCCAGCTCGGCGGCCAGACCCCGCTCGGCCTCGCCGACCGCCTCGCCGAGGCCGGACTGCCCATCGTCGGCACCTCCCCGTCGGCCATCGACGCCGCCGAGGACCGCGGCGTGTTCGGGCGCCTGCTCGACGAGCTCGGCCTCGTGTCCCCGGCCAACGGCACCGCCACCTCCTACGAGGAGGCCAAGGAGGTCGCCGAGCGGATCGGTTACCCGGTCCTGGTGCGGCCCTCCTACGTCCTCGGCGGACGCGGCATGGAGATCGTGTACGACGAGGAGAGCCTCGACGGCTACATCTCCCGCGCCACCGAGGCCAGCCCCGAGCACCCGGTGCTCGTCGACAGGTTCCTCGACGACGCCATCGAGATCGACGTCGACTGCCTCTGCGACGGCGAGGACTTCTACCTCGGCGGCGTCATGGAGCACATCGAGGAGGCCGGCGTCCACTCCGGCGACTCCTCCTGCGCGCTCCCGCCGATCACGCTCGGCGGCGCCGTCATCGAGCAGATCCGCGACTACACCGCCAAACTCGCCTTCGGCATCGGTGTGCGCGGCCTCATGAACGTCCAGTACGCCCTCAAGGACGAGCAGCTGTACGTCCTGGAGGCGAACCCGCGCGCCTCCCGGACCGTCCCGTTCGTCTCCAAGGCCACCGCCGTCCCGCTCGCCAAGGCCGCCGCCCGCATCGCCATGGGCGCGCGCATCGCCGAACTGCGTGAGGAAGGCATACTCCTGCCCTCCGGCGACGGCTCCGACCCCGGTCCCGACGCACCGATCAGCGTCAAGGAGGTCGTCCTGCCGTTCAAGCGGTTCCGCACCGTCGAAGGCGCCGGCATCGACGCGGTGCTCGGCCCGGAGATGAAGTCCACCGGCGAGGTCATGGGCATCAACGGCTCCTTCGGGCTCGCCTTCGCCAAGGCCACCCTCGCCGTCTACGGGAAGCTCCCCACCTCGGGGAAGGTCTTCGTCTCGGTCGCCGACCGCGACAAGCGGGCCATCGTCTTCCCGGTCAGGCGCCTGGTCGACCTCGGCTTCACCGTCTACGCCACGAAGGGCACCGGCCTGGTCCTCAAGCGCCACGGCATCGACTTCACGCCGGTCGCACGCCACTCCGGCGAGCACGATGAGACCGAGACCGACGCCGTCGGCCTCATCGCCTCCGGCGAGGTCGACCTGGTCATCACCACGCCGTCGGCCTCCACGGGGCCGCGCACCGACGGCTGGGAGATCCGCTCCGCCGCCGTCGTCGCCGACGTCAGTTGCGTCACCACCATCCAGGGCGCCGCGGCGGCCACCATGGGCATCGAGGCCGCCGCCAGAGGCGAACTCACCGTCACGCCCCTTCAAGAACTCCACCAGCGTCTCCGCGGCGCGGAGTAGGCAGTCACTCGGCGAACAGGTGTATACCGGAAGATGATGCTCTACCAGAAACTGGCCCGGCCGGTCCTGTTCAGGGCCGGTCGGGGCGACGCCGAGACCGCGCACGAGACGACGCTGCGCTGGCTCTCCCGCCTGTCCGCGCAGCGGCAGGCGCGCGACGCCCTGATCAAGCTCAACCGGGTGAGCGCCCCCGTCACCGTCTGCGGCATCCCGTTCCCCAACCCGATCGGGCTGGCGGCGGGGATGGACAAGCACGGCGCCGCGATCGGCGCCTGGCCCGCGCTCGGCTTCGGCTTCGCCGAGATCGGCACGGTCACCGCCCACGCCCAGTCGGGCAACCCCCGGCCGCGGCTCTACCGCATGCCGAAGTCCGAGGCCCTGGTCAACAGGATGGGCTTCAACAACGACGGCGCCCAGGCGCTGGCGGCC
Organism: Glycomyces sp. L485; assembly: GCF_022548875.1. Classification (GTDB taxonomy): domain Bacteria; phylum Actinomycetota; class Actinomycetes; order Mycobacteriales; family Micromonosporaceae; genus Glycomyces. The sequence continues at coordinate 113,301 of NZ_JAKZEW010000004.1, read as the reverse complement.
CGCCTCGCGGCCGCGCCGCCGGTCGACTGCCCGCTGGGCATCAGCATCGGCAAGTCGAAGGCGACGCCCTTGGAGGCGGCCACGGAGGACTACCTGCACTCGATGCGGACCCTCTACCCGTTCGCCGACTACTTCGCGGTGAACGTCTCCTCCCCGAACACTCCGGGCCTGCGCCAGCTCCAGGACGCCGAGGCGCTTCGCCGCCTCCTGGGCGCCCTCAGACTCGAAGGGGAGCGGATCGCCGCCGGTCGCGCCCCGCGTCCGCTGTTCGTCAAGATCGCGCCGGACCTCACCGAGCCGGCCATAGCGCAGCTGCTGGAGGTGTGCTTGTCCTCCGGCGTGTCGGGCGTGATCGCCACGAACACGACCATCGGGCGCGACGGGGTCGACCCGCGGGAGGACGCCGTGGCCGCCCAGCCCGGTGGCATGTCGGGCAGGCCCTTGTCGGCCATCTCGCGGGAGATCGTGCGCTTCGTCCACAGTGAGACGCGCGGCGCGCTCCCGATCATCGGCTCGGGCGGCGTCATGACGCCCGACGACGCCGACGCGATGTTCGACGCCGGCGCCAGCCTGGTGCAGATCTACACCGGTTTCGTCTACGGCGGACCGTCGGTGGTGCGGCGGAGCGTCCGCCGCTACCGCAGGTGGGCCGCGGGAGGCCGCCGCCCCCGACCGAGCACGACCAGCACCTGACCCTTCGAAAGGAATCACCGTGTCCGCAACCAAGGATTTCGGCGCGAGAGCCCACCACATGTTCGCCGCGCGCGGACCGCTCTGCGCCGGAATCGACCCCCACGGCGCCGTACTCCAGTATTGGGGGCTCGACGACGACCTCGCCGGGGCCGAGCGGTTCGCGATGACGATGGTCGAGGCCTGCGCCGACACCGTCGGATTCGTCAAGCCCCAGTCGGCGTTCTTCGAGCGTTTCGGCTCCGGCGGCATCGCGCTGCTGGAGCGGGTCGTCGCCGAGTCGCGCAGGGCCGGAGCGCTGGTGATCCTCGACTGCAAGCGCGGCGACATCGGCTCGACCATGGCCGCCTACGCCCAGGCCTACCTCGACCCGGCCTCGCCGCTGGTCGTCGACGCCATCACCGCCAGTCCCTTCCTCGGGACCGGTTCGCTGCAGCCTGCCTTCGATCTGGCCACCGCCCACGGCAAGGGCGTGTTCATCCTCGCCCGCACCTCGAACCCCGAGGGCAAGCAGGTCCAGCTGGCGAAGCGCCGCGACGGCAAGTCGGTCGCCCAGGGGATCATCGACGAGGTCGCCGCGCTCAACGGCGACGCCGATCCACTCGGCTCGCTCGGCGTGGTCATGGGAGCCACGGTCGGTGCCTGCGCCACGGAGGGCGAGGCCAGGTTGCGTGAGTCGACTTACGGAATCACCCACACGACGGCTCAACAACGTGACACCGCTCACGATCTGTCCGAATTCAACGGACCGATCCTGGTTCCGGGCATGGGAGCGCAGGGGGGGCGCCCAAGTGACCTACCGCGCGTTCTCGGTCCCGCGGTGAACTTCGCAATTCCGTCATATTCGCGACAAATCGCGCAGCCGGGGCCCGCGAAGGCGAGCATTCGCAGCGCCATCGAGGCGCTCCAGGACGAGTGCCGGGCCGCCACCGGAGAGTGATCATCGCCGGTCCCGGGCGAATTGCCCCACCCCCGGTCGCAGGCGTGTCGGAAGGTGGGGTTACCTTTCCCGAGCTGGGTATGCTTTGGCGATACCAGCAGATCAAGGTCCAGAGGGACGAAACCATCGACTGCAAGGAGACCCCGTGCCGCTCCCTAAACTGACACCGGAACAGCGCGCCGCAGCCCTCGAGAAGGCCGCCGCTGCACGCAAGGCCCGCGCCGAACTCAAGGAGAAGCTGAAGTCGGGTGAGAAGACCCTCGAAGAGGTCCTCAAGTCCGCTGCGACCGACGACATCTCCGGAAAGATGAAGGTCTCGGCCGTCCTCAAGGCCCTCCCGGGCATCGGCGACAAGCGCGCGCTGCAGATCATGGAGAAGCTCAAGATCGCCGACTCGCGCCGCCTCCGCGGCCTGGGCGAGCACCAGCGTGCCGCTCTGCTGGATGAATTCAAGGGCGACCAGGCCTAAGTTCGGGTAGTAGTAGTCGAGTGAGCATCGATAGACTGCACGCCGCCCCGGCCCAGCGCCTGACGGTCCTCTCCGGTCCGTCCGGGGTGGGCAAGGGCAGTGTCAAGGCCCTCATCCAGGAGTACTACCCGTGGGTATGGCTCTCCGTGAGCTGCACGACCCGCAGACCGCGCCCGGGTGAGGTCGACGGCGCCGACTACCACTTCGTGTCGACCGACCGGTTCGAATCGATGATCGCCGCGGGGGAATTCCTCGAATGGGCCTCCTACGCGGGGAACCTGTACGGAACCCCCCGCGGCCCCGTCGAACAGCAGCTGCAAGCCGGACTGCCGGCGCTGCTGGAGATCGAACTCCAGGGCGCCCGCCAGGTCAGGCGGGCCATGCCGGACGCGCAACTGGTCTTCCTGGCACCGCCGTCATGGGAAGAGCTGGTCCGCCGGCTCACCGGGCGGGGGACCGAGGACGCCTCCACCATCGACCGGCGCCTGACGGCGGCCAGGTCCGAGCTCGCCGCCGAGGCTGAGTTCGATCACACGGTCACGAACGTCTCGATCGAACAGGCCGCCTCCGAACTGGTAGAGTTGCTTGGTTCTCCGGCAACAGTGAAGTCCGGAGCCATCTGAGCACCATGAGTCGCACACGAAGGAACTAACGTGTCAGGGACTGTCGCAGAACCCGTCGGCATCACCAACCCGCCGATCGACGACTTGCTCGAGAAGAGCCAGTCGAAGTATCAGCTGGTGATCTACGCGGCCAAGCGGGCCCGTCAGATCAACGCCTACTACTCGCAGCTGGGCGAAGGCCTGCTGGAGTACGTCGGCCCGCTGGTCGAGACCACTCCCGAGGAGAAGCCGCTGTCGATCGCGCTGCGCGAGCTCGACAAGGGCCTGCTCGAGACGAAGGCCTTCGACGACCCCGAGGCGTAGGACGCCCGGGTTGAACATCGTTCTGGGCGTGTCGGGCGGCATCGCCGCATACAAGGCGGCCGCCCTGCTCCGCCTCCTCAAGGAGTCCGGTCACGACGTGACCGTGATCCCCACCGAGGCGGCGCTCAAGTTCGTCGGTGAAGCCACCTGGGAGGCCCTCTCGGGCCACCCGGTGGCTTCCGGCGTGTTCGCGGACGTCCACGACGTCCGGCACGTCCGACTCGGCCGCGAGGCCGACCTGGTGGCGGTAGTCCCGGCCACCGCCGACCTGCTCGCGCGAGCCGCAGTCGGCCGCGCCGACGACCTCCTCACCTCCACGCTGCTGACCGCGACCTGCCCCGTGGTCTTCGCTCCCGCCATGCACACCGAGATGTGGCAGCACGCCGCCACGCGGGCGAACACGGCGACGCTGCGCGAGCGCGGCGCCCACGTCGTCGAGCCCGACTCGGGCCGCCTGACCGGCGCCGACACCGGACCCGGCCGCCTGCCCGAGCCCGAATCGCTGTTCGCACTGCTCAAAGGCTTCCTGACCTCACCGGCCAAAGACCTCGTCGGTCGCCGCGTCCTGGTCACCGCCGGCGGTACGCGCGAGGCGATCGACCCGGTCCGCTTCATCGGCAACCACTCCTCGGGCCGCCAGGGCATCGCGCTGGCCGCCTCCGCCGCCGCCCGCGGCGCCGAGGTCACGCTCATCGCCGCGCACGTCGACGCGGCACTGCCCGCGGGGATCGAGGTCCACCGGGTGGGGACGACCGGGCAGCTCTTCGACGCCACCGTCAAGGCCGCGCGCGGCTGCGACGCCGCGGTCCTGGCCGCCGCCCCGGCCGACTTCCGGCCCAAGGAGGCCTCGGACCGCAAGCTCAAGCGCGAGGGCGACGTCGACCTCGCCCTGGCCTCCACGCCCGACATCGCCGCCGCGGTGGGGGAGCGCAAGGAGAAGGGCCAGATCCTGGTCGTCTTCGCCGCCGAGACCCACGACGGTCCCGAGCACGCCCAGGCCAAGCGCGTCAGGAAGGGCGCTAATCTGGTGGTGCTCAATGACGTCTCCGGAGGCGCAGTGTTCGGCGCCTCGGAGAACTCGGTCACGATCTTCGACGAGCGCGGCGAAGTCGACACTCTGGTGCGCACCAGCAAAGAGTCGGTGGCCGACGCCGTCTGGGACGCGGTCGCAGCGCGCCTCCCGGCTGGTGGACTGGATTGACACCGCCTCGGCCCCGCGTGCCGAGTTGGTGGGATGATCTGGAACGCATAGACTTGTGAGCTGCGAAGTCAGTCGAATAGCGCCGCTGCGCGGCGTGGATGTGTGTTGAGGAGTGCCGTGGCACGTCGCCTGTTCACCTCCGAGTCGGTCACCGAAGGCCACCCGGACAAGATCGCCGACCAGATCTCCGATGGGATCCTGGACGCCCTGCTGGACCAGGACCCGATGAGCCGGGTGGCGGTCGAGACGCTCATCACCACCGGGCAAGTCCACGTGGCCGGCGAGGTGACGACCCGCGCGTACGCCGACATCCCCCGCATAGTGCGCGACACGATCCTCCGCATCGGCTACGACTCCTCCAAGAAGGGCTTCGACGGCGCCTCGTGCGGCGTGAACGTCTCGATCGGAGGCCAGAGCCCCGACATCGCCCAAGGCGTCGACAAGGCCTGGGAATCGCGTGTGGACGGCACCGACCTCGACGAGCTCGACTATCAGGGCGCCGGCGACCAGGGCCTCATGTTCGGCTACGCGTGCCGCGAGACCCCCGAGCTGATGCCGCTGCCGATCGCCTTGGCGCACCGGCTGTCCCAGCGACTCACGGAGGTCCGCAAGGACGGCACCGTGCCGTACCTGCGCCCGGACGGCAAGACCCAGGTGACGATCGAGTACGAGGGCCTCAAGCCCGTGCGCCTCGACACCGTGGTCGTCTCCAGTCAGCACGCCCCGGACATCTCGCTCGACTCGCTGCTCGCGCCCGATGTCGCCGAGCACGTCATCTCGCCGGTCGTCTCCGGCCTCGACCTCGACACCGACGGCTACAAGCTCCTGGTCAACCCCACCGGCCGCTTCGAGATCGGCGGCCCCATGGGCGACGCCGGCCTGACCGGTCGCAAGATCATCGTCGACACCTACGGCGGCTACGCCCGCCACGGCGGCGGCGCCTTCTCGGGCAAGGACCCGTCGAAGGTCGACCGCTCGGCCACGTACGCCGCCCGCTGGGTCGCGAAGAACGTCGTCGCCGCCGGCCTCGCCGAGCGCTGCGAGGTGCAGGTCGCCTACGCCATCGGCAAGTCGAAGCCGGTGAGCATCGCCGTCGACCCGCAAGGCACCGAGAGCGTCGACCCCGCGCGCATCGAGAAGGCCGTGCGCGAGGTCTTCGACCTGCGGCCCGCGGCGATCATCCGCGACCTCGACCTGGTCCGCCCGATCTACTCCAAGACCGCCGCGTACGGCCACTTCGGACGCGAGCTCCCGGAGTTCACCTGGGAGTCGACCGGCCGCGCAGCAGCACTGAAGGAAGCCGTCAACTAGATCGGGCCCCAATTCGGGCGCACGCGAAAACGTCACCACCACCTGGTAGAACTGGTCTATGTCCGAGCTCCCGGCGATCGCAGCGGTCTGCATCGACCAGCCGCTGCCGCAGCTGGATCGGCTCTTCGACTACCGCATCCCCGACGACCTCCTGGACGCCGTGCGCCCCGGCTGCCGTGTCAAAGTCCGATTCGGACGCCGCAAGATCGGCGGCTACGTCATCGCCGTCAAGCGCGAGACCGACTTCGACGGCAAGCTGCTGTGGATCTCCGATCTGGTCTCCCCGCAGCCGGTCCTGACACCTGAGGTCGCGCGCCTCGCCCGGGCCGTGGCCGACCGCTACGCCGGAACCCTCGCCGACGTGCTGCGCCTCGCGGTGCCCGAACGGCGCAAGAAGGTCGAGGAGGAACCGCCCCGGGAGCGGCTGCCGGTGGCCGCCCCCACCCAGCATCATTGGAAGAGATATATCGCCGGCGAGGCATTCCTGCGCGCGCTCGGCGCCGCAAAATCACCGAAGACGGTGTGGAGCGCCCTGCCCGGCGAGGACTGGCCGGCCCGGCTCTCCGAAACCGCCGCCACCACGGCCGCCGCCGGGCGCGGAGCCGTGCTCGTCGTCCCCGACCAGGACGACCTCGACCGGCTCGACGCCGCCCTCGCCGCCATGCTCGGCGAGGGGCGCCACGTGACGCTCTCGGCCCAGATGGGCCCCACCAAGCGCTACCGGGCGTTCCTGAAGGCCGTTCGCGGGGAGGTCCGCATCGTCGCGGGCACCAGGGCCGCGGCCTTCGCGCCCGTGCCGGAGCTCGGCCTCGTCGCGATCTGGGACGACGGCGACGAATCCCACGTCGACCGTCACGCGCCCTACCCGCACGCCCGCGAGGTTCTGCTCACCCGCGCGGGACTCGCCGACGCGGCGTGCCTCGTCGGCGGCCACGCCCGCACGCCGCAGGCGCAGCTGCTCGTGGAGACGAAGTGGGCAGTCTCGATGACCGCGTCCCGAGACCAGATCCGTTCGGCATCACCGCGCATCGTCCCTGTGGGGGACGAGTCCGACCTGGCCCGCGACCCCTCCGGCAGCACCGCCCGACTGCCTACGGTCGCCTGGGAGGCGGCCCGAGCGGCACTAGCGAAGCGCCGTGCTGTCCTGGTCCAGGTTCCGAGACGCGGGTACGTCCCGGCGGTCTCCTGCCAGCGGTGCAGGACCCGCGCCGCCTGCCCTCACTGCTCGGGCCCTTTGCGCCTCATGGGCGCCAGGCGCTCGCCGGTGTGCGGATGGTGCGGCAGGACCGCCGAGGGCCACCGCTGCCGGGAGTGCGGGTCGAACCAGGTCCGCGCCGTCGTCATCGGAGCGGAGCGCACCGCCGAGGAGATGGCGCAGGCGTTTCCCGGCGCCGAGGTCGTCGAGTCCACCGGCCCCAACCGCCTGGAGGCGGCACCGGACGGTCCGGCGGTCGTGGTGGCGACGCCGGGAGTCGAACCGCCGGCCCCGGCCGGCTACGGGGCCGTGCTGCTGCTCGACACGTGGGCGCTGCTCACTCGCGCCGACCTGACGGCCTCCGAGGAGGCGCTGCGACGCTGGATGAACGCCGTCGCGCTCGCCCGCCCCGACGGGACGGCCGTGGTCGTCGCCGACGGCGGACTGGCCGTGGTCCAGGCGCTCTTGCGCTGGGACCCCGCCTGGTTCGCGTCCAGGGAACTGGCCGAGCGAGCCGAACTGGGCTTCCCCCCGGCGATGAAGATGGCCGCCCTGACAGGCTCGAACGGCGCGCCGGAGAAGCTCGCGGCAGACCTGCCGCCCGACCTGGGAGTCGAGGCCATCGGGCCGATCCCGGTCGATGAGCACAACGAACGCCTCCTCCTGCGGATCCGCCGCCGCGACGGGGCCGCCCTGGCAGGCGCGCTGGCCCGCGCGAGCGCCGAACGCGCGGCTGCAAAGGCCGACCCGGTGCGCGTCCAGATCGACCCGAGGGCCATCGCCTGACATACTCGGCGCGATTCTGGAAACCTCCACCGGATGCCCGTGTTCGTAGGAACCTCAGGCTGGCAGTACGACGACTGGCGGGGCGTGTTGTATCCCGAGCAGCTCGCCCAGCGCCGCTGGCTGGAGCACTACGGCTCCCGCTTCGCCACCGTCGAGAACAACGGCACCTTCTACAAGCTCCCGAAGCGCGAAACCTTCAGGTCCTGGCGCTCCCAACTGCCGAAGGGCTTCGCCATGGCCGTCAAGGCCAGTCGCTTCCTCACCCACGTCAAAAGACTGCGCGAGCCCGACGAGCCCGTCAAGCGGCTCCTGGAAGCCGCCGGCGGCCTCGGCGACCGGCTCGGCCCCGTCCTGCTCCAGCTCCCGCCGACCCTCCAGGCCGACCCCGAACTCCTCGACGCCTGCCTCGACCGCTTCCCGGACCGGGTGCGCGTCGCAGTCGAACCCAGGCACGAGTCGTGGTGGAGCGACGAGATCCGCGCTGTCCTGTCCGACCGCGATGCCGCCCTGTGCTGGGCGGACCGGCTCGGCCGCCCCGCCGCCCCGCTGTGGCGCACCGCCTCCTGGGCCTACCTGCGGCTGCACGAGGGTACCGCGAGGCCGCCGCCGAGCTACGGCGACCAGGCCCTGCGTTCGTGGTGCGGCCGCCTGACCGACGAGTGGCCGAAGCGCGCCGACTGCTACGTCTACTTCAACAACGACCCCGGCGGCGCGGCCGTCCGGAACGCCTTCCGGTTCGCCGAGCTCATGCGCGAACAGGACCGATCGGTTCCGGCGGCGGCAGACCGATGAAATCGCGCTCCCCGCGTCGTCCTGACTGATGCGACCCGAACCGAACGTGGAAAGGACGAGGCCATGCAGAAGATCGTCACGAACATCTGGTACGACACCGAGGCCGAGGAGGCGGCGCGGTTCTACTGCTCCCTGTTCGAGGATTCCAAGATCCTGCGCACCCAGCCCTACTCCGAGGCCGGCCCCGGCGAGCCCGGAAGCACCATGGTCGTCGAGTTCGAGCTGTTCGGCCAGCGGTTCACCGGCATCAACGGAGGCGGCGAGTTCCAGCACAGCCACGCGATGTCGCTCCTGGTGAACTGCGACGACCAGGCCGAGGTGGACCGGCTCTGGGAGGCCATCCTCGACAAGGGCGGGAGCGAGATCCAGTGCGGCTGGGTAGCCGACAAGTGGGGCGTGAACTGGCAGATCTGGCCGGCCGAGGCCGATCAGATGCTCAAGGGCCCGGCCGAAGCCGCGCTGCGGGCGACCAAGGCCATGTACGCCATGAAGAAGATCGACCTCCAGGCGATGCGCGACGCCTACGACGGCAAGTGAGCGGCACCGCGGCATCCCCGCGCAAGGGAACCGCGCAGCCTGGTCGCCCGCACTGACGCGTTGCAGTTCTCCGAGGCGATCAGGCCTGGCCGCCTCGTCGGCCCGGCCGGCGAACAGCGCCAGGGCATCCTGGACCTGAGTGGTCGCGAGCGGGAGGTCCTCCAGCGCGCGGCGAAGGGCCTGTCGAACACCGAGATCGCCGAATGGGGCCTACGGCTCCTGCCTGGTTCACGAACGAGCTCGATCAGCGCCGCTTCGGCGGCTGCGCTCAACCCGGTTCGGCGCGTGGGAGGTCGGCCAGACGCCGCCGTCCTGGTCGAGGTTCGCCGTCGGAGTGATCCCGAACGAGGAACACGTCTCGGCCTTGACGACCCCGGACGAATCTGTGCTATGGTTCATTAGTCAACTAATGAACCACTGAGCCAATGAACCAATCACGGCGGCGCCCGCGGAGGCGCAAGCGAGCAAAGGAGGCGAGATGTTCGATGACGGCGCGCCGATCTATCGGCAGATCGCCGATCAGATCAAGGCCGAGATCCTCAACGGATCACTCGAGCCGGGAGGGAAGATCATGTCGACGAACCAGTACGCGGCGTTCTACCAGATCAACCCCGCCACCGCCCAGAAGGCGTTCCGGGAACTGGTCGACGAAGGCGTCCTGTACAAGCAGCGGGGCGTAGGCATGTTCGTGGCCGACGACGCCCGCGAGAAGCTGGCAGGCGACTTCCGTGCCCGCTTCTTCGACGACGTCCTCAAACCGCTCGTCCGCGAGGCCCGCCAGGCCGGGATCGGGCTCTCCGACATCATCGACTACCTACAAGCCCAGGAAGGCGCCCCGAAATGAGCTTCTCCGTCAGCCTCCGGGACGTGACGCTGAAATACGGCGACACCGAAGCCCTCTCCGACGTCGGCCTCACCCTCGAAGCCGGCAAGATCTACGGCCTCCTCGGCCGCAACGGGGCCGGCAAGACCAGCCTCCTCAGTCTCCTGGCCGCCTTCCGAAAGCCCAGCAACGGCGAGGTCCTCGTCGACGGCCGGCCCGTGTGGGAGAACATCGACGTCGTCTCCCGGGTCGCCCTCGTCCGCGAAGGCGGCGACTTCGACGACTCGGAGACCGTGCTGGCCACTCTGGAGACCGGCTCGCTGCGTCCCGACTGGGACGGCGACTACGCGCTCAAACTCGCCGAGCGCTTCGAGCTCCCGCTGCGCAAGAAGGTCCGCGACCTCTCCCGAGGCAAGCGCTCGGTCCTCGGCGCCGTCTGCGGCCTCGCCGCCCGAGCCGAGCTGGCCATGTTCGACGAGGTCCACCTCGGCATGGACGCGCCCACCCGCGACGCGTTCTACAAGGAGCTGCTCGCCGAGTACATCGACCGGCCCCACACCGTCATCCTCTCCACCCACCTGATCAACGAGGTCGCCAACTACCTCGAAGAGGTCGTCATCGTCGATAAGGGACGCATCCTGCGCCACGAGGACGTCGAGGCGTTCCAGAACATGGGCGCGACCCTCACAGGACCGGCCGACGTGGTCGACACCGCCGCCGCCGGACTCAACGTCCTCGCCGAGCAGCGCCTCGGCGGCACCAAGAGCGTCACCGTCGCCAGCGCCCTGGACCCCCAGACGCGAGAGCGAGTCGTCGAGGCCGGCGTCGAGATCGGGCCGGTGGGCCTCCAAGACCTCTTCATCCACCTGACGAACCCCGACCGGACGGGAGCCTAGCCATGGCCGACACCACTCTCGCCAACCGCCGCCACACCCTCGGGTTCGCGCTGGGCGGCGGAGCGCTCAAATACTTCTCCGGCTGGATCGCCGCGGTCGTCGTCCTCGCCTCGGCGCTGCCGCCGATCATCGCCCAGTACCGCTCGATCGACATCTCCGCGTGGTACATCGCCGCGAACTCCGGCAAGATCTTCACCGCGATCGTCTCCGGAATATTCCTTTACACGCTGCTGGCGGGCATGATCGCCCAGGGCGTGACCCGCCGGGAGCTGGCCGTCTCCCTCGGCTGGTTCGGGCTGCTGTGGAGCGCCGCGCTCGGGGCGCTGGCGATCGCGATGTTCCTCGGCGAGCACGCGCTCTACAGCGCCTTCGACTGGAGTCAGACACTCCAGGGGGACGGCGGCGAAACACGGCTCGACTCGGTCGGGGCCGCGCTCGAGTTCTCGGCCCGATATCCGCTGGTCTACCTGCTGTACTTCACGGGCGGCGCGATCATCGGAGCCGCCGCCTACCGGTCCGACTGGGGCTGGCTCGTCCTGGTGCCCGTCGTCCCGGTCGTCCTCGCGCTCGACGGCGCCCTGATGCGGACCGAGGTGTGGGGCCCCGGCTGGGCCAGCGCGGTCACCGGCGCCGCCAACGGTTTGGGCACGTGGCAGGCCGTCGCGGTCGTCCTCGTTGCCGTCGCCGCGGGCGCCTGGATCGTCCGCGGCATCCTACTTGGAACCCAGATCCGCGCGAAGCAGGCGTAGCCATGGAATCCACTCTCCGCAACCGCAGATACCGCGTCGCCGCACGGCTCTCGGCGGAACTCGCCTCGACCTTCGGGCTGTGGACGACGGCGGCGCTGGCGGCCCTCCTGCTCGCCGAGTGGGTCGTGGACCTCGCGTCCGCGGAGCCGAAGGCGTACGCGAACCTGGTGTTCACGGTGCTGCCGTTCGTGGTGGCGGCCGTAGGCTGGGTGTACCTGTACAGGTCCTTTCCGGCCGCCGTCATCTCGGGCATCACCCGCCGGGAGCTGCTGATCTCGTATGCGCTGTTCGGTGCTGTGGTGGTCGTCGGATCGGCCCTGCTGGTGCAGGCCGGGGTATTCGTCCAGGACCGCATCACCGGCACCGCTTCCCTCTTCTACGGCCGAAACTGGACCGAATCGCTGATCCGCCCGCTGGTCTACTTCGCGGCGGGGGCCGCGGCCGGGGCCGTGTCACTGCGCTTCGGCCTCGGGCGGCTCACCGGCTTGCTGTTCGCTGTTCTGCTGCTGCGGCAGATCCCCATCGCCCTCAGTTCTTCCGATGGAGCGACGGTCCTACTGTCCTATCCGTCGCCGGAGGTGATGCTCGCCCCGCTCGACGTGGCGCTGGCGGCGGTCTTCCTCGCCCTCACCTGGGCGGTGCTCCGCCGCGCTCCGATGAGTCTGAAGAAGGCCTGACCATGACCGTCCTCCTCACGCAACGCAGCCAGCGGCTCGGCGTCCGGCTGTTCACCCGCGCCGCCCGCGACTTCCGCTGGTGGGTGATCGCCGGATTCCCGGTCACCTTCGCGATCTCACTGGTCTTCGCCGACGTCATAGAAATCGGCGCCTGGAGGATCACCGCATCGGTCTTCCAATGGTTCGTCGCCATCTGGTCGGGGTTGACGGTCCACACCTTCTTCCAGGCGGGTCTCGCCATGGGGCTGACCCGCCGTGAGGCCACCGTCTCGCTCTCGGTGTTCGGCGCCCTGCTGTCGGCCGCCGCGATCGCCGTCGTCGCCGTCGGACTGCTCGCCGAGCACGCGCTGCTGTCGGCCGTCGCCGGTCCCCATTTCACGCTGGGTGAGACGGCCGCGACCGCCTCCCGGTACCTCCTTGTCACCCCGTTGTACTGCTGCGCCGGCCTGGCACTCGGCGCCGTCGAGGTGCGGTGGCGCGGCGGGAACGCCAAGGCGATGCCCCTGCTCGTGGCGTCTGGGGTCCTGGCCCTGGCGTGCATGGCCTTCGAGTACGGCCAGTGGTGGTTCCCGCAGTGGGCGCCCGCCGGTGTCGGCCTCGCCGCCGCGCTGGCCGCCGTCTTCGTGCTCCTGCTGCGCGACGCACCGGTACAGCCGAAGCGGGCCTGAACCATGGGGGTGCTCGCAGCCGAGGTGCCGCTCGCCGTGGCCGTCCTGGTCGCCTGCGCGGCGGCCAGCGCGGTGGCGGGCCTTTTGCTGGCCTCCGGTCCGGTGTCGCGGCCGCGCGCCACAACCCGCACCGACCCCTCACGCGAATTCTCGGGCGAGTGGGACACTGGAGGACGGCCAGTTCAAGCATCGAGAGGTCAGCACATTGTCGATCCAGCCCATCCGCATCTACGGCGACCCGGTCCTGCGGACCGCCGCCGAGGAAGTCGACACCTTTGACAAGGAACTGCGGGGCCTGGTGAAGGACCTGCTGGACACCATGCGGGACGAGGGCGGCGCCGGGCTCGCCGCGCCCCAGCTGGGCGTCAGCAAGCGGGTGTTCACCTTCGACGTGGACGACGTCGTCGGCCACATCGTCAACCCGCTCCTGGAATTCCCCGACGAGGAGGAGCAGGACGGGCCCGAGGGGTGCCTGTCGCTGCCGGGACTGTACTTCGACACCGTGCGGCGCCAGAACGTGATCGCCAAGGGCTTCAACGAGTACGGCGACCCGCTCCAGATCGTCGGCGCCGGCACGATGGCCCGCTGCCTCCAGCACGAGACCGACCACCTCGACGGGATCATCTTCGTCGACCGGCTCGACTCCGAGCGGCGCAAGGCCGCGATGGCCGAGATCCAGGCCCAGGACTGGTACAACGATCAGGTCAAGGTGAAAGTCTCGCCCCACGACAGCCGGGGCGTCTTCTTCAAGTCCTAGACCGGTTCCCGCCGAGGAAGGCCAGCTCTTGTCCATCCAGCCCGTGCGCCTGTACGGCGACCCGGTGCTGCGCACTCGCGCCGCCGAGGTCATCGAGTTCGACGACGCCTTGCGCCGCTTGATCGACGACCTTCACGACACGCTCGACGACCAGCGCGGGGCGGGGCTCGCCGCGCCCCAGATCGGGGTCGGCCTGCGCGTGTTCGTCTACGACGTCGAGGGGCGTCGGGGCCACATGGTCAACCCGGTCCTGGAACTGCCCGACTCAGAGACGCAGGACGAGGACCTCGAAGGGTGCCTGTCGCTGCCCGGTGGGCTCCTCTATCCGAGGAAGCGGCGCATGCGGGCGGTCTGCCGCGGCTTCGACATGCGCGGCGAGCCGGTCGAGATCCGCGGTGAGGGGTTCATGGCTCGGGCGCTTCAGCACGAGGCCGACCATCTGCGCGGGCGGCTGTTCGTCGACGGGCTCGACGCCGACCGCCGCGCCGAGCTGGAGGCGGATCTCGAACGCCAGGACTGGTACACCGCGGGCCGCACCGCCGTCCATACCGACCGAGACGACAGCAAGGGTGTGTTCTTCAAACGATGAGGATCCTCTTCGCGGGCACTCCGGAGGTCGCGCTGCCGACCCTGGAGGCGCTGCACGCTTCCGACCATGAACTCGTCGCGGTGCTGACGCGCCCCGACGCGCGCACCGGACGGGGCCGCAAGGTCTCGCGCTCACCGGTGGCCGCCTGGGCCGACGAGCACGATGTCGAGGTGCTCACCCCGGCGAAGCCGAGCGAGCCGGATTTCTTGGAGCGGCTGCGGGAGCTCGCCGTCGATCTGGTGCCCGTGGTCGCCTATGGCGCGCTGGTGCCGCCGGCGGCGCTGGAGATCCCCGGGCTCGGCTGGATCAATCTGCATTTCTCGCTGCTGCCGGCCTGGCGCGGAGCCGCGCCGGTCCAGCACGCGGTACTCGCGGGCGACGAGATGACCGGCGCGTGCGTCTTCCAGCTCGAAGCGGGTCTGGACACCGGGCCGGTGTACGGACGCCTGACCGAGCCGATCGGCGAGCACGACACCTCAGGAGACCTGCTCGACCGGCTCGCGGCGGCCGGGGCCCGGTTGACGGTCGACGTCGTCGACGGCCTGGACGCGGGCATCCTCCAGGCCGAGCCGCAGCCTGAGGAGGGCGTCTCGTACGCCCCCAAGATCACCGTCGAGGACGCCCGTGTCCGCTGGAGCGATCCGGCCTTCGCCGTCGATCGGCGCATCCGGGCCGTTTCTCCCGCCCCCGGCGCCTGGACCGAGTTCGAGGGCGCGCGACTGCGTCTCGGTCCGGTCACCGTCGACCCCGACGGTCCGGCGCTCGCCCCCGGCGAGGTCGCCCTGGCGAAGCGCGGCGTCCACGTCGGCACCGCCACCGACCCGGTGCGGCTCGGCGAGGTCCAGCCTGCCGGGAAGCAGCGCATGGACGCCGCCGCGTGGGGCCGTGGCCTCCAGAACGCGAAGCCCAGGTTCGCATGAGTCGCCCTAACCCGCGCCATGTCGCCTTCGACGCCATCCGCGCCGTCAGCGCCGAGGACGCCTATGCCAATATCGTCCTGCCGCGGCTGCTGGCGGTCACCGGTCTCGACTCGCGCGACGCCGCGTTGGCCACGGAGCTGACCTACGGGACGCTGAGGAACCTCGGCACGATCGAACAGGTCCTGGAGGCCGCCGCCGGGCGGTCGCTGGACTCGCTCCAGGCCGACCTGGTGGACGCACTCTGCCTGGGCGCCTACCAGCTGCTGTACACGCGAGTTCCGACGCACGCCGCGGTCTCGACGACGGTGAACCTGGTCAAGGCCGCCGTCAGCCCGCGCGTGTCCGGGCTGACCAACGCCGTGCTCCGCAAGGTCGCCGCCCGCGACCTGGCCGCCTGGCTCGACCGGCTGTCGACCGGCGACCGGATCGGCGACCTCGCGCTGCGCCATGCGCATCCGAAGTGGATCGTCGAGGAGTTCGACGCGGTCCTCGGGCCCGACGAGACCGCCGCGGCGCTGGAGGCCGACAACGTCGCTCCGCCGGTCCACCTGTGCGCCAAGCCCGGACGCATCGACCGCGACGACCTGGCCGGCAAGACCGGCGGGACGCCGGGGCGCTGGTCGCCCTACGCGGTCTATCTGCCCGGCGGCGACCCCGGCAAGTTCAAGGCCGTCGCGACCGGTCGCGCGAGCGTCCAGGACGAGGGCAGCCAGCTCGTCGCCACCGCTCTGGCCAATGTTCCCATGGACGGGCCCGACGCCTCATGGGTCGACCTGTGCGCCGGACCGGGCGGCAAGACCGCGCTGCTCGGCGCGCTCGCCGCCCAACGGGGCGCGAGCGTCGACGCCGTGGAGATCGCTCCGCACCGCGCTGAGCTGGTCGCCAAGGCCGCCAAGGGACTTCCGGTCACCGTCCACACCGGCGACGGCCGCGACTTCGGACCGCGCGGTACCGCCGACCGGGTCCTGGTCGACGCGCCCTGCTCGGGGCTGGGCGCGCTGCGGCGCCGCCCGGAGGCCCGCTGGCGAAAGCGCCGCAGCGACATCGACGACCTGTCGCGGCTCCAGCGCGAGCTGCTGGAGGCCGCGATCGGCCTGGTCCGGCCCGGTGGCACGGTCGCCTACGTGACCTGCTCGCCCGCTCGCGCCGAGACCGCCGAGGTCGTCACCGGCGTCCTCAAGGCCGGGGGAGTGGAGCTCCTTGAGGCCCAATCGATCACGCGAACCGTCCCCGATTCGGACAGAGACGGGTTTGTGCAGCTGTGGCCCCAGCGCCACGGAACGGACGCGATGTTCCTCGCGCTCTTGCGCAGATTGTCGTAGTTCGTACGTCGACACCCCTCGACCCGACTCCTTTGGTAGCGCTACCATCGAAACATCGATGAACATTAGTTTCACCGTTCTCGCCGGTGGAGTCGACCACGAAGGAGCAGTACATGAACCGAAGAAGGAGACTCACCGCGATAGCCGCGACGGCGAGCGCGGCCGCGATGGCGGCCGCCACCGCCATGCTGCTGTCACCGACAGCCTCTGCGCAGGGCGAGACCCTGTGGACCAACCCCGAGACCCAGGCCGCGCTCTGGGTCGCCCAGAACCCGAGCGACTCGCGCGCGGCCCTGATCCAAGAGCGCCTCGTCAACACCCCCCAAGGCAACTGGTTCACCCAGACCGAACCCGAAGGCGGCATCGAGCAGCAGGTCGCCGAGGTCGTCTCGGGCGCCGCCGCCGAAGGCGCAGCGCCCGTCATGGTCGTCTACAACATCCCCAACCGCGACTGCGCCGGCGCCTCCAGCGGCGGCGCCCCCAGTCACGCCGTGTACCGCGACTGGATCGACCGGTTCGCCTCCGAGCTGTCCGGCCCGGCCTACATCGTCCTCGAACCCGACGTGCTGCCGCTGGGCTGCGACGGCTCCGACCCCGAGCAGGTCAGCCAGTCCATCGGCTACGCGGCCCAGACTCTCAAGGCCGCCGACCCCCAGGCACACGTCTACATCGACATCGGACACTCCGCCTGGCTGCCCGCCGACACCGCCGCAAGCATGCTCCAGGGCGCCGGGCTCCAATACGCCGACGGATTCTCCATCAACGTCTCCAACTACCGCACCACGGAGGAGGCCATCGGCTACGCCCACGACATCCAGGGCATCGTCGGCTCCGACAAGGGCGCGGTGATCGACACCAGCCGCAACGGAAACGGGCCGCTCGACCCGCCCGAGCCCAACGACTGGTGCGACCCGCCCGGGCGCGCCATCGGCGATTACCCCACCACCTCACCCGGCGTCGACGGCATCGACGCCCTGCTGTGGGTCAAACTCCCCGGCGAGGCCGACGGCTGCGCCGGCGGCGCCGGGCAGTTCATCCCCGACCTGGCCTACACCCTGGCGAACAACGCCGGACCCGACTGGCCCGGCGACATCGGCACCGATCCGCCGACCAGTGACGTGCCGACCTCAGGCGATCCCACGACCGGCGGGCCGACCGAAGGCGACTGCACCGCAGAGATCGTCGTCGTCAGCTCCTGGAACGGGGGCTGGCAGGGCGAGGTCCGCGTCACCGCGGGGGCCGACGCGCTCGACGGCTGGACCCTCACCTGGGACTGGCCGGGCGGTCAGGACATCACCAGCTCCTGGAACGTCGACATCGGGCAATCCGGACAGACCGTGACCGCCTCCGACGTCGGCTGGAACGGTGCGATCGCCTCAGGTGAGACGCGGGATGCCTTCGGCTTCATCGGAACCGGGTCTTCGGCATCACCGCAGATCGAGTGCGGCGCCTGAGTCACGGTTCATTTCACCTCCGGTGTCCGGCCTGTGTCGCGGTTGCGCGACCTACACTGTCCGTGTGGCACAGATCGAAGCGGCACAGGCCGACACCCTCATCGCTCCGAGCCTGCTGGCGGCCGACTTCGCCCGCCTCGCCGAGGAGGCCGAATCGGTCGAGGGAGCCGTCGACTGGCTCCACGTCGACGTCATGGACAACCACTTCGTCCCCAACCTGACCCTCGGCCCGCCCGTCGTCAAATCCCTCAAAGCGGCCACCGACATCCCGCTCGACTGCCACCTCATGATCGAGAACCCCGAGCGGTGGGCCCTCGGCTACGCCGAACTCGGCGCCTACAACGTCACCTTTCACGCCGAGGCCAGCGCCGACCCCGTCACCCTCGCCAAGCGGCTCCGCGGCGCCGGTGCCAAGGCCGGGCTCGCGATCGACCGCGACACGCCCGTCGAGGACTACCTCGACCTGCTGCCCGAATTCGACACCCTGCTCATCATGACCATCAAGGCCGGCTTCGGCGGTCAGGAATTCATGCCCGAGCTGCTCGACAAGGTCCGCACCGCCCGCCGCCGCATCGAGACCGGCCACCTCGAACTCCGAATCGAGGTCGACGGGGGCATCGCCGAGGACACCATCGGCGCCGCGGCCGAAGCCGGCGCCGACGCCTTCGTGGCCGGCACCGCGGTCTACGGCGCCGACGACCCGGCTGAGGCATGCAGGCGTCTGCGAGCCCGCGCCGACGCCGCCCGATGAGCCCGTCATGCCCTCATCCCTCCCCTCAGAGCTCGTCCTCATCGCCGACTCCGATCCGGAGATGGCCGAGTTCCTCGCCGCCCGCCTCCGCGCCGACGGCTTCGACACCGCCCTCGCCCGCGACGGCTACCAGGCGCTGGCCGGGATCGCGCTGCGCCGGCCGGGCATCGTGCTGCTGGAGGCCGACCTGCCCTTCATCGACGGGCTAGCCCTCACCAGGCAACTGCGCGCCGATCCGGCCACGGCGAGCCTCCCGATCATCCTGGTGTGCGCCCAGCCCACCTCCGCGGACAAGATCGCCGGGCTCAAGGCCGGCGCCGACGACTACATCGCGAAGCCCTTCGATCCCGCCGAGGTCTCCGCCCGCATCGGCTCGGCCATACGCCGCCACCGCGAGATCCGCGAGTCCTCGCCGCTGACCGGCATGCCCGGCAACGACCGTATCCTGCGCGAACTGTCCTCCTGGATCAGGCGCGGCGATCCTTTCGCCCTGTGCTACATCGACATCGACCACTTCAAAGCGGTCAACGACGTCTACGGGTTCGTGCGCGGCGACGAGTTCATCAAGGGGCTCGCCGAATGCGTCTACACCGCCGCCGGCGACGCGGGCGCAGCCCCGGTCTTCCTCGGCCACGTCGGCGGCGACGACTTCACCATCCTCTGCACCCCCGAGCACGCCCGCCCCGTCACCGACTTCCTCAACGACCACTTCGCCGTCCGCGTCCGGCAGCTGTGCGACCCCAACGACGTCCAACGCGGCTACATCGAGCACACCGACCGGTCCCGGCGCATCACCCGCTCGCGCCTGCCCACCCTCTCCATCGGCGTCGCACTCTCAACCAAGCGGCGCTTCACCGACCCCTACGAGGCCGTCGCCGAGGCCACGGCCCTCAAGAGCGTTGCGAAGTCCCACGCCGGGCCCTACGTCGCCTTCCCCGACGGCAAGCCCCCCAGCGCCAAGAAACGCCCGGTCTTCTGGCGTAAGGACCTGTGAGGATGAACCGACCGCCACGGATTGGACAGGATGAAGCACGCAAGCTGAACTCGGCCACTGCAAGTATGGTGCGTCACACTACGGGTCGCTCGCGCCGGGAAACGTGGCACAATTCTGAGTAACAAACGCGCGTCAGCGGGGTCGGTGAAACTCCGAGCCGGCGGTGAGCGGCGACAGCCGCGAGTCCGCGACCCGTTCGCATCCAGCGGACGGTTGACCTGGTGAGATTCCAGGACCGACGGTTAAAGTCCGGATGGGAGCAGACGCGTCGCGGAAGGCCGTTCCCGGCCGGCCGCGCACCTTCCCTCACCCCGCCTGCGTGCGTCCAAGACAGCAGCAGGTAGGGGGTCCCACCCATGTTCACCGGTATCGTCGAGGAACTCGGCGAAATCACCGCGACAGGCGAGACGTGCCTGTCCATCCGCGGTCCGGTCGTCACGTCCGACGCCGCCTTCGGCGACTCGATCAGCGTCAACGGCGTCTGCCTCACGGTCACCGCCCTCGACGGGGACGTCTTCACCGCCGATGTCATGGCTGAGACCTACCGCCGCTCCGTCCTCGGCGACCTGCACCCCGGCGACAAGGTCAACCTCGAACGCGCCGCCACCCTCACCACCCGCCTCGGCGGCCACATCGTGCAGGGACACGTCGACGGCGTCGGCCACATCATCAAGCGCGAGCCCGCCGCCGAATGGGAGGAGGTCACCTTCCGCCTGCCGCCCGGCCTCGCCAAGTACGCCGTCGAGAAGGGCTCGGTCACCATCGACGGCACCTCCCTCACCGTCGCCGCCATCGAAGGCGACGAACTCACCGTAGGGCTCATCCCCACCACGCTCGACTCCACCGTCCTCGGCATCAAACAGGTCGGCGACCCGGTCCACATCGAAACCGACGTGACCGCCAAACACATTGAAAAGCTCCTGCAGAGTAGGGAGAGCGCACGATGAGCGACATCCGACTGGACAGCGTCGAGGAGGCCATCGCCGACATCGCCGCGGGCAAAGCCGTCATCGTCGCCGACGACGAAGGCCGCGAGAACGAGGGCGACCTCGTCTTCGCCGCCGAAGACGCCACCGCAGAGCTTCTGGCGTTCACCATCCGCCACACCGGCGGCTACATCTGCGTGGCCATGCCCGCCGACACCGCAGACCGACTCGTCCTGCCGCCCGCCTACCACACCAACCAGGACAACAAGGGCACCGCGTTCGCCGTCTCGGTCGACGCCCGCAAGGGCGTCACCACCGGCATCTCGGCCGCCGATCGCGCTCAGACCATCCGTGTCCTCGCCGACCCCGACACCGAGGCGGACGACCTCAACCGGCCCGGCCACGTCGTCCCGCTGCGAGCCAAAGACGGCGGCGTCCTCGTCCGACGCGGGCACACCGAGTCGGCCGTCGACCTCACCCGCCTCGCCGGCAAGGAGCCGGTCGGAGCGATCTCGGAACTGATGAACGACGACGGCACCATGATGAGATTGCCCGATCTGAGAGCCTTCGCCGACGAACACGACCTCAAACTCATCACCGTCGCCGCACTCGTCGCCTGGCGCCAGCGCAACGAGGCCCACGTCAAGCGCCTCGCCGAAGCCCGTCTCCCGATGGAGGCGGGCGAGTTCACCGCCATCGGCTACCGCTCCGCCTACGACGGCGACGAGCACGTCGCTCTCGTCAAGGGCGACATCGGCGACGGCCTGGACGTCCTCGTCCGCGTCCACTCCGAATGCCTCACCGGCGACGGCTTCGGGTCCCTGCGCTGCGACTGCGGGCCCCAGCTCCAGGCCGCGCTGCGCGTGGTGGAGGCCGAAGGACGCGGAGTCGTCCTCTACATGCGCGGACACGAGGGCCGCGGCATCGGCCTGGTCCACAAACTCCAGGCCTACCAGCTCCAGGACGCCGGCCGCGACACCGTCGACGCCAACCTCGAACTGGGCCTGCCCGCCGACGCCCGCGACTGGGCCGTCGGCGCGCAGATCCTCGCCGACCTCGGCATCAAGTCGATGCGCCTGCTGACCAACAACCCCGACAAGCGCGCCGGGATCGAAGGCCACGGCCTGGAGGTGCTCGACCGGGTCGCTCTGCCCGCCCACACCACGCCGGACAACCTCGCCTACCTGACGGCCAAGCGCGACCGCATGGGGCACCTGCTGGAGAACCTGCCCCCGTTCGTGCCGGTCAATGCCGCGGCGGAAGTGGCCTGACATGGCAGGACACGGAGCACCCGAGACCGCCGTCCCCGACGCCACGGGCCTGACCCTCGGCATCGCCGCCACCGCCTGGAACGCCGAACTGGTCGACCAGATGCTCGGGCGCGCCCGCGAGGCCGCCGCCGACGCCGAGTGCGCCGAACCGGCGGTGCTGCGGGTGGCCGGCGCGGTCGAGCTGCCGATCGCCGCCCAGGCGCTCGCCCGCCGCTTCGACGCCGTGGTCGCCCTCGGCGTGGTCATCCGCGGCGGCACCGCCCACTTCGACTACGTCTGCAAGTCGGTCACCGAGGGGCTCACCCGGGTGGCGCTCGACGAGTCCACACCCGTCGCCCAGGGTGTGCTGACCGTCGACAACCTGGAGCAGGCCGTGGCCAGGGCCGGGTATCCCGACTCCACTGAGGATAAGGGCTACGAGGCGGTCGTCGCGGCGCTCGGCGCCGCGCTGGCGATCCGCTCGCTCTCGTGAGCGCATGAGTGAGGGGCTCCGTCCGGCCGGACGGAGCCCCTCACTCATGCGGCCGAACCGCGGCCTTCCCGACCGTCAGGTCGAGAGCGAGTAGTCGTTGACGCGGAAGTTGCGCCCGCCCGCGGACGAGGTGATCTCCCAGCCGAACTGAATCTGGTCGATGCGTACGTTCGGCATGTAGCCGCGGTCGGCCAGCCACTGGCAGTGCGCGGTGATGTTCACCGTCGTGCTGGTCGTCTGCGTGTGGGCCAGGAAGCTGTACACCGGGTTGCCGCCGTTGTGGCCCTGGTAGTACCGCCAGTTGCGCCCGCCGAGGTTGACGTTGGTGACGAAGTTGCCGAGTGGCCCGACGTTGGACGTCCACTGGGTCCAGATCATGATCTCGTGATCGTGGCCGTTGCCCCAAACGTCGTAGGCGGTGTTGTAGGCCAGGCCCGAGCCGGACGGGACGGAGACGTTGTGGGAGCTTGAGACGTTCCCCATGTTCCAGACGTTGCGTCCCAGCGTGTAGGAGACGTTCGGGTAGGACTTGATGCCGCCGGTGTTCGGGTGGTCGGCCCACACGCCCCAGTCGCGGTGGGAGTTGGCCCAGATCGACTGGTATCCGGCACCGCTGCCCCAGATGTTGTTGTAGATCGTGTACGGGCCGGTCTGCCAGTTGCCCCACTGGGCATCGGACTCGAAGGTGGCGGCCTGTGCCGGGACCTGGAGGCCGCCGACGGCCGCGGCCGTCGCGATGGGAGCGGCCAAGGCACCGGCTATGAGGGACCTGCGTCGCATGAGCACTGCCTTTCTGGTGTTGTGTTGACGATCACTGACATTCCGAATTTAAGATTGTCAATGGGTTAATTAGATCATGCGCCCCAATTAATGTCCAGACTTGAACCGGTTGATCTGCATACAAAAAGGCCGGGGCCCTCGCTGCGTCGCATGCGACGCAGCGAGGGCCCCTTGGCGGCGGTCTGTCACACGCTCAGCGAGTAATCGTCGACGGTGAAGTCGAACCCTCCCGCGGCGGAGGTGATCTCCCAGCCAAGCTGGATCTGGTCGATCCGGACCTCCGGCATGTGGCCCTGCTCCACCAGCCACTGCGCGATCGGCGCGATGTCGACCGTCGCGGCAGAGGTGTGCTCGTGGATGAGGAAGCTGTAGACCTCGTTCGCACCGTTCGAGCCCTGGTGGTAATCCCAGGTGTGACCGCCGACGCTCACCGTGGTCACCTGTCCGCCGATCGGGCCCACCGGCCCCGACCAGTTCATCCAGAGCATGATCTCGTGGTCGTGCCCGTTGCCCCAGATGTCGTAGGCGGTGTTGTAGGCCAGCCCGTCGGCCGCCCCGGGCAGGGAGAGCCGGAACGAGCTCTGCACGTCGCCCATCTCCCAGACGTTGCGTCCCAGCGTGTAGGAGACGTTCGGGTAGGACTTGATGCCGCCGGTGTTCGGGTGGTCGGCCCGCACGCCCCAGTCGGCGTGCGAGTTCGCCCAGATCCGCTGGTAGTTCCAGCCCTCGCCCCAGAGGTTGTTGTAGAGCGTGTAGTCGCCGTCCTCCCACAGGCCCCACTGCTCCTCGGACTCCCAGGCCTGGGCCGCGCCCGCTTCCGAGTCGCCGTCGGTCCGCGCCCATGCCGGGAGGGTGCTGACCGCTGCCGCGCCGGCCACCGTTGCCGCCGCACCGGCGGCGAAGAGCGATCTGCGTCGCATGCTGTCCTGCCTTCCTGTCGAGGCGGCGGGCCCTCGGCGCCCTCGGCGCTCGATCCGCCGCCGTTGTCGCTGTGGCCGGTCGGCCACTTGAGGGCATGGCGCCCAATAAAGATGACAAATCGGTCGCCGATATGCCTGTTGCATCATATATTGCAATAGTTAAGATCATCGCTGGCCTCTGTCATCCCGCCTGACGGTCGCCCGGGAGTATCGGCGTCGCGATCGGCCGGGCGGCGACGTAGAATTCCGTGCCGTGAAGACCTTCGAGCAGCTCTACGCCGAACTCGCCGAGAAAGCACTCACGCGCCCCGAGGGATCGGGAACCGTCGCCGCCCTCGATGCGGGCGTCCATGCCATCGGCAAGAAGATCGTGGAAGAAGCCGCCGAGGTCTGGATGGCCGCCGAGTACGAGTCGGACGAGGCCGCCGCCGAGGAGATCTCCCAGCTGCTCTACCACCTCCAGGTCATGATGATCGCCCGGGGGATCAGCCTCGACGACGTCTACAAGCACCTCTAGCAGTCCGTCTCCGAAAGGCCCAAGCCAATGCTCCGCATCGCCGTGCCCAACAAGGGCTCGCTGTCCCAAGGCGCGATCGACATGCTCACCGAGGCGGGATACCGCCAGCGCCGCACCAGCCGCGACCTCCAGGTCGTCGACTCCGCCAACGAGGTCGAGTTCTTCTACCTGCGCCCCGGCGACATCGCCACCTACGTCGCCTCCGGCGACCTCGACCTCGGCATCACCGGCCGCGACCTGGCCGTCGACTCCAGCGCCGAGGTCGAGGAGGTCCTCCCCCTCGGCTTCGGGCGTTCGACGTTCCGCTATGCCGCCCGCCCGGGCACCGTCGACTCCGTCGCCGGGCTCGACGGCAGGCGCATCGCCACCTCTTACCCCGGAGTGGTGCGCCGAGACCTCGAGTCGCGGGGCGTCAAGGCCGAGATCATCAAGCTCGCCGGCGCGGTCGAGAACGCGATCGCCCTGGGCGTGGCCGACGCGATCGCCGACGTCGTCGAGACCGGCACGACCCTCAAGCAGGCGGGCCTGGCCGTCTTCGGCGACCCGCTCATGAAGTCCGAGTCGATCCTGGTCCGCAAGACCGGCAACGGCGAGACCGCCGCGGTCGAGCAGCTGCTGCGGCGCCTGCGGGGCGTCCTGGTGGCCCGCTCGTACGTGATGCTCGCCTACGACGTGCGCGCCGAGCTGCTGGAGAAGGCCGTGGAGCTGACCCCCGGCATCGAGTCGCCCACGGTCTCCCCGCTGCATCGGGAGGGCTGGGTGGCCGTCCAGTCGATGACCGAGCGTGCCGACCTGCACCGGGTCATGGACGCGCTCTACGAACTGGGCGCGCGCGGCATCCTGGCATCCGACATCGACGCCTGCCGGCTCTAATGACAGGCGCGGGGCCTCCGCCGACGCGGCGGCGTCGGCCCTGACCCGCAGTTCGGCGGCCATGGCGACCGCTTCGGCCGCGTCGCGGTGCAGCGCGACCGCGTCGTGGGCGGTGCTCCCGGCGATCCTGGCGCGCACCGTCGCCAGGCGCTGGACGCGCTGGAGCGGCCCCTGCGTGACCTCGACCTGCTGGATGCGCGCGTACGGGACGGCCACGGTCGCGGTCTTGAGCAGCCCGTAGCGGACCGCGAAGACGTCCCCGCCGAGTCCGGCGCCCCTGATCCGCCAGGTGAACGGCGTGCGCCAGCGCGCCCGCTTCGGAGGGCGGACGAGCATGGCGGTCACGTCGTGCCAGTCGATCTTCGGCAGCGCGGTGTGCGCGACGAACCGGGCCTCGTGCAGGGTGCCGACCGGCAGCAGGTCTGAGCCGCGGAGCATGGCCTCGGCGCCCTGCTGGGCGAGCGAAGCCGTGGAGACCTGCACTCGCCGCCATCCCTTCAGCCGCCACATCACCGGCAGTTCGATGCTGATGGCCGTGACCCGCTGCAGCGGCACGGTGTTGCTCTGCTTCTCGGTCAGGCCGCGCTCGACGCGGAGGCGTCCGTCGACCCGCGAGAGCGTGAACCCCCAGTTGCGGAGGATTCCCGAACCGGTCTGGATGATGGAGGTGACCAGGCCGAACAGGACGGGGAGGCCGGCGACCTGCCACACCTCGGCCTCGACGCCGTTCGCCTCCAGGAGGGCGTTGAACGCCGCGCCGGCGCCGACGAGCACGCCGAAGGCGATGAGCATCGGTGGCAGGGTCTCCAGGACCGTACCGGCGACGAGGCGTTTGATCCCGACGGTCGCGATCACCGCCGCGGCTTCTTCCTCGGCGGGCTCCTCGGTCTCGTCGGTTCGGGCAGCGGGGCGGCGCCCGGACAGCGCCAGGAGCTGTTCGCGCAGCTCTTGGGCTTCGCCGAGCTTGAGGTACGACAGGGGCGCTTCGGTCTCGGAGGCCCCGGCGACCTCGATGCGCAGCTGCGCGAGGCCGAAGAGGCGGGCCCTGATCGGCTGGGCGACCTCGATGCCCTGGAGGCGCTCCAGCGGCACGGTGCGGCTCTTGCGGATGACGACGCCCTCGGTGATCTGGAGTTCGCCGCCGACGACGCGGTAGCCGGTGAACAGCCACGACAGCAGGCCGCTGGCGGCGCCGAAGATGCCGGCGAGGACCGCGATGACGATCCCCACGAAGGCGTTCTCCTGGATGTACATCTGCCACGACGAGGCCAGGACCACGGCGATGAGGAGCCGGAAGCTCTCCAGCAGCGGTGTCAGCGGGTGGAGCCGGCGTTTTGGGATCTCCACGGGCGCTTCGACCGACGCCAGGCCGGGGCCGATGGGCACCGGGGCGATCGTCGGGGCCGGCCACTCGTCGGGGACGTGGTGGGGCCGCGCCTGGTCGCTCACAGCCCCTCCCGGACCTCGGCGGCGCGCGCGGAGAGGCGGTCGCGCAGCCCCTGGGCGGCCTGCGGGTGGAGGCCGGGGATCTCGGTGATCGCGCCGAGGGCGGCGGTGCGGATCTGGACGGTCGTGAGGCTGAAGGCCCGCTCGATCGGGCCGGCCTTGAGGTCGACGAGCTGGATCCGTCCGTAGGGGACGATGCTGAGTTCGCGGAACAGCAGGCCGTGCTTGACCAGCAGGTCCTTCTCGCGTTCGGCGAAGCCCCAGGCGCGGACGGCGCGGACGATGATCCACGAGCGCAGCGCGGCGATGGCCGCGGCCGTGCCCAGTGCGTAGAGGATGCCTTCGGCCCCGAGCCAGATCACCAGGGGCACGAGCAGGACCAGGGCCACGATGAGCAGGCGGATCGCCATCCCCAGGAGGCGGACGGTCCGCAGGTCGGGCGCCATGGGCTGCCAGTCGAGGTCGGTCGGCCATTGGTCCCAGACAGGACTTTCTCGTGGACTCATGGCTCAATCATCCAACTTCACGGTCTCGCACGGGAACCCGCGCGAGGTGAGGAAGCCCCGGAGGGTGGCGAGGTGCTCGTCGCAGGCCGCCCACTGTTTGATCCGGTCGGCGCTGTGCAGGCGCGGATTGCGCCACTGGAGCATCCAGGAGGCGGTGCGGCGGCAGCCCCGCGAGGAGCAGACCGGCGTCTCGGCTTGGAGGGTCACGCCTTGATTCTGCTGCACCTGGGGTTTCATCCGTGACGGGGCCACACGGCTGTGTCGATGAACGTCTCAACGGCCTCGATGACGTCGGCCAGGACGTGGGCCGATTCGACCAGGGGACGGCCGCGGATGAACATGCCGGTGTCGGCGCCTCGGATCTCGCACACCTCGCCGGGCAGCTCGCGCGCGAGCGGGGGATTCCATGACGGGTCCGCGGTGCCGCCGACCATGAGGTAGGGGGCGGTCGCCCGTCGCAGCGCCTGGACGACCGAGTAGTGCTGGAGCATCGGGGTGAACCAGATTGCCGGGAGCCCGTGGTGGGCGGTGAGGACGGCGGCGGCCGTGCCGAGCGACTTGCCTACCAGGAGCGGCGGGTCGTCGTTGTGGACGCGGTCCAGAACGGACTCGACCTGCTCGCAGACGCCGTCGACCATGGTGAGCTCGTCGGCGGCGAGCCGGTCGGGGTCCTTCCAGTCCACTGGATAGGTGTGGGCGCCTCGCGATTGGAGGGCGACGTGGGCGAACATCAGTAGCGGCCCCTGCACTCCGTAGTTGCGACCGGGGAGGAGGAGCGCCTGGCGGCGACGAGGCATGAGATCGATTCTAGATCCGAGTGGCCACGGGGGCGGTCGCCGAAGAGCGGGGCTCGAGTGCGAGCAAAGGGAGACCCGCGCGGCCACGGGGGAAGCCGCGCGGGATGCTCAAAGCATAGCGCTCCGACATATTGCAGCAACGGATTGAATCGGCGCGTCGCGTCACTCTCTTGGGCAAAACTCGTTTCCAATCACAGTCGAATCGGGTCGATCGGCATGTGGCAGTCGGCAATCCCACTGGGGCCCAACGCGAGCGCCAGAAACTGTCGGATAGGCGACAAAATGGTGACGGGCGTGTCGTGCCAGGTCGTTTCGTGATTCGCCGCCAGACTCACGGTCCTCGTACGGGCGAATTAGTATCGACAACACCAGTCCGAACCAGCAGGGAGCAGGAGCCGACATGGGATCACCCGAGGCCGACCGATCGACCCCGGCGGAGAACGCCGCCTTGCTCGAAAAGGCGCTGTTCGAGATCAAGAAGGTGATCGTCGGCCAGGACGCCCTGGTCGAGCGGATGTTCGCCGCGCTCCTGGCCAGGGGCCACTGCCTGATCGAAGGCGTGCCCGGCGTCGCCAAGACCCTCGCCGTGGAGACCATGGCCAAGGTCGTCGGCGCCGAGTTCCAGCGCATCCAGTTCACCCCCGACCTGGTGCCCGCCGACATCATCGGCACCCGCAT
Organism: Glycomyces sp. L485; assembly: GCF_022548875.1. Classification (GTDB taxonomy): domain Bacteria; phylum Actinomycetota; class Actinomycetes; order Mycobacteriales; family Micromonosporaceae; genus Glycomyces. Next base: position 84,668 of record NZ_JAKZEW010000004.1, on the reverse strand, counting down.
CTACCGCCAGTCGAAGGAGTCCTTCGACGTGGAGCTCGGACCCGTCTACACCAACTTCGTCCTCGCCGACGAGATCAACCGGGCGCCGGCCAAGGTCCAGTCGGCGATGCTCGAAGTCATGGCCGAGCAGCACATCTCCATCGGCGGCACCACCCACCGGCTCCCCAAGCCGTTCCTGGTCATGGCCACGCAGAACCCGATCGAGCAGGAGGGCGTCTACCCGCTGCCCGAGGCCCAGCGCGACCGCTTCCTGTTCAAGATCAACGTCGGCTATCCCACCGACGCCGAGGAGCGGGAGATCGTCTTCCGCATGGGCGTCGACACGCCCACCCCCGACCGCGTCCTCGATGCCGAGGACCTCCTCCGCCTCCAGGGCGCCGCCGACGGCGTGTTCATCCACAATGCGCTCGTCGACTACGCGGTGCGGATCGTCATGGCAACCCGGGCCCCTGCCGGTGCGGGACTCGGCGGCCTCGCCCAGCACATCCAGTACGGCGCGTCCCCGCGCGCCTCGCTCGGCCTCATCCGCGCCACCCGCGCCATCGCGCTGCTGCGCGGCCGCGACTACGCCTTGCCCCAGGACCTCGACGACATCGCGCCCGAGGTCCTGCGCCACCGGCTGGTGCTGTCCTACGACGCCATGGCCGACGGCATCGCCGCCGACCATATAGTCGGCCAGCTCCTCGCCGCCGTGCCCGCGCCAACCGTCACACCCCGCCAGGACGCGGTCCCGCGCGGTCCCGAGGCCAGCCCGCAGCGGCCCGGAGCCTGGTAGGACGTGGTCCTCGTGAACGCCGCGGACCTGCGCACGCTCGACCGGCTGCAGCTGCTCATCACGCGCCGGCTCGACGGGCTGCTCCACGGCGACTACCTGGGCCTGCTGCCCGGACCCGGTTCCGAGCCCGGCGAGGCGCGCGAGTACCGGCCCGGCGACGACGTGCGCCACATGGACTGGCCGGTGACCGCCCGCACCACCCAACCGCACGTCCGCACCACCGTCGCCGACCGTGAACTCGAGGCCTGGCTCGCCGTCGACCTCTCGCCGAGCCTCGACTTCGGCACCGTGGGCATGCTCAAACGCGACCTCGCCGTCAACGCCGTCGCCGCCTTCTCCTACCTCGCCGGCAGGGGCGGCAACCGCGTCGGCGCCGTCGTCACCGAAGGCGGCCCCGCCAAGGCCATCCCACCGCGCCCCGGCCGCGCCGGCTCCCGCTCCCTGCTGCGCGCGGTCACCGAGCTGCCCAAGGGAACCGGGCCCGGCAGCCTGGCCGACCTGCTCGACAAGACCCGCCGCCACACCCGCCGGAGGGGCCTCGCGGTCGTCGTGTCCGACTTCATCGACGACGGCGACTGGGCCCGTGAACTGCGCCGTCTGAGCGTGCGCCAGCAGGTCCTGTGCGTCGAGATCGTCGACCCCGCCGAGCTGCGTCTGCCCGACGTCGGCGTCCTCGACCTCATCGACCCCGAGACCGGCGACCACGTCGAGATCCAGACCGGCAACGCCCGTTTCCGGGCCCGCTACGAGGAAGCCGCCACCGAGCAGCGCGAGCGCATCGCCGCGGGCATCCGCGGTGCGGGCGCCTCCCACCTGCGCCTGTCCACCGGCGCCGACTGGCTGCGCGACATCGCCGCGTTCGTCGCCGAGCGCCGCCACCTCGCCGCTTACCGCTAGACCGAGAAGGAGACCTGTTGATCCGCCTGCTTGAACCGGCATGGCTCTTGGCGCTGATCCCCGTGGCCGCGCTCGCCGGCGTCTACGTCTGGGCGCAGTACGCGCGCCAGAGGACCGCCGTGCGCTTCGCAAACACCGCGCTGCTGGCCAAACTCGTGCCCCGGCTCCCCGGCTGGCGGCGCCACGTCCCCGCCGGGATCATGGTCATCGCGCTCGCCGTCCTCGTCGGCGGCATGACACGGCCGGCGGTCGACGTCGAGGAGCCGCAGGAGCGGGCCACGGTCGTCCTCGCCATCGACGTCTCACTGTCAATGATGGCCACCGATGTGGACCCGACCCGCATCGACGCCGCCAAGTCCGCCGCAGTCGACTTCGTCCAGGAACTGCCCGAGCAGTACAACGTCGGCCTGGTCTCCTTCGCCGGCTACGCCTCGGTGGTCGTGCCGCCCACCAAGGACCGCGCCCAGCTCACCACCGCGATCCAAGGGCTCAACCTCGCCGAGGCCACCGCCACCGGCGACGCCGTCTTCGCCTCCCTCCAGGCCGTCCAGCAGGTCCTCGCCGACGGCTCGGGCGAACTCGCCCCCGCCCGCGTCCTCCTGCTCTCCGACGGCTACCGCACCGCCGGCCGCGGCGTCGGCGAGGCCGCCGAAGCCGCAGCAGCGGCCGAAGTCCCCGTCTCCACGGTCGCCTTCGGCACCGACGAGGGCGTCATAGAACTCGAAGAGCAGCTCGTCAGCGTCCCCGTCGACCGCGAGGCCCTAGCCGGCCTCGCCGACGAGACCGGCGGCCGGTACTACGAGGCCGCCTCCGTCGAAGAGCTCCGCGAGGTCTACGAGGACATGGGCTCATCGCTCGGCTACCGCACCATCGCCCGCGACATCGGGCAGTGGTTCATCGGCACCGCACTCATCCTGCTGTTCACGGCGGCCGGACTCAGCCTCGCGTGGACCTCCCGCGTCCCCTGAGGTGTGCCAGACGTCCCACGGTGCGTGAAGGCCGCTTCGCCGTCGATCGGCGCCGTCGCTACGATCGTCCGTGGCTTCATACAAAGATCATGAGGGAGTTCCAACAATGGCGCGCACCGTCCTCGTCACCGGCGGCAACCGCGGGATCGGTCTGGCCATCGCCCAGGCCTTCGCAGAACGAGGCGACAACGTCGCCGTCACCCACCGCGGCTCCGGTGCGCCCGAAGGGCTCTTCGGCGTCCAATGCGACATCACCGACGCCGCCTCCGTCGACGCCGCCTTCAAGGAGGTCGAGGAGAAGTTCGGCCCCGTCGAGATCCTCGTCGCCAACGCCGGCATCACCGACGACACGCTCATCCTGCGCATGACCGAAGACCAGTTCGACCGCGTCATCGACACGAACCTCTCCGGCGCCTGGCGCGTCGCCAAGCGCGCCTCCGGCAAGATGCTCCGCGCCAAGTTCGGCCGGATGATCTTCATCTCCTCGGTGTCGGGCCTGTACGGCAACGCCGGGCAGACGAACTACGCCGCCTCCAAGGCCGGGCTGGTGGGACTCGCGCGCTCCATCACCCGCGAACTCGGCAGCCGCAACATCACCGCGAACGTCGTCGCGCCCGGCTTCGTCGAGACCGACATGACCGCCGCCCTGCCCGAAGAACAGCGCAAGGGCTACCTCGACCAGATCCCCGCCAAGCGCTTCGCCTCGTCCCGAGAAGTCGCCGGAGCCGTCACCTGGCTCGCAGGCGATGAAGCCGGCTACGTCAACGGCGCGGTCATCCCCGTCGACGGCGGACTGGGCATGGGTCACTAGTTTTTCAATACAACACGGAGGAATAGATGTCTGGAATCCTGGACGGCAAACGACTGCTCGTCACCGGTGTGATCACCGAGCAGTCCCTCGGCTTCGGGGTCGCCAAGTACGCCCAAGAGCAGGGCGCCGAAGTCGTCCTCACGGGCTTCGGGCGGATGTCCCTGGTCCAGCGGATCGCCGGCAAGCTCCCCAAGCCGGCGCCCGTCATCGAACTCGACGTCACCGACCCCGAGCAGCTCGACGCCCTCGCCGGCAAGGTCCGCGAGCACCATGACGGCATCGACGGCGTCCTCCACGCCATCGCCTTCGCCCCTCCCTCGGCACTCGGCGGCAACTTCCTCAACACCGCTTGGGAAGACGTCGCCAAGGCCGTCGAGGTCTCCACCTTCTCCTACAAGTCGCTCGCCGTCGCCTGCCTGCCGCTCATGGAGAACGGCGGCGCCATCGTCGGCCTCGACTTCGACGCGCAGCAGGCCTGGCCCGTCTACGACTGGATGGGCGTCGCCAAGGCCGGACTCGAGGCCGTCAACCGCTACCTCGCCCGCGACCTCGGTCCCAAGGGCATCCGCGTCAACCTCGTCTCCGCCGGACCGCAGCGCACCATGGCCGCCAAGTCCATCCCCGGCTTCGAGGCGTTCGAAGAGGCCTGGACGAAGCGCGCCCCCATCGGCTGGTCCCTGACCGACTCCGAACCCGTCGCCAAAGCCTGCGCGGCGCTCATGTCCGACCTGTTCCCCGCCACCACCGGCGAGATCGTCCATGTCGACGGCGGCTTCCACGCCGTCGGAGTCGAGCGCACCGAGAGCTGAGGACGGTGGACATGCCTGAATACGACGCGGTCCTGCTCGTCTCCTTCGGCGGACCCGAAGGACCGGGCGACGTCCTCCCGTTCCTGCGCAACGTCACCCGCGGCCGCGGCATCCCCGAGGAACGACTCGAGGAAGTCGCCGAGCACTACCACCACTTCGGCGGCGTCTCGCCGATCAACCAGTGGTGCCGAGAGGTCCTCGACGCGCTCCGCGCCGAGTTCCGCTCCAGCGGCATCGACCTGCCCATCTACTGGGGCAACCGCAACTGGCCGCCGATGCTCGTCGACGCCGTCACCCAGATGACCTCCGACGGCGTCCGGCGCGCACTGGCCATCTGCACCAGCGCCTACGGCTCGTACTCCTCGTGCCGCCAGTACGTCGAGGACATCAACGCCGCCCGAGCCGCCGTCGGCGACGCCGCGCCCGCCATCGACAAGATCCGCCACTTCTTCGACCACCCCGGCTTCGTCGGCGGTTTCGCAGCGCAGCTCAGGGCGAGCCTCGACCAGATCGAGGACCGGTCGAACACGCGCGTGGTCTTCACCGCCCACTCGATCCCGACGGTCATGGAGGAGTGCTCCGGGCCCGCCGGCGCCCGCTACTCCGACCAGGTCGCCGAAGCCGCCGCGCTCGTCGCCGAGCACGCCGGATGGACCGGCCCGCACGACGTCGTGTGGCAGTCCCGCTCCGGACCACCTTCGATGCCGTGGCTGGAACCCGACGTCAACGACCACCTCAAGGTCCTCGCCGCCGAAGGCGTCGACACCGTCGTGGTCAGCCCCGTCGGATTCCTCTCCGACCACATCGAGGTGCTGTGGGACCTCGACAACGAGGCCGCCGAGACCGCCGCCGGACTCGGCCTGCGCTACCTGCGGGCCGGCACACCCGAGGTCGGCGCCGACCTCGTCGGCATGTTCCGTGACCTGGTCGCCGAGCGCGTCGCGGGAGCTCCCGTCCGGCGACTGGGCAGCCTCCCGGCGTGGGACCCCCTGATCGAAGGATGCTGCCCCGCGCGCCGCCCGCCGGCGCCGGAGAAGCACCGAGGGCGGTAACCGAGCACCCGGGTGTCCAGAACCCGGGTGCTCGTCACCACTGTCCCTTCCCGGGCAGATCACCCGCGGGCTGTGACTCGTGACATGCTTGTAAGCGTGGAACCCGCATTCATTTGGATCATCATCGCCGTGATCCTCGGCGTGGCCGAACTGTTCACCGGCACCCTCGTGCTCGCCATGGTCGCCGGGGGCGCCGCCCTGGCCGCCATCGGAGCCGGACTCGGCGCGCCCCTCTGGCTCCAGGCGGTCCTCTTCGCCGCCGGATCGGCCGCCTCCATCTGGGGCCTGCGACCCTTCCTCAGGCAAGCCCTCGACACCAGTTCGGACAGCCAGACCATGGGAACCCGAGCCATCCAGGGCAAAGAAGCCACCGTCCTCGAGAAGATCGACGCGAGCGGAGGACTCGTCGAGATCGCCGGCGACAATTGGACCGCCTATCCCTTGGAGCCGGACCAGGTGCTGGAACCCGGTGATCATGTAACGGTGGTAGAAATCAAGGGAGCCACCGTCATCGTCTGGAAGCAGGGCTGAAGCATGGACCCAATCGGAGTACTCCTACTCGTAGTCGCGGTCTTCCTGATCATCGTGCTCGCGCGCTCGATCAGGATCGTCCCTCAACAATGGAACTACATCATCGAGCGCCTCGGCCGCTACCGGCGCACGCTCGAACCAGGACCACGACTGCTCGTACCGTTCGTCGACTCCGTCCGCGCCAAGGTCGACCTGCGCGAACGCGTCGTCAACTTCCCCCCGCAGCCGGTGATCACGGCCGACAACCTCGGCGTCCAGATCGACACCGTGCTGTACTACATCATCACCCAGCCCACGGCCGCGGTGTACAACATCGACGACTACCTCGCCGGCGTCGAGCAGCTGACCACCACGACCCTTCGCAACGTCGTCGGAATGATGGACCTGGAACGCACCCTCACCAGCCGCGAGGAGATCAACTCCAGGCTCGCGACCGAGCTCGACAAGGCCACCGACAAGTGGGGCCTCAAAGTCACCCGCGTCGAACTGCGCTCCATCGAACCGCCCATGAGCATCCGCGACGCCATGGAGAAGCAGATGCGAGCCGAGCGCGACCGCCGCGCCGCGATCCTCAACGCCGAAGGCGTCAAGCGCTCCGAGATCCTCCAGGCCGAAGGCGACCAGCAATCGAAGGTCCTGCGTGCCAAAGGCGACCGCGACGCCGAGGTGCTGCGCGCCGACGGTCAGGCGAAGGCCATCCAGACCGTCTTCGCCGCCATCCACAACGCCAAACCCACCGATCGACTGCTCGCCTACCAGTACCTGCAGACGCTGCCCAAGATCGCCGACGGCTCCGCCAACAAGGTCTGGGTCATCCCCGCCGAACTCACCAAGAGCCTCGGCGCCCTCGGCAACGCACTCGGCACCGGATCCGTCTCTCCCGACGACGAGGACGAGGACATCGAGGTCGACACCAGCGCACTCGAACTCGACGACAGCGCCGCCAAGGCCCTCGCAGAGGCCCAGCAGGCCGCCGACGAGGTCAAGGACATCAGCGAAGGCAAGGTCCGGGACGCGGAACTCCCGCCCCCGCCGCCCAAGTAGCGACGCCCCAGGCGCCCCGGACCGGCGGTCCGGGGCGCCGTTTCGGTCCTGGGGCACAATCGAGGGGTGTCCGACCACGTGATCCCGATCTACGACCCCGAAGACCAGCGCCTCGGCGACTACCGAGCCCTGACCGACCTGGCGCTGCGCACGCGCTTCGAGCAGCCCCACGGGCTGTTCATCGCCGAAGGCAAGCAGGTGATCTCGCGCGCACTGCGCGCCGGATACCGGATGCGGTCCATGCTCATCGACGCCAAGCGCGCCGACCAGCTCGCCGACCTGGCCGGAGACGCGCCCTGCTACACCGCAGGACCGGAGATCCTCGAATCGGTCACGGGCTTCCACGTCCACAGAGGCGCACTGGCGTCCTTCCACAGGAAGGTCCTCCCCGAACCCGCCGAGATCCTCGCGGGCGCGAAGCGCCTGGTGATCCTCGAAGGCATCAACAACCACACGAACATCGGCGCGATCTTCCGCGTGGTGGCCGGGCTGGGCTTCGACGGCGTCCTACTGGCCCCCGGCTGCGCCGACCCGCTGTACCGGCGAAGCGTGCGCGTGAGCATGGGGGAGGTGTTCGCGATCCCCTACACCTACCTGGAACCGTGGCCCGAAGGCCTCAAGCAGGTCGGCGAGGAGGGCTTCACACTCATAGGCCTGAGCCCCTCGTCGGGAGCGATCGGCCTCGGCGACCTCACCGAAGAGGACCGCAGGCGCCCGGCGCTGATGTTCGGCGCCGAAGGTCCTGGCCTGACCGCCGCCGCGCTGGCCGCGTGCGACCGGACGGTCGTGATCCCGATGCACGCGGGAGTGGACTCGCTGAACGTCGCGGCGGCGACCTCAGTGGCCTGCTGGGAGCTGTCCCAGCCTGCTAGAGCCCCACGGTCGTGAACTCCGCCTCGCAGGGCGGCCCCCACGTGTAGTTGAAGCGCTTCGAGTCGAGCTCCAGGTGGACTGCCAGCGCGGTGTGCGTCTGGAGCTCGACGGGGTCGGTCTCGACCGGGTGTCTGCAGATGGCGATGGGGCCGCCGTCGTGGTCGCGCATGGCCGCGTGGAGCCGCTCGGCGGTCACGGGCGCGGTCTCCTTCTGAAGGAGCGTCTCCATGCGCTCGCAGCGGTGGTAGGTCGAGACTCTTCCGCTCTCCAGCCAGCTCTGGTGGACCCCGAGCGCTTCGGGGGCCCGGAAGTGGTTGGCGTGTACCAAAGGCTCGGTGCCCGCCTGGTAGATGACCCGAGATCCGAGCGGCGAGGTCTCCACGGTGGCGACCCCCGATTCGGCGCTGCCCACGAAGAAATTGGCTGAGCAGGCGGGACGCGGGGCGACCGCGTGCCCGATGGCCCCTTGGAGGCTGGTCGACTGGAGGATCCGCCAGGCGCGGAGGTGGAACGGAACGGAGTCGATCTTCCAGTCGTCGGCGCTCGCGCCGAGACCGTTGACGCACAGGCCGATGCCCGAGCTGTTGATCCCGATCTTGGCGCCGGCGACGCCGGCCTCGGTGAATCCGAGCACAGTGGTGTCGCCGTGTTTCCACTGCAGCAGGGCGCCTTCGACGCCGGTGAACCAGTCCCAGTTCTGCCCGATCTGCACGCCGGACCCCTCGAAGACACCCTCCGCCCCGCCGAACGCCGTGCATTCACTCCGAATGCTCTCAGCCGTAGGTCTCCCGAACTCGCTCCAAGCGCTGTAGAGAAGCTCATACCGCGCATTCAGCAGAGCGATATCGAGAATCGCCTGCCCAGAGCCCTCGGCGATCCCGTCCATGATCGCGCGGTAAGCGGCGTCCTCCCTGGTGAACGTCCCCAAGTAGCGCTTCGAGCGCTCGATGAGGCCCTCCTCGCTGAGCCCCGAGGTCGTCATCCGGGAGCGGTAGATCTCGACATTGCTCGCGATCTGGTGCCTCAGCCGCCGACCATGCTGCAGCCCTTGGCGGTAGGGGCTGCCCTGGAGGTGGAGGAGGGGAAGTTCACTCATGGCAGCCATTGTGGCAGAGGCGACAGCGCGGTGTCACACGCAAATCTGACTCAGCGGCCCATGAGCGCCTGGTCGACCTGCGAATAGTGGACGGTCCACCACTTGACCAGACCGGTTTGACCAGGCAACAGATGGTCGCAAGCGGAGTTGTGGCGAACGTAGTGCCACTCGATGACCCAGTTGTCGGTGAGCCGGTCCCACCAGAGCTGATGGGTTGCGAGCCCGATCTCGGGCTCGCCGACGTCGAACGCCGACCGATAGCCGCCGGCGAAGGCTCGAATCCGATCGCAGTCAAGCCCGCGTTCATCGCCGTAGGTGAAATAGAACACGGCGGCTCGTGCCATCTCGCGGGCGTACGAGGCGACGGTCAGGCGGTCCCAGTCGAGGACCGCCGAAACGACGTCGCCCGGCCCGTGCAGCACATTGTGAGGATGGAGGTCGCCATGCGTGTAGCCCACGTACTGCGGGGCGAGATCAGGAGGCCGCCGGTCGCCGAGCCGCACCAGCAGCCCGCGCTTCAACCGCAGCGTCTGCTCGGCAGTGGCCTCGAATCCGGTCTTGTCTCCGCGCCCGGCCGCGACCAGGTCCAGAAGCCGGTCGACCTTCTGCAAGGCCGCATCCGTGGCCACCGGGGTCTCGACCTTGGGAGGCCGATCTGCCGGGATCGCGGTATGCAGCGTCCTGTGCAGCCGCCCGATGACCGACCCGAGCTCGCGGCACGCGTCCATGGACATCGACAGACCGGACCGGTGCCGGCCACTGACCCAGGGGAAGACCCCGAATTCCTCGCCCTCCAGCAGGATGGTCGACATCCCGCCCCTGCTGGGAGTCGGCAGCACCACCGGCACGCCGGACTGCCCCAGAGCTTGAATTACATGGAATTGAAACTGCAGCTCAGGCCCGGTGACGTCCCGGAACAACTTGAGCAGGTAAGAGCCCGATGAGGCATCGACGCGCCAGCTGCGGTTCATAAGACCGGTCTGGACCCGCTGCATCTGGTAGATCTGGCCGAGGTCCCAATGTGCCAGCGCCGCGTCAGGGAGTCGAGGCGCGGTCACGGTCATGGCACAAGCCTAGCCGTCGAGCGCCGGTCCGAAGGATCGTGAACCCCCCTGCGATGACGCCCCCAGACGTCGTGTAAAGTTTCATCTCGCGCGCCGGGGAGGCCGAAACACCTCACTGGCAGGCAAAACAAACTACATATACACTCTCTGTGTGTACGCGCGAGTGGCGGAATGGCAGACGCGCTAGCTTGAGGTGCTAGTGTCCTACTAATGGACGTGGGGGTTCAAGTCCCCCCTCGCGCACAGACGAAGGCCCTGGTGACAGGGCCTTTTTTGTATCCTTTATGGACGTTTACGGCCCCCCGGCGGGATGCCGCCGGAGGGCCGCGGGCAGCCAAAAAGGCAGCCATTGGTTCCCTACGGTTCGTCAAGGACTCCGTTCCCGAACGCGCCGTCGAGGATTTCGGCTCCCTTGGTGATGACCGGCCGGAGCTGGTGCCGATAGACCGTCCGCGTTGTGCTGGTGTCGCTGTGGCCGACGAGGTCGGCGATCAACTCGTCTGAGGCACCTGAATCGGACATGAGCGATACGAACGAGTGGCGCAGCTCCCTGGGCGTCCAGCTGCCAGGGATGCGTGCCTTTTCGACCACTGCCCGGAATTGGTCGCGGATGACCTGCGCTTGCTGCGGCGTGTCGTAGCGGGTACCGAAGACATAGACGATGCCTTCGGACTTCCAGCCCTGCCGGGCACGCCGTTCGCGCTGCTGGGCTCGGTGTTCGGTCAGGACGTCGACGACGAACTCGGGCAGGGCGATGGTCCGCCGACTCTTGCGAGTCTTGGTGTCACCGCCCTTGCGGACCGAGCGCCACACCTCGACGTGTGGCGGGAGATCCTCGGCGTGCTCCCTGCCGCAGGAACAGACCTGGCCTCGGACCGGACGAAGGTGCGTGTGCTCCCACTTGAGCGGCCGGGCTTCCTCAGTGCGGATCCCGGTGAACAGCGACATGGCGATGTAGGCGTGGATCGGTTGGTCCTTACTGGCACGCAGAAGCGCCTTGCCTTGATCCAGTGCGAGCGCTTTGCTTGGCCGGCCTTCCCTGCCTTCAGGGGGCTCAGCGAGCGCGGCCACGTTGCGGCGGACGCGGTTACGTGATTCGGCGAACTTGATGATCCGCCGCAGTGTGAACAGGCGCCGCCGGACCGACGAGGTGGCCAGCGACTTGGCCATGACATCGAGCCAGGCGTCGACGTCCTCGGTCGTGAGTCGTTTCAGTCTCGCCTGGCCCAGGTGCGGGATGATCCACTTCTCGGCGTGCATGCGCAGCTCGTCGACGGTGGCGGGTCCGCGGCCCCTTACCCCGTGCTTGAGGAAGTCGCGGGTGGCCTCCTCGACGGTGTATTTGTCGCCGAGGTCGATCCCGTCCTCGAAGTCGTCCTTGAGCGCCTTGAGTTTGGCTCGGACCTCTTTTTGGGTCTTCCCGCGCACGGTCGGTCGGTTCCGGCTTCCATCGGGGTTCTTGCCCAACGAGATTGAGCCGATATAGCGGCCCTTGTCCTCGTGCCAGAAGATCGAGCCGTCGCCCTTGCGCGCCTGCTTGCGCTTCGCAGGCTTCTTCGCGTCAGTCATCGGCGGCCTCGGCGGTGCGCTGCTCGACCCACCGGCGAACCTGCCGGGGGTCGTACCGGAGGTGCTTGCCGATACGCGCGGCGGTCGGCCCAGTCCCGCGCTTGCGCCAGGTACGCAGCGTGTGGACAGGGATCTTGAGGTACGCGGCGACTTGATCGATCGTCCAAAGGGACTCCAGCAGTACCGTTGCACCAGCTGGATCTTGGAGTGTCATCACTTCGATGGCTCCTTGTGCTCCACACGGGCACCGGACTGCCTCGCCATCGAGGTCGCCGTCCGAGCCCGTTTCGGTTTCGGAGGCGACATTCGCTCCGATTCGGACGGTGGAGGACCGTAGCTCCGACTCCGCATGGCCGCGAGCCTCGCGACCTTCGCGGCCAGTACCCGCAGACGAACGGGCGACACCGTCTTGGAGCCCCGTCGAAGGATCGATCTCGCGATCCTGTGAGTAGGCGGTCATGCGGGCCTCCGGAAGACCAGGACGTCTTCGTGGGCGCGCGCGAGCGCGTGCTTTCCGGCCGCGCGGGCGGCCCGGACGTTGCGCAGGTGGAAGAACGTCACATGCGGGTGCAGGACCTCGCCGTCCCAGCGGGCCAGTAGCGCGGCATGCCGGTCGGTGTGGTCGAATCCGGCGGCCTCGGCGGCGGCGATGACGAGGGCCGGGAAGTCAACCAACACGCCTTTGTCGGTGTAGGGACGGGCGGTGATGACCATGTGCCCGCCGGGCCGGAGCGCGGCGTGGCACCCGGTGAAGATCGCCGTCAAGCCGCCCAGCATCCGCCGCTGGGAGGAGCCCCTGGCGAGCTGGCCCGGGTGCGGCCTGCCGCTCGCGTAGCGGTCGGCGCGGCGGACGATCTTCCCGCCAGTCACCCGAGCGGTGTCAGGGAGCCCGTGCGTCACTGGCCCGTACGGCGGGCTGGTCACTACCAGATCGACCGGGAAACGCACGCTTCGGCCCTGGAGCTTCCCGTCCAGCTCGGTGGCGTCACCACACCGGACCTCACCGACTGCCCCTGGATGCTCGCCGCGGGCGCTGCGGATGTTGGCGCGAGCAACGCGGACCCATTCGGCTTCGCAATCGACACCGAGCGCGTTCCGGCCGGAGCGGATCGCTTCGACCAGGACCGTGCCGATCCCGCACATCGGATCGAACACCGTCTCACCCGGCGAGCTGTAGTAGTCGATCATCGCGCGGGCGATCGCGGGCCACATCTTCGCCGGATGTGCGGTCCCGGCTTCGGTGTACAGCTCGTCGCGTTGGCGGCGGGGCTGGACCTGACCGGTCGCCCAGATCGAGGTATCGGGCCTACGCATCGGCCTCACCGTCCTGGTCCGCGTCGGTCTTGCGCCACAGGAAGACGTCGAAGTGCCGGGCGGCGGCCGGGCAGGAACGGCGAGTGGCGGTGCGGGCCTCGGCCGCGGCGACGGCGGCGTCGAACACCTTGGGCGCTGCGGCCACGATGTGGCCGGCATAGGCCATGCCCAGCGCTGCCGGGACATCGTCGCTGAAGTCGCGGATGTCGGGCGGGGCGGCCAGACGAGTCAGGCGTGCCTGTTCGTCGTGGCTGCGCGCGATGAGGGCGATCAGGCCGTCGGGCTTGAGTGCGTTCGCCGCCGCGGCGAACGCGCCTTCACGCTCCAGGAGCCAGGCCGAGGCCACGACGAGCCCGATGCGGGCCTCGATGGCCGCCAGCGTCCACGACAGGTTGGTCAGCGAGACCGGCCGGATGGTGACCAGGCCCTGCTTGGCAGTCGGAAGCTGCTTGAGCACGGCGGTCGCGCCGCGCCGGTTGCGGGTGAGGATGATGCCGTGACGGGCGTGGCGCGGGATGGTCTCCCACCCGGGCACGTCGACGGCGACGATCGGGCCGCGCGCGGGTTTGAACTCGGCGAACAGGCCCGCAGTCAGGCTGGCGGCGTCGGCGACCTGCCAGACGGTGAGCGGCACGTCGAGCGTGCCGTGGCGCGCCTCGGCGGCGCTCGGGTTGCGGTGTTCGGTCACGTGGACGTCCCACCGGGCATCAATCAATCCAGGCTCTACCCGGTAAGAACATCGAGTAATCGACTTCTGACCGCCGGGTAGTCGCGAGTAGTCGAGGGTAGTCACCGGCAACCGCGTGGCGAGCGCCTGTCGACGGACGCCGGTACGCTGAGGCCACGGCACTCAGGCATCGAGGACGCCCAGTAGTGGGAACGGCCACGGTCCGAAGTCAGCCCTGGCGGACCCGAACGGCGCAGTCTTCAGATCGCATCGTCGCGGATCTGCGCCTGTCAGGGGCGAGCAGTATGCGGTTGCTGCTGGAGGTGGCAGTCGGTGACCTCGGAACTGGTGGCAGTTCGACCGACACGAAGATCGCCACCGTTGGGTGTCGCACTTGGCCTATAGCCTTGGGCCACATGAGCACTACTCTCCCCATCGGCGCAGGCTTCGTCTACGTGATTACCAACCCCGACTTTGCAGCGGTCAAGATTGGCACGACAAGCACGTTCGTCGAGGAACGCAAGAAGGCCTTCCAGACGGGCGCACCGAAGAAGTACGCTGTGGCGTTCCGACGCCTCGCCCTCCAGCGGAAGCAGATCGAGATGCGTGCCCATGATCTGCTCAGTGATCACCGCAGTGAGGGTGGGACTGAATGGTTCGAAGTCTCGGTGGATGCGGCGATCCATGCCATAGACCAAGCGGTGAGCGAGATCGAAGGCGTCCAGGCATGGGAGCACGAGTCTCCGGTTCGTCTCAGCGCTGCCCACCTCGGGGGCAAGAAGACGCTGTTCCTTTCGCTACGCGAGGGCGACATGTTCTTTCTTTTCCGGAAGTTGGCGATGTTTGGCCCGTCGGAACCCCAGGACATGTGGTTTGCCCACAGCAACGGTGACCAGATCGAACTCCGCCCCGAGCCGGATGCCGAAGATGTTGACGGTATTGCCGAAGGTGACCTAAAGGCGCTCGATGACCCACATCCCTTTCTGGATGAGAAACAGGAAGTCGCCAACCTGGTTAGGAACGGGCACGAGAAACTCATCCCCGGAGACCGTCTGGTCTGGGCCTCCTATTCGCCGGACGGGGACGTCAAGACCGTGATTTTCGATGCGTGGGAGCATGCTCAGGTCATATCCCGTACTGCGACGCCGAGGTACAAGGAAGTGGAATCTATCAACTGCCTCATGTTGATGGACGATCCACCTGACGAAGGCTTTCGGCCGTCTGCCGAACTTTCACGCCTAGTCCGGCATGCACGTGACACCCATCAGCCACGGATACTGCCTGACCTGCCGCTGTTCCCTTAGGCCGACATCTCCTGGTTACCTCGAATAATGTTGCTGGAGGCGGTGGATTCCTGGCCCGAGGCCGAGCATGGCGGCGATCTTCACGGCGGTCCAGTAGCCGATTGTCGGAACTGTGTTGGACCATTCTGCGTGGGCGACCCCGATGGTCAGCATGAACCACCAGCCGCCGATGAAGGCCACGATCCCGGAGAAGAGGACGTGGAATATCGCACCTGCGGTGATTTTCGCTAGCACTTTCATTCGGTGCTGTCACCGCCTCTCCGGGAATGATGGCGTTCGTGACCGGTGAGCCATTCGTATAGCTGCCGTTCGCCGATGCGTCGCTCGCGGCGGGCTTGGCGGACGCCGACCTGATGTGCAGTGGCGGTTCGTTTGACGGTGTGGTGGTCGAGTCTGGTTTCCAGGATGAGTTGGGCCTGGAGCCGGGTGATGATGTCTTCTTTGACGGCGTCGGCGAGCACGAGGTCGACGTGGCGGTATTCGGCCGGCGGCGGGTGTGATTCGAATACTCCCGAGCGCATGGTCTCTTGGAACTGCTTGAGTTCGATCGCCCAGCGTCGCGCGTTGACGTAGGCGTTCTGGCAGAGCCTGGCGCAGATCTGCGGTCTGGCGGTGTCGATGGTTTCGACCGTCTCGAGGAATCCGGCGACGGCGGCGCTTTCGAGGTCGTCGCGGATGTCGATGTTCGGGGCGTGGTATTCGGCGCGGTTGACTGCGCGGCGCAGGCCACGGATCGCTATGGCGGCGGCGATGAGTCCCCATCGTTGCGGCTGTATTCGGGCCAAGCTGACCAGGCTGGTCCAGGCGGCGTCTTTGATACTCGACGGTGTCGCGCGGTCGTTGAGGATGGTGTGCAGTTCCGGCAGCGCTATGGGCCCTGCCGGTAGTTCGGTGGTGTAGCCGCCCCAGAATACGGCCGGGTCAGGGCCATGGGCGTTTCGATTGAACGCGTCTTTGATTGCTTCGAATGGTGAGGTGCGCATGGCACCGCTCCTTCCTGTGTCGGGACTCCCGTGCGGGAGTCGCTCTCTCCAGGAAGGCTGACTACCTTTATCCGCGTCAACCGCAGTGATTATTCGTGACTACCAGAAGCGGTTACCGAATTTCGTCGACTACTGGCCTGTAGTCGACTACCCGAGCGAGGTAGTCAGGGTAATCGCTGGTAGTTCCGGTGGAATAGCGTGTTTGATAGTCGCTGTTGGCCTCCAGTAGTCGCTTGGTAGTCGCCGCCGTGTGGGCAGTAGTCGATTACTCGATGTTCTTTCCTAGTGAGTCAGCCGCATGAGAGTTGGCTTGGTATCTCGCCGGTGCGGGTGCAATCCAGTCTCTGCATTGCAACCGATCCACCGAGGAGGTGATGTCTCATCGGGCATTGCCCCAGAAACCGGGGAGGTTCCGACCGGTCCGGCCTCGGCCGGACCGGTCTCGGACGGAACTGTGCACGGGGGTGTGTGCGATGGTCACCGACCTTCGACCATTGCGCCGAAGTGACTCGGTTCGAGTCGGCTGCCTGATCCTAGTCGGCGGTCTTGTTGCCGCGCTGGTGTTGGTCTTGCTGATTCCTGACGCCGCGTTGGCGCAGGAGGACGACCCGACCGAGCGAATCAAGTCGGTGCTCAACAATATTCGCAACTGGATCGTCGGTATCGCGGCCGTGGTGGTCGTGGTGATGCTGACGATCGCGGGCGTGCGTTACCTGCTCGCGTCCGATCCCGGGGAAACCGAGCGTGCGAAGAGCGCGCTCCGAGCTGCGGCGATCGGTTTCGCGATCATTCTGCTCGCGCCGTTCCTGGTCGCAATTCTTCAGCAGATCCTGGCCGGGTGATCGCGATGATCGAGGATCTGTGGAACGACCTGCTCGCGGCGATCTATTCAGCGCTGTTCGGGATCAAGGAACAACTGTGGGACACCGTCTCCGGCATGTACTACGAGACCCTGTATTCCTACTTCTCAAAGTCCGCCGGGCCGTTGACCGACGCTTTCACGGGACTGGTGATGGCCTCATATGTCGGGGTCGTCGTCGCTGCCGGACTGATCATTCTCTCCTACGAGACGCTGCAGACGAAGTACTCGCTGCGGGAGATGATCCCACGTTTGATCATCGCGGTGCTACTCGTCGGCCTCGCCAAAGAGATCACCTGGCAGGTATTCGGCAATTCGCTGCTCATCGTCGATGCGTTCACGCTGACCGATCGCGTCCATTCGGTCTACTGCGACAACTTCCCTGACGGATCACAAACCCCGATCGACATCACCGAATGCGAGGGCTATGAGTCCAAGATGCGGTCGGTGTTCGCCAACCACGCGTTCATGGTGCCGACAGGACCGAACGCCGACGACCCGGTCGGACTGGTCGACGTGGGTATGCAACTGGTGTCGATCTGGTGCTATCTGACGTTGATCGTGATCTTCCTGCTGCGGAATGTCGCGTGGTTCTGCGTGCTCATCATGGCGCCGCTTGCACTGGCCTGCCATGCGCTACCGCAGACCGAGCGGTTCGCGCATTACTGGTGGCGCCTCCTCGGTGCCTGCCTTGCTTCATCGCTGGGTCAAGCCGCGCTGGTCTGGGTGTATCACCAGTTGGAAGGAACGGTCGCGGACGAGTACGTCGAGGACTACCACTTCCAGCTGTTCTACATCGTCTTGATCGTGTGGCTGATGTGGAAGTTGCACAAAATGGCGTTCCAGCTCGCGCACGGCAAGACTGTGACCGCGCCCGGGTCGGGATTCCTGAAATATCTGCTACTGAACCGGCTCATGAATGGCCGCTCGGGTGGGCAGCGCAAGCCGCACCGACCGCGTCGCCGCCCGAGGCGCGATGACGACGATGACGACGATCAGTCGCCTCGGCTATCGCCGAATCCGAATCCGCGCCCGCACCAGCCGCGACCGGGTCACGGCAACGGCACGCCCCTTGGCGGCCCTGCCAATACGAATACGCCACAGCCGGGTAACAGCAACGGCAATCCGCAGCCGACCGGGCCGGTACCGACTCCGGCCGACGTGAGCGAGCGTATTTCCCGCAAGGAGACGAAAGCCTATCGGGAGTGGGAGGAGTTCCGCCGCCAAGCCGACGAGTTCCACCAGAACCAGACCGATTCCCGCCGCCAGGCCCGCGATGCCGGGACCGTTCGTCGGCGCGATCGCCGAGACGAGGCGGTCGCCGAAGCGATCGCGGGTCCGCGCCGCGACCGACGCACCTCCGCGGACTCGGAGAGCGCGGACGGTACCGGTTCGCCTTCGCGTCCGCGCCGGGCCGAGGACCGGACTGGAGCGGCCGCGATGCCTCCGGCGCACCGCCGGATCGCGATCGCCTACCGGTCCGCCGACCGCGCCGCCGAGAGCACGGACTCGTCCTCGCCGGGCGAGAGTGGCCGCGATGCAGGGTCGGGCCGCGAGGGCGGTGAGCGGTCATGAGCCGGCACGGTGTCGCCGTCCCGGCTGACGTCGACCTGGCCGACCGGGTGCTGTGGGGGCTGACGGTGCGTCAGGTGGCGATTCTCGCGCCCGTTGCGCTCGGGCTGCTGGCCGCTTGGCGGGCGCTGCTCGGGTCCGTGCCGATCCTGGTGCTGCTGGCCGCGACCGCGCCGGTCGCCGCCATCGCCCTGGCCCTCGCCCTGGCGCGCGTCGACGCGGTCGGCCTCGACCGCCTGGCATGGGCCGCACTGCGCGGCCCCAGGGGCCGCGTGGCCGCAGGGAGCCCCTCGCCCGATGCGCGGGAGGTCATGACCCGGCTAACCGGCCGCAAACCCGCCTCGGTGCGCGCGGTGACCGGCCCGGCCCGCCGGGTCCGACCGGACGGCCTGGTGGACCTAGGACCCGGTGGCGTCGCGGTCGCCCTCGACGTGGGCTTCGTGAACTTCACCCTCCGCTCAGGCTCAGAGCAGTCGGTCCTGGTCGCCGCATTCGCCCGGATGCTCAACGCTACTGACGCCCATATCCAGGTGGTGGTCTCGGCCCGCCCGGTCGACCTGGGCACGTACCTGGCCGCCTTCGACGAGCGCGCCTGTCGGCTCGAGGGGCGGCTGGCCGAGGCAGCCGATGCGCACCGGGCGTGGATGGGCGAGCTGACCGCGGGGCGGCGCCTGCTGCGCCGCGAGATCACCGTCGTCGCCACCGCGGCCAGCGCGGACGGGGCCGAGTACGCCGCCCGCGCCATCGAGGCCGCCGCCCAGGCCATGGGCGTCGAGGCGGCCCGCCTCGACGGAGCCGAACTGGCGGCCCGCTGCCGGTACGCGGTCGACCCGTTCGGCACCGCCACCACCCACACCCGGAAAGGGGCCTCGTCATGACTAGGCCGAAACGATCCTGGAGGACCCGGGCGAGGCGAGCCTGGCCGGTCCCGGTCGACCTGTGGCCCGATGCCGCCTGCATCGAGGCCCGCCGAATGGCCGTCGGCGACGGCTACGCGGCCGTGCTCGTGCTGGTCGGCTACCCGGCCCAGCTCCCGTTGGGGTGGGCCGAGATCCTGGTGGGCCAGCACGCCCGATGCGCCGTCTCGCTCCACCTGGACGGGGTGGCCGCCGAAGTCGCCGCCTCCCGGCTGCACCGCCGCCGGGCCCGCCTGGAGTCGGCCCGCTCCTATGCGGCGCACCGGGGCAAGCTCGACGACCCGGCCACCGACGCGGCGGCCGAGGACGCCGCCGAGCTGGCAGGCCGGATCGCCCGCGGCGAGACCCGCCTGCTGCGTCAAGCGCTCTACCTGACCGTCCATGCCGAGACCCGCCACGAGCTCGACCTGGCCTGCGCGCGGGTCCGGGCCGCAGCCACGGCCGCGCTGCTGGATGTGCGTCCGGCGACGTTCCGGCAACTGCCGGGCCTGCTCGCCTGCGCCCCGCTGGGCGTCGACCCGGTCGGCGCGAGCCGCACGGTCGACACCGATGTCGCCGCGGCGGCCTTCCCGTTCTCATCGGCGGATGTCCCGAACCCGGTCACCGACGATGCGGTGCTGCTGGGGCTCAACCTCTTCAGCGGCGGCCCGGTCCTGTGGGACCGGTGGAGTCTGGCCAACCACAACTCCGTCACGCTTGCGACCAGCGGCGCGGGCAAGTCCTATCTGACCAAACTGGAGGTGCTCCGCCAGCTCTACAACGGCACCGAGGTCACCGTCGTCGACCCCGAAGCCGAATACACCGCGCTGGCCGAGCACGTCGGCGGTGCCGTGATCGCCCCGGGTAAAGCCGGGGTGCGGCTGGGCCCCCTCGCCATCCCGGCGCACGCCGAACCCGGCGAGCTGGGACGCCGCCGCCTGTTCGCCGTCACCGTCATCGAGGCCCTGCTCGGCGAGCGGCTCAGCCCGGACGACGCGGCAACGGTCCAGACCGCGCTGGCCGAGCTGTACGCCCAGGCCGGGATCGACGACGACCCGGCCACCTGGGCCCGCGAGGCGCCCTCCCTGTCCGCTCTGGCCAGCCTGCTCGACCGAGACCAGGCAGGGAAGGCGCTGGCCGCGCGCATGGCCCCCTACGTGGGCCCCGATTCCATGTTCGGGCCCGGAGCGGGCGCGCTGCCCGAGGCGCCGCTGCGCGTTGTCGACCTGTCCGGCGTCGAACCGGAGTTGATGGGCGTGACCACGCTGGTCGCGTTGGACGCGATCTGGCGGTCCGTCCGTGCCGACGGCACGCGCCGCCTGGTGGTGGTCGACGAGGCTTGGAAGCTGCTCCGCTCCGGCCGCAGCGCCGAATGGCTCTCCACCTTGGCGAAGAGCGCGCGCAAGCGCCTGGCCGGGCTCGCGGTCGTCACCCAGGACGTGGACGACGTCCTCGATTCCGCGCTGGGCCGCACCGTGATCGGCAACGCCGCCACGCAACTGATCGGACGGCAGGCCCCGCAGGCGGTCGAGCCGGTCGCCAAAGCGTTCGCCCTGACCGGGGCCGAACGCGACCTGGTCGCCACCGCCCGGCCCGGGGAGATGCTGCTGGTCTCCGGACAGACGCACGTCGCCTTCGCCTCGACCGCCTCGGACGTCGAGCACCGGCTGTGCCTGACCGGGGCCGCGGCCCTGGGGCGGGGGGTGCGGTCATGAAACGCCTCGCAGGAGCCGCGATCGGCATCGCGTTGGCGCTGATGGTCTGGCTGGTGTTCGTCGCCGCCCAGAACCCGGCACGGTACGCCTCATGGGGAACCGGCGGGGGCTGCGCCGCCTCCGCGGCCGACACCGACGCCGTCGCCGCCGCCCTCGGCGACGGATACGGCCCGGCCCAGGCCGGACATGCGATCACGATCGGCACCGTCGCGGCCGAGCGCGACCTCCCTGCGCGAGCGATCACCGTCGCGCTCGCCACCACCATGCAGGAATCGGGTCTGCGGGTCTTGGCAAATCCGAGCGTGCCCGAGTCCTACGACCTCCCGCACGACGGCGAAGGCACCGACCACGACAGCGTCGGACTGTTCCAGCAGCGTCCGCACTGGGGGCCGGTCGCGACGCTGATGGACCCGGCCGGGTCCGCCGGATTGTTCTACGACGCGCTGGAGAAGATCGACGGATGGGAGAACCTGCCGGTCACCATCGCCGCCCAGCAGGTGCAGGTCTCGGCCTACCCCGACGCCTACGCCAAACACGAACCGGGCGCGAGCGCCGCCGCCGCGCTCATCGCCGACGGCGTCGACTGCTCGGGGGCGTGGGTCCACCCGGTGCCCGGCGCGGGCATCGTCTCAGGCTGGCGCACCGACGCCCGCCCGTCCCATAACGGCGTGGACCTCGGTGCGGAGCGTGGCACCGAGATCCACGCCGCCGCAGCCGGTGAGGTGGTCACGGTCGTGTGCAACGCCTACACCCCGGCCGGACGCCAGTACACGTGCGATGTGGACGGTTCCCCCGAGATCCAGGGGTGCGGCTGGTATGTCGAAATCGCCCACGCCGAGGGCCTGCTGACTCGCTACTGCCACATGGTGCAGCGCCCTGAAGTCGCCGTCGGCGACCAGGTCGAGCCCGGCGACGTCCTCGGCTACGTCGGCTCCTCCGGCCGGTCCTCCGGGCCGCACCTTCATCTAGAGGTTCACAGCAGTCACCATCCGGTGTTCGACACCGCCATGGATCCGCGGATCGCTTTCTCCGCGAAGGGGGTCGAGCTGTGATCAGTGAGTTCTATCCGAACGTGTCGCTGCCTGATCTCGTGCCGTTCGCGGCCGGTGCGGCGCTGATGGTGGCGAGCCTCGCCACCATCCGCGCGGTACTGCACCGCCGTCAGATTCGCCGGTGGCGCGAGCGAGGCCAGTGGGTCTCTGTCGCCGCCCCGCCCGAGATCGACCCCGATGGGGCCGTGCAGTTGTGGCGGCACCTTGCGCAGATCGAACGCGGCCCCTGGAAGCGGTGGTGGTGCGGCCAGCCGCACTTGATCTTCGAGTACCGCTTCGACGGCCCGCGCCTGCGGGTGCGGATCTGGGTGCCCGGGGGTGTGTCGGTCCCGCTGGTGCGCCATGCAGTGGCCGCCGCCTGGCCTGGAGCCGCCGTCACGAATGAGACCGAGACCGAACTGGGGGAATGGAAATGATCATCGAAGGCGGCATCTACCGGGTGCGCAAAGGCGCGAACCAGGCCACGGTGGTCGTGCCGGAGTCGGCCGTCGACGGGCTGCGGGGCCTGGTCGAGGCCGGTAGCGGGATCGGTCCAGCCGACCGGGCGGTGGTGCAGATCGTCGCCTGCCCGGCCAGCCGCGCCCGCCTCCGGCGCCTCCGCAAGGCCGCTCGTGGCCCCCGCGCGGGCGGCAGCCTGGGCTCGGACGCGCTCGACCTGGTCACTCCCGGCGGCTCCACACGGACACGAGGCACCCGGCCCGAGGAGCCGCGATGGGTCACCGAATGGCGATCGCGGGCGCAGGCCAGGCTCGCCGAGGGCACCTTGTGGGAGGTCGGTGTCCGCTACGCCGTGGCCACCGACGCGTCGAAGAAGACCGCACAGGAGCGGGCCGGGCAACTGGCCGCGGCGGTCGGCTCCCTGCTGGGGCCCGCCTGGCAGCGGCGTCGTCGCCGCCGGATCGCTCGGGCGCTCGCCGGCTATGCCGCCCAGCACGGCACGGTGCTGACCTGCGCCGAGATCGCCCAGCTCGCGCATGTGCCGCACGATGCAGTGGTCCCGGCCCTGGAGCGGGCCGGGGCGCGACTGGTCGCCCCCGTCCCACAGATCCGCTCGGGCGGGAGGGGCACGAAGGTCCTGGGCACCGCCGCCGCGACCGGCCGGAAAGTCGCTCTGGCCGCCGCTGACGCGCGATTCCACGCGCACCTGGTCGGCTCGACCGGGTCGGGCAAGTCGACGCTGATTTTGAACATGGTGCTGGCCGACGTTCGTGACCGGCGCGCGGTGGTCCTGATCGACCCGAAAGGCGACCTGGTCCGCGACGTGCTCGACCGGCTCGACCCGCGCGAGGCGGCCGGGCGGCTGGTCATCATCGACCCCGACCAGGACCGGGCCGACCGGCCCGGACTCCCGCCGATCGACCATGCCCCCGACGGCGAGGCCGCCGAGATCGCGATCGACCACTTCGTGGGTATCTGCCGCCGGATCTGGGAACGCCACTGGGGACCCAGGGCCGACGACATCCTGCGCCAGGGCCTGCGCACCCAAGTCTGGCTGCGCGGGCGGAACCTACCCGAGCAGGCCGAGAAGCTCGTCGGCCTGGCCGGGCTGCCGACCCTGCTGAGCGACAAGAACGCCCGCTCGCCGTACACCGCCGACCTCGGCGAGAAGGACGAGATGGTCTTGCACGGCTTCTGGTCCTGGTTCGACGCGCTCTCGGCGGGCGTGCAATCCCAGGCGCTCGGCCCGGTCCTGGCCCGCCTGCGCACCGTCATGGGTCGCGACTTCGTGCGCGACACCATCGGCGCGCCCGAAGCGGCCGCCTGCTTCGACCTCGGCCAGGCGATGGACCAAGCCGGGATCGTCCTCGTCCGCCTCCCCAAAGGACAGCTCGGGGAAGACACGGCCAAACTGCTCGGCTCGATCGTGGTCGCCCGCGTCTGGCAGACCGCGCTCGAACGCCAAGCCCACCCCGAGGCCAATCGCCCGGACGTGGGCCTGTACATCGATGAGGCCCACAACTTCCTCAACCTGCCGCAGTCGATCAACGACATGCTCGCCGAAGCCCGAGCCCTCGGGTTGTCGCTGACGCTGGCCCACCAGCACATGGGCCAGCTCGACCGGGAGCTGCAGTTCGCGATCTCCTCGAACGCGCGCAACAAGGTCTACTTCACCGTCTCACCTGAAGACGCGCGCCTGCTCTCGCGCCACACCCTCCCGAACCTGGCCGAACACGACCTGGCCCACGCCGGCCAATACCAAGCCGCCGCCCGCCTGGTCGCAGACGGACTGGAACGGCCGGCCTTCACCCTCGCCACGCTGCCGCCTCCACCGCCGGTGGCCGGGCGCGCACGCCAGCTACGGGCCCAGGCGTGCCGCTACCGGGCCTTCACGAACGGAGCGCGGCGATGACGCGGTTGCCCGGGACCGACTCAGGGAGCCTGGCGGGACTGCGCCGCCGCCTGACCGAACGCGACTTCGCCATCATCGACCATCTCGAGCGGCACAAGGTCATGACCTCGGCGATGCTGACCGCCGTGTTCTTCCCCTCCGCCCGCACCGCCGCCTCCCGCCTGCTCACCCTCACCGAACTCGGCATCCTGGACCGTGAACTGCTCCCGGCCTCGGGCTCGTACCGGTACACCCTCGGCTGGCACGGCCAGGTCATCCAGGCGCTGGGCCGCGGCGAGCGCCCGCCCACGAAGCGGGCCGCCGCCCTAGCCGGGCACCAGATCTTGTTCTCGTCACAACTCGCGCACAAGGAAGCGGTCAACGCCTTCTTCGCCCGACTCCACCGAGCCGGACGCGACAGGGGCGTGGAGGTGACCGAGTGGCGCAGCGAGGCCGAAGCCGCCGAGGACTTCGACGGCGTGCGTCCCGACGCGGCCGGAACCCTCACCTGGGAGGGTGGCCGGAGTCTGCGGTTCTGGTTCGAGCACGACCGCGGCACCGAGACCCTCGCCCGCCTGGTCGCCAAGCTCGAACGCTACCCCCGCCGCCGCTCGATCCACCTGGCGGCCGACCGCGTCCTGCTGGTCGAGGTCTGCGGCGCGCGCCGCCTAGCGAACCTGGCCCGATCCCGGCTCGACCTCGGCGGCATCCGGGCCGCCGCCGTCCAGTACCGGCCACTGGATGCGGTCAGAGGCGCCACCGACACCAGCGGCGTCTTGCTCGACGCCGACACCTGGCAGGAACTGGGAGGCACCGGCCGGCCCTGCAGCCTGGCCGACCTCGCCTCCGACCGGTGAGGGCGAGCGCAGGCATCCCGCCGATGGGCTCCCGCGCATGGGATCCCGTACATGGCATCCCGGAAGGACCCCGACACCGCAATATCGGCCGCTGCGGCGAAAGCCCAGCACATCCGGCCCGGTAACCAGCGCATCGAACTCCGACAATATATCTCCCTAGGACCCCTTGACGGCCGCGTGCCGTTCCCCTGCCGGTGGTTCGCCTTCCGGCCCCGCTCCGGGTCGATCGGCCTCCCCGGTGGCAGGTCCCTCAACCCCGCCCGGCCCCGCCGTCGCCGACCGCTACGACTGCCCCGCTCTGTTCGCGCGAGTGCCGGTCCCGACCGGACCCAGGTCTCTCTGTGTGGGCTCCGACGACACCCGGTTCACGCCGATCGGGGCGCAGGGTAGTCAAGGGTAGGTGATTACCCTCGCGCCAGAGCCGGTGAAAAGCCTGGGTAACCAGCTAGCGTGGACGCATAACAACTTTCCCAACACCCACAACGAGCGCAGGCCGAGCCTGACCGGGCGGGGATGAGCCGCCAGACCTCCCACCGGCGAGAGCCGGTCGGACCTGGGGCCGCCCCGAACGAGGCCCGCACACCTGCACTCACCGCCGCCACCAGGCGGCATCACACCGAGCCCAGCTCGACATTCTCTGCCGCCCGTAACCGGGACGGCTGCAGCGCCCTACCCAAGAGCCGGGGCGATTACCCGACCCATGAAGCGCACCGGAAGGTGCGCAGCTTCGCCGTGCCCAGCGCACAGCAAGCCTCCTATGAGTAAGGAGCACACGATCGTGATCCGTCAATGGAATCCAGGCGACCGGGCGCGCGTCCGCCCGATCCTCTACCTGCCCGCCAGCCCCGGCCGCATCTACCGGCAGCGAGCCCGGCACACCTACCCGGCCACGGTCACAGAGACCGTCCACCTGCCGAACGGCACCGGCATCCGCGTCGTCCTCGACAAGCACGCCGAGCTGGTCATGACCGACGAGCAACGCGAGATGTTCGTCCCGCCCTCCGAGCTCCACCGACTCGGGTGCGAGTGCCGCCGCTGCACCCGGCGCCCGGCCTCGTCCGGGCTCGACTATTTCCGCCCCCGGATGCGCCGCTGGGCCTCAGCGGCCTGGGCCAGGTTCGAGAACTTCTTCGACTATTAGCGGGCGAACGCCCTGAACCGACCGACCGTGACATCGCGGCGGTGCCTCCGGCACCGCCGCCTTTTTCATGCCCGGACACCGGGCCGCAAGGAAGGAAGCACCGCCATGCACACCCAGACCCTCAAGACCGTGCTGCGCGCCTGGGCGGGACCGACCCGCGACCGCCTCAGCGCCAGCGACCCCGCTCGCCGCACCACGTGGATCATCGCCTGCTGGGAGACCGCAGGCGGCCGGATCACCACCACGGTCCTGGAAGCGGCCACGGCCGAACTCCACGACCGCTTCGACGAGGCCGCGCCCGGCTCCGCCGAGGACGCGGTCGGCGCGGGCTGGCTAGAGGCCGCAACTGCCTTCGACGCCCGCATGAGCGACCTCGCCTCCGGCGAGCCCCGATACCTGGCCGGTATCGGCCTGCTCACCCGCGAACCGTCCTCGACAGGGCGCGAAGCGATGCGCGCGGTCATCGCCACCGGGGAGCGAGGCGCGGTCGTATACGAGCACCGCGACGGCGGCGTTGAAGCGAGCGTGCGCTGCGACTCGGCCGGCTCGGTGTGGCGGGACATGGAGCACCTCCTCATCCCCCTGGAGTGCTACCGGGCGCTCGTGTCCGGCGACCGGCCCCGGCTGCCCGCCTACGCCGCTCACGGAGCCGCAGCGATCAAGGCGCCGAGCACAGCCAGCTGGGCCGGCCCGTGCTGAACCCCAATGCCATGAAGCGAAACGAGCGGCGTGCCCGACCAGGTGCGCCGCTTCCTTATGTCCGCTCCGGGCGCACCGATCGAACAGGAGACAAGGCCATGACCGATACCGAACACACCGGCATCATTGTCCCGCTCGCCGACCAGCGAGCGCAGCAGTTCTGCGGGGCGACCTGTCGGGAGCTGCGCGAGCGACTGCCGCTCCTCGACAGCTACCTGCCCGACGAGATCAACGAGGCCGCTGCCGCGTTGAACGACCGCGACAACGTCGCCGCCACCATCCTGGACGGCTACCGGGCGGCCATCGAATCCGCAGGGGTCCGCAGCCGCAAGCGTGTGCGAAGGCAGCTCGAATCCGCCGAGCACGCGCTCGCCATCGGCGAGCCGCTGAGCGAATCCGAAGTCGAGCGGCTCGGCCGCCCCGTCCAAGTCGCGATCACCGAACGCAACGAAGCCCTGCGCGCCCTCGACGAGCGGCTGCGCCTCGCACACCTGACCCTGACCGACCAGTCCTGACCCAGCCCAACTCCTCGGGAGCCGCTTCCAACGGTTCTCGCCGATCACGTCCGGCCGGTGCCGGGCCTTCCACAGAAAGGAGTGCACTCATGGCCTCCATCGAACTCACCCAAGACACCTACGAGCTGCTCGTCGAGACCGCCGGGGAAGACCGCAGTCCCGCTGCGCTAGACCGCCTCGTCTGGGAGCTCTGCCGCGCCTACCACCGGGCCAGGCTCGCTGCCTCGCCCCGACCCGGCCGCACCTGGCAGCAGGCCTTCGCTCTCCACAGTGGCGGGCCGGTCCCGCAAGCCGGCGAGTCCGATCGGGCGCTGCAGGTCGCCGTCCACCTGTCCTACCGGCAGGGCCTGATCACCGACTTCCAGGGCGTGACCGTCACCGCCTGCGCCCACGCCCCGGCCTGCCAGCGCCTGACCAGCGCAGGGGACTACCAGGTGACGACCGTCCGCACCGACGGGTTTGACGACTGGCTCCAGGCCCAAGCCGAGGCCGGCGCGGAGACCGAACGCGACCAGTACGACGGCGACGTTGAAGTGACCGTTCAGACGGCGCAGTGCTGCTGCCTGGATGGCACCCCGTCGAATAGGCCAGAAGCCTATCCGTCCCAGCCGGACGACTTGGTCTTCCTGGTCGGGCCCGACCTGACCGCCCGCTACTTCGATGTGTTCGCCGACCGGGGCTTCGGTGTCCACACCACCGACACTCTCGACGGCGTCGGAGGCGCCAAGTCCATCCGCTGGCTCGGCGTGGGACACGACGAGATCTGCCAGTGCACTGAAGCCCACCACTGCTGGGACGAATGCCCTGACGTAGGGCGGGACCTGACCTTCGAATGCGACCGCGGTTGCGAGACCGGTTGCGACTGGGTGCTGTACCCGCTCCACGGCCGCGCCTGGCTCGCCGTGCACGGCACCGAGATCGACCTCGGCCCCATCGAAGACGACCACACCGCCGAGCTGGTCGAGCGACTGCTCCCCGACCTACGGCTGTAAGACCACAGCCGAGCGCCGTCAAAGAAAGGAACGACCTGGCCCGAACCAACAGCCGGCACCGCCGCCCAGCCTCCAAAGACGCTGGTAACGACCACTGAACCAGGCTCGACACCGCCACGGAGTCGAGCCATTGTCATGCACACGAAGAACAAGGAAAGGTACATCCACAATGGCTAGCAAGGCCGAACAACGACGCAACACGATCACCGAGTTCCTCGAATCCAACCCCGGCAACCACACCGCCGAGGCAATCGCGGAAGCCTGCGGCCTCACCGTCGCCGACACCAACCGGGCCCTCGGCCAACTGGTCAAGAGCGACGTGATCGCCGAGACCGAGCCCAACGACCACGGCGCCGCCCAGTGGACGCTGGCACAGGCCGAGACCACCGAAGCCGAGACCGACGAGGCCGCGCCAAAGGGTGACGACGCCGTCCAAACTGACCCGGCCGAAGAGGACACCAAGTCCGAGTCCGGACTCGAAACCGAACCGGGAGCTTCCGGCGAAGAGACCGCCTCGGAAAAGAGTGGCCTGCCCGAACAAGGCGCCGACGGCCAGTCCAGCACGCGCGAGGAGGTCACCCAGGACGGCAGCAAAACCGAACCGGCAGGCTCCGACGACCCCACCGGACCGGGCGCAGTGCCGGAAGGCGACGACCAGCCGGGCGAGACCGACGACGACGGCGAATCGGCAGGCAACCAGCACGAGGACGAGGCGGACGGGATCGAGCCCCGAACCGCCGAGCCCGATGTGCACGACGACGGGGACGGAGCCGCCGATGCGGCCGCCGAGGGTGAGGACGAGCCGGATTCGGTGCCCGACCCGGACCCGGCAGTGCTGCTGCTGGCGGGTCAGCTCGCCGGCATCGAAGGCCCGGTGGGGCTGGAGGCGATCACTCTCGCGGCGTTCAAGGTGGCCGGTCCCAAGCAGACCGAGACGGCGCTGCACGCCCTGTGCGCGCTGGCTGAACACGACGCGGTCAAGTGCTCCGACCCGTTCGCTCCCGACGACCGGGACCGTGACGACAAGGTCACCTGGACCGTGCTCGTCAAACCGGGCGAATTGGACGCGATCGCGGCTGTCGCGCAGCTGGCCGACGCGCCGCACGCCACGGTCTGCCCGACCTGCCGGACCGAGATCGCCCTGCCTCACCCCAAGGGTGTCGGCCGGACGAAGTCGGGCTCGAACGGACGCATCGACGGCAGGCGGCGCCTGGCTGACGGCGAGCTGCGGCAGATGCTCATCTCCTTGATCAAGGAGAACCCCGGTGAAGAGCTCAAACCGGGCGACTTCGTGCGAGAGCTGAAGAACGACCCTCGGTTCGCCGACCGGGTCTCGGCCAATCCGTCCGGAGCGGTCCGCTCGGCGCTGATCGCGCTCGAACGCAAAGAGAACGGCGAGTGGGTCGCCGAGATCGAAAACCGGATGCCGCTGACCTACCGGTGCCGAGAAGCCCAGTAGCGCAGCGGACCTGACCTGTCCTCCCGACGCCGCCGCCCCGAGGCGAGTCATTGGCTCGCCGGGGCGGCGGCCCACCGTACCCAACGAACGAATGAACAGGAGCATCCATCATGGGTGAACACATTCTCGAACTCGGTGTCGGCCGCCTGGCCGTCCCCGCTGCCGAAGTCAGATCCGATCAGGTCACGACCGTCGGGCTCTGCGACGAGCAGCAGGCGCTGCAATGCTTCGGCGACATCCCGACTGGTATGACCGCGTCCTTGACCGCGACCTGGCCGCCCGAACTGACTCCGGGCCGTACCGAGGCCCGGACCGAGACCCTCGGGACCGGAACGGTGACCGCCATTCGCGTCGGCGGGTGCATCAACTTCGTCGGTGTGCGACCGCCTGCCGGGTACGCCGACGGCGGCCTGGACCGCGAGGCGCTCGGACGGTTGCGCGGTCGTCGGGTCCGGCTCGACTTGCGCCTGGCCGTGGCCGCATGTGGCTGCGGCGGCCCGCGGCAAACCGAACCCGAAGGGCCGGAAGCGGGGCGGTCATGAACAGCGTGATCCGAAAGCCCCTGGCCACCGGGATCGTGCACGTCCCGCCCGGTGAGAAAGCATCGAGCCGGCTCGGTTTGGTCGGTGTGGTCGGCGAGACGGGCCTTGAGGTCATGCGCGCCGTGCCCCGCTGGGACCGGACGGTCCTCGTCGCCGTCCTGAAAGCACCTCGCCGCATCGCGCGCGACCACTGGTTCGGGCCCGGTCGAACCGTCTACACCCGCACCGTCGAGACCCCGGTCGCCCTGGGCACCGGCGCTGTCTGCATCGCCACGACCGACCCATCCGGGATTTGCGACCTGATCGGCATCCGCCCGGCAGACGAGATCGACATGCCCTGGCTCGACCCGGTCGCGCTCGCGCGAGTCGAAGGCCGATACGCACGCCTCGAACTCCACCGCCCACCCGAGACACGCGGCCAGAGCAAGCCGCGTGACCGATCCGTATAGGAGGAACTGCAATGTCCACCATCCACCAACTCGGGGCCGGAACACTCCGCGTCCTGACCGTGCCCGACCCCATCGCTGATCCGCCGACCGTCGCGCTCGACCACCCGCTCACCGGGTATCGGGTGACGCTCCATGGCGTGCCGGACGGGATGCGGGCCTTGCTCATCGCCGTCATCACCGGCTCGGGAACCGAGATTCCCGTCAGTCCGCACTTCGCCAACAACGCGGCGACCGGCTTCACGATCGGCGTCGGTCTGTTGCGGACCAACCGGCCAGCTCCGAGACTGGGCCCGGTCGACCGCATCGGCCTCGATCCCGAGCCCGGCCAGACCGCTTGGCGCGACCGGGTGCTCGACCGACTCGACGGCCGCCTCATCCAGCTTGAAGCCCACCCGCCCGGGTGCTCTTGCGGCCGGTCCGTGCCAATCCCACGGCAGCGCGATGCCGCGGAGACGGGAGCGATGCGATGAGCTTCGATGCGCCCGTACCGCTCGGCAAAGGGCTGCTGACCTGGCCGCCAGCCGAACGCGAGCTGGGCAGGTTCGGCACCGTCAGCCTCCGCAAGCCCGAGACGCACCTATACCGCCAGTTCGACGCCGACCTGGTTGGGCAGACCGTGCGACTGGCGTTCACCGTCACCGCCGTGCGCGTCGCAGCCTTGCAACCGGACCCGCGACTCGGAGTAGCGCCCCAGCCGCCGCGCGCCGGTGAGGAGGTCGACCTCGGGATCGGGGTGATGTTCGTGCTCGACCTGCCCCGTCGCGGTCCGGTCGCGGTCGGGGTCCTGCCAACTGAGCAGCGCCTGCGCCCGGTCGACTGGCTCGACCCGGCAGCGCTCTACAAAGCCCAGAACCAATACGGGCAGCTCACTGCCCACCCATTCCGGGGCCAACGCGGTCCTGCCCCATCCAGAACTTCGGTCCCCGCCTGAGGCGGAGATCGGGCCGAAATGACAGTGCGGCCGAGCTCAGCTACCAACTCCGCTCGGCCGCACTCACCACACGAAACACTGAAAGGAAAAGTGCAGTGAGTCTGCAATCCTACGTCGCCTGCGGCGACATCGCCTCGCTCGAACCGGGCGAGATCCTCGGGCTCGTCCCGTACCTCATAGGCCGCCAGCCGGTCGCCGAGCTGGTCGGGATCGGCCTGCGAAACGACCGCCCGTGCGCGCTACGCACCAAGCGACTGCCCGCGATCCTGGGCAACCCGACCGGGGCCGAGCAATTCGCTTACTGGTGGCGCGCGACTGGGACCGACGAGCTGAGGCTCATCGCCTACGGCCCCGAACTCGCGGACGGCTTCGAAGCACTCAGCCGCGCCATCGCGGCGCTCGCGGCCTGCGGCATCACCGACCAGGCCCGGCCGCTGGTGGTCACACCCGACCGCCATCGGTGGGCCTACTTCGAAGACCGCACCCTGGAGAGTGACCCGGGCGAGTTGCCCGAGATCGACTGTCCGCGACCGGCCTGGGGGCGATTGGGGGCGCTGGCCTTCCACACCGCCTGTACAGCCGCCCGCGAGGCTGAAGCCCTCGCACCGCTCGCCGACGCCCAGACGCGCCGTGAGTGCGCCCAGGCCCAGCAGCTTGCGACAGACCTCCTCGCCGTGACCGACGCCGCCGAGGCACCGCCCGGCGACGACCGGCCGCACTTGGAGGCGGCCATGCGATCGGAGACCGCCCCGCCGGCTGCCGAAGCGGTCTATCT
The DNA here is from genome assembly GCF_022548875.1 of Glycomyces sp. L485. Lineage (GTDB taxonomy): Bacteria > Actinomycetota > Actinomycetes > Mycobacteriales > Micromonosporaceae > Glycomyces. The sequence continues at coordinate 52,128 of NZ_JAKZEW010000004.1, read as the reverse complement.
CGGCGTCGCGCTCGCCACCGATCCCGGACTGTGCGATTTCGCGGTGCAGGCGATCTGGGAAGCCGACACCGCCGCCGAGGCGCATCTGGGGCTGTGGTGCCAGATCGCCTGCCACACCACCGGGACCCCGCGTGCTGTCGCGGCCGCTCTGGCGGCACTGGCGGCGTGGCGCGGCGAGGACCCCCTCGTCGCCGAGGCCGTCCGGGCCGCGCGGGAGGCCGACAAGTTCGGGCTCGCGATCGTCGAGGCAGTCGAGGCGATCGTCGGCACCGGTGTCCCGGCCGCCTATCTCGACGGCGTCGACACCCTCGACGCGTCCGTGCCGTCCGGTACCGCCGCCACGCAGCCGATGCGCAGCAAGGAGGTGGCCTGAATGCAGCCGCAAACCCATTTCGCGATCGGGCGGATGCTCATCGCCCACACCAAAGCGTTGACCAGTGCGGGCGAGGCGGCGGTGCTGGGCGTCTACCGGCGACCGGCCAGGGTCTACCTTCGCCGCCTGACCGGGATCGAGGCGCACCTGGCCACGACCGAGGGACCTGCCGCCCACACGAGCGCGCTGCCGGGCGCGGTCGAGCGGATTCGCGATGGCCGCATCACCGAGGTGACCGCCGGGCTGTGCGCGGTCGCGTTCGCTGGCGAGGTCCACTTCGATCGCGACGGCCAGTCCAGAATCGGCACCGCAGTCCTGGTCGACGGCGCGGTCGGACACCTTACCTGGGAGCCGGACGGGTCCGAGCCGAACTGGCGACTGTTCCCCGACGCGACGCGCGCGGTCGACGAATGGATGATCGGCCTGTTCACCGTCCTGACGGCCCTGACCGGGAACTCGGTCAAGTGGGGCGGCGCGGCATGAAGCGCCAGATCCACAACGGCCTGAACGCCATGCTGCGCGTCGCCCTCAGCGAGGACCTGAGCGACCCGGTCGGCACCTGGGGCCTGCTCGGCTGCTATTGGAACGAGCCCGAAGTCACTTGGGACGGGCTCGACGACCTCGGCCAGGCAGTCACTGCGTGCCTGCGTGAGCACGGTGATGCGGTCACGGCAACGGCACTGGTCGCGGCCTTCGACCACTGCACGCCCGCGATCGGCCCGGACGGGTTCGGGATCGATTCCGACCGGTTGCGGGGCACCGGCGCCCGAGTGGGACATCGCCGCCAGACGCACCAATCCCGTCCGTATTAACGAGGTTGCGGCCGCCTACGCAAGGCCGCTGGCCGCACTCACCGCCGACCAGTAGATCCGTCGAATTGAGGCCGGAGCCGCGCTGCGGCTCCGGCCCTTCTCGCGCGGCCCGCAACCGAGCGGGCCACGCCCTCCCAGTCTTACTACCCGTGAAAGGGAAGCCCTGTCATGCGCGCTCGCACTTCAGGACAACTGCAAGACCAGATCCTCGACACCCTCGCAGACAAAGCACCGACGGCGTTGTCGGTTAAGGAACTCCATTCCATCGTCATCCAGTACGGCTCGACCTCCGAAGGCGCGATCGGTCAGGCTCTCGCGAAACTCCACAAGGCCGGAAAGGTCGACCTGGTCGCCCTCCGGCCCCAGCGGTGGACCCTCGCAAGCGGGACCACCCACACCGCTGCCGCCGCGCCCGCCCCGGCACCCACCCCGCCTCCTGCGCCGGTCCTACGGGCCGCCCCCGTGGCCCGGCCGGGCGGGACGCTCTACCACCCCCGGCTGCTGGCGGGGAGGCCCGACGTCGAGGTCCTCCGCGACCTGCGCACGGCGGGGAAACCAGTCCTGCTGTACGGGCCGCCGGGAACCGGGAAGACGTCCTTGATCGAGGCCGCCTACCCGGATCTGCTCACGCTCGCCGGCGACGGCGAGACCACCACTGGCGATCTGGTGGGGGAGTACACCCAGCGCCCAGACGGGACGTTCGCGTGGGTCGACGGGCCGCTGGTCCGGGCGATGACGGAGGGTCGGTGCTTTTTCATCGACGATTGCACGCTCATCTCCCCGGCCGTCCTGGCGACGGTCTACCCGGCCATGGACGGGCGCGGTGAGATCGTCTTGACCGCACACGAAGGCGAGACCATCGAGGCCGAACCCGGCTTCTACGTTGCAGGAGGCCACAACCCCGGCGTTGCCGGGGCGATCCTCACCGAGGCGCTCGCGAGCAGGTTCGCCGCGCACATCGAGGTCAGCACCGACTACGACCTGGCCCGGTCCCTCGGCGTTCCCGAAACCGCGATCCAGATCGCCGCCGACCTGAACGAGCAATACCGGCGCGGCGAGACGGAGTCGGCCCCGCAGTTGCGTGAACTCCTCGGCTACAAGGACATCGCGGCGGTGATGGGCGAGTTCGAAGCCCTGTGCAACCTCGTCTCCATCGCCGCCGAGTCTGACCGCGAAGCCGTATCCGAGACCATCCGCCGCCACACCGGCCACAACGCCCAGCCGCTCAGCCTGGGCACGCAGATCCCGCCTGCACTCAACGCGGGAACTGACGACGACAAGGAAGGCGACGACGATGACCAGCAGTAAGACCGGCCACCTCGCCACCGGCCGCGCCAGGCCCACATCGCACCCGGACTGGCAGCGCATCGCCGACAGCCTGACGCACCTGGCCCCGCTCCTGTCGGGCAGGGACGACGTCCAGGTCGTCATCGCCCCCGGCGCAGCCGGACGGGCCCCAGGCTCGTTCAACACACGAACCGCCGTCATCGAGCTGGACGCGGATGTGTGCTTCGTCGGGACCGACCCGGCCACCATCCGCGTCGCCGATCTGCGCGACCACCGCCGCTACCCATGCGCGCTCGGCGTGTTCGCTCACGAATGCGCCCACGCTGCCCACACTCGGTGGCGCGTCGGCAGAGCCTGGCCGGTCCCGGTCGTCTTGGCTGCCATGATGCTCGATGACCTCCGCATCGAAGCCGCCCAGATCAGGCGCCGGCCGCTGGACCGAACTTGGCTGCGCGCCGCCAGCCTGAAACTCGACGTCCCCGGCCTTCGTCAGACCGGGACCCGCGCGATGGGACTGTGGCAGGCCGCCGCCGCGGCCGCGCTGTGCCTGGGCAGGGTCGACGCGGGCGTCCTTGACAGGACCGACCCGGACATCACCGCGTCCAAGGCGGCGCTGCAGCGCGCGCTCGGTCCGGAACTGTACGAGCCGCTGGAAGCGGTCTGGCGGGCCGCCCTGGCAGTGGCTGATACCGACGGGGCGGCCATGGGTCGACTTGGACGGGCCTGGTGTCGCCTGCTCACCGACCCGGCTACGGTGATTGCCGCCAGCAGCGAGGCGCGCCAGGCCGACCTGGCCGACGCTGTCGAACAAGCCGCCGACGCCCTCGCTGAAGCCGCCATCAACCCGTTCCCCAGCGGCGGCAGCGCCTCGTACGAGGACCCGATCAGCGACCTGTTCGCCTATACCAGGCCACCGGCTAAGACACGCCCGCCAACCGCCGAGGAGAAGTCGGCCGCGACCAGACTCGCCCGCGCCATGGCCCAAGCAGCCCAGCCGCCTCGCGAAGCCACCGTGGTCGACACTGAGGTCCCGCCCGGCAGACTCAACATGCGCGGCGCGCTCGCCGGAGCCGCCCAGAGATCGGCCGGGGCCCCGGTGTCGGCCAAGCCGTGGCGGCGCACCATGCGCAGGCGCACACCTGACCCGAAGATCAGGATCGGGATCGCGCTCGACGTCTCGGGATCGATGCACCGCTTCTTCACGCCCGCCGCCACCGCTGCGTGGATGCTCGCGCAAGCGGCCAAACGCACTGGCGGGACCGCTGCCGCAGCCACGTTCGGGGTCTGGGCCCGGGCGCTCATTGCGCCTGGGAAGGTCCCGGCCGCCATACCCGTGCCTGAGCTCGAGTGGGGCACCGATCACCTCGACGTCGCCATCGACGCCCTCGACGGCGTGCTCGGGCTCGGCACGCCCGACCAGCACGCCCGATTGCTGTTCCTGATCACCGACGGCGGCCTCACCGGCAGCCAGCTGCGGCCGGTGGCCGACCAGTGCGAACGGCTCGGGCGATCCGGCTGCTCGGTCATCCAGATCACGCCCGATGAACGCGGCGGCCTTGAAACATGCCGCGTCGTGGAGGTCACCGAGCCGGTCGCCTCGATTCAGGTCATCACCGACGCAGTGACCGCGGCGCTGCGCGATGCAGCCAGGCGGTCGCGGTAATTCAGGGCGACTACGAAGCCGTTGGTGCCGCAGCCTCATCTGCGGCACCAACGCACGCGAGACGCTCTATTTCTGTACCCGGAATATCCACTATGGATTACAGAGGCTGATTGACCCAGCCTGCCGCATAGAGCGCGAATACCGTCCACCAACCGGCCAACAGGAACGGTCCCAAGGGAAGGTGGGCCCCGGTCCTCCCGGCCCGCCACCGGGCCACCCCGGCCCCCAATGCGGCCAATGTGAACCCCACGAACAGGGCCGCCCATATCGCCGCCCACGACAACGACCCTGCGAACACCCCGATCACCGAAAGCAACGCCACATCGCCAAACCCGAACTTCCCGGGGAAGACCAGCCACAACAAAAGTCCGAACGCTCCAGCGGCGGCACCGGCCCACACCGCCCGCATCAGCGCGTCCGATTCGCCGGAGAGCAGGGCATCCCACCCGAACGCGATCGCCACGGCGACTGCCAGAACTCCCGCCACTACGAATGGCAGACGATGCAGTACCGCGTCGATGACGGCCAGACACGGTGAGACGGCCGCGAACAGCGCAAAGGCAAGGACGTCGGGCTGGTGCGGCCATACCGCCGCCGTCCCCGCTGCACCCGCGGCCCCACCGAGCAGAGCGGCGCACATCGCGGCGAGCCAGCGATTGCGAGGTAGCGTCGAGAGTGGTATGCCATGCTCATCTGGGGCGAGCGTGAGGGCGAATCGCCAGCAGAGCGCTGCAACGATCAAGCCGCTGAATGCCGCCGTCGTTGTCCACATGGCGCGAGTCTAGACAGCGACCCCGGTGGGACTCAGCCGAATCGAGACTTCACGTCCTGATCAGCTAGTGGCGCTCGCTCGAAGAGCTCGTATCCGAATGCGTAGACTGCTCACCATTCGCCACAAGGTGCAGCAGATCGCCAGGGGGAGTCAGGGTGTCGCACATCGACGAGGTGTCCGCCAGTATCGGAGCGAACGCCGAGCAAGCCCGCGAGGTCGCCACGGCGCTCACTGCCACCAAGTCCCAGGTCGAAGAACTCGCCGGTCAGTTCAGTGGACTCGGCGCTGACGACAAGGCAACCGCGAGCAACGAACTTGGGCGAGTGATCGAGGAACTCGCCGGCCAACAGATCGCGTTGGCCGAGCAGATCGAGGCGGCGCGCGCGCAGGCCGAGGCGTTGAAGGGTTTAAGGCACGGAGGCAGCACGGCAGGGACGCCCGCGGCGTCTCCGACGTCCACAGCGAGCCCCACTGGGCAGCCGTCTGAGGCCGGCAGGTGGGAGACACCGCCGAAGCGCAACCACGGCAGCCCTATCAACAAGAAGTACGAGCAATGGGTCAAGACCTCCAACGGAGGACCCAACGACGACCGCGAATACAAGGTCGGTGGCGTATGGTTCGACGCCAGGCGGCTGGACGACTCCGGCCCCACAGTCGTTGAGACCCTGCTCGACGCCAAAGGCGACTACAACAAGTTCGTCGACAAGGACGGGGCTTGGCACCGGTGGTTCGAGCAGTCGAGCAAGGCTGGACTTGAGGGCTTGGTGAAGGAGGCGCGTCGCCAGGTCAAGGCAGCTTCGGGCCGCCCGGTCGAATGGTGGTGCATGCAGGAGGAATCGGCCACTCTGATTCGGCGCAGATTCCGCCGCGTGCGTGAACTCCGAGGCCGCGTCAAGGTGCTGTACAAGCCGCTCCCTAGCAGCGAAGGATAGGATCAGGACATGGAATGGGCCCTGGTGACCAGCTCGGACAAGCATGCCCAGGACGGCTGGCGCGGCGAGGCCAGACGGCTTCGCTCGCAACTGGACGCCATCGCTGATCGGATCGGTGCGGAGTATGAGACGCCGCTGACGTGGCGCTCAGAGAACATGAGCGCGGCCCAGTGGAGCGACCTGGACGCCGTCACCGCCGTGATCGAAGCGAACCGGCTCCGCGATGACGATGGGAACCTCATGCCAGGCGGATCCGCTGGCGGCGGAATCCAAGGCTATTTGGACGACTACCCGGAGTTCATGGTCTCGGGCGGATGGAGTGTCGGTGGAGACGAGACCGGATTCAATCACGTCCTGGAGTTCCATGCATCGAACCCTGCTCGCGGAGAAGCGCGCCCGCTCAACGAACATTCTCCGGAGTTTCTCGTCGAGCTGCTGTGCGCCGCCGCGGCGGCCGTGGACGCCGACGAGGCCACCATCCGATACGGGAGGCTCGAAGACGAACTAGCCGATGCCCGAGAAGAGGCAGCCTGGTACATAGGGGCCTTGACGCTGTTCCCCAACGGGATCGGTGAGGCTGAGCTGCCGGGCAGCATCTGGACCTACCCGTGTCCGGCGGGCTATCCGGACGGGGTGGTCTTGGTGGCAGACCTGGAACGGGTCGTCAGCGACTACGAAGCCCTCGTGCCCGATCTGTTGCGCGTCCACGACCTCTATAAGGCACGCATATAGCGCGGGCAACCACTGGCGTCGCGAGGTCCGACCGATCATTTTCGGCAGTCCAGAGCGAGAATCGACGGTCAGCGTTCGCTGGGGCCTCCGGTAGTCAGCGGTCGGTCTCGTCGTTTGCCGTGCTGAGGTGCTTGAAGACCTCGTCAAGTTCGATGTTCCAGGCGTCCTTGTCGTCGTTCCACTGCTCGAGCACACGTTTGGCGCCTTCGGCCAGGTGAGTCGGCAGTCCTGCTTCGTGCAGCGCGGCGGCGATTTCTTGCATTTCCGGTGCCCATCGCCACGCGCGGGCGGCGACGCTCGGCAGGTATCCGGGTTGGGCGAGTGCCGAGGAACCCATGCGCTCGGCCTCGGATTGCAGTGCTTCACGAACGCCATGGTGATCGGCCAGCGCATGGGATACAGCTGCGAGCGCTCGAGTGGCCTTCTGGAAGGACGCGAACGACAGCTTCAGCGCTGAAGCCTTGCCGACTTCGTTCCCGATCTGGTGAACCTCCACCAAGGTCCCGGTGAACAGGTGCGCCACGTCGGCACAGGCTCCTTGGGGACCGGAGAGGTAAAGCCGGGCCACTGTGGCCTCGGTCGGAGGTGGTCCGATGATCCCGCCGTCGACCACCGTCGCATTGGGCAGGATTGTGGCGATGCGTTGCGCTCGTTCGGGGCTGATGGCGTTCGCGTCGGCATAGACGCCGTTGTACCCGTGGCGGGCTACCTCCCGAGCGAGGTCTTCGGCGAATGCCGGCGGACACACTGAGAGCACCATGTCCGCCTGCGCCAGCAGGTCGGGCAGGCTGGGAACGGATTCCAGGCCTGCCGTTTGCGCACGATGGACGGTTGCCTCGCTTCGTCCGTCGGGGCACCACAGCGCGCGAACTCCGCGGCTGCGCGCTTGCGCTGCGATGGCGGCTCCCATTTGGCCCGGATGGAGTATGCCGATCGTCATTGCGGCAGTGCCTTTCTCGGTTCAGTGGCCTTCAGACAGAAAGCTTGGATCTGTTCGTCCAACTCAGCCGCACCGGCAGCCGAGGCAATGGAGGGACGCTTCAACTGGGCGCGGTTCGGCGTACATCTCGACGTACAGTTCGGTGATCTCAGCTACGAGGTCGGTGACTCTAGTGGCATCAAGGTCGCGGTACTCGATCATGGGGTCATACCTCCGGCTCTCCAATCCACTCGTGTTCCAATATCGAGTACAGGATTGAGTCTCGCCATGCTCCGTTAGTGAAGACGTGGTCGCGGATGCGACCTTCGCGGGTGAATCCGAGTTTCTCAATGACCTTGATCGATGCCGGATTGTCAGGCCCGGCCGCAGCTGAGACGCGGTGCAGCTCAAGGACTTGGAAGCCGAAATCGACCAAGAGTCGCGCTGCCTCGGTCGCGATGCCCCGTCCCCAAGCTTGGTATGCCACCGCGTAGCCGAGCTTCCCGGCGCGGACACCGGACAGCGCCAATCTCGCGAACCCCACCAGCGAACCCGGACTGTCAAGGTGTTCCACCGCGAGGTAGTACTCGGTGCGTGGTTGTAGAGTCGCCCGTTCGAGCACACCGTGCAACATGTTCTCCGCCTCCTGCACGGAACGTGAGTCGAAGGAGAGCCATTTGGTGACCCGATCGTCGCCTACTATCGGGTGCACGGCTCTGGCGTCGCTCTCCCTGAACTCTCGTAGCATGATCGCGGCACCGGTCAGTTCGACGGGATACACGAAGTTTCAACCCTCCTGTGGGCCTGCGGCCGTGACTGCCGAGAAGTCTTCGACGGCTTCGATGATCTCGTGCGCTTGGGTCTCGTTCGCCAGTTCGGACCGACGGATAGATTCGCTTACTCGGTCCAGGGAATGGACGATGCCGTTGATCCGCTGGCCGGGGGCGAGGTCCAGCACCGGCTGGATGGCAGTGAGCGCCCCGTCCAGGTCGGGGGACGCGCTATTGATGTGGGCGATAGCCAGGTCGGCGGCGGCTCCGGAGGCGTCGCTGAAGGCGTAGTTCTCGCCTAGCTTCCGGTGGGATTCAAGGGATTCGATGGCGTGTGACTTGGCTTGGTCGGCTGCTGCGGGGCTCCATGCCAGGGCATCGGCCGCATAGTACTGCTGCCGAGGGAGGCCGAAGGTGCAGATGCCGCCAAGGTTGTCGAGGTCGTCGCCTTCAACGCCTTCGCGGGCGTCCTGGGCCTGCAGGATCGTCTCTTCGGCACCACTGAAGTCGCCGAGCGCGGCCATGCTCCGTGCCTCGGCGGCATAGAGCCAGACCACCGAGGTGCCGCCTGAACGCTTCGCGAATGTCGCGCCGTGGCGCGTGTGCTGTAGCGCGTAGGTGTGCCGCCCCGCCCAGTAGCACACCAGCGCTTGGAGGCCGTGAATCCAGGCCCGCAGCCCGTCATGATCGGCTTGTTCAGCGCATAGGTATGCGGCTCTGGCCTGAGTCACGGCGGCATTCGGTTTCGCCAGGTCATGGCTGGCCTTGGCGAGCAGGCCGGTTGTTACGCCGGCAACGAGGTACAAGTCCCTGGCAAACTGTGGCCGAAGCTTCTTGGTTTCTACCAGGGTGAACGCATCGTCCTGGAGCTGTGTGAGGCTCGGGAGAATCTCTCCGATTGGCTTGACCTGGTAATCGCGAGCAATTGCCGCCAAGTCATCCATGAGCTGATCGACCACGACCGTGGTCGGACCGGCCTCATGAGACATCGTGAAACGGCGTGCTCTCTTCGCGGCAGACATGACCTGCTCCTCTACAGACACGGGTGACCGATCAATTCCAGGACTGTGAACGATGGGCAGATCCGGCTCCATCGGCACGAGGAGATCCTCGGCTGGTCGTCCGAACATCTTCTGAAGGACGCGCCTGACCTGCGGGCTGGCCCCGCATTCTCCAGCTGCGATCCGCATCAGGTGACGCGGGGACATCGTCGCTCGGGCTCCAAGGCTCTTTGCCACGCTGTCGAACTCATCAATCACGTCACGATAGGTGGCGGTATCGCGGCTGCGCAGCAGCGCCTCAAGCATGGTGCGTGGCGCACGGTCCGATCGTCCTGCCATGATCAGTCACCCTCCCATTGGCTGACTTCACTCTTGCTCGCCGAGATCACCTTTCACAAGCGTTGTCGCATAGATGTCATGCATCTGTCCGATTCAGACCGTAGCGATGTCATGTCGCTATGAGCGACGCTACATGCATGGCACCCGACGATCAAGCCCAAGAACAGGGCATATGTGCGAACGAAGCTCGTTTGGGGTTCTCCGTTTCGGCAGATAGGAAGCGAGCCGAGCTAACCCGACACCTGCTCGACTGTGCGCGCTGTCGAGAGGCGGCCGGGCGTGCATCGGCAGGAGGTTGCACCGTCGGGCTCCAGCTCCGGGATCGTCTTGACGCGCTCTTGGCTGCGGCAGCGGAAGGGGTGACGTCATGAAGGATTTCGCAGGCGTCGTCCGCCGCTGCGCGTTCCGAGCCGCTGACTGAACGGTACTGACTTGCAGAGCGGTTTGACCGTCGATGCCGCAAGGCGGTCGGGGCCCGCTCGTCTCCCTTGCTGAGGAGTTCGCGGACGCGAGCGGGCTACAACTTCATCGATTCCCGCTAACACAGACGGGCGGCCCTCCTGAACTGGAATCTCTTGCCGGAGCACAATTCGGGTGGGCCGCCTCCAACCACAGGAGGAACCCTCCCATGACCACGACCATGATACGTCGGAGCCCCATCTCCGCCGAACATCGCGAGAATTCCGACCAGGAGGACCGGAAGACGAGGATGCACCGGGCTCGGCTTGTACTCCAGCTCCACTATCAGCCGATACGCCGGCTCTTTGGCCTCGGTCACCTGGTCTGCTCAATGTGCGACCAGCGATGGCAGCGTTCGGGAGAAACGCACGGATGCAGTCATCGCCTCACAGCGCTGGCCGACTTCCTGGAACTCGCCAGTTTCGCCGACCTCCAATGGGCGACCCAGAACCGGCTCGTCTCCCCGGCCGAGGCCGAAGGCGCACGCGCCAACCACACAGCTGCGAGTGCGACCGTCACCCAGCCGCCTCAGCGGGCGACAGCGGAAGGGCCGCATCAGTACCAGCGAGGAGTGATCCGATGACGGAACTCGATGGACTACCGGAGTTCACAGTGCGGCTCGACGGTGGGCTTCCGGTCCGGTTCGTGATCGACCTCGACGACCAGCGCGTCAGGCTCTACACCGCCGACACGACGGCCGAACCGGTCGGCGAAGTAGTTGGCGTCGCGCAAGGCAATCCGCGATGCATGTTGCGCGGGAGCTTCGTCGCCAAACTGCACAACCAGCGAGGCGACATCCGCGAAGCGGCCCAGCGCCGCTACAGCGAGGAGCACGAGCAGGCGGCGGCTATCACCTGATGTTCGGGCCCTCCGGAGATGAGGATCTGAGTCAGGGCGAGATGCGGCTTGACGGCAACCGAATCAGGTTCATCCGAACCAGCCATCGTGTCGTGCAGGTATTCCGGAGCACGGGGCGCGGGCATGGCTCCTGGTTGGCCACCGCCTTCCGGCTCACTTCCGCCGCGCCCTGCATTCGAAGCAATTTCATCGAACGGGACTGGCTGGTGCCGAACCACGACTATTTGATCGCGGAGGCGCGCTACTTCATGGAGTACCGAATGCTGCGCCAGCTCGTGTGCTGCGGCGAGTTCGATCTCGACGGTTGCATCGTGCGGGCGTACCGGGAGCGCTACAGCAAGGCACCGAGATTGCGATTCAGGTGTGTCAAACCCGCGCCCGAGTTCGGTCTCGGCTACGCCGACAACCTCGGCACCGACCAGCCGCGTTTCCATCCGTTCAATTCAGGCTGGAGCGACGAGCTACTGGCCGATGCCGCCAGGCTCGCCGCGAGAGTCTGGGCCGAACTCGATACGGGCCATTGAACCTTCTCAGGCTGCGAGGATCCGTCCTCCTCTGAAGGCGATCAGCCGAGACCGCAGAGACCTACACACTCTGGCTGCCTGATCCACGCGGGGTCCAGCAGCGCAGTACCGCTCAAACGCAAGGAACTATCCAACGATGACCTCCCCGAAGCTCGGCTCCTTCCGATGGTTGGGCCGCACGCTCATCGTGCACGGCACCGCCACGTGGCTCACGCTCAAGTTGGTCGAGCCTGGTTCTCGAACGCGCGATGTTGCCCTCTGTGGCCCTGGTGCGGGCGGACAGTGGGAAACCGGATGGCTGATCGACAAGCCGCCCACGGGACTCCAGACCGCTCAGCTCTTCCGCACCGGCACCAGCGCACGCGTCCAGGCGCTCTACGACCACCTCTTCGCCGGCGCTGACCTCGACCCTGCACTCGGCATCAGGGTCACCGCCGCCGCTCGCGAAGCCGTTTCCCAAGAACCCCCCAAGACCATCAGGTCCCCTATCCGATGACCAACCGAGGAAAACAGTTGAGCCCCGAACAGATCCAGCACATCGCTACAGCGGTCGGCGCAGGCGCCGTCGCACTCCACTTGGTCGCCGAGGCAGCCGATCGCCGCACCGCCTCCAGTGCCCCAGCGGCAGTTCTGGTCGTCCTGGCCTTGTGGTCGGGCACCCTGGCCACTTACGCCACCCATGTCGCAGCGACTTGGGGCGGTGTTTGAGGCTCACTGTCTCGACCATCGGCACTCAGCCGCACCAGCGCTCCGCTACGCCACGGGCCACGATCCGCTTCCCCGCTGACCGTATCCGTCACAGCCGTCACCATGAACAGGAGAACGAACCGGCCATGACCTCCTCGCACACCCCCGCCCCGATCGCCAACGCAGCCCAGACTGGAGCGCCCACCGCCACCGAGTTCGTGGAAGCTGCGGCCGGCGTCTTCGAGCTGACCTTCACTCGCGCCGTATTCGCGGTGATCGTGACCGTCTCGATCCTGCTCGCGCTGAGATCCGACAGAGTGCGAGAAGGCTCCAAGATCTACCTTGGCATCCTCGCTGGCCTCGTCCTCATAGTCGCGGCCTTCGCGGTCGGTGTCGCCGTCGGTCGCACCGAGGTGGGGCGGTAGCGATGAGAGAACTGCTCACGGGCCCGCTCAGCCTGGTTGTGGCCGCTGTCGGCGTGTACTTCATCTACTGGGCCGCCGTCCGCCTGGGAACGGTCTCCCGGTGGACTCACAAAGCAAGGTGGTCGCGACGCTGGCTCAGGTTGGCAATCGTAGCCGCCCTCAGCCTCGTCGTGGTGGCGTACGCCCTGGAGTACGGCCCGCGTTTGATCGGAAGCACGCCTTGAGATCGCTCCGCGCCTTGGCCTTCGAGCCCCGCCCCGGCCTCGTACAGGCATCCCGACCACCAATCCCGATCCCAACGGAATCAACATGACCAGCAACACCGACACCACACCAGGCGCGGCCCGCGTGACAGCGAGCCTGTTGGGCATCGTCATCCCGACCCGCCGATTCGACAAGATGTTGGAGTTCTATGCCGATGCGCTCGGCCTGCCGGTCGAACAGAGCCCGGTCATGGTCGACGGCAGTCTGGCGGCGCTGCTGAACTGCGGCGCGGCGGTCATCGAGCTGCACGAGGTGCCGCCGTACGACGACGCCGGTGCCCGCGATGCGCTCGCACCACGCCTGGCGATCCACGTCCACCGCATCGACCCGGCCCGCCTGTCGGCCCACGGTGCGGCCGTAGTCGACCAGCCCCGCACACCTGACACCACCGGCCCGGCTCATGAGGTAATCGCCTGTACACGCGATCCCGACGGTCGCCTTGTGCAGCTGCACCAGCTCCCGCCTTGGCCGGCGACAGACACCCTGCCGAAATCCTTTCCGGGTGCCCCGGAACGGATCGGAGACCAACCGTGGACGCACTGAATGCCGTGAGCGCGATCCTCGAGTGGAGCGCTCGCCTGTTCATCCCCGGCGTCTGCGCTGTGATCGGGCTCGTCAGTGTGCTGGCCGCGGTCTACATCGGAGCCCACGGCCGCTGGACACTCACCCTCGGCCTGGCCTTCATCGCCGCCTTGGCCAGCATCGGCGCCGCGGTGCTCACGGTGCGGGCGGTCCGGCGCATCCGCAAGGGCCCCACCTTGCCGCCGATCGGCCGCCGCTAGTTCCGCTCCGAACTCCCCCCCACCTACCAGCGAAGGGACAACCTATGCGACGCATCTCTGCCATCACACCAGTAGTCAACGCGGCCCTGGCGCCGCTGACGATCGGCCGCCGCGACCCCGACCGGGCCTTCGACCGCTTGCTCGACCAAGCCGTCAAGGCCAGCGGCGGGACCGCCGTGGGCGACGAGGTATTCATCGAGGACTTCCGTTTCCTGCTGCGAGACTTCGCCGCAGTCGAGGGCTTGACCTCGATCGGGTGGTTGTCGGCGATCGGGGACATTCGCTCGCGCCTGGAGAACCGGCTGCGCATCCGGCGCCTGCACGCCACGCTTCCCTTGCGATTCGGAGTGATCGAGCGGCCGATCGTGGTCGTCGGTCTGCCGCGCACCGCCACCACGTTGACCCACAACATCATCGCCCGCTCCGAGGCTCACCGTGCCCCGCTGCTGTGGGAATGGATGCACACCGACTTGCCCATGGAACCCGCAGCCGAGCAGCAGGTCATCCGTTCGACCCGGCGCGCCATGCGCACCGTGCTCCGCCTCGCCCCGGCGTTCTGGTCTATCCACCCCCAGGACCCCGAGCGGCCCGATGAGGATCCGTTCTTGCTGCCGCATGGATCGCAGCACCTGGCCCGGGCGCCGCTGCCGGACTACGAGCGGCGGTTGGCCGACCGCGACTTCGGGGCCGACTACGACTACCTCAAACAAGCGCTCCAGGTCCTACAACACGGCAGGCCGCACAAGCGGTGGGTCCTCAAGAGCCCCACCCATCTCGAGAATTTGCCCGAACTTGTCCGAGTCTTTCCCGACTGCACGATCGTGTGGATGCACCGCGACCCGGTCACGATCGTCGGCTCGATCTGCTCGCTGGTCGAGACCAGCACCCGACTGCACGTCCGCAACCCTAGGCTCGACGAGATCGGAAAGATGTGCCTGCGTCTCCTCGAACGCCTCATCGACCGCGCCAGAGAGTCCCTGCCCGCCATCAAGGACCGCGTCATCCACGTCCCCTACGACTGGCTCTGCTCCGACCCACACCAGGCCGTGCCCCGGCTCTACGACCTGGTCGGTGCCAACTGGACGGGTGAGGACGCCGACGCGCTCGACGGGGTGCTCGCCCGGCCGGACCGGGCACGCCTCCACGAGTATGAGATCGCCCGTTACGGACTCGACACAACCACCATCGAGGCCGCCTTCGGCAATTACGGCCGTTGGTCGACCATGCCCGGACCCGAGCCGAGCCACCGCTGAACCCGCCACCGCAGGTGGGCATAGCCATGGAATTCAACTCCACCGGCCCGGCAATGCGCCAGTTGACACCGGTATCAAGAGCCCGGCCACATCACCATGCCGAGCCGGGACGCGAGCGCTCGCGCGAGCGGCTGATCGCTATCGAAGGTCCAACCGGCGCAGGCAAGACAACGCTCGCGAAGTATCTCGCTTCATTTGAGAACAACACCTACCCGCTGCGCTTGCTTGGCGGCGACGACACCACGGCCACTCGGTTCGTGAATTGTCGTTCATCGCGCTGCGCGCCGCTGTGCTCCGCGACGAGATCGCCTTTCACAGGCGTTGTCGCATAGATGTCATGCATCTGTCCGATTCAGACCGTAGCGATGTCATGTCGCTATGAGCGACGCTTCATGCATGGCACCTGAGGATCAAGCCCAAGAGCAGGGCATATACGCGAGCGGTTCTCGTCCGGTGGTTCCTGCTCTGGCTGACACCGAGCAAGCGGAGCTGGCTCGGCTGCTTGACGCTGGCGCCTTCAACGACGATCGCGGCCATAGGGCCGTGGACTCCCGCGGTCTCAAGACGGACACCTGGCAATTGTCGGAGCAGGTTGGCGCTCCGAGGGCCGTATCGGTGTCGTGCCGCCTCTGTTCGGCGGGTCTGGAGGTCTCCTTCATGGGGTATGGGGACCTTGTGCGCCGGGTGGAGGCGGCCGGTTGGCGCTATGTTCCGGGCCGTCGCTTCCATGACCGTGCTTGGTGTCCACAGTGCCGACACGATGCGGGGAGTGCGGCCGGATGAGACTTTGGCAGGACTGCCTCCAACCGGCAGGGTCGACCGTGCACATTCTCGATCTCGCACGGTCGACCCGATGCCAGGCCCCCAACGAGTCGGCGCAGGACCTCGGCCGGAAGGAGCTGACTCCAGTGAACCGCGAGCAGCAGCAGCGGCCGACGATCCTCCCCGGCATGGAACTCGGACGCATCCTCACCAACGGCGAATGGCTGAGCGTCCATTACCACAACTACCGGGCGATGTGGTTGTGCCGCGACGGCGACTTCCGGTCCACCGTCGGCATCGTCCGCTGGGACCTGGGCAAGAGCCCTCAACTGATCCTCGACCCGAACGACCGGCGATTCGACCACCCGCACGGCGATGAAGTTGTCGGCATGGTCGACCTGGCCATGTCGATGTGGTGGTGTGTCGTTGACGCTCGGCCGCTTTGCCCATTGCTGCCGGTAGCGGTCCACCCCGACTTCAAGTCCTTCGTTGTCTACTGGTCTAGGACCAGGCGACCCGACATGAACATCCCCTGGAACGGGACCGGGCCCCGCGCATAGCCAGAGCGGGCCCCGTAGATGAACACCGCAATTGAGGAGGAACACGTGACCAACACCGAACCCGCACAGCCCGACGAGAACGCAGCCGCTGATCGGCTCCGGCAGGAGCTGGTCGAGACGATCGTCAAGAACCGTGCCGACATCGGCAGGACGGTCGACCAGCCGATCCTGGAGGCGGTGCGGACGGTGCCCAGGCACCTGTTCACACCGGGTGTCAGCCTAGAAGAGGCGTATGCCGACAAGGTGCCGATCATGAAACGTGATGGCAAGGGCGTTCCGATCAGTTCGGTCTCGGCGCCGTGGCTGCAGGCGACGATGCTGCAGCAGGCGCAGATCACGCCGGGGATGAAGGTGTTGGAGATCGGCAGCGGCGGCTATAACGCCGCGCTGATCGCCGAGCTCGTGGGTCCATCCGGCGCGGTGGTCTCGCTCGATATCGACCCAGAGGTGTGCGAACGCGCAGAGAAGGGCCTGGCCGATGCCGGCTATGACGACGTTGTCACCGTCGTGTGCGCCGACGGCGAGTTTGGCGCCGAGCAGTTCGCGCCGTTCGACCGCATCCTGGTCACCGTCAGCGCTCCCGATATCCCTCCCGCGTGGGTGGCGCAGCTGGGTGAGAACGGGCGCCTGGTCGTGCCGCTGCGGATGCGGGGACTGGAACGGTCCTTCGTGTTCGAGCCCGATGACGACCGTCTGGTGTGCACGGAGTTTGAGCTGTGCGGTTTCGTCCCGATGCAAGGCATCGGCGAGAGCCGACAGAGGCTGGTGGGCTTGCACGGCGAGGACATCGTGCTGCGCGTCGACGACCGCCAGCCAGTCGAAGCCGAATCGCTGCAGAAGGCGCTGGAGGCACCGCGCCAAGAGACGTGGTCCGGCGTCACTGTCGGCGGCATGGAGCCGTGGGATGACCTGGACATGTGGCTGGCGACCGTTGCCGGGTCATACGGCTACCTGACCGCGACCGACCGCGGTCTGGATTCGGGACTGGTGGAGCTCTCGCTGCGCTGGGGCATGTCAGCGATCTGGGACAGCGATTCACTCGCCTACCTGACACTCCGGCCGGTCGGCGACGACCGGACCGACTTCGAGTTCGGCGCTTTCGCACATGGACCACACGCTTCGGACCTCGCAGACCAGCTCGTCGTCCACATCCGAAGCTGGAACCGCAACCAGCGTCGCGGGGACGGGCCGCACTTCGAAGTCCACCCCAAGGACTCCCTCGACGGCGACCTGCCGCTCGGGCGCGTCATCGAAAAGCGGCACAGCCGCGTCACCGTCTCCTGGCCGCCGACCCCCGGTCGCACCGGCCAGGCGAACTGATCCGCAAACCGAGAAATACAAGGAGTGACATGGACACCCAGCAGCTCGACGAGGTCGAGATCGACGCCTTCGAACTCGACATCCAGCTCGTAGAGTCAGGCCCCGACCTCGGCAAGATCCTCTACGACACCAGCGACGGGTGCGGGTCGACCTGCCAGAGCGCCTGCACCAGCTGCCGCTAGGCCCCCCTTTGCCGGTACCGGTCGCCTCGGCCGGTACCGGCCCCCTCTTTCGCCCAACAACCGTCCTTGGGAAGCGAGGCCAGGATGTTCCGAGCCGTCGAGGCCGGGCTGGTGCGCCTGTCGGTACACACCGACGCGAGGCCGCGGCCGGCCCTACCGGTCCTGCACCACACGGACCCCGAAGCCGCCGATGCACAACGCGAGTGGATTCGCGCCACGTGGGCTGACGAAGCGCTGGCCACCGCCGTCGAAATTGCCAGCCCAGCATTGGCCGGCCGTATCGAAGCGATCTGCGCTGAGAAGGTCGCCGACGTGCGCCGGATACGCCGGGCCGCGTCGTCTCTGCTGCGTTACCGGTTGCGGATGGACACCAGAGCCACGCCGTTCGGCCTGTTCGCCGGAATCGCTCCGATCCGCTTCACGGACACGCCCATCGTGGAGATCGGCACCGCACATCGCGCCACCGCCAACCTGGACGCGACGGTGCTCCACCAGATCGTCACAAGCCTCGAACGCGACCTCTTCTCGGACCTGCCCGTGGTGGTGAACAATCTCGCTGCAATCCAAGGCGGCCGATTGACGTTCCTTTCCCAAGCCGAGCTTGACGGAGCGAACCCGGCCGAGGTCTCTATGCGACGCACCGCGGCGCTGGAGGCGGTCCTTCGGCTCGCCGAACAACCCATCCAGTGCGCTGATCTGGCCGCGAAGCTCGCCGCCGAATACCCGCGAACCCCGGCCGCCACGATTGCGTCCCTCCTCCAGACCCTGGTAGCCAGGGGAGCGCTCATCACCTCGCTGCGCACGCCGATGACCGAACCCGACCCGCTCGGCCACGTGCTCACTGAAGTGCGCGTGAACACCACAGCCACGACGCGGCTTGACGAGGACTCCGTTTCCCTCGAGACGCTCCAGCAAGTGCACCGAGAGTTGCGCACGGTCGAAGACATCGCCGGTCGGCGAGGGAGCCTCGCGGACCTTCGCCGCATGGCTGAACAGCTCGGCGCCGAAGCAAACCGACCGGCACTGGCAGTCGATCTGCGCATCGACGCGCGTCTCGGCATGCCCCCAGCGGTCGTCGCCGAAGCAGAGGACGCCGCGTCCTGGCTACTGCGACTGACCCCGCTCCCGGAAGGATTCGGCGTCTGGGTCGACTACCACCACCAGTTCCTCGAACGGTACGGGATCGGCGCCGTCGTCCGGGTGCGGGATCTGGTCGACCCGGTAGCCGGGCTGGGGTTCCCGGCCGGATACCGCGACTCGATTCTCACAAGGGCCCAGCCAGCAACGACCGAGCGCGACAGGCAGCTGCTTGCGCTCGCCCATCGAGCGGTGTGCCAGGGTCGCACGGAGATCGACCTGGAAGCCGAAAACCTCACCGACCTCGCCACGGCAGACCCCGTCCCACCGCCGCATGTCGGCATTTCCTTCCACCTGCGGGCCAAGGACCGCCACGACCTCGATGCAGGCCGCTTCACACTCGTGGTCGAAGGCGCGGGACGGAACGTGGGAACCACCGAAGGGCGGTTCCTGCACCTGCTCGACCCCGAAGACCGCGAACGCATCACCGCAGCATGGGCGCAGCTGCCCACGGCATTCGCCGGCGCCCAGCGCCTCCAGTTGTCCGGCCCTCCGATGTATGTGTCCACCGCGAACGTCGGCCGGGTGCCGCAGGCGCTGCCCGACCTCCTCGCCCTCGGCGAATTCCCCGCCAGCGGCAGGGAAACGACGAGGCTGGACAACCTCGCCGTCACCGCCGACCTCGACGGTCTGCGCCTGGTCAACCTTGTCGACGGACGCGCCGTCGAACCGGTCGTCCCCAACGCGATCGAGCCGACGACCCGGCTCCATCCGCTGCAGCGGTTCCTCGCCGAACTGCCACGATCACGCGCCTCGGTCTATGCGATGCCCGACTGGGGCATCGCATCGGCACTCCCGGTTCTCCCACGTCTTCGCGCGGGCCGCAGCATTCTCGCCGCCGCCCGATGGAAGATCTCCCGGGCCGAGCTCCCCGCCAAGGACCGCTCGTGGACTGAATGGACCGACGCCTGGGAGCAACTGCGCCGCTCACATCGGATTCCCGACCACGCCTACCTCGGCGACAGCGACATCCGCTTCCGCATCAACCTCGACGACGAAGCCCACCTGGCGTTGCTACGCGACGAGATCGACCGCACCGGGACCGCCATCCTCCGCGAAGCGCCCAGCGACACCGATTTCGACTGGATCGGCGGACGCGCCCACGAGATCACGCTCCCCCTCGCCGCACGGAGCCTGCCGAACCCCGCGCCGAAGCGCATCGCGCCTCCCGCCACGCTCACCACCGCCGAGACCGACCATCTGCCCGGCGACGGGCAGTGGCTGTACGCCAAGCTCTACACCCACCCGGGCCGCTTCAACGACCTGCTCATGCTCGACGTGCCCGAGCTGCTCACCGCCTGGGACGAACCCCCGGCTTGGTGGTTCGTCCGCTACCGTGATCCCCGCCCCCACCTGCGATTGCGCGTTAGCCTCACCGAGACGACCGGGTACGGCGCCGCAAGTGAGCATCTTGGCTGCTGGGCCGCCGAACTGCGTCGGCGCGGGCTCATCAGCCAATTGCAGCTCGACACCTACGTCCCCGAGATCGGACGGTGGGGCACAGGGACCGCCCTGGGTGCGATCGAAGACGTCTTCACCGCAGACTCGGCCGCCGCGCTCGCCCAGCTACGCCACGCCGCACGGAACCCAGACCCGATGCAGGCGCTGTGCGCGGCCAGCTTCATCGACCTGGCCATCGCATTCACCGGCTCAGTAGACGAGGGCATGCGCTGGCTCCTCGACCACGTTGCACGCTCGGGGCCACCGATCGACCGTCCCCAGGTCGCCAGCCTCGCCCGACTGCTGGACACCGAATCCGACGTCAACGCCAGCCTCTCCGCCTCCTCCTCGGGCCGCGCAGTCCTTGATGCCTGGCAGCGCCGCAGCGCCACCGTCACCGCCTACCGCCTGGCAATCAACGGCAGCGGCAACCCCGACCGAAACACGGTGCTGGCCTCCCTGATGCACCTGCACCACATCCGTTCAGCAACGATCGACCCCGCCGTCGAGCAGGACTGCCTGCGCCTCGCCCGCACCGCAGCCCTTGCCTGGAAGGCCCGGACACCAAGGAGCTCCCACCAATGAGCGCCACGATCGCCACCACCAGCAGCGCCGAAGCCGCCAAGATCACCGCGCGCCTGACCGACCCGGACTCTGTCGACCTGCGTGCCGACGCCGCGCAGCAGTCATTGGGCTCCGGGAAACTCGGCATCGCACTGCTCCACTACGAGCGCGTCCGGACCGGCAGGGCCGAGACCGCCACCGCCCGCACCTGGCTTCGCGCCAGCGCCTACCCCCGCATCAACAGCGCCGTTGCCACCAACCTCTTCAACGGCGCCCCCGCCGTCGCCTTCGTCCTCCACACGACTGCAGCCGAAGGCCCAGCCGAGCAACTGCACGCCAGACTCCACAAACAGGTCAAACACATCACGGCAACGCGGTTGACTCGCGCGCGTCAGCGCATTCGCCTCCAACAGCCGGCATGGTTCGGCGAATACAGCCAGCTCTCGGGCCTCACCGGCCTCGGCGCCTACCTGCTCGCCACCGAACCCGAAGCCGAACTGTGCGGGGACGTGCTGTCGTACCTGGTCGACCTGACCAAGCCTCTTCGCATCAGCGGTACGCTGCTGCCAGGCTGGTGGGCCCCCCACGACCCCTACCTGAAGATCTCGAAGGATTTCCCCGGCGGGCACGCCAATCTCGGTGCCGCCCACGGCATCGCGGGGCCACTGGCCTGCATGGCCATCGCCAGTCGGGCCGGCATTAGCGTCCCCGGGCAGCGCGAGGCGATCGAGCAGATCTGCCACTACTACGACACCTGGCAGCACCAACACGGCTGGTGGCCGCAATGGCTCACACGGCCCGAACTAGAGCAGAACCGCAGCACGCAGCCAGGGCCCGGGCGACCGAGCTGGTGCTACGGCACCCCCGGGATCGCCCGCGCCCTCCAACAAGCCGCGATCGCGCTAGACGACCCTCCCCGGCAGCGCGCCGCCGAAGAGGCCCTGCTCCGCTGCCTCGACGACGAAACCCAGCAGGCAAGCCTCGCCGAAGGCGGCCTTTGTCACGGCACCGCCGGGCTCTACCGCATCGTCCAACGCGCGGTCGAAGACGCACACGATCCCCGACTCGCCGCCGCCCTGCCGGACCTATTGGGGCGGCTGCTCGAGAGCAAGCCCGTCGGCGACGGACTCCTCGACGGCACTGCGGGCAAAGCGCTGGTCCTGGGAACTACGGGCACGACGATCGCCGATGGGTCCACATGGGATGAGTCCCTCCTGATCGCTAGCCTGAGAGGCAAGCGCTGATGGAACATGTCGCCGAAAGCGCGCGATGGCTCCAAACCAGTGTGCAGTTGACCGATCCGACCGAAGCCGAGCAGTTCTGCTCGACGATGCTGGGCCCGTGGATGCGCGAGGCGATCAGCAATGCGATCGTCGACGGCTGGTTCTTCATCCGCAAGAGCCCTTGGTGGCGCTTGCGCTACCGGCCCGCCCGGCCTATCCGCGCTGCCGCCGCACGCCAGTACGTCGGCGACTTTCTCACCAGTCCCGGAGTGGCGAAGCACATCGACAAGACCATCCACCAGGTCTACGAGCCCGAAACGACCGCTTTCGGCGGCCGCGCCGCCATGGGGATCGCTCACCAGCTGTTCTCCGCCGACTCCGAGCACATCGCCAACTACCTCGCCATAACCGCCCGAACCGGGCTGCCCGATCCGCGCCGCGAGCTCTCGCTGCTGCTCACGACGGCGCTGGCCAGCGAGGCCGGCCAGGAATGGTACGAACAAGGCGACATCTGGGCCCACGTGGCAGCCCTCCGAGGCAACGACACTGCACTCGCCTCCCACCCTGACACGGCAGCCTTGACCGTCCGACGGTTCCTCACCGCTGATCCCGCGGCCGCAACGGGGCGCCTCGACAGTTCCCTCACTGACCTCGCCTCCGACTGGCTGGACGGCTTCCGCGCCGCGGGAACCGCGCTCCGTTCATTGGCCGACCAGGGCCGCCTCGAACGCGGGCTGCGCGCGGTCATCGGCCACCATGTGCTGTTCCACTGGAACCGCATCGGACTGACCTTTTCCGAACAGCAGCGACTCGCCCGTGCCGCCCGTGATGCAGCCTTCGCTGACCCCAGCCTCATCAACATCGGTCAAGCGAGCCAACCTGAAGCAAGGAGCATGATGTCGTGACTACCATCCCGAAGGCGCTCGCCATTTGGTTCCCGCTCGTACCTCGGGCCCGCCCGATCTGTGCTCCCTTGGAACAGCGCATCAGCGACGTCACCAGCATGGCTCACGGCGCCGCGACAGCCACCGAGGCCGCCGCCGCGCTCAACCTGACCACACTCATCGCCAGCGACATCGGCGCCCAAGGCATTGCCGCCGACATGTGTTGGCGGCAGTTCCACGCCTTCGCCAAACGTGCGCCACTGGACACCATGACCGCCGGCCTCGCGATGGAGCCGATCATCAACCTCGCCCGCCTCGCCGTCCGTGAAGGCGACGGCGACCGCGCCCACCAGATCCTCGACCGGACCCTCACCGCCGCCAACGATGCCACCTCCGTCGCCATCGACAGCGACACCGTCGACTTCGCTGATCTCACCCCCGAGACTGAGAGCCGCCACGCTGCCCGGGAGCGGTTGTGGATCGCAATGCTCTCCGACGGAACCAGAGCCCTCACTCGTGCAGGTCGATGGGCCGAAGCGCTGCAAGCCCTCCAACGACACAACGGCATCGGCGACCGACTCCTGGACGGTCGCCAGACCGCCATCATCACCCGCTACATCACAGGCGACCTGACCTCTGCGATCACCATGATCGCCGACACCGCCGCGATCGACCCATGGGAGCAGGTCCTCGCCGCTTACCTGGAGACCTGCTGCGCGATCCTCAGCGGCACCGCGAACGCGACGAGCTGCAGCCGCCTCGTTCAGCAATATCTACAGCTGGAACTGCCGACCGAACAGCAACTATTCCAGATTCGGCTGGGCCTGAGCACCCTAGAACTTGCGCATTTCACCAGGGCTGACACCGACATGCTCGTCAAAAAACTCGGCCACGTCGCCTTGGAAGTCAAGGACGCCTATGCCGCCCGGGACCTGATGAGCAACCAGCACTTCGTGCTTCTCGGGCAGAGCGAGGCTCTCGCGGATCTCAGAACGCTGCTTTCGGAATCCGGCCTTGGGTTCAACGCGGCGTCGAACCTGCAGCGGCAACGACTCAACGTCGCATTCGATGTCGGCCTTACCCGCCTGTGCAGTCTGATTGCTGAGCCCGCGCCAACCCAGTAGTGAGCTCTCATGTTCTCTGGCCGCGTTCGGCCGGTCGGCTAGAACGATCCCTCGCCAGGCTGAGCCTCTCGCGCTGTCGCCCTCATGGGACCAGTGGACCCAGCGCGGGCTTCAGAAGCACCACGACTCGATGGAGCGCGGTGGTGAGCCGTTCGCGTTCGCGCTCGAGTTCCGAGGCCCGGACCGAAGTGGTCACCGCGATGCAGTCGGCATAGAACCGGCCGGTGTCTGCGAGGACCGCGAGGCACGCGCCGATTTCGCAGTATTCCCCTTCGGCCGACCAGATGCCGTGCTCATCTGGATGGAGCCGCTCTTCCAGAGCATCTGGGTCCGTGATGGTCTTCGCGGTGAAGGCGGGCATGCCGTTGCGAACGAGCAGGCGCCGCCGTTCAGGCCCGGGCAGGGCCGAAATCAATGCCTTTCCCGCTGCGGTGGAGTGGACCGCGTACGCCGGCACGTTCGTCAGCAGCGATTCTGAGTCCTCGGGGGCGTGGAGGTGGGTGAACACGAGCGCGCCGCCATGCAGCGTGGCCAGGGCGATATCGCGCTTGGTGTCCTTGACGTACTCCTTGAGGATGACGTCAATGGCCTCATGGTCGGCGGCTTGGTCGAGAGGCTTTGCCCCGGGGTCGATGCGGAATCGGTCGTCGTCCTTGTACACCAGCCCCATGTGGACCAGCGAGTCGAGGTGGCGGTACGCGCTCGCTAGCGCCAGGCCGCATCTGCTTGCCAATGACTGTGCGGTCAACCCGTTCTCGTTCGCATGCAGCAGGCGGAAGATGCGCAGCGCGGTGAGTGGGGTCTTGGGGCCGTAACGAGGTTCTGGTTGTTTCGGATCGTTCATGACGAGGGCCTCCAGCCGGGTTGACGTTGACAAGGGACTATCTGGTCATCCAGCGTGGTCTTGTCGCAGTGAGCCTCGGAATACGAAGCGTCGCGTCAGCTTTTTCACTATCCGAATCATCTGTGCGACTGATTCCGAGGATCACGGAAAGTGTCGGCTATCTGACAGTAAGGATGGATCTCATGAAAACGCAGCCTACCGCTCCCATCGCGATCACGTTTCGCGTTTCGGGTTTCGCGCTGCTCGCGCTGACAGCCGCGCTGACCGGGGCATGCACGGCTTCGGACGGCTCCAGTGCCGACCCCATCGGCTCCGAAAGCGGTTCGCCGGGCTCTGCTGTCGAATCCTCCCATGCCCCGGAGGACATCACCGATCCCGAACAGGCTGCCGTTGCGGCCTACCTCAGGTATTGGGAGGTTGTCACGGCCGCCTTCGAGGACCCCGACGGCGATTTCACCGAGTTCGATGCGGTCGCGGCTGAGCAGGCCCTCGAATACGCACAATCGATCGAGCAGCGCGGGGCCACCGAGGACGTTCACGGTGCGGGAGCGATGACCCACGAGGTCGCAGTCAAAGACTCTCGGATCGATGACGAGGCCCAACAGGTCGTGGTCACCGATTGCGCCGATTCGACCGATACCCAGGTGCTCGACACCGACGGAAGGCCCGTGGCCGGCGAGGAATACGGGCCGAGTCATGTCGAAGCACTGGTCGAACTGGTCGACGGGCGCTGGCTCGTGACCCAGATTGCGGTACAGGAGATTGGGTCATGCACGCCAAGCTGACATGGAGGTCCGCAGCGATTGCGCTCGCGCCCTCACTTTCCCTTATGGTCCTCGGTCAACCAGCTCAGGCCGACATCAAGCCGCCGAGCTGCTCGGACGGTGCGGACTCTTGCGAGGTCGTTGTGGAGATCCCGGGCCAGGATGGTGGTTCCAGCGACGACACTGGCAGTGACAGCGGGGGCGGAACGGATTCGACCGGCTCGAGCGGTGGTGAGGCGGTCGATCCTGATGGCTGTGAGTACATCACCGTCGACCCTGACCTCGCGCCGCCCGGCATCGGGGAGCGTCCCTCTGAGGATCATGTGCTGGTAGCTCGCGCCTGTAGGGGCGAGGATGCGGGATCGGTGACCGATTTCCAATGGGTCGAGGCCGACGAGAACGGCAACCTGGCGATCGATCCCGAAATTCTTGCCGCGCAGGCTGTCGACAATCTGCAGCTCCCGCGTCCGGCGATCGAGGCGTCTCCGGCCGAGGCGCAGTTGGTGCACCTCGCGACTTGGCTGTGGATTGAGGAGGCGTCGTGGCAGACGCAGACGGCCACCGCCTCGGTGCCGGGGCTGACGGTGACGGTTACAGCGGCGCCGGTGAAGGCGACCTGGGACATGGGAGACGGGAACACCGTCACGTGTCGAGGGCCGGGGACGGCTTGGGAGGGCATCGACCCGGAGGCGTCATCCCCGGATTGCGGCCACACCTACATGCGGCCTTCGGACGAGCCGCTACGGACGAGCGTGACGGTGTACTGGGAGGTGACTTGGTCCGGAGGTGGCGAGTCCGGATCGGTGCCGGGAATGACCACGACGGACTCGGTCACGTGGCAGGTGGTCGAGTCGCATTCGCTGGTGACCAGGTAGGGCGAATGCGCTCAGTGAACGGGGGGTCAGTGATGGGAAACGGGCATGATGAAGCACGCAGGCCGCGCAGGTCATTGTCGCGTCGCGGCTGGGTGAACCTGGCCGGAGCCGCGGCGGTAGTGGTGCTATGTGTGGCGTTTACGGCCTGGGCGGTCGTGTCCCGGCCGGGGCAGAGCTCGGTGCTGGCTGTGGCGACGCCGTTGGCGGCTGGGCAGGTGATCGGCCAGGACGACCTGGACCAGGTCGAGATGAACGCCGAGGACGCCGCCGGGCTGGGTCTGGTTCCCGTCGAGCGAGCAGGGGAGGTCGTCGGGCAGGTGGCCGCAGTGCCGTTGCGGGAGGGGACACTGCTGAGTGCGGCGATGGTCGGCCAGCCGCAGGTTCCCCGTGCCGGGTACGTGGAGGTGACCGTTGCGCTGGCCGACGGGCGCTGGCCGAGCCGAGTCCAGTCCGGCCAGTCGGTTTCGCTGATCGCCGAATCGGCGTCGTCCGCCGAGGGCGCCTGGTCGGCGCGGGCGACCGTCCTGGAGGTTGACCGGCCCGAGTCGGGCGGCGCGCTGGTCACCGTGGAGCTGCCGACTGACAGCGCCGCCGGACTGGCGTTGGCCGAGTCCGCGACGTTGTTCATGGTCGCCATCGCGCCGGACAGGGCGAGTACCTCGGACGAGGAGACCGGCACCGCCGCCGGTCCCGAAGCGGCCGGGGGTGGGGACTGATGCTGGCCGTGGTCGCACGACTGGCCGGCGCGCCGGGTGTCACCTTGACCTGTCTGGGCCTGGCCGCCGCATGGCCGGGTGAGGACCGGCCGACGGTAGTCGAACTGGACCCTCTCGGCGGTGATGTCGCCGCGCGTTGGCGCGTGCGAGCAGAACCGGGCCTGTCCGATGTGGCTGCCGTGATCGCCTCCGAGCCGCAGGCCGGTCCCGAGGCGCTTGCCGAGGGGGTCCAGCGCCTACTGGTAGCCGGGACGCAGGTGCCGGTGGTGTGCTCGGCTGCTGGAGGTGCGGCGGCGCGGCGCGCGCTGGAGTTCTTCTCGCTGCCCGGTTCCAAGGTCTTGTCCCCGCCGGAGGGGACCGTGATCGCTGATGTCGGCAGGCTCGATCTTGATTCGCCGTGCTGGCCGGTGACCGCGAGCGCTGACGCCGTCGTGATCGTGGTCGAGGGGACTCTGGCGAGCATCGCGCACCTGCGCGCCCGGCAGGGGCTGCTGGAGGACCTGGCAGGGCTCGGCCCGCGCATCGGCATCGTCGTCGTCGAGCGCGAGTACACGGCCGATGAGGTGAACGAGGTCTTCCTCGCGGCCGGGTTCGAGCCGCGGGTGATCGGTGCGGCCGGTCCGCTGGACGTCGTCGGGCCCGAGATCGGGGTCGGTCGCCGCGCAAGGCGGGCCTGGAGTGTTTGGCGGGCGGTAGCGGTGTCGGTGCGCGACTTCGCAGCCGAGGGACCGCTCGCGTTGACTGCCGCACCGCACGGAGTTGAAACAGAGGAGGAACGGCCATGACGTTGCTCAACCAGACCGGTGCAGTGGATGCCGAGGTCGAGTCGGCGGTCGTCGCCGATGTCGTCGCTGCGGCCCGGCAGATCCTGGCCGGTGAGACCGAATCGGGCTCGGGGGACTTCGGGAGCCTGTTCGAGCACGCAGCCGATGAAGGCATCGTCGCGGTCAACCGGAGGCGGCTCGCCGCAGGGGATGCGGCGATCCCGCTCGATCAGGCGGCACGGTTGCGTTCGGTGGCCGTGGCCCGATTGCGTGGCCTGGGCGGGTTGGCGGTACTGCTGGCCGACGAGACGGTCGAGGACATCAACTGCAACGGCTGCGACAACGTATGGGTCACCCGCGCCGGCGGCACTCGTGAACAGGTCGGCCCGGTCGCCGATTCGGATGAGGAGCTGATCGCCGCCGTCCAGGCCCTGGCCTCCGGGGCAGGCTTGTCGGACACCGAGCGGCGCTTCGACCGGGCCGCTCCCGCACTCGACCTGCAGCTGTCGGACGGCTCGCGGCTGCACGCGATCCGGGACGTCGCGCACCGCCCGAGCGTCTCCATCCGCCGCCACCGCCTGGTCGAGGCCAGCCTCGACCAGTTGCAGGCCGGCGGCATGTTCTCCTCCGAGATCAGCGACCTGCTCCGGGCGGCAGTGGCGGCAGGGTTCAACATGACCGTCTCCGGGCCGTTCGCCTCGGGCAAGACCACGCTCGTCGGGGCACTGACCGCGCTGTGCCCCTTCGAAGAGCGGATCGTGACCATCGAAGACGCCCGCGAACTGGGGTTGCACGAGGACTCCCGGCACGGCAACGTGGTCGCCTTGGAGGTGCGACCGCCGAACATCGAAGGCGAGGGCGGGGTTTCGGCTTGGGACCTGTTCCATGAGGCGCTGCGGATGCGCCCGGACCGGATCATCGTCGGCGAGGTCCGCGGCCCCGAGGCCGCCGTCATGCTGGATGCGATGTCGACCGGCACGGACGGATCGCTCTCGACCATCCACACTTCTACCTCCGAGGGAGTGTTCCGCAAGCTCAAGACCCATGCCCGAAAACCACCGGCAGGGCTCGACCCGGAAACGAGCGCCGACCTCATCGCCGGCTCGCTCGATCTGGTCATCCAGCTCGGCCTGCGCGGCGACCGCCGCTGGGTCACCTCGATCCGTGAAGTACGCGGCGCTGACGGGGCAATGGTGCTCTCCAACGAGCTGTACGCCCCCACCGGTCCTGACAGGACAGCCCAGCGGGACGCGCCGATCAGTGCCGAGCGGGCCGAGCGACTGGCCGAGCACGGCTGGGCCCCGCCCGGCCAGGCTGCGGGGCGGTGGTGACGGTGGAGCAACTCCTGTTCATAGCGGCCCTACTCGGCGCCGCTGCCGGTGGCGCTGTCTGGTGGAGCATCGCCACCCTTGCCAGTCGAAGCGACCGAGTCGACCGGGCGGCCCCTGTCGGGTCCGGCCCGGCTATCCCCTCCCGCACCTCATGGCGGGGCCGGTGGGCGCGCATCGCCGCGGTGGCGGCGGCGGGGGCCGGGACGTGGGCGGTCACCGGGTGGCCGGCCGCCGCCGCCGGGACTGCCGCCCTGGCCTGGTGGTGGCCGGTCCTGTTCGGAGGCGAGCGCGCGCACAAGACCGAACTCGCGCGTATCGACGCCATCGCCGCCTGGGCCGAATCGCTGCGGGACGTCATCACCGCCGCCGCCGGGCTGGAGCAGGCCGTCCAACGCACCGCCGCCAACCCACCACCGGCCATTGAGGTCGAAGTCCAGGCCCTGGCAGCACAGGTCAGGTCCGGACGGCGCCTGGAGGAAGCGCTGACCGACTTCACCTCGCGCGTCGATGACGAGACCGCGGATCTGGTCGTCATGGCACTCATCGGCGCGCAGACCCAGGCCGGCAACCTCGCGCCCGTCCTCGACGACCTGGCCCGCACCGCCCGGGCCGAGGCGGCCATGCGCATGCGAGTCCACACCATTCGCGCCCGCACCCGCACCGCCACGCGCGTTATCACCGCGGCGACGGTCTTCATGCTCGCGCTCCTGCTGCTCGTCTCCGGCGACTACCTCACCCCCTACGGCTCGCTGACCGGGCAGATGGTCCTGGCCTGCGCGCTCGCGATGTTCGGGTTCGGACTGTGGTGGCTGCACCGCCTCGCCGCCCCAACACCCGCGCCGAGCTTCCTGCACAACGAAACCACGGAGGCGATGTCATGAACCCATTGCTAGCAGGAGTGTTCGGGGCCGGAGCCGGTGTCGGCCTCTGGGCCGTGCTGCGCCTCCTCGTCCCGGCAAAGCCCGACCTGGCCCGCTCATTGGCCCAGATCACCGCCGCGCCGCAACCACCAGACGGAAACACCGAGACCGCTGAGCCAGACCGACTGACCGCGTGGACCGTCCGACTGGGCCTGCCCCGGGCCGCGATCCGGGCCGACCTGGCCGCTCTCGACCGCGCCACCGGCGACTACCTGCGCAACCTGATGCGAATTGTGGCTATCGCCGCCGCGGCACCGATCGCGCTCGCACTCGGCTTGGCGGCCTCCGGGACCAGCCTCAACCTACTTGTCGTCGCGGCCGCGAGCATCGGTCTCGCCCTTATCGCGGTCGTCGCCGTCGAGGCCGAGATCCATGCCAAAGCCGAGCAAGCCCGCACCGAGGCCCGCCGCGCACTGGCCGTAGTCCTGTCGCTGTGCGCGATGGCCCTCTCCGGCGGCGCCGGAATCGAATCGGCCCTACGCAGCGCCGCAGCCAGCGGCCACGGCCCGGCATTCGCGCGCATCCAGTCCGCACTCGACCGCGCCGTCCTCCTCGGCACCACCCCATGGCAAGCCCTGGCCGACCTCGGCGACCGCCTCAGCGTCGACGCCTACACCCAACTCGCCTCAACCACCGCCCTCGCCGGCACCGAGGGCGCACGCATCCGATCCAGCCTCACCGACCGCGCCACCGCCCTCCGCGCCGCGCGCCTGGCCGACATTGAAACCGAGGCACTGGCCGCGACCGAACGGATGAGCCTGCCGATCGTCGCCATGGCCACGGCCTTCGTCATCATCGTCGGCTTTCCCGCGCTCGAACGCATCATGACCGGACTGTGAACCGAAAAACCGAACCACCAGGGAGCTCAAGAGGAGTGAGACGACGTGAACACACAGTTGTTGTATCTGATCATCCAGGCCGAGCTCCGCCGTGCCTTGCGGCGGGCCAGGGCCGAGCGCGACCGGGGTGACGCGGCCGAGAAGGTCATCACGATCGGTGCGATGGTGCTGCTGGCGATCGCGGCCATGGCCATCATCTACGACAAGGTGATCGCCAAAGCCAACGGCATCAGCTTCTAGGACCGGCCATGCTCACCCAGACTCAGAGCAGCCGCCCGAGCCGCGGTAGCGAGGCGCGGGATCGAGGCTCAGCCAGCGTCGAGGCCGTCATCGCGACTCCGATGCTGCTGCTCCTGGTCCTCGCGATCATCCAGGCCGGACTGCTCGTTCACGCCCACCACATCGCCCAGGCCGCCGCCCACACCGCGCTCGACGCCGCCCGCGCCGAACTCGCCGACGGCGGCACCGGCACCACCGCCGCCGAAGCCTCATTGCAACGCAACGCCTCCAGGGCGCTCGAGGACACGGGCGTGTCGGTTTGGCGTGGGCCCGAGACGGTCACCGTGACCATCACCGGCCAGACCGTGCGGATCGTGCCGCTGTTTGACCTGCCGGTCGAGGTGACCGTCACCGGCGCGGTCGAGCACATCGAACCGTTTGAACAGGACCAATGACATGCCACCGGTCGCAGAGGCACCCGGTCGGGCACAGGCGCGCGATCGCGGCTCGGCCCCGATCGAGATCGTCTTGCTCGCCCCGGTCCTGGTCCTGATGATCATGCTCGCCGTCGTCGGCGGCCGGGCCGCCTCTGTCCAGATCGAGGCCGACGCCGCCGCAGCGGCAGCGGCCCGCGCCGCCAGCCTGCAACGCGACAGTGCCACCGCCGCATCCGAGGCCGAACGGACCGCCCTGGCGAGCCTGTCGCGCCGCTGTGGGTCACCGCAGGTCGACATCGACGCCGATCTGACCCCCGGCGGCACCGTCACGGTTACGGTCACCTGCACGGTCGACACCACCGGCATGCCGTCGTTCGGGACACGCACCATCACCGCCACCGCGGCCTCACCGGTCGACGCCTGGCGGGCCGGGAGCTGGTCATGAACGACTCGACCCAGCCCAGGACGCCCTGCTTCCGTGATAGCGGGTATGCGACCGCGTTCGTCGTCGTCATCTCCGTCGCGCTCATGGCCGTGATCGGCCTGGCCGTCGACGGCGGCACCGCAGCCGCCGCACACGCCCGCGCCCAAGGCGCCGCTGCCGAGGCCGCCCGCGCCGGGGCCGACGAGATCGACCTCGACTTCTTCCGTTCCACCGGCATCGTCCGCCTCGACCCCGCCGCCGCCCGCACCGCCGCTGCCGACTGGCTCGACGGCACCGGCCACGAAGGGACCGCCTCGGCCACCGACGCCGAAGTGACCGTGACCGTCACCGCCTCCCAGCCCACCCAGATCCTCGGCATCGTCGGCGTCGGCGCCATCACCGTCACCGCCGAGGCCACCGCCAGCCCCCGCAGCCCCGACACCCTCACCCTGCCAAGCCTGCCTGCGAACACCGGAACTAGGGGGACAGGGCCATGACTCGGACCAGCGACTACCAGAACACACCGGCCGGGAACGGAGCAGGTGACCGGAGGGGCGTGGACCCGACCCCGGCCATGCGCGCCCGGACGGCGGCCGGGATCGCCATCGGCGCGATCAGCCTCACCGTCATCATCGGCGTACCGGCGTTGCTGTACTACTTCGTCGGCTCCCGCTGGCCCAGCCGCGCCCCGACCCTCGACGACTGGGAAAGCCTCCACCTGCGCAGTGAGACCGAGCTGTTCCTCGGCGCGGTCAGCCTGGCCGCCTGGATCGTCTGGGCCGCCTTCACCCTCGCCTGCTTCCACGCGGTCGTCGTGACCGCTATCGACACCGCCCGCTACGGCATCGACGCCCAGACCTGGAGAGACGCGGCCAACCCGTTGCGCTGGATGGCTGGGCTCCTAATCGGCGCGATTGTCGCCATCTGGCCCGCCACCGCGCACGCCGGAGCCGCCGACCCTGTCGAGCGCGTCACGCAGAGCCGCGCCCTAACCGGGGACGAACTCGCCCAGACCACCGTCGTGAGTGAAGCAAGCGAGCCCGCCCAGGAGCCGGCGACGGTGACTGCCTGGCGGACAGCGTCAGCCGACACCGCTACCGCGACCACCGCCGACACCGCGACTGAGGACGAAACACCGACCGAGCGCCGCCACACCGTCACGACCGGGCAGACACTCTGGACGATCGCCGCCGCATACTACGGCGACCCGCAGCGCTACCCAGTGATCTTCGAAGCCAACCAAGGCCGCGTCTTCCCAGACGGCCGCACCTTCACCAGGTCGGACCGCATCCACCCCGGCTGGGACCTGATCATCCCCGACCTCGCCGCGAACGACGAGACCGACCGCAGCGACACCGCCGCATCGACCACCGTCATCGTCGGCCCGTACACCACGCTGTGGTCGCTGGCGGTCAAATACCTCGGCGACGGCACCCGCTGGCCCGAGATCTTCGAGGCCAACCAGGGCCGCACGTTCGCCGACGGCCGCACCCTCACCGACCCCGACCTCATCATCGACGGCTGGGAACTCATCATCCCAGCCCCTGCAGCGCCCGACACCCAACCAGAGCACCCCGACGGCGACCAGGAACCGGCCCCACCAACCGACGACGGGGCGATCATCGACCCAGGCCACGACGATCCAACCCAGCCGACCGAACCGACCGAGCCCGAGACGCCGGAATCGAACCCGACCACCGAGGGCGCCGGACCGACTCCGGACAGGACCGAGCCCGAGGCGAGCACCTTGGACGCGGTCAGCTCCATACCCGTCGGCATCTGGCTGGGAACCGGCACGTTCCTGGCCGGGGCCACTGCCGCTCTCATACTGCGGCGAATCCGACGACACCGACGCTCAGCACCGGCGGCTCCGGCCAGCGGCGACGACGAACTGCTGACCGGGCGCCTGTCCGACCTCGAAACCCTCATCGACACCGAACCAGACCGCCATGCCACGCCCGAGCCCGAACTCGAGCCCCCAGGCCCATCTGCGCCAGTCGCCGCCGACCGTGAGGCGACGGCCGACCTGTTCGACCTCGCCGAGACCGGCCTCGGCCTGCTCGGCCCCGGACAGCGCGGCGCCGCCCGCGCCGCGATCATCGCCGCGCTTGAGGCCGACCTCGCTATCACCATCACCGGCGATACCTCCGACCAGCTCGGCCTCGACCAGGCCCGAATCCCCGCAGCCTCGGGCCTGACGGTCGCACCGGACGTGTTCGACGCCCTCGCCGCCCCGGCGCGAATCGATGATCCGACCTTGATCGTCGCCACCGGAAGCGATCTCGACGGAGTCGGCGCGAACGCCTTCGCCGAACAGCTGGCCGACACCGGCGCCGCCGCCATCGTCCTCACCGACTGGCCCCACGGCCCGACCTTCACCCTCGCCGCCAACGGCACCATCGAACACGCCAACGACGAGACGGCCGCACCCATCGAGCAGTTCTACATCGCCGACACCGGCACCCTGCACGCCGTCCTCGACACCTACCGCACCGCAGACGAACCCGACCAACCCACCACGCCCGCCGAAGACGAAGCATCGCCATCCGGCCTGGACGCCCCGGCCGTCGAGGCAACCCAGGACGCGGACCCAGAGCCCGACGAGCCCGAACCCGAGCACCCGGCAGAGGAGCACCCAGAAGACAGCCCGACTGCGGAGCGCACCGGCTCGCGGCTGCGGCTGTGCGTCTTCGGCGAAGTCGACATCTACGCAGACGGCGTCCCCCTGGTGCTGAAACAACGCGCCCGCGCCCAGACCCTCCTAGCAGTCCTAGCCTGCTCCGACGAACCTCGCACCATGACCGAGCTGATGGACATCGTCGTGCCCGACCGGCCGCTCAAGAACGCCCGCCGCTACGTCAACATCATCATCACCAACATCCGCCACGCCGTCCGCGACGCACTCGACGACCCGACGCTCGACCCCCTCCCGCACGACAAGAAAACCGAGACATTCAGGCTCGATGCCGACCTGATCGCAACCGACCGGGCCGAATTCGACGACGCCGAACAGGCCGCCGCCCTCGCCACCGACACGGCCGAACAAGCCGCCGCCCTCGAACGACTCGCTGCCCTCCACACCGGCGACCTCGCCCCCGACGTCGACGCGCTCGACGACCTCCGAGCCGACTACCGCAAGGCCACCGAACGGGCCTGCCGCAAACTCGCCGACTACTACAGTGAAATTGGCGACCCGGCCCGAGCAGCCAAGTACCGGACACTGGGGGCTAGCGCATGACATGTTTTCGCTGGACTTCCCGCTTGAATAGCTCGCGGCCTATCTCGGCGTGAGCCTGATAGTCCCCGGTTCATCACTGCGTAGGGATCTTTGAAAGGCTGGTCGTTACGTCTTGCGCGAGCAGCGCGGCCGGCGCCTAGCCAAAGGGACGACCACGGCGAGGGCACCGACCTCGGCGGACTCGCAGAGCCAGTCACGGTCGCCAGGCGGTGGTACGGGGGTCGCCGTGATGCGCGATGATGTCTCTTCACGCACCTGCTGCCGCGGGCTGTGCGCCGGCACCGGTTTGGATGGCGCGCATAGGCTTGCACTGGAGGCCCAGTTTCTGTCGTCGAGTGATCCTTGTTAGGAGCATTGTGAGCGCCCTCGGTAGTTTCATCTGGTCGATTGCCGACAAACTTCGGGGCCCTTACCGCCCCAACCAGTACGGCAACGTGATCCTCCCGCTCACGATCCTGCGACGCCTCGACTGCATCCTCGAGCCCGACCGTGAGACGGTACGCGCGCTGGCGGCGAAGTACGACAACCCCAACCGGCTCAAGATCGAGGTCAAGAAAGCGACCGGCAGGCCCTTCTACAACACCTCGCATTACTCCTTCGCGAACCTGCTGGCTGACGCCGATGGGCTGGCGGACAACCTCGCTGACTACATCGACCGGTTCTCGCCCGATGTCGACGTGTTTGAGTACTTCGACTTCAAGAAACAGATCC
The DNA here is from genome assembly GCF_022548875.1 of Glycomyces sp. L485. Taxonomy (GTDB): domain Bacteria; phylum Actinomycetota; class Actinomycetes; order Mycobacteriales; family Micromonosporaceae; genus Glycomyces. Next base: position 15,998 of record NZ_JAKZEW010000004.1, on the reverse strand, counting down.
TCGCTCTGGAGAAAGCCGAGCTCCTGCGCGAGGTCATCACCTCGTTCAAGGCTGTCGACCTGCATCCGGACGTCGTCTCCAACGCCGACATGGGCGATGCGTTCGAGTACATCATCCGCAAGTTCAACGAGGCCGCGAACGAGACCTCTGGTGACCACTACACCCCCCGTGATGCGATCCGGCTGCTGGTCGATCTGCTGTTCGCTGACAAGGACGCCGACCTGACCGAGGCAGGCATCGTCCGCACGCTGTACGACCCCACCGCCGGCACCGGCGGCATGCTCACCGTGGCCGAAGAGCACCTGCTCGCGGGCAACCCCGACGCCAGGCTGAGCCTGTACGGCCAGGAGTACAACCCACAGTCGTACGCGATCTGCAAGTCCGACCTGCTGGCCAAGGGGCACGACGCGACCAACATCGCCTTCGGCAACACGCTGACTGAAGATGCGTTCAAGGACCGCAAGTTCGACTTCTGCATGTCCAACCCGCCCTACGGCGTTGACTGGAAGCAGTACGCCAAAGCGGTCAAGGCCGAGAGGGAACAGGCCGGCCCTTACGGTCGCTTCACGCCGGGCCTCCCCTCGACCTCGGATGGGCAGATGCTCTTTCTGCTCCACCTGGCACATAAGATGCGGGCGCCGGAGGACGGTGGCGGCCGAGCCGGGATCGTTATGAACGGCTCGCCACTGTTCAACGGTTCCGCCGAGTCCGGCCCCTCTAACATCCGCAAGTGGCTGCTGGAGAACGACCTGGTCAATGCCATCGTGGCGCTGCCGACCAGCATGTTCTTTAACACCCCTATTGCCACCTACATCTGGATTCTCGACAACACCAAACGTCCCGACCGCAAGGGCCTGGTGCAGCTCATCGACGGCACCTCGTTCTGGACCAAGATGCGCAAGAACCTCGGCTCCAAGGGCCGCGAGATCAGCGACGCTGACCGTGACAAGGTCGTCAAGCTCTACGCCGACTTCACCGACGCTGACCCCGACTACTCCAAAGTGCTGCGCAACGACGAGTTCGGCTACTGGACTATCACCGTCGAGCGCCCCCTCCTCGACGAGGACGGCAAGCCGGTCGTGGACCGCAAGAGCAAGCCCAAGCCGGACACGAAGAAGAGAGATACCGAGAACGTCCCGTTCACCTACTGCGGCTCGACCTCCGGTGCGGCCGGCAAGAACGAAGTCATTCAGGCGTACTTCGACGCCGAGGTAAAGCCGCACGTGCCCGACGCCTGGATCGACTGGGCCAAGGTAAAGACCGGCTACGAAATCCCCTTCACCCGCCTCTTCTATAAGTACATCCCGCCCCGGCCCCTCGCCGAGATCGACGCCGACCTGGAGAAGCAGGTCGCCAAGATCCTCGAACTGTTGCGGGAGGTTGAGAAGTGAGTGCGACAGTCGCGTCTGAGCCCTGGACGACTACCCGACTTGGCTGGCTGTTCGAACAGGTCTCCGTTCGCGGCCGCGAAAACGAGACTGTTCTCAGCGTCTACCGTGACCACGGCGTGATCCCGAAGAATAGCCGCACTGACAATTTCAACCGGACTCCGGAGAACCTGAGCAACTACCAGCTCGTGCTGCCCGGTGACCTCGTCGTGAATCGGATGAAGGCCTGGCAGGGCTCGCTCGGAATCTCTGAGTACCAGGGCATCGTCAGCCCCGACTACGAAGTACTTCGGCCGACTGTTGGAGAGTATGACCGCCACTTCCTGCACCGGCTGCTGCGCTCGCGCGTCCTGATCGACCAGTACGCCCTCCGTTCCACGGGCATCCGCCCTTCACAGTGGCGCCTGTACTGGGACGAGATGAAGACGATCGAGATATCCCTGCCCACAGCCGCGCAGCAGCGCGCCATCGCCGAGTACCTCGATCGCGAGACCACCCACACTGACATGCTTATCGAGGAACAGCTGCGCCTGGTCGAGATGCTCCGTGAGCGTCGGGCTGCGGTGGTTGACGCTGCTCTTGCTCCATCAAGTTCGTGGACGCGTACGACGCTGAAGCACATGCTTTCTAGGGTCGATCAGGGTGTTAGCCCACAGGCAGAGGCAGGGCTTGCGGACGAGCCCGGAGCTTGGGGAGTGTTGAAGACGGGATGCGTCAATCGCGGGGTTTTTCGCCCGGAGGAGCACAAGCGCCTTCCGAGTGACTTCGGTTTCGATCCTGCGATTGCAGTGGAGGTGGGCGATGTCATTGTATCCCGAGCGAGTGGGTCACCGGATCTCGTCGGATCGGCAGCGATCGTCGAGCATCTCAACTATCAGCTGATTCTCTCTGACAAGTTGTTCCGTCTGCGCCCGAAGCGTCTAGTGGACCCCAGGTTCTTGGCGTGGATCCTCAACTCGGGCCAGTATCAGGTCCAGGTGCGCCGCGCCATCAGCGGGGCTGAGGGGCTCGCAAACAACCTCCCACTTTCCAAACTGCGTGCATTCGAGATGCACCATCCGCCGTTGGAGGAGCAGCGCCACATCGCCGCATACATTGACGAGCAGACTGCCAAGATTGACGCGCTCATAACTGAGACTGAGAAGTTCATCGAACTCGCCCGCGAGCGGCGGTCGGTGTTGATCGCGGCGGCCGTGACGGGGCAGATAGACGTTCGAGAGGCGGTGTAATGGCCGATCACCACGAGGTAGTTCTCGAATCCGAGATCTGCGAGTATCTGGCTGCCCACGGGTGGCTGTACTCGGTTGACGACACCGGCTATGACCGGGAACGGGCGTTGTTTCCCGAGGACCTGTTCGCGTGGCTGGAAGAGACCCAGCAGGCGGCGTACGCGAAGGCATTGAGGGCGGCGGGGTCGGAGGCGAAGTTCCTGGATGTGCTGGCTACGGCGCTCGACAAGCCTCTCGAACATGGTGGCGGGACGTTGAACATTCTGCGTAACGGGGTGCAGTACATCGGCGGTGGCCGGTTGAAGATGGCGCAGTTCCGCCCCGAGACCAGCCTGAACGCGACCACGAATGCCCAGTATGCGGCGATGCGAGTGCGGGTGATGCGACAGGTGCACTTCTCCACCGCCGACCAGCGCAGCATCGACCTGGTCTTCTTCGTCAACGGCCTCCCGGTAGCGACTGTGGAGTTGAAGACCGACTTCACCCAGTCGCTTGATACGGCGATCGGCCAGTACCGCAAGGACCGGCACCCGATGACCAACGGGCGGCCAGAGCCGCTGCTGTCGTTCGGGCACCGGGCGCTGGTGCATTTCGCGGTCTCCAACGACCTGGCCGCGATGACCACCCGGCTCGAGGGCGAGAAGACGCAGTTCCTGCCGTTCAACACCGGCCACGACGGTGGCGCGGGGAACCCGCCCGGTACTGATGGGCGGTCGGCGACGGCGTACCTGTGGGAGCGGGTGTGGGAGAAGGACGCCTGGCTGGGCATCATCGGCCGGCTGATGATCGTGGAGACCAAGGAGGAGTGGGACGTCGCGACCGGGACGTCGGTGCGGCGTACCAGCATGCTCTTCCCGCGGTTCCACCAGTGGGAGGCGGTGACGAACCTCGTAGCCACGGTGCGCGAGGAAGGGGTGGGGCAGCGCTACCTGATCGAACACTCAGCAGGGTCGGGAAAGACGAACACCATCGCCTGGACGGCGCACCGGCTGGCGCGGCTGCACGTGAACGACGAGAAAGTCTTCGACTCGGTGATCGTGGTCGTGGATCGCACCGTGCTCGACGGGCAGCTGCAGGAGGCGATCCGCCAGATCGACGGGTCAGGGAAGATCGTGGCCACGATCAGTCCCGAAGACGTCCGCAGGGCAGGGGCGAAGTCGAAGTCTGGGCTGCTGGCGACCGCGTTGCAGAACGGGGAGCTGATCATCGCGGTGACGGTGCAGACCTTCCCGTTCGCGCTCGACGAGATCCGGGCCAACCAGGGCCTGAAGGGCAAGCGGTTCGCCGTCATCGCCGACGAGGCGCACTCCTCACAGTCCGGCCAGATCTCCTCCAAACTCAAGGCCGTGCTGACCGCCGAGGAAGTCGAGGCGATCGAGGAGGGCGGTGATGTCGACGTCGAGGCAGTCTTGGCCTCGGAGATGACCGAGCGGGCCGAATCGGAGAATATCTCCTACTTCGCGTTCACCGCGACACCGAAGAACAAGACCCTGGAGCTGTTCGGCCGCAAGGGCCCTGACGGCAAGCCGGTCGAGTTCCACCTCTACTCGATGCGGCAGGCGATCGAGGAGGGCTACATCCTCGACGTGCTCAGGGGCTACCAGTCCTACGACACCGCGCTGAAGATCGCCGGCCGGGCCACCAGCGGCGACGGCGACCAGGTGGTCGAGGAGGCCACGGCGAGGAAAGGGCTGATGCGGTGGGTGCAGCTGCACCCGACCAACATCAGCCAGAAAGTACAGATCATCGTCGAGCACTTCCACGCCAACGTCGCCCATCTACTTGAGGGCAAGGCGAAGGCGATGGTCGTGGCCGACTCGCGCAAGGCGGCGGTGAAGTACAAGAAAGCCATCGACGCCTACATCGCCAAACGCGCCGCCCAGGACTCCTCGTACAACTACCGCACCCTGGTCGCCTTCTCCGCCTCGGTGAACATGGACGAGGACGAGGAGTGGGCCACAGACTGGGGGCCCCAGCCGGCCAAGGACGACGAGTTCACCGAGGCCAACCTGAACCCCGGTGCCGGATCGGACCTGGCCGCCGCCTTCAAAGGCACGACGTACACGATCATGCTGGTCGCCAACAAATTCCAGACCGGGTTCGACCAGCCGCTGCTATCGGCCATGTACATCGACAAGAAGCTCTCCGGCGTCACTGCCGTGCAGACACTCCTGCGGCTCAACCGCACCCACCGCACCGCCGGCGGGGAGCACAAGCGCAAGACATTCGTCATCGACTTCCGAAACAAGCCCGACGACATCCAGGCCGCGTTCGAGCCGTACTTCACCAACGCCACCCTGGAGACCGAGACCGACCCCTACATCGTCGTCCACCTGGCCAACAAGCTCGCCCAGGCCGGGATCTACACCCCCGAACAAGTGCGCGACGTCGCCGAACTGTGGGTGACCCGCAAAGGCAACAACGCGCTCTCAGCCGCGATTAGCCCGGCCAAAACCGAGTTCGCCCGCCGCTACGCGGCAGCGATCGAAGCCGACGACACCGTCACGCTCAACACCCTCGACCTGTTCCGCAAGGACATCGCCACCTACGTCCGGCTCTACGACTTCATGAGCCAGATCATCGACTACGGCGACCCGTACATGGAGATGCTGTCGATCTTCCTGCGACTGCTGGAGAAGGTCATCGCAGAGACTTCGTGGGCCGCCGAGGTCGACCTCTCCGATGTTGCCCTCGTCGGCGTCAAGCACAGCAAGCGAGCCGCGGTCGACATCTCGCTGACCGGCGACGGCGAGCTGAAGGGGATCGGTGCCGCGGGCACCGGCGCCCGGAAGGAACCGAAGTACGTCGCGCTCCAAGTCGTCATCGACAAGATGAACGACCTCTTCGGCGCCGAGTCCTTCACCGAATCGCAGGTCCGGGAGTTTGTGCAGGGACTGGTGGAGCGGCTGCTGGCCTACCCGGACCTGATCAACCAGACCAAGGTGAACTCGAAGAAGCAGTTCATGGAATCGCAGGACTTCCAGGCAGCCGTTACCGAGGCGGTCGTCGATAACCAGGAGGCTCACAACACCATGGCCGACTACTTCTTCAGCGACGGACCCAGCATCAGTGCCGTCATCGCGGCGCTCGCCGACGCCTTCTATGAAGCCGCGATCGACCAGCAGACGGACGAGTGAACGGCCCGGGTCGGCCAGCGCTGCTGAACCCCCGCCGCGCTACCCAACCCAGCGGATAATTCATGGGATGGATCTGACTCACACAAGGTTGCCACAGAGCCTCCGTTGGTGAGATGACTCGATTGCCTGTATTCGCTTGCCTGGGCGGGAAAGTGGGTATCACGAGACTCGTAGCTGGGCAGTACAGTGGACCCATGCCCCCGAATCATGACGAGACTGAGGAGCTCGAGCTCCAACTTGATCCCGCTTCTCTCCAGCCCTGGGCTCGGTTCTCCGCGATCGGCCTCGGTGTTGTGCTTGCTGGTATCGGATGCTGGGCAGTGCTCGCTGAGTCCGGAAATCAGGCTGGCACGGTTGGTATTTTCTTGATGGGCATCGTTCTACTCGTCATGGGCCTTCAAGACACTCCGCTTACTGGCATAACCGCTGGAGGCGGGGCAAATTTCGTAACGCGGCGCCAATTCGCAGTTGCCAAGGATCTAGTTGAAGACAGGCTCGGCGAGGGCGAACCTGACGAAGCGCAAGCTGTGCTGGACACTGTGAGAGCACTCAACCCGCGCCTAGATTCGAGTCCGGCGTTCAAGGGACTGTACTACGAGGCGCTCGTTGCGACTGCATTTGACAGGATTGGTCGCCCAGTGCGACGCGAACACCCAGATATCGGACCAGACTTTGTACTTGTCGGTTCGCTTGGACAAGAGTTCGCGGTTGAACTCAAGGCAAGTGGTCGAACGTTTACGGCGGTGGACGTCATGCGTATCAGGGACAAGGTTCGGTCGATGTACCACTCTGACAAATACGCTGGCCTCCTTGTGGTTGTCGATCATACTCAGCGACCAGGGGCTCAAGAGGTGCTAAAGAGCAAGCTTGGCGGCTTTCCGGTTGAGATCGCAACGTGGCAAGGTGCTGACTGGGACCACGAACTTGCCAACGCAGTCGATCGATTGTTGTCGTCTAACGAGACCGCGTAGACGGCCAACCGCTTGTGCGGATGCCGAACGCAAGCACTCGATGTTCTCTGTCTACGTGGACCTTCCCGTCGAGATCGTTCTCGAAGATCCACGCCGTTCTGCTCGCGTGACCCGATGGCCGTGGTTTTGGGGAGCCGAATCTTCGCGCCGCCCGGTTCATCCGATCTCGTGAACGTTGAGGTCCCAGCCGCGAACGTCAGGGCGCCCAAGTGTCAGGCCCGTCGCGTAGCGTGGTAGGTCGAACGCAAGACTGGTTCGGCTAAGAGTCGACTATCACTGGCGTTCGATGCTTTTCGGGAAGGGGTTTGGGATGAAGAAGATCAGCCGCAGCGACCAGATCGGCGACGGTGGCATCGCCTTGATCCACCGGCTCGTCAATGAGATCGGGTTCATCTGGCACGAACGGCAAACCGATGCGGGCATCGATGGCGAGATCGAACTGCGAAACTCGGCTACCGGCGAAGTTGCCAACAGGTTCATCCTCGTTCAAAGCAAGGCGAAGAATCAGTCGTTCCCTGGCGAATCCGACATTTCATTCTATTTCATCTGCGATGCTGCTGACATCGACTACTGGATGCAAGCACAAGACCCGGTCCTGCTGATCTGCTCGCATCCGAATACGGGCGAGGCATGGTGGATGCACCTCCAGCCCTGGTTCGCCGATCCGGAGCGGCGCAGGAGCCGCAAAGTAATCTTCAACAAGCGCACGCAGAAACTCGAACCCAGAGCCGAAGCGCGTCTGCTTGATCTTGCCGACCCTCACGGATACGCGCACGTCCCCGTGCCGCAGCAACTTCCCGAAACCCTCGTCAGTAATCTAGTGCCGGTCACTCTTCCCGAGACGATCTACCACGCCAAGACCGATGTGCAGGACCGGCCCGAGCTTCTGCGCCGGCTCCACAGCCCCGGCGAGAGGTACAAGCCACGTGGTGACTTCATCATCCGTGGTCACCGCCTCTACGCGTGGCGCCCTTTCGAAGAGTCAGCACTGCAACCACACGTGAAGGGCCCAGTAGATCAACTCGACCCAAGGGAATGGGTCGGTTCAGCGGAAGCAGACAAGCAGCGATGGCTCGTCGAACTACTCAATTACGCCCTCCGATCCGACCTGGCCAAGGATTGCAGATGGCATCCGGGCCGGAAGATCGTGTACTGGCGGCCGACAACCGATCTCAAACCCAGGAAGATCCGGAGCGCGACCGGATACGCCCGGCAGGTGTTCAGGCCAATGATGAAAAAAGCCGAACCCGACCAAGTCAGTTATTACTGGCATGCCGGACTCGGCTGGCAGTTCCTGGACATTGAGGGAACATGGCACTGTGCTCTGATCCCCACCGTCCACTACACACGCAACGGGTTCGCAGACTCACTGTTCATCGCCGAGTACCTCACCGGTATCAAGCAACGAGAGAAGAACCTTGCTGTCCGCGGGCAGACACAGATGTGGGCACAGATCCTCAGTGACACCAGCAACGTGTTCGAAGTCCGCGACCCAATCCTTCGATATGGGCCGCTCGTGGCATTCCATGCCGACCAGGGAATCGACGATGAGGGATGGAAGCCGGAAGTCTCTGACTCTAGCCCAGGGACCGCCAGTTCGGGGAACAGGAAGCCAAGCGGCACCAAGGCCGAGCCTGGCGATGCGAACCAACCGCCGCTCTTCAAGGCGGCCTGATGCAACTCACAATCCTCGAGGAACCAAGTCTCGAATTCAGCAGCGGCGGACGACACATCGACCCGCGCCACGGCCTCCGAGACTACGGACCCGCAGACCTCTCCAATCCGGCCTTGCGGAACCTCCGAGTCGGCATAATAGGAACCCGGGCGGCCATCGACGGGCTGAAGGGATGGCTCGAGCGATGCCGTGAACCGATCGAGGCCAAGAACAGCAGACTGGGCCGCCTATTCGTCCCGTTCCCCGGCTTCAATCCGGAGGAAAGCTTCCGCTCGCACCTCATCTGGGACCCCAGGCTCGAGCGCGAACTCCGAAACCGCGACCTCGAGCGACTCAAGGATCTCTCCGCACACGATGCGACCATGGCAGCCGTCGACCTCTATGTGCGCGAGCTCGGTGTTCTCGATGAGGAGCCACTGTGCGACGTGGTCATCGTTGCCCGCCCCGATGAACTCAGTGAGCGAGGCAACCTCGGTCCAGATCCCGATAAGCCCTGGAAGCGGGCCGCTGCTCCCGACCGTGCTGAGGATTTCAGAGCCGTACTCAAGGCCCGCGGGGCATGTACATCCCGCAGGCAATTTCATTCCGCGTGGTCGAAGCCGAATCTAGTCCCACCCAGCTCGCAGCGGAACTGCTCGCCCTCACAAAGATGAACTGGAACCAAACTCAACTCGACGGGCGGCGCCCGATCACCCTAAGCACCGCAGACCAAGTCAGCAACATCCTCCGACACCTCAACTCGAAAACCCAACCCCAGGGCCGATACGCCTACTACATGTAAGCGCGCGCTCCCAGTGTCGGCACCGAAGCGCATACTCGGCCGATGAGCAGGAAGCAACGGCGGCAGTCACGCCGGGAGTCAGGACGGCCACCATGGACGATCGACTCGGTCTACGGCGGAGGACCTGGGCAGACCCACATTCCCTTGTATTCGACGCGCCTGGTCGGCCCGAACGGGCAGGCGATGTCGATCGGGCGGATGCAGCGCGAGGGTGAGGTTGACTGCCAGATTGATACGGTCGCGATCGCCTCGCGATTCGATTTCGCTCACTGCCCGCTGTGCCTTGCAGTCGTGCCGGGAACCGATGAACACGTCCCGCCTGAGAACATCGGCGGGACGGTCATGACCCGCACCTGCGACGACTGCAACAACAAAGCCGGAGGGCGCACCGAGCCCGAACTCGAGCATTGGTGGAACGACACCCTCGTCCGGGCCCGGCTGGAGTCGACGTTGGGCCCCGTGCGCGGTCCCCGTGTGGCCGGGAACCTCTACCGGCGTCAGACCAGCGACGGGGAACCGGTGTTCGCCCTCGCTGGCAAGCACGATTCGGCAGTACGCGACATCCTTGACCATGGCGGCGATATCACCTTGACCTTTGGGCTGCCCGATCGCGCGCGGGTGTTCGCCGCGGCGCTTAAGAGCGCCTACCTGGGAGCTTGCCTGCTGGCGCGTCGGGTGCCGTTCACAAGGGAAGCCGAAGCGGTCCGGGCGGCGCTGCGAGCCGCACGCGACACCCAAAAGTCCGAGCCGCTTTCGTTGCGGGGAATCGACTTCGACTGGTGGATAGCCCGCCGTCCCGGCTCGATCGAGGCCGGGCGGATCGGGCTGGAGCGGGTGCGGGTGGCAGGGGAGGAGCCCCAGTACGCGGTCTCGCTCGGTGGGGCGCTGCTGGTGTCGTGGCCGGTCGGGGGATACCTGGTCGGCAGCGATCGGGCGAGTGACCGCATCTTGTGGATCGACAGCATGGGGGCGAACAGCCGCTGAGTTGCGGGTGATCGAGGCACGGCAGCACCAGGACACGAACATGCAAGCGGCGTTGTTCTTCCTGTTCGAGGGCAAGGTTGAACAGGCGAAGCTGCGTGCCTGGGGCGACGTGCGGCCTCAGACCGATCGACTGTTCTGAGCGCGCGGAGCCTGACGAGAGCGCGCTGATGCCTGGCCCTGCCCGAAATCGGGCGGGGCCATCCTGCGTTTGGGAGGACAGCGAGACATCAGGGCAGCGTGCTCTGTATGGTCGAGTCATGTCTGTGCATTTCACTCATCCGTCTGTCCCATTGCTCCACGAGAAACTCAACCGGGAGGCCAGCCACCGGCTTGCCCTGGTCCTGTTCACGCAAGGGAACGGTTACGGTTTCGGGGTCATGGAGGGACGCACCGGCATCTGTCTCGCATGGGACGGGATGTACTTTGATAAGGAGATGCCATCCACGCTGGCGCTCGATGAGCTGGACTGGAACGAGTGGGATGATATGAGCTCCAAGCTCGTGTTCAACGCGCAGTGTGACTGGCTCGCCGGTCCGCTCGGATTCTGGCTCATGCCGTCCTACAGCGTCGCGAAGGAAGCCGCAGACCTGTTCAGCAGGTGGGCCGATGATGCCAAGGGAGATGAGAGCCACCGCGCAGAATCGACGTTGCGGTGCTACCTCCCAGTGACTGATGAGGCTGCATACGAGGCACACCTTGCCGCGGCGGAGGAACGAAAGGGCCGCTTTCGCGCACAGTAGAGGAGCCGACCAAAGATACATTGATCGAGCCCTCGGCCTCGGGGGCGTTGAATATCGCCCTGGCCGAAGCAGCGCGTGTCCCCAACCTGGCGGGACTCTCGGGGACCGCCGTCATTCGTAAATTGGCGACCTGAGGGCTGCTTGGCTCCGAGGGCGTTGGTTTCCAGGCCGGTTGTCGGGGGGAGTCCCATGTCTGTCCACATAGACACCGTTTCGGTTTCCACCTGGAACCAGCCTCGAAATCTTGCCATCGGTCGCCGTTGGTGGCACATGGTCGCCGATTACCTGCTTGACTACCCTGACTACCCAAACGCCCCCGGTTCGATCGTGTGATCGGAACCGGGGGCGTTTTCCCAGGTAGTGGGGTTGAGCGGGCGGCGAGAATCGAACTCGCGTCATTGGTTTGGAAGACCAACGCTCTTTGGTCCTGAGCTTCCGAGGATTCCGGCCCTCATGCCGGTGTCAGGCGTCCCATGCCGCGGGCGGTTCTACTACATAGCTCGTAGTTTCGGGCGAAGCGAGCGTAAACCCAGAGGAAACGGTCGCGGACCCGCTGTAGTCCGGCGAAATCCGGGTCCTGCTCATGGAGCAGGGTGTGGAGTGCTTGTCGTACCCCACCGCGAGGAACTGTGGAACGTCTCGTGTGAGCTCGAGCGCTGCCGCTGCGGTCGCCTGGGCTGTTTGAAGCTGTTACTCGGTCCAGGTGCGGCCGTCAGGCGCTGGCTTGGTGGACGTGCATAGTGATGGGGTAGTGGTCGGAGTAGCCGTCGGTGTTGACCGGTTTGCCCATGCCGCCGAAGGGTACCGGTGCCGGGTATTTGCCGGGAGCGACCAGGCCGGCCGGTTCGCGGACGATGCGGACGCTGCCCGGCTCGGCTCTTAGGGGTGAGTCCTGGCCGATCATGTTCTTGCCGGCCAGGAACTGGTCGAGCACGTTGGCGTAGTTGTTGAAGTAGAACGTCCCGGCCGGAATCTGGTCGCCGTTCTCGTCGGCGCCGTCGTGGCCGCCAGCCAGGGGCCAGGTGAGGTTCCACAGTCGGGGCGCGGTGGTGGCGGCCAGGACCTTGGTCCTCTGGCGGGTCGAAAGCGCATGCTGGGTCAGCGACCGGTCGTGGGGCTCGTCATTGAAATCGCCCATCGCCAGCACGGGGGTGTCAGGGCCGTGGACCTCGAGGACTCGTTGGTGGAAGTAGGCGAGGGTCTCTGCGGCGACGGCCCGGTACGGGGCCGACTCGAACTGGCCGCCGGACCTGGACGGCCAGTGGTTGCCGAAGACCGCCCAGGTCAGACCGTCAGCGGTGTCGAAGTTGACCTGGAGGAGTTCGCGGGTGCCGGTGCGGCGCATAACCACGTGCTGGAAGATCTGCCCCTCGGTCACGGTGAACAGGGCCGGGTCGTAGAGGAAGGCGATGTCGATGCCGCGCCGGTCGACCGTGTCGGCATGCGCGAGACGGTAGTCGCGGCCAGGCAGGAGGTCGTTGATCGCTTCGGCCAGGGCGGTGAGGACGAACTCGTTCTCGACCTCGCACACCCCCAACAGGTCCGGGCCGGCCCCCTCGTGCATCTGTGCGATCACCGTAGCGAGTTGGGCGATCTTGCGGTCCCGCAGCTCGGGAGTCCAGCCCTGGATCGACTTGCCGAGGGCGCGCTTGAGCTTGTCGCTGCGCCGGGGCGAGTCTTCCTCGTCGAACAGGTTCTCCACGTTCCACCACGCGAGACGATAAGTCGACCCCATGCCAGCGAGCCCCTCCGGTCGGCGACAGGGCCCACAAGCGGACCGGGCCCTGGCCTGACGATACTGAGTTATGCCGTTGCCCGGGGCTCGCCGCGCGGGGCCCGACCACTGGCAACGGCTTCACATTCGGTACTGGCAAGACTGGTCCCCCTGAGCTGGCTGAGCGTGGAGGTACTGCATGCTTATGCGAACCCATCACCGCAGGTAGATGCCTCGCTGGATCGCCTCGCTGAGCCTGCCGAGCCCTGGATCTTGGGCTCGGGCCCCTCATGGGAGCCGCGTCTCGACTGCGATCCTGTCCTCGAGGATGCACCTCCAGTGCCGCCGCGCCCGCTCAATCGGCGGCTCACTCTGGAACAGCGCGAGGCGATCGTGATCGCCTACAGCGAGGGTGTGGAGCAGAAGGTCCTCGCGGTCCAGTATGACATCAGCGACCGCAGTGTCAAGCGGCTGATCGCGCGCAAGTCAGGAGTACCGCTTCGAACCAGGCCGGCCTGAGTCGGGCTCAGCTGGTCTGCATCCAGTGCCACAACGGAGGCGGGCCAGGATCAGACATCCTCATGCTTCGTGACGTGCTGGTATACCCCGATCGGCATGATCACCGCACCTCGTCCGCCGTGCCGTTCGTACCCGCAAAGCACCCTGGAAACCGGGATCGGGAACAGGCAAGCGGATGATCGGGAACCGAGCACCAGCGGGCAGTATTGACACCGATGAGACGTCATCGGTTCGGACCAGCGGTGAGCATCCGGAGCAGGCTGGTTCGGAACGCCTCCTGTGCGGCGGAGGCAGACATGCGGCCCGCGTTCTCCTCCGCTCCGGCTGCGTGGGCGAGTGCGATCGTGGCCGTGGCCAGCCAGTCGGCGGATGAACCGGCGTCGAATTCCCCGTTGAGCTGCCCGCGCTCGATCACGTTCCTGATCCGGTCGTGGAGCTCAGTATGCCTCTCATGGTCATCTTCCGAAGAGATCGATATCGAGCTGATCTTCGCCAGTAGGACCGAATACCGATGGGCCACTTGGACTGCGGCGTCGAGCACGCGGACGAGGGCGTCGGCGGCGGATCCCGCGTCGTCATCGGCGGCGTCCATGGCGGCGACGGTCTCCTCGGCGAGCCGGTCGGTGACGGCCAACAGCAGTCGATCCCGCGTAGCGAAGTGGGCGTAGACGGTCTGGCGGGTCAGGCCCGCAGCGCTCGCGACCGTCCCGAGGCCCGCGTCGGGATCGACGTTGAGTACTCGGACGGCGGCGTCCAGGATCGCTGCCCTGCTCCGGTGAGCGTCGGCACGTCGGTTGGATCCTGCGGCAGCATTCATTTCTTACACCTTGACAAAGTTGATGGCGTCGACATATCTTACACATTGTAAGAGATGATGGATGCGCCTTACCGAGGGAGCCCGATGAGCACGCTCGACACCACCGACCCGACGAAGTTCATGGTCGACTACCTCACCTCCTTCAATGAGGAGATACTGCGTAGCGACGAGGACGCCGGCCAGATCGTCGACCACTACTACGCCAACGACATCAGCCTGATGGCTGACGGGCAGCGCATGGGCCGCGACGACCTGATCGCGCACGTCCGGCCGATCCGAAAGAATCGAGCTACCAGCCGCGTCGAGGTCCACGAGGCCGTGGTGGACGGCGATCGGATCGCTGCCCGCTACACGCTCTACGTCTCGGTTCGGGGCCGGGATCTCGTCATCGAGGTCCACTTCTTCGGGCGATTCACACCGGATGGACGGATGTTCGAGGGGCACATGCTCACACGCAATGTGGACACCGATGCCGATGAGTTCGCCTCAGGGCAGGCGGCGAACGAGTCGGAGGCGTCATGATCGAGCATCGTTATGGAGTCGCAGGCATGACCTGCGGGCACTGCGCGTCGTTCGTAACCGAGGAGATCGAACGGATCGAAGGGGTCACTGCCGTAAACGTGGACCTGACAAACGACAAGGTCATAGTCACCAGCGACAGGGAGCTGGCCCTCGCGGACGTGCGCGCCGCGGTCGACGAAGCGGGCTATGAGCTGACCGGACAGGAGCATTAGGTTCCATGGAGACGAGGATCGGCTTCAGCGCGCACGAGCAGACATCAAGGCAATCGAACCCGCCGCGGGCATTGAGCTGAGCGCAAACAGTAGCCGCGAAGCAAGATCGCCTGTGACCGGCAGTGCCGGTCACAGGCGATCACAAGCGGTCACATGGGCCCCGTGAGGGGACCGGTGGTGTGGACCTTGCGGGAATCGAACCTGTGGCTCTTGTCAGAAAGCCGCTGCGGCACGGTGGTCTCGAATCTGCGGCACTATTCTTCGTATGAGGCTGCCTCCTGTGACCGGCGCCTTCCTGGACGCCTGCACCCAGCCGCGCAGTGTCTCAGAGTTCAATTCCAGGTCAGCGGCGATCTCTTTATACGGCGCACCCGGATGCTCCAGGTACACCGCGACCGCGTCGGCTTTGAACTCATCGGAGTATTTCTTTGGCACCTTGATCTCTCCTCGAAACCGAGCCTACCGACCCAGCGATCAGGGTGTCCCCATGAAGGGGGGAGGCTCCGATCTCGTCGAGCGCGACTTCACCGCCGAGGGCCCTGACCGGCTCCGGTGCGCTCCGGTGTCACGGGCCCTTGACGCACGGTTGCATCTCGAGGCAGTCGTTGCGATCCTCGCCGAGGCCGAAGCCTCGGCGCAACTCTATCGCGAGGTGCTCGACGGCTACGTCCTCCCGTTGCGATCCTCGCCGGAGCCGAAGCTCCGGCGCCACCACTGTTCGGCCTTACGGTCCTGAGGCAGCGGGCAGTTGTGATCCTCGCCCGGGCAGAAGCCCGGGCGCCACGAGCAGGCCGTCGACGTTAAGGCCCTGGTCGCGCTGGTTGCGATCCTCGCCGGGACCGAAGCCCCGGCGACACGTGGCGGCAGTGTAGACGATCCACGCCTTGCCGCCGTTGCGAACCTTGCCGAGGCCAAAGCCTCGGCGCGACATCAGCCGAGCGTCGCGAACTCGTACTCATCGTCGTTGCAATCCTCGCCGGAGCCGAAGCTCCGGCGCCACAGCCCGATGACGCCGACTACGACCCGCTCGGCCCGTTGCGATCCTCGCCGAAGCCGAAGCTCCGGCACCACCCACCACCATACGGCGCTGAAGTCCGTCGCCTCGGGGTTGCGATTCTCGCCGGGACTGAAACTCCAGCGCCACTGGAGGATCGGGGCGATCTTCTTGGCCTCAACACCGTTACGATCCTCGCCGGAACCGAAGCTCCGGCGCCACCTCATGACAGGCAAGACCGAGCACACGCTGAAGCGGTTGCGATCCTTGCCGGAGCCGAAGCTCCGGCACCACGGGCCTCAAGGAGGGCGGCGA
>NZ_JAKZEW010000078.1 GCF_022548875.1 Glycomyces sp. L485 | reverse complement strand
GGGCGCTGACCTGGGCGTAGGCGAGCGGCGTGGAGTAAGCCGCGCGGCGCGGTGCCCGTTGGACGGGTTCGTTTCCGCGCGGCTCCTCCCCGAACCGGACGTGCGAGTTTCCCCGCATCGCGGCTCTCCAGTTGTTCTACTGCGCGTTCGACCGGTGGTGGATGTCGGCGTGGCAGCGGGCGCAGACGATCAAGGTCTTGCGTCGTTGTCGCTGCATCGCTCTCACCCATGCCGGGGCGGTCTTGGGGCTGTATCGGTTGAGGTCGATGAGTCGGCCGATGTGGTGGACGGTGATCCCCTCGGTCGACTCGCAGAGTTCGCAGATGCCTTTGCCGAGCCGCTCAATGAGCTGTCTTCCTCTGCGGGAAGGCCAGTGTCCGTCGAGCAGCCGGGCTTTCTTGTTCCGGCGCAATGGGATGCCACCGAACCTCGCGTGATGCGTTCTCCCTGAGGGCGAATGCCAGACTGCTTCGAAGCATCGTCGCTTCCCGTGCGGGGTCTCGACGGTGGCTTCGTGTCGGGCGCGCATCAGCCATGGGGGACGACGGTGCCTCGCTGCGAGAGTCGAGAGCATCGACTGTTCCATGGTGTAGCGGAGTTTGTTGAGCCAGTTGATGTTCCCAGCCAGCAGGTAGTACTGGACGTAGCCGCGGTATTCGGTCCCGTAGGCAGCGACGATGTTGTAGTCGCTGGTGCGGACCAGATCGTTGCGGATCAGGGGTTTCCCGTGTCCGCGCAGGTAAGTTCGGCACTTCTCGTTCACGACCTCTGGCGGGACGTCGAGAGCGATGGTGCCGTTGATCGTCCGCTTGCCATCGTGACGGACCCGGTCGTTGTGTTTGGTCCGGATGTCGTAGCCGAGGAATCGGGCCCGTTGGGTGCGGGCGTGAGTGATCAAGGTCTTCTCGCTTGAGAGTTCCAGCTTGAGTTCTTCATGCAGGAACGAGGCGAGCCGCGCCTTGATCTGCTCGGCTTCGCGGCGGGGACCGATGAACCCCAGTATGTGGTCGTCGGCGTATCGGCAGTACTTCAGCCGCCGGTAGTCCGGGTCGTGGAGGTCGCCGCTGGGCATCGACTGCTGGATCTTGCGCAGGGCCGCGACCTTGTCGCGGTCGCCCTTGCGTCTCCAGTAGCCGATGTTGGCCGTGACGGCCCCGTAGGCCGGGTTCTTCCGACGGACCTCACCCCTGGTGTATTCGGGTATCAGCTGTGTTTCAACGAAACGGTCGAGCCGGTCGAGGTAGATGTTGGACAGGACCGGGGAGATCACGCTCCCTTGCGGAGCGCCCGAGTAGGTGGCGTGCCATCTCCAATCCTCCAGATACCCCGCCCGGAGCATCCCGGCGATCAATCGGAGGAACCGCTGATCGTGTATGCGCTCGGCAAGGATCGCGAGCATGACCTCGTGGTCGAGACTGCCGAAGCAGTCGGCGATGTCGCCTTCGATGAACCAGGTCGTGCCCGTCCAGGTCGAGGCGATCTCGTCGAGCGCGGTATGACAGCCGCGCCCTCGCCGGAACCCGTGCGACCTGGCCGAGAAAGTCGGCTCGTAGTAGGCCTCCAACAGCAGGCGCACCACCTCGCCGACCAGATTGTCAGTCCAGGTCGGCAGGCCCAAGGGCCTGCGGGTTCCGTTCTTCTTGGGGATATACACCCTCCTGGCCGGAGCGAAGCGATACCGCTCGGCCCGCAGCAAGGCGATGACGGACCGGATCATGTCCAGACTCATCCCGTCGGGTGTGGCCCCGTCGACTCCGGGCACCATCGCACCGTCGTTGGCGTAGATGCGCCCGTAGGCGACCAGGAACAGCTGCTCGTTGAACAGCTGCCGATACAACCGCTCCAGCGGCAGACCTTGCCTGCCCCTGTCGCGCAGGACACCGAGCACGGTGTCAGCGCTCTGCATTTCGCATACCTCCCAAGCCGTTCGGTGTCCGAATCAACCTGTGCTCCTTCGCCCTGCGGCGGGCTTTCCCCGCCTCCTCGGCCGGTCGCAACTCCGGCGACTACTACGAGCACTCCGTCACCGGCGGGCAGCGCCCGCTACGGTGATCCCACGTTCGTCTCTGTCACACGTGACAGCGCGGCCCAGGCGCCCCACTCATCTCCTTCAATGCCCTCATCGGGCATCGCTCCCGCCGCGAAGGTTGGCCGGGGCGAACCAGTACGTCCCCGGTCACGACGGGCACCGGTTTCAGTGCCGTTCCGGTCGCAGTAAATTGCTGCCGCTGGAGATTGGGGTTCGGGCAGTCAAGCTCTCGCCATACCGCGCGGGTCCCCCGACGCATCGTCCCCGGCACTGGGGCCCGACCATCGGTTTCCTGGCATGCTCCGGTCCCCTCCGCCTTTCGGCTTCAGGTAAGCCATCAGACCCAGCAGACCTCCCTTCGAGTCCGTCCCGCCTGAAGCGGGGATGTGACAGAGCGCCTCGTGGCGCACTGGTTCGACTTTATGACCGCGATGTAGTGCGCTTTCTTGACTTCCACGAGCCATTTGATGTTGGCCTTGACCGAGTGGAGCGCGTCGAAGGTGACCACGGTGCCGGCCAGGTCGAGCGCCTCCAGCAGCGGCCGGAAGTGCTTTGTCTCGTTGGTTTTCGCTCCGACCTCGGCCTGGCTCAGGGTGGCGACGATGCCCTGGGTGACGACCGAGAGCAGGTGGCGGCGTTGCTGGTCGAGACGGGCCGAGCCTTTCAATGCCTTGCCATCCAAGCTGACCGCCTTCGGTGAAGCGGCCGC
>NZ_JAKZEW010000090.1 GCF_022548875.1 Glycomyces sp. L485 | reverse complement strand
GGTAAGTCGGTACGTGCTCCCCGCGCGAGCGGGGATGAGCCTGAGAGCTTACAAGAAGGCAGGGAAGTTATGGTGTGCTCCCCGCGCGAGCGGGGATGAGCCTCCCCGTGTCCACAGTGCGCTACGACGCGCGTAGTGCTCCCCGCGCGAGCGGGGATGAGCCTAGCAACCGGGGGAGACAACGTCTCCCCCGACCGTGCTCCCCGCGCGAGCGGGGATGAGCCTAGTTGCCCGATGATCGTTTCGATTGATCCTGGGTGCTCCCCGCGCGAGCGGGGATGAGCCCGTCTCGGCGCTCTACATCCTCGGGGAGGGTGTGTGCTCCCCGCGCGAGCGGGGATGAGCCGTCGTTGTCCGCGATGACTTCATTGACGGTATCGTGCTCCCCGCGCGAGCGGGGATGAGCCGGCGCTTGGTTCACGGACTCGCCTACGCCCTCGTGCGAGGTCGTCGACAAGGTCCTCTATCGCGGCGGCGAACACGTGGGCCTCGAAACCACGGGTGCTCCCCGCGCGAGCGGGGATGAGCCCCCACGGTCGGCCCCAGTCCGTGAGGCCATACGGTGCTCCCCGCGCGAGCGGGGATGAGCCCCGACATATGCACCTATTAGCACGAAACCTCGCGTGCTCCCCGCGCGAGCGGGGATGAGCCCCGAGTGCCGGGTGGTCGGTGGCGCGATCCGTGGTGCTCCCCGCGCGAGCGGGGATGAGCCGGCAGGGTGTCCAGTGATACGGCAGGGTAACTTGTGCTCCCCGCGCGAGCGGGGATGAGCCGCACGATGGGAAG
>NZ_JAKZEW010000008.1 GCF_022548875.1 Glycomyces sp. L485 | reverse complement strand
AGCCGGGAATCCTCGTCCCTTTAGAGCGAGAAGGATGTCAACAGGCGAGCTTCGCGGAGGCGATCTCCATAGGCGATCTGCCGAACGGCAACGCGGCCGCTTTGGATGCGGCCGTCGCGGCGGCCGACGCGGAGAGCCTCCGGGCGCGTCTGCCGGACGGCGACGAGACACAACTCGGCAGTCGTTTCGGCGGAGTGGAACTCTCGGAAGGGCAATGGCAGAAGGTGGCGCTGGCTCGGTCGTGCATGCGACCGAGGCCGTTGCTGTTCCTGCTCGACGAGCCGACAGCGTCGCTCGACGCTCCCAGCGAACAGGCCGTCTTCGACTCGTACATGGCCCGGTCCAAGCAGATCGCCGCCACCACCGGATCGATCACAGTGATCGTCTCTCACCGCTTCTCGACGGTGGCCGGGGCAGATCTGATCCTGGTGATGGAGGACGGCCGTTTGATCGAATCCGGCGGCCACGAGGAGCTGATGGAAGCCGACGGTGCCTACGCCGAGATGTATGGAGCGCATGCCGATTCGTATTCGTCCGCATGATCGCCGGATGAAACCGGATCGGACGCGACCGGCCCGGGGCGCTCGCCGCGGGCCGGTCTGTCGCAGTCTCGCTGAACCGAGGGCGGTCTGGCGGATGCTAGAAGGCGTACGAGCCGAAGCGGCCCCAGAGCACGGTGGTGGCGACTGCCAGCAGGACGAGGTTCATCACGACCGCCTGGCCTTCGCTGCGCCGGGCGTGGGTGATCGCCGCACCGATCATCAGCAGCACCAGGCCGGTGGCTGCCAACGGCACCAGGACCGTGGCGAGGTCGAACACGGCGGGCAGGATCAGTCCGACCGCGGCCAGCACTTCGAGGGCGCCGATGAGGTTGATCGAGCCGGGGGAGAAGTCCTGCGCCCAGGCCATATTGGGCGTGGCGGTGAGCTTCTCCTTGGGTTGGGCCAGCTTCGAGGCACCGGCGAACAGGAAGAATGCGGCGAGCAGGCCCGCCAGGATCCAAAGAATGAGGTTCATGGTGCATGCCTATCGAAATGAGTTGGTTGATTCGTCACTCACCGGCCGGTGTTACATGACGTGTCATTTACGATAGCGAGCAATAGATGATGTGTCAAGTGTCAGGTAGTATTGGTCTCGTGAACGACGACGTCCAGTGGTTGAGTGCGGAGGAGCAGCGGGCCTGGCGCGCCTTCATCCGGCTGCACCAGAAGCTCTCCGCGCGCCTGGTCTCCGACCTTCAGGCGCATTCGAAGCTGTCGGGCGCCGATTTCGAGATACTCGTCGCGCTCACCGACGTCCCCGAGGGGCGCGTGCGATTCCAGGAGCTCGCCAGAGAGCTCGAATGGGAGCAGAGTCGCCTGTCCCACCAGATCCGCAGGATGGCCAAGCGGGAGCTGGTGGCCCGCGAAGAATGCGCCGAGGACGGCCGCGGCGCTTTCGTGGTCATCACCTCGCACGGTCGCGAGGTCATCGAGGCCGCCGCGCCCAAGCACGTGGCCGCAGTCCGGAGCCTGGTGATCGACGCCCTCGGTCCCGACGAACTGGCCGAGCTCGGCCGGCTGTCGGAGCAGGTCCTCGAACGGATGGACGCGAAGCGGCGGTAGATCCAGCCGCGTCATCGTACTGGGGTATCGGCTCCGTCTGCTAGGACGTCCAGGATCGCGGTCACCGCCGAGTCGATGCTCTGGGTGCATCGCTGGAGGGACCTCCGGCCTCTGGTGGGGTCGGGCACGTCGTCGTCGCATGGGTCTCTTGCCACCTGTCCGCGCAGTGTCAAGACCTCCTCCATGATGGACCTGACTCGCGTCTCGGTCTCGGCGGCCGTTCCGGCCGCGAATTCGGTCGTCCGTGTCGCCAGGCGGGCGAACTCGTTGATGGTGAAGGTGCGCGCGAGCGCCGCCGGCAACGCGGCGATGACGCTGTCGCGCTCGGCGCGTGCAGCGGTGAGCACCAGGTCGGCCCGCTCCACGATCGCCGGGCTCAATCGCCGGGAGGCGAACGATCCGGCGTCGGCCCCGTGCCGCAGCAGATAGCGGGCGACCTGGGGCGGCATGCCGAGGCCCGGCGTGGCACGGATGCCGGCACTGGAGACATCGAATCGGTCGGCGCCCTGACCGAGCCGGTCCTCGATGCCCCGGCGGGTCAGCCGCTCGGCGAGCACGGACCGGCAGAGGTTCGCGGTGCAGACGTAGAGGATGCCGAACGGCCGGGTACGACCTGGATCGTCCTCGGTCACGATGTCCGGTCTAATGGGACTTCGCCTCCGACCTCCGCGGCTGCTGCGGCGCGAGGTACCCGTAGGCGTAAGCCTTGCGGTTCGACGCCGGGGCGAAGTTGAGCACGGTTCCGAGCACCGGAGCCTTGACGTTTCGGAGCGAGTCGAGCGCCTCCTGCAGTTGCTCGCGGCGCGTGCTTCCCTGCCGCACCACCATGAGCACGCCGTCGCATGAGGCCGCCGTGGCCACCGCGTCCGCGACGTGGAGGATCGGCGGCCCGTCGATGAGGACCATGTCGTAGGACGCCCGCAGCTTGTCGAGGAGCTCGCCCATCTGGCGGGAGCCGAGCAGCTCGCTGGGATTGGGCGGGGTGGAACCGGTCGAGAGGACCGTGAGGAGGTCCTTGCCCCATGACTGCGCCGCCGCGTCGAGTGGCACGGTGCCCACCAGGACATCGGTCAGACCGGTGCCGTTCGGGAGGCCGAGGAAGCCTGCGGCCCTGGGCTTCCGCAGGTCCGCGTCGACGAGTATGACTCGCTTGCCGGCCTCAGCCAGCGCGATCGCGAGGTTGCACGCCATGGTGGTCTTGCCTTCGCTGGGGAGCGAACCGGACACCAGGATCACCTTGTGCGGCCGGTCGACGTCGACGAACTGGAGGTTGGTGCGGATCTTGCGGACGTCCTCGGCCCTGAAGCCGTGCGGGTCGTGCACGATCAGCGGTGTCTTCGCCATCTTCCGGTCGGCGGCGATGGTGCCGAGGGTCGGCACGCCGGTGAAATGCTCCAACTGCTCGGCGGACTTGATCGTGGTGTCGAGCGACCGCCTGGCGACGGCGATGCCGAACCCGGCGAGCAGGCCGATGATCGCCGCCAGCACCAGGTTCCTCACCGGCTTGGGGGTCACCGGGTGCGTCGGCAGCTCGGCCTGGTTGACGACCGTGACCTCGACGGCCGCCTGCCGCGACTCGGAGGAGTTCTCCAGGGACGGGACCAGTGTGGCGAATTCGCGGCCGATCGACCGGGCGATCCGCCGGGCTGCCTCGGGGGAGGGGTCGGTAACAGTGGCGTTGAGCAGTGCGGTGTCGGGGACGACGGAGGTGGTGACCTTGTCCGCCAGCTGCTGCGGAGTGAGGTCGAGGTCCAGGTCGTCGACGACGTTGTCCATCACGCTCCGGGTGCGCAGGAGTTCGGCGTAGGACTTGACCTTCTGCTCGGACAGCAGGCTTCCCTGGTAGGCCGAGGCGGTGTCGTTCGGATCGGTCCACGCCGAGATGAAGAAGGTGACCCGGGAGGCGTACTGCGGCGTCTGGCTCCAAGTGGCGAAGCCGCTCGCGGCGACGGCCATGGCGGTGACCATGGTGATCAGCAGCCAATGCTCGCGCAGCAGTCGTAGGCCTGAACGCAACTCCACTGTTGAATCCTCCCGAACGATGGATATGTATCAGTATGATATGGACTTATCGTTCTATTGATCGCCATATGGTGCTATTCATCAGAAGGAATGACATGCGTCGATTTGGTTCCAGGACTTGCCGTCGTGGCGGCGGAGGAGGGACCTCATGACCGTGTTCGCTCAGGCCCGAGGGGTGCTCGGATTCGTCTGGAGCCATCCGGCCAACAGCGGTCGGCGCATGGCGGCGGTCCGCCGGGCGATCGGCTTCCAGCTCCGGGCGCGCATGGGCAGGCCGGTGCTCACCGCCATCGGTGAGCGGGGCCTAATGTGGGCCGAGCTGCACGTGACGGCGGCCTCGAAGGTCCGCTATGCGAATCCGCCGGACTGGAACGAGATGCGGGCATGGGAACCTCTGCTTCGCCCCGGCGACCTGTTCGTCGATGTCGGCAGCAACGTAGGGGCCTACGCGCTGTGGGCCGGTGATCTCGGTGCGACCGTCATCGCCGTCGAGCCCGGCTCGGCCTCCGTGCGGCGGCTGCGGCGCAATGTCGCGCTCAACGACTTCCCGATCTCGGTGGTGCAGTGCGCATTGGCCGAACGTCCGGGCCTGCTGCGACTCACCGGAGACAAGGACACCATGAATCATCTGGTGTTCGACGCCGACGGGCCGGGGGAGCGGGTCGCGGTCGACACGCTCGACAACGTGCTCGCCGACCGGCGCGCCGCCGGCGTCAAGATCGATGTGGAGGGAGCCGAGCGGCTCGTCCTCGAAGGCGCCCGGCGGGCGTTGAGCGAGCACCGGATCGGTGTCCTGCAACTGGAATGGAACACCATGAGCCGTAAGGTGCTCTCCGAGACCCGCGCGCCGGTGGCCGAGCTGCTTCGCGAGTACGGGTACACGTTCATGCGGCCCGACGCTCGCGGAAGGCTGCATCCGCTCCTACCGCCCGAGGAGTCGGCGACCGACCTGTTCGCCGTCGCTCCGGGCCGCCTGCGCTGAACCGTCGGCCCGCTCGTAGACGAGGAAGTCGGCGAACGAGCCCGACGGATCGCCTTCGCGGTAGGTGTGAGGGTTCCTCACGCGTTCGCGCAGTCGCCAATCGGGGAAGCGTTCGGCGACATCCCGCGTCACCGGGCGATGGCGGACGTGGGGAGCGAAGGTCCCCGACAGGTAGGGGTCGTCGGTGTCGCTGGTGAACAGGACCACCTGTCGTCGGGCGGCGGTGAAGACGTGTCTCAGGTGCAGCTCGTAGACGTGGTCCTCGACGAGGTGGTAGATCACGTCGAGCGACAGGGCCAGGTCGGCGGTGACGATTCGGGCGCGGTCGGCGAAGCACTCCGGGTCATAGAGCGCGAAGCTCTTCGTCCGATCGTCCGCGAATCTGGCGATGGCCTGCCGCAACGTCGTCGGTGACACGTCGAATCCCAGGTAACGCGGGTAGTCGGCGAGTGCGAGCTGCGAGCCGTCGCCGCAGCCGAACTCGATGACGGAGTCGATGCGGTGCTCGGCGACGATCTCGTTGAGCACCTTCGCCTTGAACTCGGCGAGTACCCCGCGCGACCCCGCTCCGGAGTCGCCGCCGCGAGCGTAGCGGCGCTCCCAGTACGGGGCCGATCCCGGGAATCGGCCGTCGCGGACCGTTCGGACGGTCAGCGAGAGAGCCGGTCCGAGCACCGGGATCGCGCGCACTCGGTGTTTGAGGACTCGGCCGGGATTCATCGAATCCCTCCGAAGTCGCCCACGTGGTCACCGAGCAGGGCCCGAACCAGGTGCTCGGTGTAGTGCGCCGGGTCGAACCGGTGCCGCGACCAATCGGCCGCGGCACGCGCCATCCGCTCTCGCAGCCGGTCGTCCCCGAGCATCGCCGCTAGAGAAGAGCTGAGCGCCTGCGGCGTCTCGTCGACGGGGGACAGGCCGGTGAGGCCGTGCTGGAAAGCGTCGTGGCCGCCCCCGTAGGCGGGGGCGATGACGGGTGTGCCCGCGAGCTGGGCTTCCAACATGGCCAACCCGAACCCTTCGCCGCTCGCGCGCGCTCCGGCCCGGGTGCGGGTGGCCAGAACGAACAGGTCCGCTCGGCCGAGCCGCTCCGCGAGTTCGCCGTCGGTGAGGTTCGGCGCGAGCGTGGCCCAAGGGCGGCGGTCGATCGCCTCGCGCAGCTCGCTCGGCGCTCGACCGGTCCCGCAGACGGTGAGCCGGATCCTGGGCTCGCCCAGCAGCTCGACCGCTTCGATGACGGTGGGAAGGCCCTTGGTCTTCCAGTCCGGGAGCCGGAACGCGGTGATCAGCTCGAAGCGGTCGGCGCTCCCGCGACGGGGCCGGGAGGCGTCGACGAGGGTGCGGTACCAG
Organism: Glycomyces sp. L485; assembly: GCF_022548875.1. GTDB lineage: Bacteria > Actinomycetota > Actinomycetes > Mycobacteriales > Micromonosporaceae > Glycomyces. Next base: position 108,559 of record NZ_JAKZEW010000008.1, on the reverse strand, counting down.
TCGGCGGCGATGCCGGGGTGCAGGACGCCCGCCCGGCAGACCGGGGCGACGGCACCGGCTGTGAAGCTGCTTCCGGCGACGATGCGCACGTCCTCGCGTCGCATGATGCGGCTCGCTCGGCGCCGCTGGGCCGACCAGGTCTCGTGCCCGTGGAGGATCACGGTCGTTCCGCTGTAGTGGCGCTGGCGGGCCGCGGCGTAGACGGCGGGCAGCAGGTTGCGGTGGGCCACGATGAGGCGGGTCGGGGCGCCGCTGGAGCGGACCGCCCGGCCGACCTCGCCGATGAACCGGATCTTGCCTCTCAGCCCGCCGGGACGGCCGGGGGCGCGCAGATCGATTCTGCCGCATGGTATTTCACTGGTGTGCAGTGACGCCTCGATGGCGGCGGCGTAGCGTTCGATGCCGCCGCCGAGACCGCGAGACGGGGCGAGCAGCAGGACTTTGCGGTTCATGGGCGCTCCTCGGTTGGATTCGGGTCGGGGCGGCACATCAGCCTGGCGCCGACCACGGCGACGGCGACGCCGCCGGGAATGCCGGTGAGCAGCAGACTGATATCTATTTCGGACTTGACGACGACCGGCAGGAGGCCGACGACGAAGCACAGTGCCCGCGGATCGGACTCGGGCTGGAACAGGAGGTCGAAGAGCCTGCATCCGGCCCCGATCACGACCATTCCGACCGCGACCGTCCACAGCCCCCCGTGCCGGTACAGGTCGCCGAGCCCGGTGATCGCGGTCGATGTGTACGTGGTGCTGGGAATCCCGTAGTACTCCTGGCTGAACTCGTATCCGTTGGCATAGATCGGCTTCTCCGGCCAGATCGCGCGCGGCACGAGCCCCACGGTCGGAGCGAGGGCGAACTCCCACGGACTGCGGTAGGCGATGGGGTCGGGCGTCATCTGGGTGATGATCGCGATGCTGTCGATCTCGCGGATGCGCCGGAGCATGGCGTCCGCCGAATCGCTCACGGTGTCGACCGGCGACTGGGCGGTCACGGTGTCGGTCAGGACCTGCGGCGCCGCCGCGACGGCCTCCGACGGCGTCAGGTTCGCGTCGTCGCCGCGGACGACGTCGCGGTAGGCGGTGTTGAACGGGACGGCGATCCACAGGAAGAGCACGGCGCCGATCAGGAGCAGTCGGAGTGGAAGCCTGCGCCGCAGCGCGCCGTAAGGGATGAGGACGGCGGCCAGGGCGAGCAGGAGCGTGCTCTTGCTTCCGGCGACGGAGCCGACGAAGGCCTCGGTGACCACTAGCGTCCACAATGCGATCTTGCTGCCGCCGATCGCGGGATTGAACGCGCGGTACGACGCCGCCGCGATGGCGAAGAGCGCGAAGGTGGACAGCAGATGCAGCAGCTGGTTGTACGGCTGTGCGGTGCTGACCAGTTCGCTAGGGTCGCCGACGTATCCGAACCTGCCGGTGAGCAGCACGGCGACGATCCGCGCACCCGTGGCGACGGCATAGAACACCCAGGGCAGCAGGCCGCCGCGAACGGTGGCGCCCGTCCCCCTCAGCAACAGCGACAGCCCCTTTCCCGCCGCATTGCGGAGGCCGCGCGGCGGACCGAGCAGGTAGCCGACGGTCCACGCCACCACGGCAAGGCCCAGCACCCCGAGGCCCGTCACGACGCTGGGCAGCGCGATGCGCGTCGCCGAGCCGGTCTGCGGACCCAGCCACGTCAGCGACGCCAGCCCGAAGGCCAGGCCCGTCCACAACAGATACCAGGGGCCGAGCCGCCAGCGTCCGATGCCGTGCTCGTTGCCGGGCAGCAGGGTGATCAACCGCAGCGCGGCGAACGCCAGCAGCGTGACCGACAGGGCCCTGAACACCAGCTGGTCGCGGACGTCCGACGGCCAGAAGCCCACGGGCAGCAGCATCGCCAGAGCGAGCACCGCCAACGCGAGGACGGTGAGCTGTCTGGACCGGTCCGCTCCGGTGGTCGTCGTAGGGGGCGACTTCGCGAGCGTCATCGGCGCCCCCTCCGCGCGACGGCGAGGAGAGCGGCGGCCGCGGTGGACGCGAAGCCTTCGGGCCCCTCGCCGGCGACCCGCACGCGCGCCTCGCGTGCCAGTCGGGCTCGCAGGTCCCCGTCTCGCATGAGGCGCTGCAGGCACGCTGTGAGCGCGCCGGTGTCGGCGGCGGGGAACACGAGTCCGGACCGCTCGTGTTCGAGGACGTCCCCGGGCCCCCAGACGCCGGTGGCCGAGCTGACGACCACCGCCGCTCCGGCGGCCATGGCCTCGACCGCCACGATCCCACGGGCTTCGAGGTGCGAGGGCACGACCATGATGTCGACGTCGGCGAACAGCGCGGGAAGCTCGTCGGTGTTCTTGAAGCCGAGGAAACGGACCCGGTCGCGCAGGCCGCACTCGCCCACAAGTGATTCGAGCTCCGGCCGCAGTGGGCCGTCTCCGATGAGCCGAAGCTCCCACGGCGTGTCGCGGGGGAGCCGTGCGGCGGCGGCAACGAGGTCGTCGGCCGCTTTGATCCGGATGAACTTGCCCGCGAATCCGATGACGAGCGGCCTACTGTCGTCGCCGCGTCTGGCGGCCGCCGCGAACTGTTCGACGTCGGAGGGGAGGACACCTGGATGGACACGGCCCGGCCCCATGCCGTGGGCGAGGTAGAACTCACGGTTGAACGCACCGGTCGCGACCGCGCCGGCCGCGAGGCGGAACATGCCGCGCAGCCCCAAGGATCGCAGGCGTGGGTGGCGCCTGGTGACCGTGGACCGGGGATTGGTGTCGCCGTAGTAGAGCAGCGGCGTCCGGGTGGTCGAGGCGTGGAGGATGCCCAGGCGTGCAGCCGGACTCGCCCATCCGAAGCACAGCATGGCCGAAGGCCGGTCGCGGACAAGGCGGCGCAGCAGCTCCGCGCCGCGGTTCCAGGCCGGTGCCTGACGGCGGGGTGTCCACCAGTCGTATCCGCCGTGCAGGTCGGTACTCCACCGGACGTGGCGGTCGAATCCGGGGTCGTAGGTGCCGCCGGGGATCTCGTTCCAGTAGTACACGCTGGTGCGCAGCCTGGCGTCAGCCGCCAGGAGTCTGAACGCGGGCGCGAAGTACTGGACGGGATGGTCGATGACGACGGCGGCCCGCACCCGTCCGCCACCATGTCGAGCGGCCGCCGTGGTCATGACAGTCGCTCCAGGACTTCGGGGAGACGCTTCTCATAGGTGTGATCGGCATGTGCCCTTCTGCTCGCAGCGTCGCCGATCCTCTGCGTCATGTCGGGGTCGTCGAGCAGGCGCTTCGCCTGGTGCGTCAGCTCGTCGAAGTCGGTGAACGGTACGACCTCGCTATCGAGGTCGAACAGGTCGCCGAGGACGGCGCGCCGTTCGCACAGCACGGCGGCCCCCGAGCCGGCGGCCTCGAACAGGCGGGCGTTGACGCCGTGGATCTCTGCGGGATGCAGGTTGTTCAGCACCGCGGCCGCCTCACGGAAGACCTTCGCCTTGTCTTCGGCGAACACCGGGTGCCCTGTGTGCGATCGGGGAGGGAGGATGCCGCGGACCCACCTCGGCGCCGCGCCGTAGATCACCAGTGGCAGGCCCGCTTCATGCAGCCGCCGCAGCAGCACCGCGCGGCTCGGGTAGCAGTTGCCGACCACAGCGATGACGCGCCTGGTCCCCGGCCGGCCGATCGGCCGGTGCCAGTGCGGGTTGCACCCTTGCGGGAGGTACCGCACCGGAAGACCGAGCGTGTCGCGCAGCCGCCTGACCAGCAGCGGGTCTTTGAAGAAGATCGCCGAATAGGGCGCCATGAGCATCAGCTGCCGTCCGAGGTTGGACACGGCGTCGGGGAACCACAGGGCCACCGGCAGTCCGTTCCGGCGCAGCGAGGCCACGGTCCGGGGTGTCAGGCCGCCGTAGGTGTTCAACACCGCGTCGCACTCTGATTCGAGGGCGGCCCTGACCAGGCTGTGCTGTCGCAGGTCCTCCAGTCCGTGGACGGCCGACGCCGCGAGGTCTGCGACCCGGTTGGCGACGTGGCTGCGGTACTGGGCACGGCCGAGGCCGAGGTAGGTGACGCGGTGGCCCAGGCGCAACAAGCCGTCGCCGATGTTGGCCTGGAACGTGTCGGGCCCGCGACGACCGATCAATCCGATGTGCATGATGTGCCCTTCTCAAGTTCGTTTCCACCACGCGACCCGCGGAAGCCGATCGGCGGTCTCGGCGGTGGCGGCGAGGTAGTTGCCTTCGACGAAGGTCTCCAGCTCGGGATCCCAGCCCGGGTAGGACTCCATGCCGCGCGGGGTGAGCTTCCCGATGCGGTACCCGAGCGGCTCAAGCAGATCGAAGGCGTCTTTGAGGTAGCGGCGCGCGCCGACCCAGCGGTGGTTGTACTCGAACTGCACGAGCGACACGGCCTGGGCGCCCAGCGCGTGCCGAGCACCGGAGAGCACCGCGAAGTCGTTCCCCTCTGTATCCACTTTGATCATTTCGACGCGCCGGATGCTCCGGCGATCGAGGTAGTCGTCCACGGTGGTGGTCTCGACCTGCTCCGTCTCCAGGGGCTCGTCCGAGTCTCCGTGGAGCGAATTTGTCCCGGACCCGGGAGCCACCACGTGCAGCGTCGCGGTCCCGCAGCTATCGGACACCGCCAAGCGGTTGACCCGCGCCCGGTCGCCCAGCCGAGCGGCGAGCAGCCGGTGGGTGTGGGCGGCGGGTTCGAAGGCGTGCAGGCGCACCTCGTCCAGCCGTCCGGCCCGCGAGGCCAGGTGCAGCAGACTTCGTGACCAGGCGCCGACGTTGGCACCCACGTCCAGAACGGTGATCGGGTCGCCGCCCGGAGCCGACTCCAACATCCAGCGCTGCAACGCATACTCGCCGTTGCGGACCGGGTCGTTCGGCACGTCGAGCCGGGCGCGGTGCAACGCGAACCGTGCGCCGCGTACCACCCGCCCCCGGCCGATCAGCCCGCCCAGCGCGTCGACAGTCCAGGCCGCCACCTGCCGCGAACGTCTCATCGCATCCTCCCGGCGAGTTCGACCGCGGCCGGTTGGAGGCCGCCCGTCGGCGCCGTCCGGACCAGGGAACGGAATATGAGCAGCATCGCCGCCGCGGCGGCCGCGGAGGACGCGATCGCCGCCCCCACGGCGCCCAACGGCGGCACCAGAACCGCGAGCAGAACGATCATGACGCCCGCGGCCACCCACTGCGCCCGTGCCACCGCCAACGGTCGGCCGTGACCGCGCAGCAGGTCAGCGCCGACATGGGCGCAGGCGAACAGGATCCCGCCCGGCGCGAGCAGCCACACCAGCGCGACCGCGTCGGCGTAGCCGGGACCGAACACCCACGGGATCAGTCTCGGAGCAAGCACGGCCAGGGGCACTGTCAGGCAGACTCCGACCGCGGCGCTTGCCAGCAGCGTCCACCGCTGCAACGCCGCGAGATTCGAAGCCGACCCGACTCGTGAGGCCATCCGGGGGAACGCGACGTTGCCGAACGCGGCGACGAGCGGCACCGCCACGGCGGTGAGCGAGGCGGCCACGGCGTAGTTGCCGAGCACCGCTGAGGCCACCAGGAAGGAGAGCACCAGCTGGTCGAGGCGGGCGGTGATGACCGCGGGGACGCTCCCGGCGAGCTGGGCGAGCCCGTAGCGGCACATCGGACCGGCAAGCGCCGCTTCAGCCCGGCCGCCGGTCAGGCCGCTGCCGCGGCACAGCAGATACGCCAGGACCGACTGCGCCGCCACCGTCGCCGACAGCGCCGCCACGGCTGTCAGAAGGGTCAGCTCGCCGGCCAGGTGCAGCCCGCCGACCGCCGCGAGGAACGCGACCGGCTGCGCGGTCCGCACCAGGTTCCAGCGGCGCAGCCGAACCGCGTGCAGCGCGAACACGTAGCCCGCCCCAGCGAAGGCCGCCAGGCAGGTGGCGAACATCAGCCGGTGAGCCAGCACCACGGTCTCGTCGTCCGGCGCCAGGAGCGGCGCGACGGCGACACCCGCTGTGAGCGCGACGAGGCCGCAGGCCACCATGAGGTTGCGCGACGTGGCGAGGTAGTCGCGGCCGCGTTCGGGAACCCGGGCCACGAAGTAGGTGGTCGCGGCCGTCTGGCCGAGCTGGCCGACGACCAGGACGACGGCGAACCAGGCCATGATCGCCGCGTACTCGCCGCGCAGGGACGGGCCGAGCGCCCGGGCGACGACGACCCCCGCGATGCCGGAAGCCGCCGCGGCGGCCACATTGCACGCCGCGGTGGTCGCGACCGATCTCGCGAATCCCCCCAGGACGCCCGCCGTAGCGCTCATGGCCCGCCGCCCGTCGACCGCTCCCCGAGCAGCCACTGGAAGTAGTCGCCGGCGTCGAAGACGTGAGGCTCGGGCGAGACCGGCTCGGAGCAGCGTTCCAACGCGGCGGCGAGATCGTCCCGATCGCCCCGCCGATACGGAACCAGGGCGCGCCCGGCGATCTCGCGGGCCAGCTCGCCGTCCGGCGACAGCACCGGGACGCCGTGGATGCGGGCCTCCGCGAGCGGATAGCCGAACGCCTCCACAGTGCACGGGAAGAACGCCGCCGCGGCCGACCGCCACAGTTCGGCCGTCGCGGCCGTCGAGATCGTCCCGCGCGCCTCGACCGCCGGGTGGGCGGCGAGGGCCGGCGGCAGCTGCTCGCGAGCGGCGGTGACCACGACCTGCAGGTCCAGGCCGGTGCGCGCGATCGCGTCCAGCAGCGCCAGGAGAGGCCAGCCCAGATCCTTGTACGGCGCCGGCACGACGGGCATCAGCACGAAGGGCCGCTCGGCGAGGCGGCGCGGCCCGGCGGGGCTCGCCGGATGCGCGCGCACCGTGATCCGGTCCCGCACGGCTGGCGCGTGGAATCGCACCCGCTCGGCCATGGCCGAGCTCGGTGCGACGATGAGATCCGCCCTGGAGAGCAGTCCGCGCACCACCGGAATCTGAGCGCTGAAGCCGCGCGGCAGCGTCCGCAGCAGGTGGCTCTCATCCGGATAGAGGAAATGCAGGGCGTTGCGCAGCAGCACGCGGCGTTCTGAACCGCCGAAGGCGAACGAGGCCGAATTGGCGGCCACGACCAGGCCGGCGCCCCTGGCCTTGGACTCGCGGCGGATCAGCCAGGCCGGGGTCAGGCGCCGGGAACGGCCGATGACGGCCGGCCGGCTCGCGCCGGTGGCGAGGTAGGCGTCCAGTTCGTACCGCCAGCGGGCGGCTCCGCCGACGCTGCCTCCGGCGGTGTCCAGTACCACCTGCGTCACATCGCCTCCTTCTCCGCGAAGGTTCGAATACCCGCCCACTCACGGTGCCTGCGCACCGTCGACAGGATGAAGTTGACGACGCGCAGCGAGGTGTCCTCGACGCGGTACTCCGCGGCGCATCCGACGGCTCCGCGCGAGCGCTGAGCGAGCACGGTCGCCACGGCTTCGACGACCCCGGCCGGTTCGAGCCCGGTGGCGATGATCGACCCCGCGTCGAGCGATTCGGGACGCTCGATCGACTCGCGGAGGGTCACCGCCGGGAAGCCGAGGATCGCGGACTCCTCGCTGACGGTGCCGCTGTCGGAGAGCACGCAGCGCGACTCCTGCTGCAGTCGTATGTAGTCGAAGAAACCGAACGGCTCGGCGAACGTCACGCCGTCGAGCTCGGCGTCGGCGACCAGACCCTGCATGCGTTTGCGGGTCCGAGGATGGGTCGACACCAGCACCGGCAGGCCCCACCGGTCGCGCACCGACCGCAGGCAGGCGACGAGGCGCAGCAGCCGGCGCGGATCGTCGACGTTCTCCTCCCGGTGCGCGCTGGCCATGAAGTACCGCCCGCGGTCGAGGCCGAGCCGGTGCAGCGCGTCCGAGCGGGTGATGGAGTCCCGGTGGTGGTCCAGGACCTCGCGCATCGGGGAGCCGGTCAGGAGGATCCGACGGGGATGGATTCCCTCGGCGAGCAGGTTGCGCCTGGCGTGCTCGGTGTAGACGAGGTTGAAGTCGGCGATGTGGTCGATGAGGCTCCGGTTGGTCTCTTCGGGCACGTTCAGGTCGAAGCAACGGTTGCCCGCCTCCATGTGGTAGACCGGGACGCGCATCCTGCGGGCCATCAGAGCCGCGATGCAGCTGTTGGTGTCGCCGAGCACGAGCACGGCGTCGGGTCGCTCGGCGGCGACGGCCCGCTCGGCGTCGACCAGGATGCCCGCGAGCGTGCGTCCGAGGCTGGAGGCGTCCACGGTGAACTGGTGGTCGGGAGCCGGCAGCCCCAGCTCGGCGAAGAAGACGTCGCGCAGTCCCGGATCCCAGTTCTGCCCGGTGTGGACGAGCACGTGGTCGAGCGTGGTCGACAGCCGGTCGATCACTCGCGACAGGCGGATGAGCTCGGGCCGCGTCCCGGCGAAGGTGAGCACTTTCGTCACGGCGACTCCTCCTCGGCCTCTACCGGGCAGGCGTAGGTGTCCGCGTCGTCCGGGGAGTACAGCTCGTTGGTCCAGAAGACCCCCACGGCCGGTCGGTCGCCGAGGGCCGTCAGGCGGTGCGCCCACATCGTCGGCATGTCCACCGCCACGGGATCGTCGCCGTCGACTCGGAACCGCACCGTGCGGTCTGAGAAGAGCCTGCGCGCGGCGATCTCGGCGCGCCCCGACACGATCACGAAGCGCTCGAACTTGCGCAGGTGCACGTGTTCGCCGCGCACCGCTCCAGGCATGGTCGTCGAGGCGAAGGCCTGGCCTCCGGCGGTCCGGAGGCGGACGTACTCGAAGAGGACACCGCGGTCGTCGGTGTGCGGGGTGAGCGCGATCGGGTAGCGGACGGGGAACAGGTGCGAACGATAGGTGTTGAACATCGTGGTCCGCCAGCGGCCGGTGAGGTCGGGCAGCGCGCCGTCGCGGTATTCGGTGTCGAGCTCCGCCAACAGCTCCGCCACCTCGGTCACCGATCTCGGTTCGGCCTTCGGCTCGACCTGCCGTCGGCCCGACTCGCCCGCCTCGTAGAGGAGCACCGCCGCGGCCTCCTGGGCGTGGAGCAGCGGGACCTCCTTCTCGGAGCGCACCGACGGGAGGCGCCCGTGTGCGATCTCGTGGCAGAAGGTGGCGACGAACGAGTTGTAATGGGGCCGTCCGTGCTCGCCGTAGAGGTTGGGCAGGACGACGTCCGAGAACTCCGGCGCCGACCGCTCGGACCCGCCCAGGACCGCGGCGGCACTGCGCTTGGCCCGCCCGTAGGCGGTGTCGTCTTCGCGGCGCACCGAATCGGCATAGACCGTCCTCACCGGACGATCGATGCGCCGGAGCGCCTCGGCGAGGCGGCCGGCGGTCTCGGCGTTGCCGGAGGCGATCTCTGCGTCGGTGCCGCGATTGACGCCCGCGCAGTGGATCACCGCGTCGACGCCGTCGAGCGCGGCGTCCAGCCGACGGGCGTCGCCGAGCAGCGACCGGTCGACGGGCACGCAGCCGATGCCCCGCGCGAACGCCTGACAGCGCACATGCCAACCGAGGAATCCTTCGGAACCGGTGACGGCGATCTTCATGCGGGCTCCTTTACGCGTTGGGAGGGCAGTTCGGCTTGGATCTCCGAGGTCTTCATCAACAGCTCGGCCACGGCGACCTCGTCGAGCCGCTCGGCGTTGTGAGAGGTGTAGCCCACTGCCGGTCCGCCCTGGGAGCCGCGGGCCCCGTCGCGGGCCGACTCGTAGTTCAGGTCCCGGCCGTCGAGCGGGATGCGGAAGAACTCGCCCTCGTCCACCGCACGGGCGGCCTCTTCGTCGCTCACGAGCGTCTCGAATAGCTTCTCGCCGTGGCGGGTGCCGATGACGTCCGCCTTGAGTTCGACGTCGAAGACGCGCGCGACCGCCCTGGCGATGACGTCGACGGTGGCCGCGGGCGCCTTGTGGATGTACAGGTCGCCCGGGATCAATGCGGTGAACGCGTGTTCCACCAGCCGGATCGCGTCGTCGATCGACATGAGGAACCGCGTCATTTCCGGGTTGGTGATGGTCAGCGGTGCCCCTTCCTTTATGAGCCGCACGAACAACGGCACCACCGACCCGCGTGAGCACAGCACGTTGCCATAGCGCACCAGCGAGACGACGGTGTCGCCGGAGACTGCCGTGCGGGCGTAGGCCTGCGCGACCTTCTCCATGAGCGCCTTTGACATCCCCATCGCGTTGATCGGGTACACGGCCTTGTCGGTGCTCAGGCAGACCACGCTGCGCACGCCGTTGACCCGCGCGGCGTCGATGACGTTGGCGCTGCCGAGAATGTTGGTGCGCACCGCCTCCAGCGGAAAGAACTCACTGGAGGGCACCTGTTTCAACGCCGCCGCGTGGAAGACGTGGTCGACGCCGGTGCAGGCGCGCATGACGCCGTCGTGGTCGCGGACGTCACCGATGTAGAAGCGCAGCCGCTCGTCTCGGAGCCGCCGCCGCAGATCGTCCTGCTTGGCCTCGTCGCGGCTCAGCACCCTGATCTCGGCGCAGTCGGTGGCGAGCAGGCGGCTGATCATGGTCCTGCCGAACGTGCCCGTCCCGCCGGTGATGAGCACCGACTTGCCTGCCACATCCTCCATCATCACGCGTCACCTCCGAGCGCTCGGGCCACCAACTCCGACAGCGTCGAGCTGCCGACCCGGGCAGACATCCTGTCCATGTAGAACTCCCTTCCGATTCGCCCCATCGCCTCGCGGGTCCGGGGATCGAAGCCGTGCAGCGATCGCATGGCAGATGACAGCTCTGCGGGGTCCCCGGGCGCAGTGACCAGGCCCGCGCGCGATTCGAGGACGATGTGGGCGGCGTCGCCGGGGGCGGAGACGATGACGGGCCTCGCGCAGGCCATCGCGGCCTGGAGCTTGCTGGGGAACGTGTGCCGGAACAGCGGACGGTCTTTCAGGCTCACCAGCTGGACGTCGCCGAGCGCCATCAACCGCGCCGTGCGCTCGACCGGTTGGGAGCCGAGGAAGCGAACTCGATCGTCGCCTTCGGCCAGTTCGCGGAGCCGCTCTTCGGCGATGCCGCCGCCGACGAACGCCAGGCGCAGGTCCGGCAGGTCGGGGAGCATCCTGAGCGCTCTCACGGCGGTGTCGAGCCCCTGCAGGTCGCCCATGTTGCCCGCGTACATGACGACGAACCCGTCGAGACCGAACTCGGACGCCAGTCCTTCGTCCCGGGGGAGCGGACGGTAGACCAGTTCGTCGACCCAGTTGGGCACCACCGAGATCTTGTCCGAGGGGACGCCCCGCTGATGCAGCGCGCGTGCCATCCCCGGTGCGGTCACGGCGACGGCCGAGGCCCGCCGGTACGAGGCGTCGCAGAACGCCCCGATGACGCGCGCCATCAGGTCGAGCAGTCGGCCCGGACGGACGAACCCGCTCTCGACGACCGTCTCGGGCCACAGGTCCTGGATGTGGAGCACGAACGGCCTGCCGAAGAGCGTCCGGGCGACGATGGCCGGCATGGCCACGGTGGCTTGCGAGGAGATCACCAGCCAGGCGTCCACCGAACGGAGGATGCGCCATTTGGCCGACGCCGATGCCGCGTAGGACAAGTAGGTGAGCGCCCGCCGCACCGCCGAGCGGTCGTGGCTCGGCAGCAGCGGGACCCGGTGGACGTGTACGCCGTCGCGGTGCTCGTAGAGATAGTTCCTCAACCGGTACCCGGGGTAGATCGTCCCCTCGGGGTAGTTCGGGAATCCAGTGAGGACGTGCACGTCGTGCCCGAGCCGCGCCAGGGAGCGGGAGATGGCTCCGGCCACCGCCGCCGAACCGGTCTCCGGGTCGTAACAGGGGCTGATGACGCCGAGTCGCCGCACTGTCCTTCTGGACGGTCCTGCGGCGATCTCTGCTAGATCAGGCACCGTATCGACCCCCTAACGCCCAACTGCTGCGATATTTGTAGTGCAGTGACTGATTAGCACTATAAAGTCGTAAAAAGTCTCAAGTTGCTATAACGGTCAACTTAGGGGGAGCGACGCGATGAATCCATCTAACGGGGGAATTGCGAATCCGGGTGCAGAACGCTCTGACCACACCTCCGACGGTGGGACACTCGTTCCGTCGAATCGGCTGTCCTACAGGGGAAAGCGAGCAGTGGACTGGACGGTGCTGGCCCTCGTCGCGATTCCGGCGCTCCTGGTGGTCGCAGTCGCCGCATTGGCGATCCTCTGCGAGGACGGCAGACCGGTCCTGTTCCGCCAAGTGCGCATAGGGCTGCGGGGGCGACCGTTCGCCCTGCTGAAACTGCGCACCATGACCACCTCCGCGGCACCGGATTCGGAGATTCCCGACGCCGCCTGCATCACCAGGGTCGGCCGAGTGCTGCGTCGGCTGTCGGTCGACGAGCTGCCGCAGTTGCTGAACGTCGCCAAGGGAGAGATGAGCCTGGTGGGCCCGCGTCCGCACCTGCCCGATCGCGCGCGGCGGTACCGGTCCCGAGAGACGATGCGGCTCGCCGCCCTTCCGGGACTGACCGGATTGGCGCAGACCATAGGGCGAAACCGTCTCGACTGGGACACCCGCACCGAGCACGATCTGGTCTATGTGGCGACGCAGAGCCTCCGCTTGGACCTCGCCATCCTGCTGCGGTCGTGCTGGGTGGTGCTCAGCGGCAAGGGACTGTACGGGCACCCCCGCGACGCGAACGCCGGTCCCCGCCCGAGGACCACGGTCACCGTCCGCGAGAGCCGAACACGAAGTTCGGGTTCGGCGAATTGACCGGCGAAGCGCCGGACGCAGGGCCTCAGGTGCCGCGCCCCCGAGGGGCCGCGGTGCTCTCCCTGACGACGAGCCGCGGCAGCTCGGACGAGAACCGACGGCCGCCAGAGCCCTCGACGACCTGGAGGAGAAGCTCGAAGCCCCGCCGACCGAGACCTTCGAAGTCCTGTTCCACGGTCGTCAGCGGCGGCGACCACAGCTCCGCGAGCGGATGGTCGTCGAACCCCGCGACGGAGATGTCCGCCGGGATGCGAAGCCCCTTGTCGGCGATTCCCCGCATCACCCCCATGGCGAGCTCGTCGTTGCCGCAGAAGACGGCCGTGACCTCCGGGTCCTCGGCGAGCACCCGACCGATCGCGATGCCGCTGTTCGGGGCCCAGGTTCCGTCGAGCAGAGGCGGGACCGGAGCCCCGGCCTTGAGGAGCGCCCGCCGCCAACCCGTAGTCCGCCCGTCCACCCGCCGCGACGGCGGAACCCGGACATGATGGACGGTCCGGTGACCCAGACCCAGCAGGTAGTCCGTCAGCTCCTCTGCCGCGCCGGTCTCGTCCAGGACCGCCTGTCTGACACCGGTCTCCCGCGTGCCGGACAATGCGACGACAGGCAGGTCCGTCGAAAGCCTCCGCAGCGCCGCGACCCCGGGCGGGTCGAACTTGAGGACCACGACGCCCGCGAGCGCCTGCGACAGCGTCGCCCCGATCGCGCGGTCCACCTCGACCTCGTCGGCGCTCTCGACGACGGTGATCATCACCGTGTACCCCTCGGCGCGGGCGGCCATCTCGATGCCGCGGATCGTCTCGGCGTAGCCGTACCGGGAGGTGTTCCCCGCGACGACCGCGATCGTCTGCGGCCGCCGCGACACGAGCACGCGCGCCGCCGCGCTGGGACGGAAGTTCAACTCCGCGATGGCCGCCTCGACGGCCTCCCGCTTTGCCGGGCTCACCCGGGCCGCACCGGTCAGCACCCGCGACACCGTCGGGACCGATACCCCGGCCCGCTCGGCCACGTCGCTGATCGTCGGATTCCTCGAGTTCACGCCCGCCCTGCTCGTCATGTCCCTGATGGTCGCCTCACCGATCCGCCGGTGATACCGGAGATGATCCTGCGCCGGGCGACCACGAAAGTGATCGGCAGCGGCAGGCCCACACGGATGATATAGGCGAGGCTCAGATGCCGGTTCCGCAGATGGAGTCCGGTGCGCCGGATCCGGGCGAGACGCACGGGCGTATCGGCGTCCCACTCGAGTCGAAAACCGAGTTCCTTACCGCCCCAAGACAACTGATCGGTCACGATGCTCCTTGCCTGCAACTTCGGCTTGATATCGATTTCAGGCGGAACCCTAGCCTTATCTGAAAACGATATCAAGTTTGTTCTTGAAACCGTTATCAAATCTCGGTATGGTCAAACCTCTATAAAGACGAAAATCCATGTCTCAATGATGAGAGGGCCGATAGATGAGGAGAACGATGGCAGCAGTCGTAGCGGCGGCGGTGGCCGCGACCGGTCTGGCGGGCTCGTCCGCGTCCGCCGCCGAGCCCGAAGTGCTCGCGGTGGACTTCGCAGACCGCACCGGCGAGTTCCGCGGCGGCGCGACCGGCACGCTCTACGGATTCGGGGACGAGGGCGCTCCGACGCAGTCGCTGATCAACGGCGCCCACATCACGAACTCGTCGCAGAAGGCGCCCTACGGCACGCAACACCCCTCCGGCGACGCGATCAAGGTCGAGGACGGGTTCTTCGACAAGCACGGCGAGGACATGTACATCTACATCCAGGACTACTACCCCGACTGGCCCTACAGCGGCGGCAGGCGCCCCGGCGACACCCGCGGCTACGACCAGTCGGACGGCTCCTACACCGAAGAGCCCAACGGACTCTGGGACTACCTCGAGGTCGTCGAGTTCGTCGTCGAAGCCGTCGCGACCGACTCCGACCGCCCCGAGGACTACATCTTCATCCCCTTCAACGAGCCGGACGGCAACTGGTACACCGACTGGCCGAACCAGAAGGACCAGTTCCTCGCGGACTGGCAGGCCTCCTACGAGAAGGTCCAGGAGGTCTGGGACCGCCACGGCCTCGGCCACGCCCGGATCGCCAGTCCCGCCGACACCCGCTGGCAGCCCGAGCGCAGCGCCGACATCCTGGCGTTCGCCAAGGCGAACGACTCGCTTCCGGACGTAGTCATCTGGCACGAGCTGGGCATCGACAACCTCGCCCGCTACCGGGGGCACTTCGCCGACTTCCGCGAACTCGAAGCCTCCCTCGGCCTCGATCCGGTCCCGGTGAACATCAACGAGTACGGGATGCTGCGGGACATGGGTGTGCCCGGGCAGCTCGTCCAGTGGTTCGCGATGTTCGAGGACACGAAGGTCGACGCCCAGACCGCCTACTGGAACTACGCCGGGAACTTCTCCGACAACAGCGCCCGCCCCAACGGCGCGAACGCCGGCTGGTGGATGTTCAAGTGGTACGGCGATCTCGAAGGCTCCGAGACGGTCCGGGTCACCCCGCCGGAGCTGAACGCCGTCGACACCCTCCAGGGCATCGGCGCGATCGACGACGACAACCGCCGCGCGACCGTCCTGTGGGGCGGCACCGACGGCGACGTCTCACTGGACCTGAGCGGACTCGACGCCGGGATCTTCGGTGACCGCGTCGACGTCGAGGTCCGTGAGATCGCGCTCCACGGCGCCGAGGGCCTGGCCGACACGCCGCGTGTCGTCACCGCTGTGAACGGCGCCGAACTCGTGGACGGGGCCCTGAGGTTCGACGTCCCGACTTACGACCGCTACGCGGCCTATCAGCTGGTTGCCACCCCGTCCCAGTCCCGCGATGTCGAGGCCGCGGCCGCCGCGCAGCCGTGGCAGGCGTCGATCGAGGCCGAGGACATGGACCTCACCGACGCCCAGATCTACGCTCAGGACCCGCAGGCGAACGGCGGCTGGAAGTTCCTCGCCTCCGGGGGCCGGGATGTGGGCTCGTTCAACCAGGTCGGCTCCCGCGCCGAGTGGACCGTCGAAGTGCCCGAGGACGGTACTTACCGCCTTCAGATCATCGGCGGCGCCCCCGGCGTCCCGGGCCGTCACGCGCTGTTCGTCGACGACGCGGCGGCGGGGACCGTCCAGTACACCGCCGACCTCGCGCTCAATGACAGGAGCCGGTGGCAGTACCGCGGCAGCGCCGAGACCCTGGTCGACCTGACCGCCGGCAGCCGCGTGCTGTCGTTGCGCGCCAGTGAGGACGGGGAGAGCGCGCTGCCGAACTCCGACATCACCCTCGACAAGGTCTTGCTGACGTCGGTGGGGGAGGGCGAGCCGACGCAGTACCCGGCCTCCACGTTCCGCCTCGTCGACGGCGCGGAGCTCGACTGGGACGACGAGGCGGTCCGAGGCGGCGTCTCGCTCGAATACGGCCGGGCCGACCTGTACGCCAACGCGATGGAGACCGGCTACCACGATCTGGTCGTGGACTGGGCCTCCGACCACGCGGCGTCGGTCGAGCTGACCGTCAACGGAATGCCGACCGCCACCGTGAGCGCAGAAGGGGCCGGGCACTGGAAATCGACCGCCAGGGTCCACCTCCAAGAGGGCATCAACGAGATCGAGCTGCGGTCGCCGGAGGGGGCGACCGTCCAGTCGCTCACGACCGTCCGCGCCCGCGCCGCCGACGGCAACGCGGTCTCGATCGAGGCCGAGGACGCCGTCCTCCACGGTGAAGCGTCCGTCGGGACCCTCGAGGACAGCACCGGCACCAATGCCTCCGGAAGCGCCTACGTGGGCTGGATCGGCAACGGGGCGGGCAATGCCATCGAGATCCCCCGCGACGGCTTCGCGGCTCCGGGCGACTACGACCTGACCGTGTACTACGCGAACGCCGAGCTCTCCGGCTCCCACGACTACAACCCGCAGGTGGTCGACCGCCTCCTGGAGATCCAAGAGGGATCGACGCAGGTCGGGCGCGCGTACTTCCGCTACACCTACTCGTGGGAGAGCTTCTGGCAGCGGAGCGTCCCGCTGACACTCTCCACAGCGAATGAGCCGCTGCGTCTTGGCAATCCGAACTCCTGGGCGCCCGACATCGACCGCATCGTGATCGCCCCGCGCCTGCTCGGCGCGCCGAGCACCGTGCCGAGCGCTTCATAGGCGAACCATTCCCAGAAGGCTCCGACCTCGAGGTCGGAGCCTTCTGGCTGTGTTGCGTCACACATCAAAAATTAATGCACTGAGTGCATCGTTGCATCTAGTGTAGTGATCATGCCAGTGCAACCTCCTTCCGGCGACCGCCGGGCGGCGCTCAAGGCGAAGAGCCACCGGGCGATCCTCGACGCCGCCGCCGACCTCATGCGGCAGCGCGGCAGCGCGGACTTCTCCGTGGACGAGCTGGCCGCGGCCGCCGACGTCTCCCGCAGGACCGTGTTCAACCACTTCGACTCCCTGGAGGACGTGGTGACCACGGTGGCGGGGGAGTTGCTCGGCGAGGTCGTCGACCGGATGGAGGCGTGGGCGACGAGCGAGTCGCGCGAGGTCGGGACCGTTCTGGAGGATCTGGCGGCCACGGCCTCGGGCCTCCACCTGGTACCGACGATGGCCTACCTGATCCAGATCTTCGACGGCGAGGACCAGCGGCAGGCGGTCCGCGGGGCCGTGCTGATGCAGCGGGCCCTGTCGCTGTTCACACAGCAGATGTCCGGCGCGATCGCCCGCCGGCACCCCGAAGTCGACGTCCTCAAAGTCGACTTGCTGGTGGCGGCCTTCAGCGGTGGCCTCCTCGGTCTCGTCGACCGGTGGATCGCGGCGACCGGCGCGACGGACACTCCCCACTCCCGCAGAGTCTGGGACGACCTCGTGTCGAGCCTGACCGACGTGCTGCGCGAGCCGGGCGCCTAACCGTCTCTGTTCCCTCCGTCGTGCGGTCGGACTCGCGTCCACTGCGCGCAACGAATCATTATTAGGAGTCATTCATGGCTGAGTTCCTCTACCGGGTCGGGCGCTGGTGCTCCCGCCGAGCCAAGTCGGTCATCGCCGCATGGGTCGTGGTACTCGCGGCCGCCGCGGGTGCGTTCGCCCTGTTCGGCGGGACGTTGAACAACACGGTCTCGATCCCCGGCACTGAAACCGACCGGGTGACGGAGCAGCTGCGGGAGGCGCTCCCCGCGGCGGCGGGTGGCAGCGGCCGCATCGTGTTGAGCACGACCGACGGCGAGCCGCTCACCGACGGCCAGCAGAGCGCGATCAGCGCCCTTGTCGCCGAAGCCGCCGACGCCGACGGCGTGGAGACCGTCATCGATCCGTTCGCGACCGAAGCCGAACGCGCCGAGCGGGAGCAGGCGATCGAGCAGGGACGCCGGCAGATCGAGGCGGGCCGGAGCCAGATCGACGAGGCTCGCACGGAGCTGACTTCCGCGCAGGAACAGCTGGACGCGGCCCGTGAGCAGGCCGAGGCGGCCGGCACCGCCGACGCGTCGGCCGGGGAGTTCGGGAGCCAGCAAGACCAGATAGACCTGGGCCTGGCAGAGCTCGAGTCACAGGAGGCCGACCTGGAGGAGCAGGCCGCGCCGCTCGAACAGGGGGCGATCCTGCTCGAACTGGCCGACGGCATCACCACCGTCTCCGACGACGGCACCACCGCGGTCGTCAACGTCGCGTTCAGCGAGCCGCAGATGGAGATCACTCCGGAGGCCAAGTCCGGCGTGACCGACGTGTTCGACGGGTCCCCGGTCGACGGCGTCGAGGTCGACTACTCCTCGGACATGTTCGAATCCGCGCCGGCCCTGCTCGGCGCGGGCGAGATCGTGGGTCTGGTCGTGGCCGCGATCGTCCTGCTCGTCCTGCTCGGCACCGTCATCGGTGCGGCACTGCCGATGCTGACCGCGCTCGTGGGCGTCGGCGTGGGCGCGATGGTCGCGTTGTCGCTCTCGGGCGTGATCGACATGGCCTCGGTGACGCCGATCCTCGGCCTGATGCTCGGGCTCGCCGTCGGCATCGACTACTCGCTGTTCATCGTCAACCGCCACCGCCGCCAGATCAAGGAGGGTTACGACCTCGAAGAGTCGATCGCCTTGGCGACCGGCACCTCCGGCAACGCCGTCGTGTTCGCCGGCTTCACCGTGGTCATCGCGCTGGTGGCGCTGAACCTCACAGGGATCCCCTTCCTCGGCCTGATGGGCTCGGTCGGCGCTCTCAGCATCGCGACCGCGGTGCTGGTCGCCGTCACCTTCATTCCGGCGATGCTCTCCCTGGTCGGCATGCGCATCCTCCGCAAGTCCGAACGCGCCGCCTGCGAGGCTGAGGGCTTCCACCCCCGCGGCGAGGAGGAGCGCGCGACGAAGACGATGGGCACCGGGCGGGCCGCCGTCCGCGTCCTGGTCGGCGTCGGCGCGCTGCTGGCAGTCGCCATCCCGTCCATGGACCTGCGTCTCAACCTGCCCGACGGCTCGTCCGAGGCGCACGACACGACCCAGTACCAGGCGTACGCCGCCATCGCAGACAAGTTCGGTGAGGGCCAGAACGGGCCGCTGCTCGTGGTCGCGGAGCTGCCGGGCAGCCCCGACGAGGCCGGGCTGCAGGCGATGCAGGTCAAGATCGCCCAGGCCCTGGCCGATCAGGACGATGTGTCGGCCGTGGCTCCCATCGGATCCTCCGACGACCGCACCATCGCGGCCTTCCAGCTGGTGCCCGAATCGGGGCCGACCAGCGAGGCCACTGAGGATCTCGTGCACGCGCTGCGCGAACTGTCCGTCGACGGCGTCGACGATCTCGGGATCGCCGGCAGCGCCTCCGGCAACATCGACATCTCCGAGAAGCTCGCCGACGCCCTCCCCACCTACCTGGCGGTCGTCGTGGGACTGTCGCTGATCATCCTGATCGTCGTGTTCCGATCGATCTTCGTGCCGGTGGTCGCCACGCTCGGGTTCATCCTCAGCTACTACGCCGCCCTCGGCGGCGTGGTGGCGATCTACCAGTGGGGCTGGCTGGCCGACGTGTTCGGCGTCGACTCTCCGGGGCCGATCCTGAACTTCCTGCCGACCATCCTGGTGGGCATCCTGTTCGGACTGGCGATGGACTACATGCTCTTCCTCGGCACCGGGATGCGCGAGGCTTACGCCCACGGCGTCCCGGCCCGCGAGGCGGTCGTCCACGGCATGCGCGCCGGGCGGTCGGTCGTCACCGCCGCGGCGATCATCATGATCTCCGTCTTCGGCGGGTTCGTGTTCTCGCACTCGGCGATGATCCGGCCCATCGGATTCGCCCTCGCCTTCGGCGTGCTCGTCGACGCGTTCCTGGTGCGCATGCTCATCATCCCCGCGCTGATGCACCTGTTCGGAGACAAGGCCTGGTGGCTGCCCAAGTGGCTGGACAGGATCATCCCGGACGTCGACGTCGAGGGCGCCTCACTGGAGCGCCGCCACCCCCATCAGGAGGGCGCGAACACCAGATCCGAGGAGGCGGTCTCCTCCTCGATGTGATCGCGGCGCCGTCTCACCCCCGGCGACAAGACCGACTGCGCGGGCCGCGAAAGGGGGCGAGACTGCTCTTGCGATCGGGTGCGATGTCACCTACTGTCATGCACCTGCATGGGATGTCAGGAGAGACATATGAGTGAGCAGGCGAAGTCGTGGCACGGAATCCACGTCGCCACCGCGTTGCCGTTCGACGACGACCTGTCGGTCGACTACGACGGTTTCGGCGAGCACGTTCGTTGGCTCGCCGAGAACGGGATGGACGGGGTCACCCCGAACGGATCGCTGGGGGAGTACCAGACCCTCACCGACGAGGAGCGCGCCCGCGTCGTCGAGGTCGCCGTCGACGCCGCGCCCGAAGGTTTCGGCGTGATGCCCGGTGTCGCCGCCTACGGCTCGCAGGAGACCTGCCGATGGATCGAGCAGGCCGCCGAGGCCGGGGCCCGCTCCGTGCTGCTGCTCCCTCCGAACGCATACCGAGCCGACAGCGAGGCGGTGGTCGAGCACTATCGGGCCGCTGCCCGGGTCGGCCTGCCCATCGTGGCGTACAACAACCCCTACGACACCAAGGTCGATCTGACTCCCGGGCTGCTCGCCGAGCTGTACGCGGAAGGCCTGATCGTGGCCGTCAAGGAGTTCACCGGTGACGTGCGCCGCGCCTACGAGGTCGCCGAGCTGGCCCCCGGCCTGGACCTCCTCGTCGGCAGCGACGACGTGCTGCTCGAACTCGGCCTCGCCGGCGCGGTCGGCTGGATCGCCGGCTACCCCAACGCGTTGCCGGTCGCGACCAAGGAACTGTACGACCTGGCGACCTCCGGGCGGGCCGAGGACATCGAGAAGGCGCTCCCGATCTACCGTGACCTGCACTCGCTGCTGCGATGGGACTCCAAGACAGAGTTCGTCCAGGCGATCAAGCTGTCCATGGACGTGGCCGGTCGCAAGGGCGGCGCGTGCCGCCCGCCGCGCCGCCCGCTGCCCTCCGAGGTCGCCGAGCGCGTGGCCGTCGATACCACGGCCGCACTCGCCAAGGGCTACAAGTGATCAGATGACGCGACGCCATCCCCCGTCGGACGCGACCGCCGCGTTCGTCCCCACTGCCCCGCGCGAGGCCGGCGTCCCCGGTCGCCGAGGCGGACGACGAGATCGCGCCCCCGCCGACGACCGTCCTGGCACGCGAGGCCGGTCGTCTCCTGTGGAATCGGCGACCGACCGGCGTCTCGGTGACCTACGCTCGACGGTACGGCGGTCCGTACCCGGCGATCACGGCACCGGGCACCGGCGCGGTCGCGATCGCGCGGTTCGCCCCGAGCCCCGCGGAGCGCCGTCGTACGAGGTCCCGCGGCCGGTGGACGGCCGCTTCGTCACCGGGAGCGAGGGATGAGAACCGACCGCGTCATCCACGTCGTCGACTCCCACACGGAGGGGATGCCGACCAGGGTGGTCACCGGGGGAGTAGGGGTCTTCCCCGGCGCTTCCATGGCCGAGCGCCGGCAGTGGTTCATCGAGAACAACGACGACCTGCGCACCTTCCTCATGTGCGAGCCGAGGGGCCACGCGTCGATGAGCGGCAGCATCCTGCAGCCGCCGACCCGGCCCGACGCGGACTTCGGGGTGCTCTTCATCGAGGTCTCCGGGCTGCTCCCGATGTGCGGACACGGCACGATCGGCACCGCGACGGTACTGGTGGAGACCGGCATGGTGCCGGTGGTCGAGCCGGTGACCACGATCAGGCTCGACACGCCCGCCGGCCTGGTCGCGGCCGAGGTCGCGGTCGAGGACGGGCGCGCCAGGTCGGTGACCATCCGCAACGTGCCCTCGTTCGTCCTGGCCCTCGACCAGACCGTGGAGGTGCCCGGCTTCGGGACCGTGGACTACGACATGGCCTTCGGAGGCAACTTCTACGCCGTCGTCGACCTGGAGAGACTGGCCCTGCCGTTCGAGCGCTCCGCAGGGCGGCGGCTGCTCGACGCCGGGCTGAGCATCATGGACGCCGTCAACGATCAGAACCGGCCGCTGCACCCGACCCGCCCCGACATCTCCGGCTGCCACCACGTGTACCTGAAGGCGCCGGGCTCGACGGCGCGGCACTCGCGGCACGCCATGGTGATCCATCCGGGCTGGTTCGACCGGTCGCCGTGCGGCACCGGCACGAGCGCGAGGATGGCGCAGCTGCACGCCCGCGGCGAGCTGCCGCTCGGCACCGACTTCGTCAACGAGTCCTTCATCGGCACGACATTCACCGGAAGGCTGGTGGAGAAGACCGAGATCGGCGGCGTCGAGGCCGTCGTGCCGACGATCACGGGCAGAGCGTGGATCACCGGCACCGCCCAGTACATGCTGGACCCCGACGACCCGTTCCCCGCCGGATTCGAGCTGTGAGCGATCGGCGCCGGGAGTGACTCTCGGGAAGGCTAGTCTTCCCGAGCACGCGCCGCATGCGCCGCGAGCGCCGAACGTGTCCGGTCCGCCCCACCGCGGAGATTCAGGACACTGCGAACTCCGGTGGAACGCAGTGCGAGAGTGACCATGCCGCCGACTGCGACCGCGGCCAGCACCGGCACGGCTGCCTTCGCGGCTCTCGGCGGGAGCGCCAACTCGAACAGCGGCACCGGGTCTCCCACCTGGCGCTGCAGCGGAGCCAAGGGACAGTCGCCCCGGCCGATCAGCAGTCCGACGCCTTCGAGCGAGAGAGCCGTGATCGATACGGGCAGCGCCCGGTCCCGGCGCCCGCTCAGCGCGCACGCCCAGACATGCACCAGACTCGCCAGCTCAGCGGCGGCGATCACGGTGTGGAGGCCCCGCAGCGCGCGGGCGCGGCGGCCGAGCCGCTCGGTTGCGCTCATGTCGGCCCGACCTGTCGGGCGACGTGCGGAGGGAGGCCGCCCCAGGCCACCGCCGACGCCTTGTGAGCGAACCGCACTGAGGACCGGCTCTCGAACATCGTGGATCTCCTATTCCGCGGCGGCGATGACTCCGACGGCACCTCGGCCGGCGTCGACGATGGTGTGGGTGATGAACGGGTAGTGGCCCGCCTCCGGAACGGTGAAATCGGCGAATCCGCCCTGTCCCGGGAACGCGGACAGCACTTGGGCCGCACCGCCTACGCCGTCGCCAGGCCGCAAGAGGTAGGCGCCTTCTGAGAACACGGTGTCGAATCGGGCGCCTACCACGTGGAACGAACTCGGTCGCTCGATGCCGGCGTTGACCAGCCAGATCCGGACCCGGTCGTCGGCGGCGGCGCTCAGCGGAGCGTGCCGGTACTGCTCGTAGTAGCCGTTGAACACCACCGCATCCGGTTCACCTGCGGCCATGGCCTCGAAGTCGCCGTGCTCGCCTTCCTCACCGAAGTACAGCTCGGACTGCACGACTACGTACTCCCGATCCACTTCGGGCAGGTCGGGCGGGTCGATGATCACCGCACCGTACATGCCGTTGCCGATGTGCTGGACCATCGGAGCAGTGCCGCAGTGGTACATCCAGGCTCCGGCCGCGTCGGCGGTGAACTCGTAGACCAGCTCCTCGCCTGGTTCGATCGTGCGCATCGGCCCGTCCGGGGCGAGCGCGCTGGCGTGGAAATCGATCGAGTGGGCCATGGCCCCGTCGTTGACGAGGGTGACGATGAACTTGTCTCCGACCTCGCCGCGCAGGGTGGGTCCTGGCACGGAGCCGTTGAAGGTCCACATTTCCTGGGTGACGCCGGGGGCGACCTCGAGGGTCTCGTCGGACACGCGCATGGTCACCTCGTGGACGTCGCCGTCCTCGGCGGGCGGCAGCGCCGCATCATACGGTTCGAACCCCGTCGGAGGTTCGGCTCCAGGGTCGACGGCGGCGCCGACGGGAGCTTCAGGGGCGTCGGCTTCGTTCGGTCTGCCGTCGTCCACACCGATGCGCATGGTCATCCCGGCTTCCTTGTGGCCCATGACGGTGCACCAGCCGTCCAGGTCGCCGACGATATCGCCCAGGTCGAGTTCGGCGCTCTCTCCGGGGGAGAGCATTCTCGTGGCGAGCTCGTCGCCGAAGGCCAGGTCGTGTCGCATCCGGCCGTGGTTGGTGACTTCCAGGATGAGACGGGTGCCGGGGGCGACGGTGATCGAGGAGGGGTCGACCGACAGCGACTCCAGGGACACCTCGACGGTCTGGGTGCCGCCCTCGGTGAGTACCAGCGGTTCATCGTCCGCTTCCGGTGCGGGCCCGAGGTTGACGACGGTGATCGTGATCGCCGCCAGCAGTGCCGCCATCCCCAGTGCGGCGATGAGCGTGCGGTGGCCGCGGCCGAGACGAGGTGCTGATTCGGTGCCCGGCTCGGGGGACCCTCTGCGGGTGGTGACGGCGGCGGCGAGGGCCAGCACGAGGAAGCCGGTGAAGCTCGCGGCGATGAGCGCCCAGCCGAGGAGCTCGAACGCATCCGGGACCGGCAGCGCCACGAGGGCGACGCCGATATTGGCGGCGAGCACCCGGGTGCGGCCGAATCGGTTGATCAGCAGTGCGGCGCCTTTGCCGCCGCTGGGGCCGCCGCCGAGCACCATGGGGAGCAGGTGCGTCAGCGAGCCGATCAGGATCTGGGCGACGAAACCGGCCAGGAACCACGGGAGCATCTCAGCGATGCGCTCGGCCGGGTTCGCCGTGAGGACGGCCGCGATTTCGACGCCGAGTGCGATGAGGAGCCAGGCGATCGCGGCGGCGAGCATGAGTGCGGCGGGCCGTTCGGGGGCTCGCCGCCGCCAGGCCTGGACGGCCGGGACGAGGCCGACCACGGTGCCGGCCAGGTAGAGGGTGAGTCCGGTGACGGCGACCAGGCTGGAAGCCGCGAGCAGCCCGGTGACCGCGAGCGCGAGCCCGACGGCGCATAGGGGCAGGGACCGGCGGGCGGCGCGCATCGCGCCGTCGGCCATGCGGGTGCCGAGCACGGTCGGCCAGAGCAGATAGAGCGTCCCGAGCACGGCCAGGCCGACCCAGCCGAACAGGTTGAGGTTCAGGTGGGCGGCGTAGACGCGTTCGTGCCAGTCGCCGTCGGCGCCGATGCCCATGACGACCCCGGCGGTCATGCCGGCGATGAGGGCGAGCGAGGCCGCCCGGTAGAACCGGACGGTGGCGGTGAACCTGCCGCCGATGCCGCGGCGGCTCATGCGCATCAGGTCGACCAGGTGGGCGATGACGACGGAGGCGAACGCGGCGGCGGATGCGACGGTGACCGCCGGGAGGCCGTGGCCGATGCCGGTGAGGATGCCGAGGACGCCGATATTGAGGCCGATCAGTCGCAGGGCCGCGAAGTGCGGATTGGAGCGCGGGGCGTGCAGCATGGCGGTGGAGAAGTGCGCGGTCCAGGTGACGATGGCGTTGGTGACCGCGCCGAGCAGCAGCACATGGACGACGGTCCATCGCTGGATGATCCCGGCGGCGTGCAGCGGCATGAGTGCGGCGGTCGCGACCAGGTAGAACAGGACGACGATATTGGCGACGCGATGCCAATCGACCCGCCCACGCCTCCGGGCGGAGGGTTTGCCGGCCGCCTTCATCGGGTAGGACATCTCCGCAGTTCGTGCGTTCACCGGGACCGTCCTTTCGAGAGTCAGTGACAGGATGTGGTCTTCACGACCGGTGTCGTTGGCGCCATCGGTTCCGAAGATGCCAGGTGGACACCGTCGGGGTCAGGGACATTCGTCCTGAATTCTCGGGTCCGAGAACCCCGAAGCGGAACGGCCGGAGCGGCCGAGACAGGTCGCCTATGGCCGGGCAGCGGAACCCGGCGATGCGCCGCACGGTCGGCTTCACGCGCGTCGCCGACCTGCTCGGCCGGCTCGGACCGGGCCGCCTCAGCCCCAGCCGCGGCGGATCGGCCGTGTCGTCCCGGCAGTCCGGCGGTCCCGCGACCGGTAGACGACGTACGGCCGGAACAGGTATCCGATCGGTGCGCTGAAGGCGTGAACCAGTCGGCTGAACGGGAACAGCGAGAACAGGCCCAGACCGATCAGGACGTGGATCTTGAAACCGAGGGTGGCCGCCGACATGGCGGCCACGTCGGGCTGCAGTATCCAGATGCTGCGGAACCACACCGACACCGTCTGGCGGTAGTCGACCTCCTCGCCGCCGCTGAAGCCCGTGTACGCGGACAGCAGCGTCACCGTCAGCCCGGAGACGATCGCGGCGGTCAGGACCAGGTACATGGTCTTGTCGTTCACCGTGGTGGCGCTGAACACGGGCCCGGTGGTGCGCCGCCGCCAGATGAGCAGCGCGATGCCGCCGAGCGTGGTCACTCCGGCGACCACGCCCAGCGACAGTGCCGTGATGTGGTACAGCTCGTCGCCGACTCCGACCGCGTGGGTCCACGACTCGGGGATGAGCAGGCCGATGACGTGACCGATGATCACCACGAGCAATCCGAAGTGGAACATCGGGCTGGCGATGCGCAGCAGTCGCGACTCGTACAGCTGCGAGGAGCGTGTGGTCCAGCCGAAGCGGTCGTAGCGGTGGCGCCAGACCGTGCCGCCCACGAGCACCGCGTTCACCACGTAGGGCAATGCGCCCCAGAGCAGGTAGTCCAGTGGGGATGGGGTCATCGCGCGCCTCCGGTCGGGGCGGGTCGGACCGTCGGCATGCCGAGCGGAACCGCGCCGTAGGGGTCGAGCCCGACGTCTTCGGACGGCGGGCCGGTCTCGGCCAGGCGGATCGCCTGGAGTCGGGCCTCGTCGCCGGGCGGCGGGAGCGTCGCCGTCACCGCGTCGAGCACGTCGGCGTACGGCGTCCCGTAGTCGTGCAGGGCACTGCGCAGCAGTTCGATGCCGGGACGGAACGTGGCGAGCAGCCGCTCGCCCCACTCGAGGTCGCCGCGTGCGGCGAATTCGAGGAGGACGCACAGGTGGTCGGGAAGCTCGGCGGAGTCGATCTGCCAACCGCAGCCGGTGTAGACCTCCTTGATCCGTGCGAGTGCGTGGCCGCGCCGCCTGGTGTCCCCGTCGGTGTAGTAGGTCATGTGCAGGGCTCGGCGTCGTTTGAGGTCGAAGGTCTGCACGTAGTGGGCGCCCAGGTCGAGTTCCGGTGTCGCAATGACGTGGTCGCAGAAGCGGGCCAGCGCACGGCGCTCGCGTCCGGACGGGAGTTCGGCGACGGCCCGGCGCACCGGGCCGAGCCGGTCGTAGAACGCCGGCTCGGGGTAGCACAGCAGCATCGCGGCTGCTTGTCTCGCGATCGCGTGGTGGTCGGGGGCGGTCACTGTCGCTCCTCTCCTTCGGTGTCGGACCGCTGCGGGAACAGTCCGGGCGGGCGGCCGTTGCCGTCCCAGTTGAGCAGGTTGAATCGGCGCGGCGGTCCGCTGCGCTCGTCGCTGGTCTGCCGGTCCCGAAGCGCGTGGAAGTTCTCCACGGTGGCCGGCTGCTGCCGCCCGGACGCTTCGCCGAACGGCGCCGCTCCGCCCATGCCGCCCATGCCCGGTCCGCCGTCGAAGTCGAGGCTGCACCCGATCTCGTCGATGACGCCCTTGTCGGCCTCGTCGACGCCGTAGGCGGTGGGGATGACGTAGCGTTCGTCGTACTTGGCGAGTGCCAGCAGCCGGTACATCCGCTCGATGTCGTTGCCGCTCATGCCGACGGCCTCGGCGATCGATTCGTCGGGATCGTCGCCGAGGTTGATGCGGCGCATGTAGGAGCGCATCGCGGCGAGCCGCCGCAGAGTCCTGGTGACCGGTTCGGGGTCGCCGGCGGTGAACAGCTCGGCGAGGTACTCCACGGGGATGCGGAGGGTGTCGATGGCGCCGAACAGGTTGCCGGCGTCCTCGCCGTCGTTCCCGGTGGAGGTCAAGGTGTCCACCACTGGTGAGAGCGGCGGGATGTACCAGACCATCGGCATGGTCCGGTACTCCGGGTGCAGCGGCAGCGCCACTTTGAACCGCTTGGCCAGCAGGTAGACCGGTGAACGTTGGGCCGATTCGATCCACCGGTCGGGGATGCCGTCGCGGCGGGCCGCCTCCTGAACCTCCGGATCGTCGGGGTCGAGGAGCAGGTCGAGTTGGGCCGGGTAGAGGTCCTTCTCGTCCTTGACGGCGGCGGCGCTGCTCACCCGGTCGGCGTCGTACAGGACCACACCCAGGTAGCGGAGCCGGCCCACGCACGTCTCGGAGCACACCGTGGGCATGCCGACCTCGATGCGCGGGTAGCACAGCGTGCACTTCTCGGCCTTGCCGGTCTTGTGGTTGAAGTACACCTTCTTATAGGGGCAGCCGGTGACGCACATCCGCCAGCCGCGGCACCGGTCCTGATCGACCAGGACGATGCCGTCCTCGGCCCGCTTGTACATCGCGCCGGAGGGGCAGCTCGCCACGCACGACGGGTTGAGGCAGTGCTCGCAGATGCGCGGCAGATAGAACATGAAGGTCTCTTCGAAGGAGAACTTCACCCGCTCGCCGAGCTTCTGCACCAGCGGGTCGAACGAACCGAGCTCCTCGCCGCCGGCGAGGTCGTCGTCCCAGTTGGCGCTCCATGAGATGTCCATCGGCTCACCGCTGATGAGCGAGCGCGGCCTGGCGACCGGGACGTCGTCGCCGAGCGGCGCGGTGATGAGGTTCTCGTAGTCGTACGTCCACGGCTCGTAGTAGTCCTGGATGGACGGCATCTTCGGGTTGGCGAAGATCGTCGCGAGCTTCTTGAGCCGGCCGCCCGCGCGCGGCTTCAGCCTGCCGGTCGCGGTGCGCCTCCACCCGCCCTGCCATCGCTCCTGGTCCTCGTAGCGGCGCGGGTAGCCCTGCCCGGGGCGGGTCTCGACGTTGTTGAACCACACGTATTCGACGCCGCTGCGGTTCGTCCACGCCTGCTTGCAGGTGACCGAGCAGGTGTGGCAGCCGATGCATTTGTCGAGGTTCATGACCATGGCCACCTGGGCCATGACCCGGCCTGTCCGCTGCTTCGCCATCAGTAGCGCACCTCCGTGGTCCGCTTGCGCACGACCGTGACCTCGTCGCGCTGGTTGCCGGTGGGTCCTGTGTAGTTGAACGCGTAGCTGAACTGGGCGTAGCCGCCGATGAGGTGGGTCGGCTTGATGAGAAGCCTGGTCAGCGAGTTGTGGATGCCGCCGCGCTTGCCGGTCGTCTCGGTCTTCGGCACGTCGATGATGCGCTCTTGCGCGTGGTACATGTACACGGTGCCGGTCGGCATCCGGTGGGAGACGACGAGCCGGGCGGCCACGACGCCGTTGCGGTTGAGCGCCTCCACCCAGTCGTTGTCGGCCGCGCCGATCGCCTCGGCGTCGGCCGGGCTCATCCAGATCGTCGGCCCGCCCCGCGAGAGGGTGAGCATGAGCAGGTTGTCCTGGTACTCGGAGTGGATCGACCATTTCGAGTGGGGCGTGAGGAAGCGGACGGCCACCTCGCGCTCCCCGGTGGGGCCGATCGCGGGCTCGGCGAACAGGTCCCGCATGTTCAGCGGGGGCCGGTAGACCGGCAGCGCCTCCCCGAACTCGTGCATCCAGTCGTGGTCGACGTAGAAGTGCATTCTTCCAGTGAGGGTGTGCCAGGGCTTGTCGTGCTCGACGTTGATGGTGAACGGCGAGTACCGCCGGTCGTGGGCCTCCTTGCCGGACCATTCGGGGCTGGCGCCGACCGGGGTCGGGCCGCGCTGGGTGTCGCTGAAGACGACGCGCCGTTCGGCCGAGCCGTGGACGAGCTCGTCGAAGTCGGTGCCGGTGCGCTCGGCGAGCCGCTCGAAGCCCTGCGCTGCGAGCCGTCCGTTGCTGGTTCCCGAGAGCGCCAGGATCATCTCGCACACTTTCACGTCGGTGTCGATGACGGGCCTTCCCTCCGCCGGGCCGTCCTCGGCCACGCCGTTGCGTTCGGCGAGCCACCGGATCTCGGCGTCGGGTGTGAACGAGACGCCTTTGACGGGCAGTCCGGCCGACTCGGCGAGCGGCCCGACAGCGGACATCTTCGCGGCGACGGCGGTGTAGTCGCGTTCGACGGCGATGATGTTCGGCATGGTCGTGCCCGGGACCGGCACCGTCCCGTCGCTCTTCCAGTCGGGTGCGTGCCCGCCCGGCTGGGCGAGCTCGCCGGGCGTGTCGTGCTGGTGGGGTGCGGCCACCAGGTCGGTGCCGGTGCCCAGGTGGGTCTCGGCCAGTTCGCTGAACCGCTCGGCGATCGAGTGGAACGCCTCGAAATCGGTGCGGGCCTGCCAGGGCGGGTCGATCGCGGGCGAGAAGGCGTGCACGAACGGGTGCATGTCCGTGGTGGACAGGTCGTGCTTCTCGTACCAGGTCGCCGCGGGCAGCACGATGTCTGACATGAGTGTCGTGCTGGTCATCCTGAAGTCGAGCGACAGCAGCAGGTCGAGCTTGCCCTCGGGCGCGTCCTCGCGCCAGGTCACCTCGCCCGGGCGGTGCTCCGGACCGGCCTCGGCGCCCTGGACGGCCGCGGCGGTGCCCAGCAGGTGCCGCAGGAAGTACTCGTTGCCCTTGGCGGAGGAGCCCAGCAGGTTCGCGCGCCAAATCGTCAGCACCCGGGGCCAGTTCTCGGGGGCGTCGGGGTCCTCGGCGGCGAAACGCAGTTCGCCGGAGGCGAGCCGCTCGGCGACGTACTCGCCCGGGCTCTGGCCCGATTCGGCGGCTTCGCGGCCCAGCGCGAGCGGGTTGCGGTCGAAGGTCGGATAGGACGGCATCCAGCCCATGCGCGCCGACGCGGCCACCAAGTCGGCGGTGTGCCGCCCGGACAGGCGCCCCGGCCCGGTCGCGGAGGTGAGCGCGCCCGCGTCGTAGGTGTCGTAACGCCACTGGTCGGTGTGCAGGTACCAGTAGGCGGTCCCGGCCATGAACCTGGCCGGACGGGTCCAGTCCATCGCCGAGGCATAAGTGGCCCAACCGGTCTGGGTGCGGCACTTCTCCTGGCCGACGTAGTGCGCCCAGCCGCCGCCGTTGACGCCCTGGCAGCCGGTGAGCAGCAGCAGCGTGAAGAACGCCCGGTACATGGTGTCGCCGTGGAACCACTGGTTGGTGCCGGCGCCGAGGATGATCATGGAGCGCCCGCCGGTGGCCGCGGCCGTGTCGGCGAACTCGCGGGCGATGCGCACCGCCTTCTCGGCCGGCACCGACGTGACGGACTCCTGCCACGCGGGCGTGTACGGCTCGGACGCGTCGTCGTAGCCGCTCGGCCAGGTGCCAGGAAGACCCGGACGGTACACCCCGTACTGGGCCATGAGCAGGTCGAACACTGTGGTCACCGGCCGTCCGCCGACCTGCCGGACCGGCACGCCCCGCACGAGGTGGTCGCCCTCGCCGTCGAAGCGCGGCAGCCGGATCTCGGCGGTCTCGGAGCCCTCGCCGTACAGGCTCAGCCTCGGTCGCCGGTCGCCGAGGTCCAGGTTCCACCGTCCGGGGTGCTCGGAGTCCCAGCGGTGCCCGATCGTGCCGTCCGGCGCCACCACCTCGCCGGTGTCCTCGTCCATGAACACCGGTTTCCACTCGGCGTACGGCTCCTCGCCCGGCAGGTCCGCGCGCGTGGCGAACTTGCCCGGCACGAGGAACCCGTCCTGCTCCGAGAGCTCCACCAGGAACGGCAGATCGGTGAACTTGCGGACATACGATTCGAAGCCCTCCCGCTTCCCCTCCCCGAAGTACTCATTGAGGATCACGTGCCCCATCGCCATGGCCAGCGCGCCGTCGGTGCCCGGATGCGGAGCGAGCCATTCGTCGGCGAACTTGGTGGCGTCGCTGTAGTCGGGAGAGACGACCACGACCTTCTGGCCGCGGTAGCGGGCCTCGGTCATCCAGTGCGCGTCGGGAGTCCGCGTCACCGGGACGTTCGAGCCCCACAGCATCAGGTAAGCCGCGTCCCACCAGTCGCCGGACTCGGGCACGTCGGTCTGGTCGCCGAACACCTGAGGCGAGGCGATCGGGAGGTCGGCGTACCAGTCGTAGAACGACAGCATCGACCCGCCCAGCAGGTTGACGAACCTGGCGCCGACGCCGTGCGAGACCTGCGACATGGCCGGGATCGGCGAGAACCCGGCGATGCGGTCGGGGCCGTAGGCGCCGATGGTGTGGACGTGCGCCGCCGCGGCGATCTCCACCGCCTCATCCCAGGTGATGCGGACCAGGCCGCCCTTGCCGCGGGCCGACTGGTACCGCCGGCGCTTCTCGGGGTCGGTGGTGACCTCGGCCCACGCCGCCACCGGATCGCCGAGCCGGGCCTTCGCCTCCCGGTACATCTCGATCAGGACGCCGCGCCCGTACGGGTAGCGAACCCTGGTGGGGGAGTATGTGTACCAGGAGAACGCGGCGCCTCTCGGGCAGCCGCGCGGCTCGTACTCGGGACGGTCGGGTCCCACCGACGGGTAGTCGGTCGCCTGCGTCTCCCAGGTGATGATGCCGTCCTTGACGTACACGTTCCACGAGCACGACCCGGTGCAGTTCACCCCGTGGGTCGAGCGCACGACCTTGTCGTGGCTCCAGCGGTCCCGGTAGAACACGTCGCCGTGGCGACCGCCCTCTTTGAACACGGTGTGCCGGTCCGGAGTGCTCTCCGCGCGGGTGAGGAACACTCCCGTGCGAAGCAGCAGGTCTCCCGCTCTCTGCGCGGACTTGCCTGGTCGAGCCACACCGCTCGCCCCCTTCAGGTCTAGGTGCGACCGGACGCGTTCGCGACGGCCGACAACGAATGCAACCAGGGATCGCCTCCACAGATTAGGGTCTTTGGTCCCACGAAGTGCAACCGTTCGTCATACTGACCCGGGGCCCTGTCCCGACGCGATGCCGCGCCGCCGTTGGGATGCTTGCGTTCGCACTCTCCGACAGGCACCCAATAAATAGGAGGACCGCCGATGCGAGCGACCACTGCGGCAGCAGCGACGACCACCGCCAGGCGCACCGGGCCCGGCACCAACCTGGCATTGGCGACAGCGACGTTCGCACTCACCTTCTGGGCGTGGAACCTCGTTGGGCCGCTTTCGAAGACCTACTCCGAGCGGCTTGATCTGTCGCCGACCCAGACGGCGATCCTGGTGGCGTTCCCGGTCCTCGTCGGCGCGGTGGGCCGCATCCCGGTCGGCATCCTGACCGACCGCTACGGCGGCCGGCTCATGTTCACCGTGATCAGCCTCGTCAGCGTCATCCCCACCGCACTGGTAGGACTGTCGGGCGGTTCCTTTGCGGCCCTGCTCGTCTCGGGCTTCCTGCTCGGCGTCGCCGGGACCTCGTTCGCCGTCGGCATCCCGTTCGTCAACTCCTGGTACGAACCGCGGCGGCGCGGCTTCGCCACCGGCGTGTACGGCGCGGGCATGGGAGGCACCGCGCTGTCGGCGATGCTGACCCCCAGACTGGTCGACTGGATCGGCCTGCAAGGTGCGCACTTCGCGATGTGCGCCGCGCTGGCGGCGATGGGCGCGATCGCCTGGACGTGCGCCCGCAACGCTCCCGGCTGGCGTCCCAACAACGAACCGGCGCTGCCGAGGTTCGCCGCGGTGCTGAGGCTGAAGGTCACTTGGCAGATGTCCATGTTGTACGCGCTGGCGTTCGGCGGCTTCGTCGCGTTCTCCACCTACTTGCCGACGATGCTGACCACCGCCTACGACTTCGCGCAGACCGAGGCGGGGATGCGCGCGGCCGGGTTCTCCCTGGCCGCCGTCGTCGCCCGGCCGCTCGGCGGCATCCTGTCCGACCGGATAGGCCCGGTGAAGGTGTGCCTGATCTCGTTCTTCGCCTCCGCGGCAACGGCGGTCGTGCTGGCCTTCCACCCGCCCGCCGAGTTGCCTGCCGGGGTCTCCTTCGTGCTCATGGCGACCGCGCTCGGTCTCGGCACCGGCGGGGTGTTCGCGCTCCTGGCGAAGCTCATCGAACCGTCCAGGGTCGGCGCTGTCACCGGCGTCGTCGGGGCGGCCGGAGGACTCGGCGGCTACTTCCCGCCGCTGGTGATGGGGGTGGTCTTCGAGCTGACCGGCAGCTACGCGATCGGGTTGGCGCTGCTGGCCGCCGCGGCGGTCGGCGTCGGAGTCTTCACCTTGCGGGCCTTCCGCACGCAGCTGAGCGAGGGACGATCCTCGTCCGCGTGACCCTCGCGGAACCGGCTCTTCTCAACTTCCGCTGGTGCGGCGGACCGGGGCGGCCGGTGCGTGGCGCCAGACGATTGCGGCGGCGACGCCGAGCACGAGCAGCCAGGCCAGTGCGAGCAGCAGCGAACCGATCTCGTTGAAGTCGGCGGTCAGGCCGCCGTCCAGCAGGACTCGGCTCGCGCCGTATCCGGGAAGCGGGCGGGCCCACGCCGGTGGTTCTGCGCGGAGCATCGGGCTCTGACCGATGCCGACGTCCAGGAACGGCACGAGGAATGCGATGAACACGCCGCTGACCCGACCGAAGACCGGGCCGAGGCAGACCCCGAGCAGGCCGTAGGTGAGGCCGAGCAATACGCTTCCGCCGGCGTAGACCGGCCACTGACGTGCGTCGAACACGGTTGCGGTGACCGCCAGCGACACGCCGGTGACCAGCAGGACCGCGAAGATGATCACCGCCAGACGCGCCGAGAAGAGCGGGATCGCGCGGAATCCGGCCTGGACGAGGCGCTGGTCGCCGGAGCGCGAATCGAGTACCACGAACAGTCCGGCGAGGGCCGCCAGGGAGGCGATCGCGATCGGAGCCATGGTCCCTGCGTGAACATCGGGCAGCCAGAAGGTCAGCTCGACCCTGCCGCCATCGTCAACAAGGGCCATTGTGGTCGACTCTTCCGGGGTTGCGGCCTCGGCCATCAGGATGAACACGCCCGGCACGATGATCAGCAGCGCCCACAGCACCGGATTGCGCCCGTAATCCCGCAGTCCCATCCGCACGCCGGTCGCAAACCGAGGCCACCGGGAGTCGGTGCGGAGGAACCGCGAGCGGCGGCGCGTGACGCGAGTGGTCGCGACGATGACCAGCCACCCGACGGCGAGGGAGCCGATCGTCCAGGTCAGCGCCCAGCCCAGGTCGCCGAGCCTGCCGCCGTGGCGGGACGGCAGGTCGACCATCCACAGCGTCACGAAATGGGTGGGGAGCCAGCGGGTGACGAGCCGGTCGGGTGAGGCTATGGCCGGACCGAAGAACACGTCGACGATCCACACGAACAAGATGAGCACAGTGCCGTTCACCGGGTTGCGCACCAGCGCGCCGACCAGTGCACCGATGGCCAGGTAGACACCCGCGAACATCAGTGTGCCCGCGAGCACTCGCCACGAGGGCTCCGCCGCGCCGCGGATCTCCAACGCCAGTAGCGCGGCTGCCGAGACCAGCAGCGCCAGGGCGAGTCCGGCGCCAAGGCGGGCGGACACCAGCCGGATGGGGCGCAGGCCGGCCAACACCAGTCGGCGGTCGACTGCCCGAGCCGCGCGGGTCTGGAAGTACATAGCAACCGCTGCCAGGAAGGCCGCGGCCCAGCCCGCGGTGGCAGTCTGCACCTCCAGTCCGCCTGGCCCGCCCAGCAGGCGCGCGGTGTCGGCCATGGATCCGGACGCCACGACCACGAACACGATCGGCACGAGCACCAGCACGATGAGGTTGACCGGGTTGCGGGCGTATTCGGACAGGAATCGGCGCGCGAACAGCAGGATCGTCATCGCGGGACCGCTCGCCCGTCGCGCAGTTCGATGATGCGGTCGAAGCGTTCCTCGTCGGCGACGAAGTGGCTGATGATCACCACGGCTCTGCCGATGGCGCGCCGGCTTGCGACCAGCTGCCAGAACTTCACGTAGGTGTCCCAGTCGAACCCGGCGTAGGGCTCGTCGAGCAGCAGCACGTCGGGGTCGGCCAGCAGCGCCAGTCCGAGATTCAGCTTTGCGAGCGTGCCTCCGGAGAGCCGATCGGCGCGGGTGGTCGCGTACTGCTCGAAGCCGAGCGCCTTGTAGAGACCGCTGCGGGCGCGGCGCTCCGCGTCCACGGACATCCGGTACGCGCGGCCGAACAGCTCGAAGTGCTCGTCACAGGTAAGCCGTTCGTAGACTACGGGTTCCTGCGGGCAGTAGCCCGCCCGGCCCGAGATCGACACTGTGCCGACGTCCGCCGCCAAACCGCCCACCAGGATCTTCATGAACGTCGACTTGCCCGAGCCGTTTTCACCGACGAGGCCCACGACCTCACCGGCCCTCACCGAGAGGTCGGCGCCGCGCAGCACCGGCAGACCGCGCCGCAGCGGCCACACTCCACGTCGGTAGGCCTTCCGAATGCCCGATGCCTCCAGCACCGGCGTGGCGTCGGCGCCGCCGCCGGTGCCTTGTCCTTCATCGGCCGCTCCAAGAGGCGACGGTGTCGTATTCACGGCTTCTCCCCGGTCGGTCACGTAATGCGAACGGTAGGCCCAAGTCGCGGGCGATATGTCGAAGTTCGGAACTCGCGGCTTTCCCCGGGGACCCCGCGCCCGGTGACCGCCGAAGTCGACGGTCCCCATGGGGCACGGATGGCGCCCGACGGCGACGACCTCAGCGGAACGCCGAGATCACCGCTCGCCTCCGGGCGCGAGGCGGGCGGCCAGGACCGCGGCCTGCCCGTAGGCGAGGCCGTCATTGCCCGGGGGGACCTGCTCGCCGAGGTGGACCTCGAAGCCGTCGGAGCGCAGCTCGTCGATCAGGCCCTGGGCGAGGATGCGGTTGGCGAACACGCCGCCGCCGAGGCACACCCGGTCGGTGTCGGCCCGATAGGCGGCGATCTTCACCAGTGCCGCAGTCGACTCCACTATGGAAGCGTGGAAGCGGGCGGCCACCAGGCTGATCGGCTGAGTCCGGGCGTCCGCGAGCATGGCCTGCAACGTCACCGACGGATCGAGCACCCACACGCCTTCGCGCTCGGTGATCTGCCACGGCAGCGGCCTGCCGCCGCGATCGCCGGCGGCGGCCTCAAGGCGCATCGCGGCCTCGCCCTCGAACGTGTTGTCGTCGCACAGGCCCAGCAGGCTCGCCGCGGCGTCGAACAGGCGGCCCGTGCTGGAGATCTTGGGGCAGTTGACGTCCCGTTCGATCATGCGGCGCACCGCCGCGACCTCCCAGGCGCCGATGCGGTTGAGGAACGGTGCGGCATAGGCGGTGTCTACCGAACCGAGCCCCGGTTCGGGGCCGAACAGGTAGCCCATGGCCATACGGGCGGGCCGTTCGACGGCACGCTCGCCGCCGGGCATGGGAACGCGCGCGATGCGCCCGGTGCGCTGGAATCCGGTGTAGTCGGCGACCATGATCTCCCCACCGCACATGGATCCGTCGGCGCCGTAGCCGAGTCCGTCGTAGGCGACTCCGACGAACGGGGCCCGCACGCCGTGCTCGGCGGCGCAGGCGACCACGTGGGCGTGGTGGTGCTGCACGCCGAAGCCTCCGGTCCCGTCCGTTTCCCCGGCGTACTGCGTCGGCAGGTGGTCGGGGTGGGGGTCGTGCGCCGCCGCGGTCTCCCGAATCGCGGGCGGCGCCGGGGCGTACCCGCGGGCGCGGCGCAGCAGCCGCGGCCGGCCGTCGACGACCTGGGCCACGGACTCCTCGAAGCGTGCCGCGATCGGCCTGTCGTGTGCGAGGATCCCGTCCACCGACAGGCCGAACTCGGAGGCCGCCTCGGTGTCGTCGATGACCATCGGCTCACCCTTCAGGTGCGCGCCGGTGACCACCAGGGGCCGGTCGAGGTCGTTCACGAGGAGATGGTGGAGGGGGCTGCAGGGCAGGAACAGGCCGACGCGGTCCGAGCCGGGCGCCAGGCTGCCGCTGAGGGTGCGGCGCGAGTCGGCCAAGACTATGGGACGGGCCGAATCGAGCAGCAGGTCCCGCTCGGTCGCGGTGAGGCAGGCGGCGGCCTTGGCGTCGCCGATGTCCCCGACCATGACGGCCATCGGCTTGGCCGGGCGCGCTTTGAGGCCGCGCAGCCGCGAGATGACCTGCTCGTTCGTGGCGTCGCACACCAGCTGGTAGCCGCCGATGCCCTTCACGGCCACCAGACCGCCGATCTCGATCGCGCGGACGGCGGCGGCGAGGGCTTGTTCGCCCTCGAGCTCGCCGCCGCGCCACGAGAGCCGGGGCCCGCAGGCCGGGCAGGCGATGGTCTCCGCGTGGAAGCGCCGGTCGGCGGGGTCCTCGTACTCCTCGCGGCACGCCGGGCACATCGCGAAGCGCCGCATCGTGGTGCGTTCACGGTCGTACGGGAGGTCCTCGATGACGCTGGCCCTGGGGCCGCACGAGGAGCAGTCGAGGAACGGGTACCGGTAGCGCCGACCGGCGCGGTCGAACAGTTCGGCCAGGCATTCGTCGCAAGTCGCCAGGTCGGGGGTGACGCCGCGCGACTCGATCCGCCGCGCGGCGGTGTCCGGAACGCTGATGGTCCTCATGGCCGCTCCCTTCGCTCTCGGGTCCAGCCTCGTGTAGTGAAGTCTCGCCAGGGAGGGCCCCGGAGCCCGACCGCCTGGGATCTTCGGCCCCGCCGGCGGCGGCCCGGGCGGTCTAGGTTGGCGGTACGGAGGAGAAAGAGGAGGCCGCCATGCTGCTGCCAGTGACGATCATCGGAGTCGGCAACGTCTACCGGCAGGACGACGCCGTGGGCATCGAGGTGGTGCACCGGCTCGGCGAGGCCCCTCTTCCCGGTTCGATCACCTTGGCGACCTCAGAAGCCGAGCCGGCCAGACTGGTGGAGCTGTGGGCGCAGTCCGAACTCGCGATCGTGATCGACGCCCTGGCGCTGCGCCGTCCGCGGCCCGGGACGATCCACCGGCTCGATGTCGACTCGTTCGAGAGGCGGACCGGGGATCGACCGGCTCGCACGGGCTCGGACTGGGCGCCGCGATGCGGTTGGCGTGCGAACTCGACCGGATGCCCGGGCGGCTCGTCGCCTACTCCGTCGAGATCGGCGAGTACTCCTTCGGCAGGGGCATGTCGTCTCCGGTGGCCGAGGCGGCCGACCGCATCGCCGAGCGCATTTCGGCGGACGTGGCCGAGCACCTGGAGGAACCGGGGATCGCACCCGCTCCGCAGGCCACTGCATCCGTTTGACCGGCCGGATCCCCGGCCGCCTGCTACCGTGCGATGAGAGGCGAGTCGCCTTGGAGGGCCATGGTGAAGACACAGCGAAACCTAGTCGAACTCGACCGAGCGCAGGCGCTCGGACTGCTCGAACGCGCCCCGTTCGGACGCGTCGCCTTCATCTCCGAGGGCTTCCCCACCATCAGGCCCTACAACCACGTCGTGGTCGACGGCGAGATCATCGTTCACACTCGACAGTCCACGGCGTTCGCGCAGGCCGTCATCGAGAGCGCGGGCCTTGAAGTGGCCTTCCAGGCTGACGAGATCGAACCACACCACAGGCTGGGCTGGAGCGTCGTCGTCTCCGGCATCGCCTCGGAGATGACCGATCGCCGTCGCGCCGAACCGCTCGCACGGCAGGTGCGGACGTGGATCGACCACCCCATGAACACCGTGATCGTCATCAAGCCGCAAGTGGTCTCGGGTTTCCGGCTCACCGTCGCGAACTGAGCGTAGGCGTCTCCCGCCGTTCCGAGGCCCCGGCCTCCCGGTGCTGATACCGCTTGCTGGACAATGAGGGTCGTTGGTTCCCCCTACCCTCTGGAGTCACCCATGCCGGTCCACGAGTACTTCGCCGAGATGTTCCGAGGCCTGGAGGAGGCGCGCGCGGCGGGCCGGACCGAACAGGAGGGGGAGGCGCTGGCGGAAGCGTTCACGCGCGACTACCAGGGACTCGCCGAGTCTTGGGACGCCGGAGGGATCAGCGTGGAGGATACCGCCGTCTCCGGCCCGCACGGCCCCGTCCCGCTGCGAACCTACCGTCCTCAGGGCCCGGTCACCGGCGCGGTGCTGTGGGCCCACGGCGGCGGATTCCTGGCCGGCGACCTCGACATGCCCGAGGCCCACGTGGTGAGCCTCGAACTGGCGCGGCGCGCGGGCGCGTTCGTGGTCTCGGTGGACTACCGGCTCGCCCAGGGCGGCGTCCGCTACCCCGTGCCGATCGACGACGTCCACGCGGCGTGGACCTGGCTGTGCGGACAGGATGTGGCCCAGATGCCGGTGGCGTTGGGCGGCGCGAGTGCCGGGGCGGCCCTGGCGCTCGCGACGGCGCTGCGCGCCAGGGACTTCGGGCCCCGGCCGGCGGACGCGCTGCTGCTCGCCTACCCGTTCGCGCACTTCCCGAATCCGGCGCTCGACCCGGCGGTGGGCGATGAGATGGCGGCCGTGCCGATGCGGTTCGATTCGGCCGGCATCGAGCACATGGTGAGGAACTATGTGGGCCGCATCAGCGATCTGCCGCCCGACGCGCTGCCGGGAGCGGCCCGGTTGGACGCGCTTGCGCCCACCAGGATCGTGGTCTCCGAGTACGACGACTTGCGCTCGTCGGCCGAACTGCTGGAACGCCAGTTGCGCGAACTCGGCGTCCCGGTCGAGTCGTACCTGGCCCCCGGCATGACCCACGGACACCTGAACCACCTGCCGCGACTGCCCGCGATCGACCGGTCCCTCGACTTCCTCGCCGGGGGACTCCACGGCTGATCCGGTGGCAAGAGCATTGGATGCGCTCCCATCGCCTACTTTTTAGATCCATTAGACAAAGGGCCTTCACAAACCTTCGTTCCTATGAAAACATCGAAGGTGATCGATTAAAATTTCCGCTTTGCGTGCGCCCTCGCACGAGATTGGTCAAGGTCATGGATCCCACCCGTTCCGTCCATTCGCCACCTCCCCCTCGACGCTCCCTTCGTCGCGTCCTGGTCAGCGTCCTGGCCACACTTGTCCTGGTGCCGATGGCCGTCCTCGCCGGGGCGGCGCCGGCCAGCGCGGACACCAGCCAGTTCAGGGGTCTCAACTGGGCCGTGCTGGGGGACAACTTCAGCACCGGACAGCTCGTCATCGACGGCTTGAGCTCCTCCGACAGCTACACGACCGTCCGGGCCAAGGCCGACGCCGTCTACGACGGGTTCGAGAACCACCTCGGCGCCAACACCGTCCGGCTGCCGATCAACACCCACACGGTCGGTTCGTCGTGGTGGAACGCCTACCGCGGCACGATCGACGCCGCGACCGACCGAGGATTCAAGGTCATCCTCGCGTACTGGGAGGACGGGGCGGCCTCCGGCGGCCGTATCACCGATATGGGCGCCTTCAACTCGATGTGGGACACCGTGGTGTCCCAGTACGGCTCCAACGACCGGGTCTACTTCGAGCCGATGAACGAACCCCACGGCTACAGCGCGAGCGAGTGGACGAACGTCGCCGTCGACTGGGTCGACGCCCGATCGTCGGTCCCGAGGGGTCGGATCCTCATCGGCGGCACCGGCTACAGCCAGGACCTCAGGCCGGTGTGCGACGACAGCCGCCTGGACGGCACTCTGCTGTCCTTCCACCACTACGCGTTCTTTTACGGCGACAACGACTACGCCGGCTGGCGCAGCCACGTCGAGACCCGCTTGGGGAACTGCGCCTCCCGCGCGGTCGTGACCGAGTTCGGCGCGCCGATGGACAACGGCCTCGACTACAGCGACCCGAACAGCACCGAGAACTTCGTCCGGCACATCCGCGCGGTCACCGACGTCATGCGCGCCAACGACATGGGTGGGACCTACTGGCCCGCGCTCGGCGGCAAGCCCGCCGACCGGGGCTATGACTGGTACTCCATGTTCGCGCTCGGCGGCAGCGGCACCGACCTGACCCTGACCGTCCGCAACAGCACCGGCGCCGACCGCCTCCAGTACGCCTGGGGCGACGGCGAGGCCCAGTCCACGGCCTTCGTGAGCCGCAATTCCGACAAGTGCGTCGACGTGGTGAGCGGCTCGACCGAGAACGGGGCCGAGATCATCCAGTGGGACTGCCACGGCGAGCTCAACCAGCAGTGGGAACTCCAGGACGCCGGCGAGGGCTACTACACGATCGTCTCCCAGTCGTCCGGCAGGTGTCTCGACGTCGACGCCGCCTCGACGGCCAACAACGCCAGGATCATCCAGTGGTCGTGCAACGGTGGCACCAACCAGCAGTGGCAGCTGCGCGACTCCGACAGCGGCTACGTCGAGATCGTCGCACGGCACTCCGGCAAGTGCCTCGACGTCATCAACTCCTCGACAGAGAACGGCACCCGGATCCAGCAGTACGACTGCTACGGCGGCACTAACCAGCAGTGGAGCATGTAGCGAGCTGAGCATGCGGCACCGCCGGGCGCCTCGGCGCCCGGCGGATTCCGAGTCGGGCAGGCGCTGAGGCGACGCGGACGCATATCCTCATCGAGGGGGCGGACACCCCGCACCCGAGACCGTGAACGACACAGCCGAGGGGCCCGCTTTGAGTCAGCTTCCCGAATTCCTGGAGATCGCCGAGCGCGCAGTGGATCTCGCAGTCGAGGTCATCGAGGCCGGACTCGGCACCGATCGGACGCTCAGCGGCAAGGGCGACCGCGACTTCGCCTCCGATCTCGACCTGGCGGTCGAGGACCGCCTCCGGGAGCACCTCGCCGAGGCCACACCGGACATTCCAATGCTCGGTGAGGAGCGCGGCGTCACCGGCGACACCGGTTCCGACTACGAATGGGTGCTCGACCCCATCGACGGGACCGTCAACTTCGTCCACGGGCTGCCGATGTACTGCGTCTCGCTCGCGCTGACCCGCCACGGCGACCCGGCGGTCGGGGTCGTCGCCGCACCGCGTCTGGGCGAGCGGTACAGCGCGGCGACGGGCCTGGGCGCGGTGCTCAACGGCTCGACCGTCGCCTGCTCGACCACCGGCGAGCTCTCGGAGGCCCTGGTCTCACTGCCGGACTTCGCCGTGGGGGAGCGGGCCGAGCGCGACAACGCCGACCGGCTGAGGCTCATCGGCGAACTCGTCCCTCGCGTCCAGCGCATCAGGATGATCGGCTCGGCGGCCCTGGACCTGTGCTGGATCGGGGTCGGCCGATTGGACGCCACCATGCTCCCGCAGGCCAACCTGTGGGACGTCGCGGCCGGTGTGGTGGTCGCCCGGGAGGCGGGCGCGATGGTCCTCGACCGGCACGGCGAGCCGTACGGCGCCGGGTCGACCTCGGTGCTGGCCATGACGAGCGGCCTGAAATCACAGGTCGGAGCCCTGGTCGCGGCGATCGGATAGGGATGGCGCTCCAGATCCGGGCGGCCACCGCCGCTGGCGGCGATCATCCGAACGAGGACTACTTCCTGGCCTCGAACTCCTGGGCGGTCGTGCTCGACGGCGTGACCCGCTATCCAGACGACGGCTGCGTCCACGATGTGCCTTGGTACGTCGCGCGTCTGGGCGCCGCTCTGGCATCGGCGCTGGCGACCGGACCGGCACTGCGGGAGGCTCTGGCGCGCGGGATCGAAGTGGTCGCGGACGCCCACCGTGCCACCTGCGACCTGGAGAACCCGGTCTCGCCCGCCGCCACGGTCGCCATCGCCCGATTCGCCGAGGACCGGTTCGAATGGCTGGTCCTCGGCGACTGCGCGATCGCCTGGAGACGGCCGGGCCGACCGGTCGAAGCCCGCTCGGACGACCGACTGGCCCGCCTCGCGGACCCGCCGCGGCCGATCGTGGTCGGCGGCCTGCGCCGCTATTCGATCGAGTACGTCGCCCGGGTCCGGAACCGACCGGGCGGCTTCTGGGTCGCGTCGACCGACCCCGACGCCGCCGACCAGGCGCTCACCGGAACCGAGCCCTTCGCGGGCCTCGAAGCGGCCGCGCTCCTGAGCGACGGCCTGACCCGCCTGGTCGAACGCTACGGCCGCACCTGGACCCAGCTGCTCGACCTCGGCCTGTCCCAGGGGCCCGCGAGCCTGATCGCGACCGTCCGCGCAGCCGAGCGATCGGACCGGCGCTTCGGCGACCTCGCCAAGCGCCACGACGACGCCACGGCGGTGCTGCTCGGCCCGCGCTAGCGGGGCGCTTCGCATTCGGCCACGCGCCGGTTCGAAGACGTGCCGCCTCTTGTGGACTCAGTGGAGTGCGGCCTGCAGCACCGCTCGCGCGGCGTCCGTCGGCGTGTCGTGCGGGCGGGTCACCGCCCAGAAGTCCCGGCCGAGGTCGAGACCGGTGACCTCGACGGCCGCGAGCCGGCCGTCGGCGAGTTCCTCTCGCAGGCTCAGCTCGGAGAGGACGACCGGTCCGACACCCGCCACCGCGGCGGCCTTCAACGCCGCATTCGAGGCGAGCGTGGTGCCGGGCGTCAGCTCCAGGCCGTGCGCGCCGAGAGCCGACTCCAGCGTGTCCCTTGTGCCCGAGCCGGGTTCGCGCACCAGCACCCCCGCCTCCGCGAGATCACGGGGCCCGATCGACTCCCGTGCGGCCCACGGGTGCGCGGGAGGGACCGCCACCCGCAGCAGGTCCCCGCCGATCCGGCGCCTGCGCAGGCCGGGCAGCCGCGTCGAGGTCTCCACGAATCCCAGGGCCGCCCTACCGTCGCGGACCATGGCCGCGACCTCTGTGGAGTTCCCGACGGTGACGGTCACCTGGATCTCGGGGTGCCGCCGCGCCATCTCGGCGAGCCACTTCGGCGCGCGATGCTCCGCGATCGTCATGCTCACCGCCACCGACGTGTCGTTCCGCTGCGTCGTGCGCAGCATGGCGACCGACGCCGAGAAGTTCTGCGCGGCGTTGAGCAGCAGCGTCGCCCAGTCCACCACCACTTTTCCCGCGGGAGTGAGAGTCGTGCCCCGGTTCGAGCGGACGAGGATAGGCACGCCGAGCTGCCGTTCGAGACGGGTCATCCGGCGGCTCGCCTGGGGCTGGGACAGCCCGTGAGCGGCGGCCGCCGCTCCGATGCTCCCGTGTGCGACGACATCGGCGAGCAACTGGAGATCCGCAAGGTCGGGGACATTTGCCATGCGTGAAGTGTATGGCAGGGATGCCGAATCGACGGCTACCGCATGGCCGGGGCCGTCCGTACGTTGAGCGCATGACGGCGCCCCTGAAACAGACGGTCACGCGCGGCTCCA
This sequence comes from Glycomyces sp. L485, assembly GCF_022548875.1. GTDB lineage: Bacteria > Actinomycetota > Actinomycetes > Mycobacteriales > Micromonosporaceae > Glycomyces. Next base: position 63,590 of record NZ_JAKZEW010000008.1, on the reverse strand, counting down.
CGGTCGCGGTCGGATGGTTGGCGCTCGGCGTCCTCCTCGCCTGGACCGCGCACTCGCTCGTGCCGGTGGTCGGCCTGCTGACCTGGTCGGTCCTGCTCGGCCTCGTGGCGGGAAACATCGCCGTGATCCGAACCGGCACCCGCGTCCCGCTGGCCGCCCTGACCAAACGCGTGCTCCGCATCGGCGTCGTACTCCTCGGCCTCGGCCTCTCGGCGGGCGCGGTGCTCTCGCTCGGCCTGCCCGTACTCGGCCTGGTGGCCGCGGTCCTCGGGCTCACCCTGGCGGGTACGACGCTGCTCGGGCTCCGGCTGGGGCTCGGCGGTCCGCGGAGCCTGCTCCTGGGGACCGGGTTCGCGATCTGCGGGGCCTCCGCGATCGCCGCGATGGAGGAGCACGCCGGGGCTGACGAAGAGGACGTCGCCGTCGCCGTCGGCATGGTGACCCTCTTCGGGACCGTCGCCATGGTCGGGCTGCCCCTGCTGCAGGAGCCGCTGGGGCTCTCGGCGACGTCGTTCGGCATCTGGGTCGGGGCGAGCGTGCACGAGGTCGGGCAGGTCGTCGGCGCGGCCGGCGGCGCCGGCGCCTTCGCGTTGGGGCTCGCGGTCGTCGTCAAGCTGACCCGGGTCCTCCTGCTGGCCCCGGTGGTGCTGGCGGTCGCCGCCTGGCGGCGCCGAAGGGCGCGGCGCACCGGGGGCGCCGTGCCGCCGGTGGTGCCGGTCTTCGTCGCCGGGTTCGTGCTCTGCGTCGCCCTGCGCTCGACCGGGCTGCTGCCCGAATGGTTCCTGGCGGTCGCCGAGGTGCTCCAACAGGTGACGCTGGCGGCCGCGCTGTTCGGGATGGGAACCGCGGTCCGGCTGCGCGCGCTCGCCGCGAGAAGCGGCCCGGCGCTGGTGGTGGCCTCGGTCTCGACGCTGTTCATCGCCGGGGCCTCCCTCGCGGGCGTTCTCGCCCTCGCCTGACGCCCCGGGACGGTCCGCATCCCCGAAATGCCCCGGCGTATACCGGCGAATTCGCGGCGGATTCGCCGTCTGCAGACCGTTCACGCAGGTCATTGAGGCCACGCAAGGGTGGCGTAACAGCCGAGTAATTGATGGGAACCCGGATGTGTAATACGCCACACGAATGATCACTTCCATGAAAGCCACCAAGACGGTACCGAGGGCGGCCCGCGGCCGACGCTCCGGGCCGGTACGCCGCATCCGGGACGTACTGCGCACCCGGATCCTCGAGGGCGTCTACGGCGCCCTGCCGCTGCCGTCGGAGACCGACCTGGCCCTGGAGTTCAACGCCAGCCGCAACGTCGTCCGCGAAGTACTGGCGCTGCTGCGGGACGAAGGCCTCGTCACCCGAATCCAAGGCTCCGGCACGTTCGTGGTCTCGGCGAAGGCCGACCACGGGCTGGACCGGCTCCGCGGCCTGGCCGAGACGTTCGACTCCCGGTACCCGAGGGTCACCAACCGGATCCTGCTCGCCGAGCTCGTCCCCGCCGTGCCCCTGGTCGCCGAGCGGCTGCGCATCGAGCCGGGCGCACCGGTGATGGCCTTGGAGCGGCTCCGGATGCTCGACGGCGAGGCCGTGTCGCTGGACGCCAGCTACCTGCCCGCCGACGTGGGAGAGCCGCTGCTCATGCACGACCTGGAGCACCGCGACGTGTTCTCGCTGATCGAGTCCGAGCTCGGGCTGCCCCTCGGCGAGGCCCGGGTCGTCATCGAATCGGTGGCGGCCGACCCGACCGTGGCCGGCGTCCTCGAAGCCCGTGTCGGCTCACCGCTGCTCTATGTGGAGCGCCTCGCCCACACCGACGACGGGCGCCCGGTCGACCTCGAATTCCTCCGCTTCCGCGGCGACCGGATATCGCTCTCGACCCTCCTCGTCCGCCACCCCGTCCACAACCCGTTCCTACCCGAGCCCGTTGAACTCCCGGAAGAAAGTGAGTGATCAGATGCAGATCCCGCAGGTAGACGACCGGCGCCGCCTAGAGTGCGACGTGCTCGTCGTCGGCGGCGGCACCGCCGGCACGATGGCGGCGCTCACCGCCGCACGTCACGGCGCGTCGGTGCTGATCATGGAGAAGGCCCATGTCCGGCACTCCGGCGCGCTTGCGATGGGCATGGACGGCGTCAACAACGCCGTCGTCCCCGGCAAGGCCACCCCCGAGGACTACGTCGCCGACATCACCGTCGCCAACGACGGCATCGTCAACCAGCGGACCGTCCACCGGACCGCCACTCGCGGCTTCGAGATGGTGCAGCGTCTGGAGTCCTACGGCGTGAAGTTCGAGAAGGACGAGCACGACGAGTACGCCGTCCGCAAGGTCCACCGGTCCGGGAGCTACGTGCTGCCGATGCCGGAGGGCAAGGAAGTCAAGAAGGTCCTCTACCGCGAGCTCCGCTCGCGCAAGGTGCGCGCCAACGTCATGATGACGAACCGGGTGATGCCGGTCCGGGTGCTCACCGAGGACGGCCGGGCGGTCGGCGCGGTCGGGTTCGACACCCGCACCGGCGAGTTCGTCACGGTCTCGGCCGGCGCGGTCATCCTGGCCGCCGGCGCCTGCGGACGGCTCGGCCTCCCGGCCAGCGGCTACCTCTACGGCACCTACGAGAACCCGACCAACGCCGGCGACGGCTACGCCATGGCCTACCACGCGGGCGCCGAGCTCAGCGGAATCGAATGCTTCCAGATCAACCCGCTGATCAAGGACTACAACGGACCGGCCTGCGCCTATGTCGCCAACCCGTTCGGCGGCTACCAGGTCAACGGTGAAGGCAACCGGTTCGTCGACTGCGACTACTGGTCCGGCCAGATGATGGCCGAGGTCAAGCGTGAGCTCGACAGCTCCCGCGGGCCGATCTACCTCAAGCTCAGCCACCTACCCGACACCACGATCGGCGAGATCGAGGGGATCCTGCACACCACCGAGCGGCCCACGCGCGGCACCTTCCACGCCGGCCGCGGCACCGACTACCGCGAGCGCGACATCGAGATGCACATCTCCGAGATCGGCCTGTGCAGCGGCCACTCCGCCTCCGGCGTGTGGGTCGATGAGCACGCCCGGACCACCGTCCCAGGCCTGTACGCCGCCGGCGACATGGCCTGCGTGCCGCACAACTACATGATCGGCGCGTTCGTTTACGGCGACATCGCCGGCGAGGACGCCGCGTCGTACGCCAAGACCGCGGCCCGTCCCGAACTCCCCGAAGATCAGATCGAGGCCGCTCACGACCTGATCTACCGGCCGGCGTCCAACCCGGAGGGACCACCCCAGCCCCAAGTGGAGTACAAGTTGCGCCGCTTCGTCAACGACTACCTCCAGCCGCCCAAGACCGAGCGCTACCTGACACTCGGAGTCGAGGCGTTCGAGCGGATGCGTGTCGACATCGCCCAGATGGGCGCCCGCACCCCGCACGAGCTGATGCGGTGCGCCGAGGTCACCTTCATTCGCGACTGCGCCGAGATGGCCGCCCGCGCCTCGCTCACTCGCACCGAGAGCCGCTGGGGCCTCTACCACTCCCGCGACGACCTGCCGGTCCAAGACGACGCGAACTGGTTCTGCCACCTCAACCTCAGCAAGGACCCGTCGAACGAGCAGATGCGGTTCGACCGGCGGCCGGTCGCGCCGTACATCGTCCCGGTGCCCGGCTTCGTCCGGCCCGACGGCGTCCCCGACGCGCCCGCACCGCGCGGCACCGAGCTCGCGGAGGCATGGCGATGAGCGCGGCGCAGAGCGGCCGGATCCTGGCCCTGCTGGAACTCGTCGACGAGGCCCCCGAAGTCGAGGAGCTGGCCTCCTATCTCGCCGACCCCGACCCCGAGGTGCGCCGCACCGCCCTCTCGGTGCTCAGCGAGGCCGCCGACGACTGGAAGGAGGCCTCACCGGTCTTCGCCGCGGCGCTCCTCGACGCCGACGCCGCGGTGCGCGACCGCGCCGCCGATCTGCTGCGCGAACTGCGGGAGGTCATCGAGCCGAGCCCCGAGTTCGAGTCCGGCCTCAGGGCGGCGCTCGACCACTCGGAGGCCGCGATCCGGGTCGCGGCCATCGGAGCCCTGTGGCGGCACCGACTCACCGGCGCGGCCGAACTCGGCTCGATCCTGCGCGACCCCGACGAGCGCGCGCGCCGTGAGGCAGTGCTCGGGATGGTCTCCCTGGACGACCTCGACGGCCTCGCCGCCGCCTCCGGCGACCCCTCGCCATGGGTGCGGATCGCCGCCGCCCGCGGCATCGGCGCCGTCGGCGACCCGCGCGGGATCGCCACGCTCACCCGGATGCACGACGACGACGACCCGCTGGTCCGAGCCGCCTCGCTGGCCGCCCTGGCACAGACCGGCTGCACCGACGACGCGGCCGGACTCGCGGTGCGGGCCCTCGACGACCCCTCCTGGGAAGTCCGGCAGGCCGCGGCCACCGCACTGGCCGCATCGAACGTCTCAGCCACAGTAGACCCCCTGATCACGGCCTCCACCGATCCGAACCTCGACGTGCGCAAGGCCGCGGTGAAGGCGCTCATGCCGCGGCTGGCCGGACACCCGCACGTCCGCGAGGCCCTGCTGCGCGCCCAAGGAGACGTGGACGCCGACGTCCGCGCCTTCGCCCGCATCGCCCTGGAAGACCACCCCGACCATCACGCCTGATTTCCAACCGAGACTCTTCGAGAGGACACCCCCCATGGCTCAAGCGAACTCCCGCGCCGATGTACCCGTCACCGTCGACGAAGAGAAGTGCATCGACGGCTGCACCCTCTGCGTCGACATGTGTCCGCTGGACTCCCTGGCGATCCACCCCGAGACCGGCAAGGCCTACATGCACGTCGACGAGTGCTGGTACTGCGGCCCCTGCGCCGCCCGCTGCCCCGTCGACGCCGTGACCGTCAACATCCCTTACCTCCTGCGCTGAAGGACTCCTCACATGAACATCACCCGAAAGGCCGCCGCCGCATTCGCCGCCGCGGCCGTGCTCGGCACCACCGCCTGTAGCGCTGCAGGCGGCGCCGAGGACGGCACCGTCCCGGTCGCCATCGGCTACCAGTCGAAGACCATCAACACCGTCACCGCCGGCACCCTCATGCGGGAGCTGGGACTGCTCGACGAGCACCTCGCCGCCGCCGCTGAGGAGACCGGCAAGACCTACGACCTGACCTGGCACGACTTCGCCTCCGGCCCGCCGCTGACCGCCGAGATGATCGCCGGGAAGGTGCACATCGGCTCGATGGGCGACTACCCGCTGTCGGTCAACGGCGCGAAGACCGCCGAACTCGGCGACGTCAAGACCGACTGGGTAAGCGTCACCGGCTACAACCTCCGCGGCTCGCTCAACCAGATCGTGGTCCCGACCTCGTCCGACGCGAAGACCCTCGCCGACCTGGAAGGCGGGATCATTTCGACCAGCCTCGGCTCTACCGCACACGGCAACCTGGTCAGCGCCCTCGACGCGGACGGCATGTCGCCCGAGGACGTCGAGATCCTCGGCCAGGACCCCCCGGTCGGCGTCACCGCCCTCGAAAGCGAACAGGTCGCGGCACTGGCCCAGTTCGTGCCCTTCCCACAGCGGGTCATCTTCTCCGGCGAGGGCCGCCTCCTCCACGACGGCGACACCGGCGTCCCCACCTTCCACGGCGTGGTCGCGTCGGAGGCCTACACCGAAGAACACCCCGAAGTCCTGCAGGCGTTCCTGGCCGCACAGAAAGAGGCCACCGAATACCTCTACGAGCACCCCCTCGAAGCCGCGATGACGGTCGCCGAAGCCACCGGCCTGCCGCCAGAGGTCGTCTACCTGTACAACGGACCGGGCGGCGCGGTCACCTTCGACCTGACCATCAAGGACGAGCTCGTCGGCGCCGTCGAGACCGGACTGCCGTTCCTCGAAGAACTCGGCGCCCTCGAAACGCTCGACCTCGGCGACTTTGTCGACGAGGAGCCGCTCGAGGAGCTCTACGGCTCCGAATACGACGCGCTCAAGACCTCCCTGACCAACCCGTCGGCGATCACCGGCCACGACGAGGTCTGCGACGCCGACGTCGCCGACCCCGCCACCGCCTCCGAGGCCTGGCCGGCCGAAGCGGACGCCACCGAGGTCGCCGCCACCCCGACCTGCCTGCTCCGCCTGGTCGCCGAAGGCGGGCAGTACCGGGCGCTCTACGTCCCGGACGCCGCTTCCGGAACCCGCATCTTCGGCGACTACGCCACCTGGGTGCACGACCCCGACGGTGAGGACACCATGACCCTCCTGCCGTTCGCGACCGTCGCCGACGCCGAGGCGTACGCCGCCGAACACACCGGATCAGAGGTCATCGACTACCAAGCCGCCCTCGACCGCGTGTGACAGCCAGGAAGGAACCGAACCCATGACGACCACACAGGAACGGCTGTCCGCCGAACCCGCCTCCCCGGCCGCGCCGCCCGCGGCCGAGGCGACGGCGACGCGGCCGCGCCGATCGCCGCTTCACGCCGTCCGCCGACTGCTGCCGGCGGTCCCGATCCTCGCCGCCTTGGCGGTGTGGCAGCTGCTCACGTCGTACGACGTCGTCGCGTGGGTGCGGTTCGACAAGATTCCCGGCCCCGGTGAAGTCGGTGCCGCGATGACGGCCCAGCTGGAGTCGGCGGTGTTCTATCAGCACGTCGTCTCCAGCCTGGGCCGCATCCTCTCCGGATTCGCGCTGGCCGGCCTGGCAGGGGTGCTGACCGGGATCGCCGTCGGGCGCTCGAAGATCGCCGCCGCCCTCGTGCGGCCGCTCATCGAAGTCGCCCGGCCGATCCCGGCCATCGCCCTGGTCCCGATCGCCATCCTGCTGTTCCCCACCAGCGAGCAGGGAATCGTGTTCATCACCTTCTTCGCGGCCTTCTTCCCGGTCACCGTGGCGACCATCCACGCGATGAAGGCACTCCCGCCGGTGTGGACCGACGCGGCCCGCACCCTCGGGGCGAGCCGCTTCCAGATCCTGCTGCACGTCGTCGTCCCCGGCGCGATGCCGTCCATCTTCTCCGGGCTGTCGGTGAGCATGGGCGTCGCCTGGATCTGCGTGATCAGCGCCGAGATGATCTCCGGCCAGTTCGGCGTCGGCTACTGGACCTGGATGTCCTACTCGCTGCTCGACTACGCGGGCGTGGTCACCGGCATGCTCACCATCGGAGTCCTCGGATTCACCACCTCCTGGGCGATCGAGCGGGTGGGCCGCCGCGTAAACCGGTGGCTGCCTGGGGAGGGCGCATGAGCACCGCGACCGAGACAGGAGCGAAGGTCGAACTGCGCGAGGTGCGCATCGACTACGCCGACGGACCCGCCGCCGACCTGGACCTGACCGTCGCGCCCGGCGAAGTGGTGATGCTGCTGGGGCCTTCCGGCTGCGGCAAGTCGACGATCCTGCGGGCCCTCGCCGGGCTCCAGCCGATCGCCGCCGGCGCCGCCAGCGTCGACGGCGAACCGCACGACCAGAGCCACAAGTGCGCCATGGTCTTCCAAGAGGACGCCCTCCTGCCCTGGCGCACGGCGCGGCGCAACGTCGAGTTCGCGCTGGCGATGCGCGGCGTGCCCCGCCCGCAGCGGCGCGCTCTCGCCGTCGACCTGCTCGGGCAGGTCGGTCTCACCGACTTCGCCGAGCACCTGCCGCGGCGGCTGTCCGGCGGGATGCGCCAGCGCGTCCAATTGGCGCGGACCCTGGCCGCGCGGCCGCGGGTCCTGCTCATGGACGAGCCCTTCGGCGCGCTCGACGCCCAGACCCGACTGGAGATGCAGCGCCTGCTCGTCTCGGTCTGGCGGCGGCACCGCACGACGATCATGTTCGTCACCCACGATGTCGACGAGGCGCTGCTCCTGGCCGACCGGGTGGTCGTTCTGAGCCCCCGCCCGGCCAGGGTGGTCCGCGTCGTCGACGTGGACTGCCCGCGCGAGCCGGACGCCCAACTCGAGCCGACGTTCGCCCGGCAGCGCCAGGAGATCCTCGCGCTGCTCGGCCACGACCTCACCAAGCCCTGACCCGAATTCCCAGAAAGGTTCCCTCTCATGACCTTTGTCATCGGTTCCGCGTGCGTCGATGTGACCGACCGGGCCTGCGTGGATGAATGCCCGGTCGACTGCATCTACATCGGATCGCGGAGCGCCTACGTCCACCCCGACGAGTGCATCGACTGCAGCGCCTGCGAACCGGTCTGCCCGGTGGAGGCGATCCTCCCGGCCGACGACGTACCCGACACCGAAGCCGAGTTCATCGCCGACAACGCGCGGTTCTTCCACGAACCGCTGCCGGGCCGGAGCGACGCGCTCGGCGCGCCCGGCGGGGCGCGCAAGACCGGCGAGATCGGCGTGGACACGCTCTTCATCGCGGGATACGAGGCGTCATGACCGTCGTCGGAATCGACAAGGTGGTGGTGCGGTTCGCCGGTGACTCCGGCGACGGCATGCAGCTGCTCGGCGACCGCTTCACCCTCCAGGCCGCCGCCTTCGGCAACGACCTGGCCACCATGCCCGACTACCCGGCGGAGATCCGGGCCCCGCAGGGGACCGTCCACGGCGTCTCCTCGTTCCAGGTCCACTTCGCCGACACCGACATCCTCACGCCCGGTGACACTCCCGACGTGCTGGTGGCGTTCAACCCCGCCGCGCTCAAGGCCAACGTCGAAGACCTCCGGGCCGGAGGCGTGGTCATCGTCGACCCCGACGAGTTCACCAAGCGCAACCTGGCCAAGGCCGGCTACGAGCGCGACCCTCTGACCGACGGGTCGCTGCGCCACCTCACGCTGCACCGGGTCGCCATGGGCGCGATCACCCTCGGGGCGGTGAAACCGCTCGGAACCGGGCGCAAGGACGCGCTGCGGTCCCGCAACATGTTCGCGCTCGGGCTGCTCTCCTGGATGTACGGACGCCCGACCGACGGCGTCGAGCATGCGCTGCGGGCGAAGTTCGCGAAGCTGCCGACCGTCGCCGAGGCGAACGTGCTCGCCTTCCGCGCCGGATGGAACTACGGCGAGACCACCGAGATGTTCGCGACGACCTACCGTGTCGCTCCGGCGGCGCTGCCGGCGGGCGAGTACCGACGCGTCAGCGGCAACGCAGCCCTGGCGCTCGGCCTGCTCACCGCGGGATGGATATCCCGGATGAAGGTCGTGCTCGGCACCTACCCCATCACCCCGGCCTCGGACATCCTGCACGAGCTCGCACGCCACAAGAACTTCGACCTGCTCACCATTCAGGCCGAAGACGAGATCGCCGCGGTCGGGGCCGCCCTGGGCGCGTCGTTCGGCGGCGCCCTCGGGGTCACCACCACCTCCGGGCCGGGACTCGCGCTGAAATCCGAGACCATCGGCCTCGGCGTGATGACCGAGCTGCCGCTCGTCATCGTCGACGTCCAGCGCGGCGGCCCCTCCACCGGCCTGCCGACCAAGACCGAGCAGGCCGACCTGCTGCAGGCCCGCTTCGGGAGGCACGGGGAATCGCCGGTGCCGGTCCTGGCGCCGCTGTCGCCCTCGGACTGCTTCGACACCGCCGTCGAGGCGGCCCGGATCGCCGTCACCTACCGCACCCCGGTCCTGCTGCTCTCCGACGGCGCGCTGGCCAACGGCTCCGAGCCGTGGCGGCTGCCGAAGATCGCCGAGCTGGCGCCGATCGACCCCGGTTTCGCGACCGGGCCGAACGCCACCGACGACAGCGGTGACTACTGGCCCTACCTGCGGGACCGCGAGACCCTGGCGCGGTCCTGGGCGATCCCCGGAACGCCGGGCCTCGAGCACCGGATCGGCGGTCTGGAGAAGGCCGAGCGGACCGGCGCCATCTCCTACGACCCGGCCAACCACGAGGCGATGGTCCGGACCCGGCAGGCGAAGATCGACGGCATCGCGGTCCCCGACCTCGATGTCGACGACCCCGACTCGGCCCGGACCCTGGTGCTCGGCTGGGGGTCGACGTACGGCCCGATCCGCGCCGCCGTGCGCCGCCTGCGCTCGGCGGGCCGGGCCGTGGCGCAGGCCCACCTGCGTCACCTCAACCCGTTCCCCGCCAACCTCGACGACGTCCTCTCCCGCTACGACCGAGTCGTCGTGCCGGAGATGAACCTCGGCCAACTGGCGCTGCTGCTCCGGGCCCGAGGCATGACCGACATCGTCAGCCACACCAAGGTCACCGGCCTGCCGTTCAAGGCCGGAGAACTGGAGGACGTCCTCATGGACCTGATGGAAGGGGTCGCGGCATGACCACTGTCGACACCGAGACCGCCGGCCGGCGCTCGGGGCTCGCGCTGGTCCCGAGCGACCCCGAGCCCCAGAAGGCCGCGGACTACCGATCCGACCAGGAAGTGCGCTGGTGCCCCGGCTGCGGGGACTACATCATCCTCAACACCGTCCAGGCGATGCTCCCCGAACTCGGCCTGCGCCGGGAGAACATCGTCTTCATCTCCGGGATCGGCTGCTCGTCGCGGTTCCCGTACTACCTCGACACCTACGGGATGCACTCGATCCACGGGCGGGCGCCCGCGATCGCGACCGGATTGGCGGTGGCGCGGCCGGACCTGTCGGTCTGGGTGATCACCGGCGACGGCGACGCCCTGTCGATTGGCGGCAACCACCTGATCCACGCGCTCCGCCGGAACGTGAACCTGAAGATCCTACTTTTCAACAATCGCGTCTACGGACTCACGAAAGGCCAGTACTCGCCGACCAGCGACCGGGGGATGGTGACCAAGTCGAGCCCGGTCGGATCGCCGGACGCGCCCTTCAACCCCGTATCGCTGGCGCTCGGAGCCGAGGCGAGCTTCGTGGCCCGGTCGATGGACTCCGACCGGGAAGGTCTCGCCGAGGTGCTGCGCGCCGCCGCCGAGCACCGCGGATCGGCACTGGTCGAGATCTACCAGAACTGCCCGGTCTTCAACGCCGGCGCCTTCGACGCCCTGAAGGACCCCGACCAGTCGCTCCGCCGTGTCATCCGGCTCCGCGCCGGAGAGGAGATCGATCTCGGACCGGTCGGCGAGGACGGCCGCGGCACGCAGGTGGTCGCCCGCGACCCGCGCGGCCGACTGGCCGTGCTGCCGCGCGAGGAGGCCGACTCGAAGTCGATCCTGGTCCACGACCCCGCCGACGAGGACCCGTCCACGGCGTTCGCGCTCTCCCGACTATCGACACAGGACCTGTCCTGCGCCGTCACCGGCGTCTTCCGGTCGGTGTCCCGGCCCGCGTACGACGACGAGGTCCGCGACCAGGCGGTCCTCGCCCGAGAACAACACCCGCCGTCTATCGAGGACGTGATCGCCGGCGGCGACACCTGGACCGTCTCGGAACGGAGTGAACGATGAGCGATCTGAAAGAACGGGTCACCGCGGCGCTGGCGACCGTCCAGGACCCGGAGATCCACCGGCCGATCACCGAGCTGGGCATGGTCCGGGACGTGGCGGTCGACGCCGGCGCGGTCACGGTGACCGTCGCGCTCACCGTGTCGGGCTGTCCGCTGCGCGAGAAGATCGTCGCCGACGTGACCGCCGCGGTGGAACAGGTGCCCGGCGTTGCCTCGGTCGCGGTCGAACTGGACGTGATGACCGACGAGCAGCGGACCGACCTGCGAAAGCGGCTCAAAGGCGGGGGAGAGGAGCGGACCGTCCCCTTCGCCGAACCGGCGTCGCTGACTCGCGTCTACTGCGTCGCGTCGGCGAAGGGCGGGGTCGGAAAGTCGAGCGTCACCGCCAACCTCGCCGCGGCGCTGGCGCGTCGCGGCCTCTCGGTCGGGGTGCTGGACGCGGACATCTACGGGCACTCGATCCCGCGGGCGCTCGGGGTGCGCACCATGCCGGTGCAGGTGGACCGGATGATCATTCCGCCGGTCGGGCATGGGGTGAAGGTGATCTCGATGGGGATGTTCACCGAGAAGAACGCTCCGGTGCTCTGGAGGGGGCCGATGCTGCACCGGGCCTTGGAGCAGTTCCTGGTGGACGTCTTCTGGGGCGACCTCGACGTGCTGCTGGTCGACATGCCGCCGGGCACCGGGGACGTGCAGATCACGCTCGCGCAGATGCTCCCGAACGCCGAATCGCTGGTGGTGACCACTCCGCACCTCGCCGCCGCCGAGGTCGCCGAACGCGCCGGAACCGTTGCACTCCAGACCAAGCAGCGGATCGTCGGCGTCGTCGAGAACATGGCCTGGGCCGAGCTGCCCGACGGATCGAGATGGGAGCCGTTCGGTTCGGGCGGCGGCGCTCAGGTGGCCGCGACCCTGACGGCCGAACTCGGGTACGAGGTCCCGCTGCTGGGGCGGATCCCGATCGACCCCGGGATCGGCCTCGGAGCCGACGAGGGCGTACCGCTGGTCCTCGGCGACGAGGGCGCGGCGGCCTCGGTGCTCCGAACAGTGGGCGACTGGGTCGCGGACCGCCCGCGAGGGCTCGCCGGTCGGCGGCTCGCGCTCGACATGTCCTGAGGCGGCCGGCCGCGCTCCTCGAACCGTTGAGAGACTTGCGGGACCTTGCGATTCCTCGTCGAGTCAGGAGACCTCGTGTCGAGCACAGCGCGAATGCCGGCCGCCGAGCACCCGATCGTCCCCGGGTTCTATCCGGACCCGACGGTCTGCCGGGCGGGGTCCGACTACTACCTGGCGCATTCGAGCTTCGAGTACTTTCCCGGCGCACCGGTCTTCCACAGTCGAGACCTCCTGCGGTGGAAACAGATCGGGAACATCCTCGACCGGCGCTCGCAGTTCCGCCGCGGCGACGGGCGGGCCTCCGGCGGGATCTACGGCTCGACGCTGCGGTTCCATGACGGACGGTTCTGGTTCGTGACCACGAACGTCGCCGACCCCGAGCCGGGCCAGACCGTCGTCACGACAGAGGATCCGGCCGGGCCGTGGAGCGATCCGGTGTACGTGCGCGAAGCGGTCGGCATCGACCCCGACCTGTGCTGGGACGAGGACGGCGAGTGCTTCCTGACGTGGAAGGGCACGGTGATCGACGGCGAGGGCGACGGGATCTTCCAGGGCCGCCTCGACACCGAGACGGGAAGGTTCAAGGGCGATCCGTACCCGGTGTGGCAGGGCACCGGGCTGGCCGCCTCAGAGGCCCCGCACCTGTACCGCATCGGCGGTCATTGGTATCTCATGCTCGCCGAGGGCGGCACCGAGCGCGGCCACACCGTCACCGTCGCCCGCGGGGACAGTCCTCAAGGGCCGTTCGAGTCGTGCCCGGACAACCCGGTCTTCTCCCACCGCAGTCTCGCGCACCCGGTCCAGAACACCGGCCACGCAGACCTGGTGCAGACTGAGGACGGGGACTGGGCCGCGGTGTATCTCGCGGTGCGCCCCAAGGGGTTCACGCCGGGTTTTCACGTCCTCGGACGCGAGACGTTCCTGGCCGGGGTCGAGTGGGTCGACGGCTGGCCGGTCTTCGACGAGGACCGCCACACCGTGCCGATGGCCGACACGGCTTTCACCGACGAATTCACCGCGCCTCGACTCGATGCGCGCTGGGTCGTCCCCGGCGGCGAACCCGAAGCCGTCGCAGTCCGGCGATCCGGTGGCGGCCTGGAACTGGGCGAGGGCCTGCTGTGCGCCAGGGTCCGCGACCTCGCCTGGACGGCCGAGGCGGCTTTCTCCGAGGCGGGGCATTTCCGCCTGCTGATCGACGACCGTCACTGGTACGGGCTGACCTTCGAGGACGGACGGGTCCGCGCCACCGCCCGCATAGGCGACATCGAGCACGACCTCGGAGCGGCGCCGTGCGCCGCCGGGAGGGCGGTGTTGCGGATCGAGGCCGTGGAGCCCGCAGCGGAGGGCGCCTCGCCGGTGACCCTCGGTCCGGACGTCGTCTTCCTGTCCTTCGACGGCGGCGACGGCGTCCGGGAGCTCGGACGTCTCGACGGCCGGTACCTCTCCACTGAGGTCGCCACCGGATTCACCGGCCGAATGCTCGCCGTTGCTGCGGCGGGTGTGCGAAGCGTGATCGAGCACGTGGAATACATGCCCAGGTGAACGATCCGGGCGAAATGCCCTGGCGGAGCCGGAGAAAGTTTTTAAAACCATTGGACGAAGGCCTTCACGAACATCCGGTCTTATGGGAGCATCGATAGCGTTCAATCAATTCCCCTCATGGGAAGGCGTGCAGCTCGTCGAGGTGTGAGCCCGCACCCGACGATCGAACAACCCATATGAAAAAAGGAGAGCCCATCATGCTCCATCGATCCCGACTACTCCTCGCGGTAGCGGTCACGAGTGTGGTCGCACTGCTGGCCACGGCCGCGCCGGCGCAGGCCGCACCGGTGACCATCACCAACGCGACGCAGTTCACCGACACCGACGGCAATGTCGTGCACGCGCACGGCGGCGGCGTGATCAAGGTCGGCGACTTCTACTACTTCTTCGGCGAGAACCGCAACGCGGACAACACCTTCGAGGCCGTCTCCGCCTACCGCTCGACCGACCTGAAGACCTGGGAGTTCCGTAACCACGTCCTGACCGCTGCCAGCGACCCGGAGCTGCAGAACGCCAAGATCGAGCGTCCCAAGGTCATCTTCAACAGCACCACCGGCCAGTTCGTCATGTGGATGCACAAGGAGAACGGCAGCGACTACTCCGAGGCACGCGCCGCGGTCGCGGTCTCCGACACGATCGACGGCGACTACGCCTGGCAGGGGAGCTTCCGCCCGCCGAGCGGCACCACCTCGCGAGACCAGACGGTCTTCGTCGACGACGACGGCACGGCCTACCAGATCACCTCCACCGACGGCAATGCCGATCTGAGCATCTTCCGGCTCACCGCCGACTACACCACCTACGACAGCTTGGTCGCCAACCCCTGGGACGGCCAGTACCGGGAGGCGCCGGCGCTGTTCAAGCGCAACGGCGTCTACTTCATGGTCACCTCGGGCAACAGCGGCTGGTCGCCCAACCAGCAGAAGTACGCCACGGCCACGAACATCGCCGGCCCGTGGAGCGCCATGCAGGACATCGGCGACAGCACCGGCTACGGCTCGCAGACCACCTTCGTGCTCGAAGTGGCGGGCAGCGAAGGGACCTCCTACATGTACATGGGGGACCGCTGGGGCAACTCGATGGGCGGCACCGTCGACGACTCGGAGTACGTCTGGCTGCCGCTGGACTTCAACTCCGACACTTCCATGACGATGTCCTGGTACTCGGAGATCACCATCGACACCGACGCCGGATCCGTCACTGGGGTCGAAGGCGACTACTCCAACCTCATCGCCCGGCACAGCGGCAAGTGCGCCGACGTGGTGAGCGCCTCGACCGCCAACGGCGCCGAAATCGCCCAGTGGGAATGCCACGGCGGCACCAACCAGCAGTGGGACCTGCAGGACCTGGGCAACGGCTACGTCCAGATCGTGGCCGCCCACAGCGGCAAGTGCCTCGACGTCGCGAACGACTCGACCGCCAACGGCGCGAAGGTCATCCAGTACACCTGCGGTAACGGCGACAACCAGCAGTGGCAGGTGCAGGACGCCCCGGACGGACACGTGCGGCTGGCCGCGCGGCACAGCGGCAAGTGCCTGGACGTGACGAAGGAGTCCACCGCTGACGGCGCCCGGCTCCAGCAGTGGGACTGCCACAGCGGCAACAACCAGCAATGGCAGATCGCCGCGGCCTGATCCTGAACCCCTGAGGGCCCCGGCCGACGGTCGGGGCCCTCAGGGCATCCGCTCCTGGTATCGCCCGGTCCCGGCGTGCCGGTGGCGCGCGCCGCCCTCACCCTGGTACGGAGAGTGGATTCGCCGCTTGTGCGCGGCGGTGCTTCGGCGAGGAGCGGCTATCGCCGCGGTGTACCCGCGGACTCGTGCGTTCTGAGCGCCGACACGGACCAAATCCATTGCGCTCACGAGAGAGGGACGGGGACACTTGGGTCATGCAGGAGCGCAAAGTGATCGCCACGGACCTCGACGGCACCCTCCTCGACGGGCGGCGACTGCTCTCGGAGCGGAATCGAAAGGCACTGCTCGCGGCCCGGACGCGCGGCTTCCACGTCGTGGCGGTGACCGCCCGGTCGCCGCGCGGTGTCGCGGCGGTCCCCGGCTTGACCTCGGTGATCGACGTCGCCATCTGCAATAACGGCGCGGCGGTCTACGAACCGGCCGACGGCGCGATCGAACTGCGCCGCACCATCTCTTTCGACATCCTCCGCGACCTCCACCGGCGATTGGCCGCCGTCCTGCCCGACTCGGTCTTCGCGATCGAGACGGGGAACGAGGTGTTGAGCCAACCTGGCCAGATCCCCGCGTCCCCGCACTATGACGACCCTTGGCGCCGAGTGGACTCGCTTGAGGAGGCACTGGGGCGTTGCACCGACGTCACCGAGTACCGGCTGGTCGATCGGGCGGCCGGTGCGGCTCGGATGCTCGAGGCCGCAAGGAGCATAGACGTCCCCGGCGTGGTGTGCTGGCACTGGGGGAGCTTCCCCGTGCTGGAGTACAACGCGGTCGGGGTGAACAAGGGAGACGCGCTGTCCGCCTGGTGCGCCGAGCGAGACTTCGATGCCGCTTCGGTGATCGCCTTCGGCGACATGCCCAATGACGCCTCGATGCTCGCCTGGGCCGGAAGCTCGTACGCGATGGCCGGCGCCCAGCCAGAGGCGCTGGAAGCGGCCGACCAGCGGGCCGGATCGAACGACGAGGACGGCGTGGCGCAGGTGATCGAGTCCCTGTTGGAGGAGCACCAGGCGGCCGAACGGTCTGAGTAGTGCCGGAAGTATCCCGGTCATACGGCTCCTCGAACACCTGCGCAGCACGAAGGCCGCCCTCTCGGTGTGACCCAGGGTCTGCCCATACTGCCCTTGAGGACTCGCGGGTTGTTCCACATCGCTCCGAGGCAGTCGGGAACCGCGCCGAGCATTCTCTTGTTCAACTTCGTCGTGAGGACCCGAAGGCTCCGGTGATCGCGGCCTGGGCGACTCTTGTGATCAAGTCTCCTTCTCGTTCGTTGGTCTCTCGGCATGGAGACACCGCTCGGGGCCGATCTGTGACACCACGGCGAGATTTCTCGTCAGCCGCGGCTGACGCGCAGGTCAGATGGAGAGTGCCACGAAGCCGACGAGGTAGGAGATAGCGAAGATCATCGGGAGCTGCTGCCTGATATGACTGAGTTGAAGGTGGAGACAACGGTCCTTGCCTTCGCCGAGCGCGTCCCATTCCGCTCGGAAAGTAGGAGCTTGACACCGCCTTGCCAAGGCCGCCTTCGTAGACGGGTAGTCTGACACTGATTCCGACACCAACGTGAGGTGGCACTGTGACATTCTCACCCCAGTACGATCGGCGACAGCCTGCCTATCCGTTCGCGGCTCCACGCAAACCGGCCTCAGTCTCTTGGGTCCAAGTGGCGGTATTCGTTGTCGCACTCTCCACGCCGGCACTCATCTTGCTGATGCTGCAGCGCCTGGTCGATCTCATCGCGGCGCGCGAGCAGTGGGCATTTGCAGGGCTGGACTTGATCGAGCCCGGGACGACCCCGATGGACCTTGCGCGAGGAGAATTCCTCCTGGAGTTCACAGTGGTGCTGAGTCTGCCAGTTGTTCTGATGGTCTTGGCGCTCGTCTCGTCAATCGGTTTGCAGAAGCGCAAACGCTGGGCGCGGATTCTCACGGCGGTCTGGAGCGGCGTGCTCCTGCTGCCGCTGGCGGGCTGGGCGGCCGGCTGCCTGATATTGATGTGGATGGTGCCGGAACCGGCCGCCGAGAACTACTACATCGGATCCGTCGACCCGTTCACGTTGAACGCCGTCGCCGGTACTGTTGCGTTCGCCGGCGTCCTGCTGACCTTCATTCTGATCTTCACCCGCAGCGTGCGCCAGTGGGCGCCGAAACGAAGCGCCGAGGCGGGGCACGACAGTCAGTGGGGATACGTGCAGTCGGCACAGCCAGGACCGGCGCAGCAGCCGGCCTACCCGCCCGTGCACCGAGGGTTCAGTCGCTAGTTCCAGGACCACCTCTGTTGCGAGCCAGGAGGACCGAATCGAATTCCTGTAGTGGAGCAGTAGAGCCGGGCCCACGTGCGTCACGCGGGCCCGGCAGGCCGATCGGATCAGATTTATTCGGTTACGACAGCGTGATGTTGTCCAGCTCCGCGTACCCGGTGCCGCCGTCGAAGAACGGCGAGCCCTTGGCCAGCCGGATGACGTTGTATCCCGCCTCCAGCGAGACGGTCACGTCGGTGGTGTCGAACTGCGCCCATCCGGACGTGGGCGGGTAAGACACCGTGCTCCAGCCGCCGCCGTTGTAGGCCAGGCCGTGGGTCGAGGTCGATCCGGTGCCGTTGGCGTACCTGATCGTCATGGTGTAGTCGCGGCTTTCGGGCACGTTGACCGTGAAGTCGACGAAGGAGTCCGACCGCATGTCGGTGTCGTTGTCGATGCCGCCGACGTAGTAGCCGTTCGACGCCCCGCCCGAGGACCGGGTCTGGGCGTTGAGGACCGTGGCGTTCTCGGCCTCGTAGACCTGCTGCCACGACGTTGTCGGTCCGCCCGCCGGGGTGATCAGGAGCTGGTAGGCGGCCTCGGCGTCCATGCCGTTGACGGGGACCGAGATCGACCCGTTCGAGACCTGCATGGTGGTGTCGCTCATGACGGTGGGGGCGGGCACGTGCGTGTGGCGCCCCGAGCCCGGGGTGGACAGCAGCTGCACGTCGACCGACGAGCCGAACGAGCCCAGGCCGGTGACGTTCACGGTGTTGTCGCCCCAGTCGCCGCCGAAGGCGACGTTGACGATCTGGCGGCTGGAGTCGTAGGAGGCCACGCCGTCGAGCCAGCTGTCGGGCGTCGTCTCCACGATGTTCCCGGTCATCGCCCCGTACCAGCGGTACAGCCAGTACGACGCGGTCGGCTGGTTCTCCAGGGTGAACAGCCCGTCGAAGGTGCCGGCCTCGAACCAGTAGGCGCGGTGCGCCTCGCGCGCCCCGTGGCGCTCGAGCACGCTCATCCAGTGCAGGGCCACGCTCGGGATGTCCATCTGGTTGAAGCTGTTGTACTCGTTGATCACGATCGGGCGCGGGGAGATGCCGAGCTGGTTCTCGATCGACCGGTAGTTGGAGACATGGCCCTCGAAGTCGTTCCAGGCCATGTCGTCCAGCTCGTGCCACACCATCACGTCGGGTAGCGTGCCGGTGTCGCGGGCGTGGGTCATGAAGGCGAGGATCTTATTGTGGCCGTAGCTCGAGAAGCTCGGGCCGACGATCGGAGTAACCGGGTCCATGGAGCGCACCAGGTTGTAGGTGTCGGTCCAGACGGGGTTGAAGGGGCCCCACTCGCCGGAGTTCCAGTAGATGTCGGGCTCGTTCCACAGCTCCCAGCCGCTGATGCTGGTCGTGTCGGTCGCGGCCAGGCGGTCGTTCACCATGGTGGTGACCTTCTGCTCCCAGTCGTCCCAGCCCTGCCACTCATAGGGGAAGGTCGGGTAGATGTCGGGCAGGCGGATGTACTGCTGGGCGCCCGCTCGCGTGATGTTGTGACCGACGTCGAGCGCGTCACAGCAGGGCTCGGTCGCGCCGTTGCCCAGGTGGGTGGTGCCGGGAGGGGGCTGGGTGAAGCTCGTCGGGTTGAGCGGGAGCAGCATGTCGGTGGTCGGCTGGGAATCGGATCCGACGCCGTACAGGCCGCCGGCGGCGACCTGAGTCGCCGGGCGCACGACCTGGCCGACGTCGACGTTGAGAGTCAGGCCGGCGGCACTGGCCGGTGTCGCGGGTCCGGCCACGGCGGCGCCTAGGGCCAGAGCGAGGACGCTGAGTCGGATCAACGCCCTTCGTACTGTGTTGTGCATTACATCTCCTCATTGAGCGATTCGAACCGGTTCGAAGGTCCGGTTGAGCGTTCACGATAGTTTCGAACACCGTTCGATGCAAGACCATCAATATGTAGGCGATGCTTGCTGCGGAAATGTTGCAAAGATGAGATTGAACTCTGCAGACCGTGTCTGCTAGGTTCGAACCGGTTCGACGATCTGCAATCGCTGGAGGAGGAAAACGTGGTCAACATCGGGGACATCGCCCGCGCCGCAGGCGTGGCGCGCTCGACGGCGTCGTACGCCCTGAGCGGCAAGCGCTCCGTCTCCGACGAGGTCCGCGCGAGGGTCCAGCGGGTGGCGCTCGAAATGGGGTACACCCCGAACGCGGGCGCCCGAGCGCTGGCCACCTCCAAAGCGATGGTGATCGCCCTGTTCGCGCAGTTCATGCCGGACGAGTTCCCCCCGGCCATGATGCAGTACATCCTGGGCGTCGCGAACACCGCTCGCGACGCCGGCTACGACATCCTGCTCAGCTCCGACCCCGACGGACCCAAAGCGCTCAAGCGCATCACCGACTCGCGCATGGTCGACGGCGTCGTGCTGCTCAACGTGGCCGAGGACGACGACCGGCTGCCGGTCCTGCGCGCGGCTTCCCAGCCCGGAGCGCTGGTGGGTCTGCCGGTCGACTGCACCGGAGTCGACGTCTTCGACCTCGACTTCGAAGAGGCCGGCCGCGTCATGCTCGAGCACCTGTACGCGCTCGGACACCGCGAACTGATCCTCGTCTCGCAACCCGAGCACGTGGTCGAACGCGGCGGCGCCTACGTGTGGCGCCTCCAGAACGCGGCTCTGGAGACTGCCGCCGCCCACGGCATCACCCTTCACGCCGCCTTCAGCCCGTCCGCCCAACCCGAGATCGGACGCCGCCTGCACGACCTGCTCGACGCCTACCCCGGCGCCACAGGACTGCTGCTCAACAACGAGGCCGCCGCCGCAGCGCTGCCGACCGTGCTGCACGAGCGGAACCTGTCCGCACCAGAAGACCTGTCCGTCATCGGGCGCTACTCCGACGAGTTCGCCCGGTCCTTCTCGCTGCCCTTCTCTTCCATCGAGAGCGCGCCCGACCGGCTCGGGCGCATGGCGGTGCGCCAACTCGTGCGCCGCATCGAGAAGCAGGTCCCCGAGGACGCTCCGCACGTCGTGCGCTTCGTCTCGCCCGAATTCGTGGATCGGGGCAGCACCGCCGCCCCGCCCCGCGATCGGCACTGAACATCCCTTTGCGACGGTCGGCGACACCGCCGACCTGAGCCCGTTCAAGGAGGAACGACCATGAAGAACCCCAGGAGAACATCCCTCGCCCGATCCGCCTCGGCGGGTCTCGCCGTCGCATCGCTGGCACTGGCCGCGGCCTGCTCGTCGGGAGGCGAGGAGGGCGACGCCGACACCTACACCTGGTGGGACCCCTACCCCCAGCACGAGGCCGGCTCCGACTGGGCCGCGCGCGTCGACGCCTGCGGTGAACAGGCCGGAGTGACGATCGAGCGCACCGCCTCTGATACCACGGCGCTGACCAACCAGGCGCTGCTCGCCGCGCAGGAGGGCACCAGCCCCGACATCATCCTGCTCGACAACCCCGCCGTGTCCACACTGGCCGAGACCGACATGCTGACGACCGTGGACGAACTCGGCCTCGACGTCAGCGGCGTGGACGAGAACCTGCTGGCCGCCGGCGTCCTCGAAGACCAGGCCTACGGCATCCCGATCGGCGCCAACACGCTGGCGATCTACTACAACGCCGAGGTTCTCGACGCCGCCGGGGTCGACCCGGCCTCGATCACGGACTGGGACTCGCTGACCGCCGCGCTCGAGCAAGTCACCGGCAACGGCAACGGCGGCATCACCTTCGCCGGCATCGGCACCGAGGAAGGATCGTTCCAGTTCCTCCCGTGGTTCTGGGGCGCCGGAGCCGACCTGCGTCAACTCGACTCCCCCGAGGCGGTCGCCGCGCTCGAACTGTGGACCGGATGGCTCGAGGCAGGCTACGCGCCCAACTCGGTGATCACCAACTCCCAGAACACGACCTGGGAAGAGTTCCTCACCGGCGAGTACGGCTTCGTCGTCAACGGCACCTGGCAGGTCAACAGCGCGGCCGAGGCCGGCTTCGCGACCGGCGTCATCGGGCTCCCGGCCATGAACGGCGGACCCGCCCCGGCCCCGACCGGCGGCGAGTTCATCATCGCGCCCGTCCAGGCCGACACCGAGCGCTACGACATCACCCGCCAGATCGTGGAGTGCATGACCACCCCCGAGGGCTTCGTCGAGACCGCGACCACCTTCGCCTACTACGTGCCGCCGACCGCCGACGGCCAGGCCGCACTCCTGGAGGCCCGGCCCGAGCTGGAGCCCTGGGTCCAAGCAGTGCGCGAAGCCAAGGGCCGCACCAGCGACGACCTCGGCACCGACTACCCGATGATCTCCGAAGCGCTGTGGACCGCAGTGCAGAACGCGCTGTCCGGCTCGGCCACCCCGGCCGAGGCGCTCGCCCAGGCGCAGACCGAAGCCGCCGACGCGACCAGCTAAGAGACGGAGCGACTCCCGTATGACCACGACCTCGGTCGGCGAGACCGGGCGTGTGTCCCAACCCGGTGCGGCGGGCCCCAGGCCCGCCGCACCGCGGCAGGACGGACGCCGGCGCCGAACCCACTCGCCATCCGCCCGGCAATGGGCGGCGCTCGCCTTCGCCTCGCCGCTGCTGGCCTACCTCGCGGTGTTCTACGCCTTCCCCCTATGGCGCAACATCGAACTGAGCATCCACGACTACACGGTGCGCGCCTTCGTCCAAGGCAACGCCGAGTTCGTCGGGTTCGAGAAGTACATCGAGGTGTTCACCTCGAACGCGTTCCCGACCGCCCTGGTCAACACCGCCGTGTTCACGCTCGTCTCGATCGGCCTGCAGTACGTCATCGGACTGGCGTTGGCGGTGTTCTTCCACGCGAACTTCCGTCTCTCGGGCGTGCTGCGAGCACTCTTCCTCGTGCCGTGGCTGCTGCCGCTCATCGTGTCGGCCTCGACCTGGGCGTGGATGCTCAACAGCGAGAACGGGATCATCAACTCCGTCATCGAGGCGTTCGGAGGGGAGCAGATCAACTGGCTGACCTCCCCGGACACCGCGTTGACCGCGGTGATCATCGCGAACATCTGGCTGGGCATCCCGTTCAACCTCGTCATCCTCTACGCCGGCCTCCAGCAGATCCCCGCCGAGGTCTACGAGGCCGCCTCCCTGGACGGGGCCACAGCCCGGGAGCAGTTCTGGCGCATCACCGTCCCGCTGCTTCGCTCGGTCTCGGCCATCACCCTGCTGCTCGGCTTCATCTACACGCTCAAAGTCGTCGACGTCATCTGGATCATGACCACCGGCGGTCCCGGGAACGCCTCGCTCACGCTCTCGGTGTGGTCCTACCGGGAGGCCTTCGGCACGGGACAGCCGGACTTCTCCCCGGCCGCCGCGATCGGCAACCTGCTCATCGTCATCGCGCTCGTGGTCGGATTCCTCCACTTGCGACTACAACGGACCAGGGGGAACTCATGACCGCCCGATCCTGGTGGAAGACCGCGCTCGGCGTGGTGCTCACCGCGTTCATGCTGTTCCCGGTCTACTGGATGGTGAACGTCTCGCTCACCCAGACCGGCGACCTGCGCCGCAGCACGCCGCGCTGGTTCCCGTCCGACCCGACGTTCGAGGGATACTCGGCCGCACTGTCGCAGCAGCTTCCAGCGCTGGCCACGAGTCTGGTCATCGGACTCGGCTGCGTCGCCCTCACCGTCGTGGTCGCCGCTCCGGCGGGCTACGCGCTGGCGATCCTCAACCTGCGGGGCGGGCGAACGCTGAACTTCGTGCTGCTCGTCGCCCAGATGATTCCCGCCGTGGTCATGGCGATGGGCTTCTACGCGATCTATGTGCGACTCGGTCTGCTCAACACCGTGTGGGGGCTGATCGTGGCGGACTCGACGATCGCCGTCCCCTTCGGCGTCCTGCTGTACTCGACGTTCATGGCGGGCATCCCTCGCGAACTGATCCAGGCCGCGCGCGTGGACGGGGCCGGCCCGTGGCGAACGTTCACCAAGGTCGTGCTGCCGGTGAGCCGCAACTCCACGCTCACGGTGTCCCTGTTCGCGTTCCTGTGGGCGTGGTCGGACTTCATCTTCGCCTCCACGCTCAACCGCTCGGGCGAGTTCGTCCCCATCACCCTCGGCATCTACCAGTACATCGGCAACAACACCACACAGTGGAACGCGATCATGGCGACCGCCGTGGTGGCGTCCCTGCCCGCGGCGATCCTGCTGGTCGTCGCCCAGCGCTATGTGGCCGCCGGCGTTACCGCCGGGGCCGTGAAGGACTGATCAGTGGAAGAGAACACCTCCCCGCTCGTCGTGCCGGTCGACCCCCGCCGCGGTTCGCGTCGCGGTGCCGCCCTGGACGAACTCCGCGTGACCGGAGGCTTCTGGGAACACCTCCAGCGGTCGAACTCCCGGTCCACGCTGCGCCACTGCCTGGAATGGATGGAGCGCCTGGGCTGGATCGCGAACTTCGACAGGGTCGCCGACGGGGAGACGGACAGGCCCAGACCAGGCTGGCCGTTCTCGGACTCGGAGGTCTACAAGCTGGCCGAGGCCCTCGTGTGGGAGCACGGCCGCACGGGCAGGGCCTGGCCGAACGAGACCCTGGAGGCGCTCGTCGACCGCATCGCCGCCGCGCAGGACGACGACGGCTACCTCAACACCTGCTACGGGCACGCGGGCCAGGCGGAGCGGTACTCGGACCTGTCCTCGGGGCACGAGCTGTACTGCACGGGTCACCTCCTGCAGGCCGCCGCCGCACGCGTCCGCACCGTCGGGGAGGACAAGCTCGTGGAGGTCGCCCGCAGGGCCGCCGACCACGTGTGCCGCGAGTTCGGTGCGGACGGCCGCGCCGGCGTCTGCGGGCACGCCGAGATCGAGCTCGGCCTGGCGGAGTTCGGCCGTGCGCTGGGGGAGGAGCGCTACACCGAGCAGGCGCGCCTGTTCGTGGAACGGCGCGGGCACGGGACGCTCAAGCCCATCGCGCTGCTCGACGCCTCGTACTTCCAGGACGACGTCCCCGTGCGCGAGGCCACGGTGTGGAGCGGGCACGCCGTGCGCGCCCTGTATCTGGCGGCCGGAGCGGTCGACGTCGCGGTCGACACCGACGACGCGGAGCTGCTCGGCGCCGTCGCCCGGCAGTGGGAGCGCACAGTGGAGTCCCGCACCTACCTCACCGGGGGCATGGGGTCGCGGCACCAGGACGAGGGCTTCGGCGAGGACTGGGAGCTGCCGCCCGACCGCGCCTACTGCGAGACGTGCGCCGGGATCGCCTCGGTCATGGTCTCATGGCGGCTCTACCTGGCCACGGGCGAGGCGCGTTACGCCGACCTCATCGAGCGCACCTTCTACAACGTGATCGCCGCTTCGCCGGGCGCCGACGGGCGCAGCTTCTTCTACGCCAATCCGCTGCACCAGCGGACCACGGCGGCCGACGTTCGACCGGGGGAGGTCAACCCGCGCGCCGAGGGCGGCGTGCGCGCCCCCTGGTTCGACGTCTCATGCTGCCCGACGAACCTTGCGCGCACCCTGGCCTCCTGGCAGGCCTACGCGGCCTCAGTGGACGGTGACACCGTCTCCCTGCTGCAGTACGCGCCCGGAGAGCTGCGCGTGGCCCTCGCCGACGGCGGGGATCTGGTGCTGCGCGTCACGACCGAGTACCCGCGGGAGGGCGCGGTGCGCGTCGAGGTCGTCGAGGCACCCACACGCCCGGTCGACCTGCGGTTCAGAGTGCCCCACTGGGCTGACGGAGCGACATTCACCGACGGTTCCGGCACCAGCGCGGTCGAGCCGGGCTGGGCTCACGTGCGCGGCGGGCTCGAGCCCGGCGCGGCCCTCACGCTCGACCTGCCGGTGACTCCCCGTTTGACCTGGCCCGACCCTCGGATCGACGCCGTTCGCGGCTGCGTCGCGGTCGAGCGCGGGCCGCTGGTGCTGTGCGCGGAGTCGGTCGATCTGCCCGAGGACTGGTCGCTCGCCGAGATCCGGCTCGACACCGCGGTCGCTCCGCGCGCCGACGGCGACGGCGCCTTGGTGCGGATGGCATCGGTCCGGACACCGCCGGGCGATTCGGGGCGCCCGCCGTACCGCTCGGCGCCGACGCCCCGACTCGACGACGGATCGTCCATCCGCGACGTGCAGCTCATCCCTTACCACCGGTGGGCGCAGCGGGGCCCCTCCGCTATGCGAGTCTTCCTTCCGACCGCATGAGCCAGATCAGAGTCCGGCGCACTGCCCGGTCTTGGGGCCCAGCACCTCGTTGGTCGCTCCGTTGTTCACCGGCGCCGGAGCGTTGCCGGTGCACGACAGCGGACCGAATACCTCGTTGCCGGCGATCACGTTCCAGCCGGTCGTGTCGGTGACGCGTACCGGGCCGGTCACTCGGCTCGGGGCGCAGTCCGTCCTGGGGTTGCCGAGGGTGACCGACGAGCCGCCGGTCAAGCTCACCGGACCGAGGACCCGGGTGTCGCACAGGACCACCACGTCCGCGCCGGCGGCCGAGACCGGGCCGGTGATCCGGGCCCCGTCCGCTGCCAATCCGGCGCCCTCGGCCACGTTCACCGGGCCGAACACGCGGGCACCGTCGCCCAGGCAGGTGGTGCCCGACTCGACCGACAGCGGCCCGAATCGCGTACCGCTCACCACCGTGTCGCACTCGACCGAGGCGTACTCGTCCACCACATCGACGACCGCGACCACCTCGCCGTGCTCGGTCGTGCCGGAGACGGTGATCCTGCCGGCGGTGCCGGTCGCCCCCGGCGGCACGTCTTCCCACTCGACCGGGACCGACGCAACCGACCCGTCCGCAGTCGTCAAGACCTTGACCGAGCCGGGCAGCACCGGCGTACCCCCGGACCGGACCGCACTGTAGACGGTGTCCTCGAGCACGTGCGTGGCGCGGCTCTGGTTGTAGACGTCGATCGAAGCGTAGGGCTCGAAGGTGTCGGACATGCCCGGCACCGACCGGAACATCGCCTGGAAGCTCGCCGGCTCCCAGGTGAGCGCCCCGACGCCGCGATTGTCGACGACGTCGTTGACCATCTGGAACACGTGCTGGATGGCGTCCGCCTGGCCCTGGACCGTCCGCGGGAACGGGGAGTTGGGTTGGGTGCCACCGCCGGTGGCGGGATACGAGGTCTCCGCGATCTCCAGTTCGTACTGCGGATACGTGGCCGCGAGCGTGTGCAGGTTGAATTCCATCTGCTCGGGGGTGCCGTGCCACTCCGGGTAGTACGAGAGCCCGAGCACGTCGAAGTCCTGGCCCTTGGCGTTCAACCGGGTCACCAGCTGGTCCCAGTACTCGCCCGCCTTGTCCATGCCGCTGATCCGCCCGACGACCGAGTGCAGCTCCACTTCGGTCTCCGGCGAAGCGTCCCGCACCGCAGCGATCCCGGAGGCAAGGAGCGTGGTGAACCGGTCCCAGGAATCCAGGTAGAGCTGGTACTCGTCCGGGTCCTCGGACGCCCGGTACTGCCAGAGGATGCCGCCGCCGGGCTGCGACTGGTAGATCTCCGGCTGGTCGCGGAAGTACGGCGGGTTCGCGCCCGCGTGCACCGCCTCCGTATTCGGAGCCTCGGCCGCCTCGCTGCCCCACATGAACCCGTTGGCGATCTCATTGCCGACCGCCACCTTGTCCGGGACCGTGCCCTGCGCGACCAACCGGCTGAGGTAGTCGTAGGTGTAGTCGTACATCGCTTCGGTCAGCTCGTCGAATTCCAGTTCCGCCCAGGCCCGGGGCTTGGGTTGCTTGCCCGGATCGGCCCACGAGTCGGCGTAGTGGAAATCGATCCCCAGCCCGAGTCCGCGCTCGGTGACCCACCGCGCCGAAGTCAGCGTGCGCTCCGGTCCCTGGTAGGGGATCGCGTTCGGGTCTCCGGAGAACTCGCTCCGGGGCTCGTTGAACACCCGAAGCCGGGTGTACTCCAAACCCCGGTCCTGCATCACGTCCAGCAGGAACGGGCCGGCGCCGCGGTCCTCCTCCTGCGGATGCACCCAGTAATCCCGGTCCTGGTTGTTGTCCATCCACGACAGATCAGCGCCGAGGACCAGGTCGTCACGGAGATAATTGAAGACCTTCAGCTCGCTGACGCCGACCGCCGCCCCGGGCGACGCGCTCGTGACGGTGACTCGCACGTATCTGGTCCCGGGCTGGGTGAACAGGTCGACTCCACCCAGCCCCGGGGTGTCGGTGGCCGACCTGTCGGCGATGACCTGCCACTGCTCACCGTCCGGGGAGGCCTCGACCACATACTGGTACACGGCGCCGGGATCGGGGAAGGTCACGTGCACCTTGCGGACGTTGTCATAGGCCCCGCCCAAGTCCAGTTGCAGCCATTGGCCCGGGCCGGATTCCGTTGCCGACCAAGCGGTGTCCGGGTCCTGGTCGATGGCCAGGGCAGCGGTGGACTCACCGCTGCCGGCGGTCGCCTCCACCCAGTGCCCGGCTGCCAGATTGCTCTCAACGGGCCGTATGTCCGCCTCTCCGTACAAGGCCGACGCCGGCGCCGCCGTCCCGAGCACGCCCGCCCCTACCAGGAGGAGCGCCGCCGCAGCACTCGTGACCGCGCGGCGCGGACGCCCACTGCGCTTGACCGGGATGCTTCTGGCTGATCGCATGATCGCTCCTGTGCGGATCGGTTCCTATGGGGCCTGCAGGACCCATTGCTGGTTGGTGCCGTCTGAGCAGGTGTACTGCTGCAGTCGTGCGCTGTTCGCGGTCGAGGAGCCGGTCACGTCGATGCACTTGCCGGAATGGCGGGCGACGATCTGGACGTGGCCGCCACCGGCGTCGCGCAACTGCCACTGCTGGTTGGCGCCGCTGCCGCACCTCCACTGGATGATCGGGGCGCCGTCGGCGGTCGAGACGCCGTTGACGTCGAGACACTTGCCGGACTCCTGGGAGACGATGCGGTAGTACCCGCCGCCGGCGTCTTGCAGCTCCCACTGCTGGTTCGCGCCGCCGTGACACGTCCATTGGATGATCTCCGCCCCGTCGGCGGTCGAGCCCGAAAGCACGTCGATGCATTTGCCGGAGTTCCGGTTCGCGATGTCCGTGTTTCCGCTGCCTTGTCCCGTCGCCCAGTCGAGCACCTCGATCCGGCTGCCGCCGTATCGGGGAGCGAAGACCGAGACGACGCCGTCGAGGAGCCGGGCATGGTCGAGGAGCGGGTCGGAGTAGTACTCGACGCTCGAGGTGTAGCGGGTGGTCCAATCGGTCCAGCCCGAGGCCTTCGAGGCGGTGTGGACGCTCAGTCTCCGGGTGGAGGAATTGCCGCCGGTGATGTACAGGTTGTCCTCGGAGTCGACGCCGATGTCGGCGCGGGTCATCACGCCCGTGTAGGACAGGACCTGGCGGTTCCATTCCTTGGTGGGCTTGTCGCGCCAGTAGTGCACGAGCACGGAATTCCGTCGCGCGCTGTCGAAGTTGCCGTCGCTGGGCGCCGAAGGGGGCAGATGCGAGGCGAGCACATGGACGTTTCCCTCACTGTCGAGCACCTGCGACTCCTGGTTCATCAGGCCACGGTTCTGCCCGATGCCGACGACCCGCAGCCCGGCCGAGTCGGCGACGAGTGGATTCGAGCCGGTCGTCGCCACCACGTCGCCGTTGTTGTTGCGCCAGGTGCGGCCCTGGTCCTTGCTGTAGGCGTAGTAGATGTCGTGGTTGGTGCTCGCGTTCGGGGTCTCACGCACCGTCCAGGTGGCGTGCAGCAGGTCGCTGGTGTCGAGCCCGGTGTCGTCGTACTCGATGCCGAAGAGGTACGCGTTGTTGTCGGCGCCCGTCCCGTTGAGGAACTCGCCGAGGTACGTCCAGGCGCCGCTGCGGTATTCGAAGAGCACCAGGTCTCCCGCGCCGCTCGCGCCCGTGCGGATGCTCATCTGCAGCACCCCGTCCGGGGCGCGGAAGAATCGCGGGTAGGTCGCCTGCGACAGGCGCTGTCCGGCGAGGCTGTTCGACACGGACCCGAAGCTCGCCGCCGACCAGTTCGCGCTCGACGGCGAAGTCGCCAGCCCGGCGATCGACTTGCGGTACTTCAGCACCGAGTTGTGCATGTCGAAGGAGAGGTGGATCGTGCCGTCCTGCCCGGAGATGCCGATCGAGATCGTGTTGTGCGAGTCCGTCGAAGTGGTCCGGTAATCGGTCAGGCGCACCGTCTGCCACGAGCTCGCATCGACCGCGCGGCGGGCGAGGTTCGCGTAGCCGTCCTGGTCCCACCAGGCCGTGTACTGCCAGCCGTTGAACGTCGTGATGCCGTCCTGCTGGAACGACTCGCCGTTCATGTAGCCGGTGTACGTCAACGCGGTGCGGCCGTTGGTGGTGAGCGTGGTGACGCTCGGCGATCCGAGCGTAGGCGCGGCCGCGGATGCCGGGACCGCGGTGAAGGCGAGAAGCGCGGTCAGCATGGCGATCGCAGCCACGGCGAGTCCGAGCGGGCGATGCCGCGTGCCGGTTGCCGAGTCGGCGTCGGTTCGGCGTTTCATGCGAAGGTGCCTCCTTGCTGTCGGCCTTGCGGTTGCGGTGCGGCGACGGCGGCCGCGGCTTGGACGGCCGCCGTCTGAGAACCGCGCGCCCCGGGGCCGTCCGGCACCGGCGCCCGGGGCGCCGGTGCCCTATGAGGTGTGGATGTCCGGCCTGGAATAGGCGGTGACGCCGCTTCCAATGGAGAAGCGCGGCCGGTTGTAACCGGTGCTCTGCCAGGCGATCGCGATCCGGTACTGCATGTCGTGCATCAGTGTCGGGTTGCGGGTTCGTCTGGTGCGGCGTGGCCCCGGCGATCAGCGGAACAGGTCGGCGGGAAGCATTCCCTGAGTTCGCAGGTCGTCGAGCACCATCTGCGCGAACTCCGTCGCTCCGTGCTCCGAGGTGTGCGTGTTGTCGCCCGCCTCGTTGGTGAGGAACAGGGACTTGGATCCCTCCGGGCCGAGTTCCTCCACCCGCTGCTTGGTGAGCGCGGTCAGGTCGATCAGCCCCACGCCTTGCTGCTGCGCCAACTGGCGCATCTCGGCGGGCAGGTCGGCGCCGACCCCGTTGACGTGCAGGGCGGTGCCGTTGTTGAGCGTGCCGTCGGAGTTGAACCAGCGACGGACGATCGGTGTGACCAGAACGGGAGTGCCGTCCTGGTTCCGCACGTCGGCGATCATCCTGGTGAGGTTGGCGCGGAAGTCCGCGGCGCTCGTCTGCTTGTCGTTGTGCCCGAACTGGATGAGCACCACGTCCCCGTCTCCGATGAGCGGGCGCATGGTCGGGAAGAGCCGCGAGTTGGCCAGGAAGGACCCCGAGCTCTCTCCGGAGTCGGCGTAGTTCGCGACCGACAGGCCCTGGTTGAAGAACTGCGGCAGTTCCTGCCCCCAGCCGGTGTACGGACGCGTGGACTGGTCGCAGACGGTGGAGTCACCGGCGAGGAAGAGCTGCCGCTGCCCGCTGGGAGTGACGGTGAGATCGCTCAGCCGCGGCGCCTGCCCGCCGAAGTACAGGTCGAGTCCTGGACTGCCGGTGGATCCGGTCGGCTGGCCCTCGGGGTTGCGCACGTTGACGGTGAAGCTCTCCGTCACCAGCTCCCCGGCGGCGGTCTGCGTCGCTCCGAGCATGGTGCGCCTGGTCTCGGCGGTGACGACGGTCGAGCCCGCCTGGTCGCCGCCGAGGACGGCGGTGACGTCGTAGGTGCCGGGGGCGACGTCGAAGCGGCAGACGATGGGCGCGGTGCCGGAGCAGCCCTCGATCTCGCCGCCACCGCCGCCTCCCGGGTCGCCGCCGTCGACGCGGATGAGCTCGAACTGCTGGTTGGCCCCGCCGTTGGCCGTGTACTGGCTGATACGGCCGCCGGGCTCGGTGGATTTCGCCCACACGTCGAGGGCCTTGTCGGAGAAGCGGTTGACGAAGGTGACGTAACCGCCGCTCTCCTGCACCTGCCATTGCTGGTTGGTGCCGTTCTGGTCGTTGTACTGGGCGATCGTGGCGCCGTCGTCGGGATTCCGTTCCCACACGTCGAGGACCATGCCCGAGTGCCGGGCCTGGATGCGGTAATAGCCGTCGCCTGAGTCGATGAACCGGAACTGCTGGCTCTGCGCGTCCGTGCGGTTCCACTGGACCAGCTCGGCGCCGGTCTGCGTCGAGGCGCCCTCGATGTCGAATACCAGGCCCGAGTGCCGGGACTCGATGATGTACCAGGCATCGGTGTCTGGTGCGGCCGAGGCGCTGAACGGGTTGAGGACGAAGAAGGACACGACCGCTACTGCGGCCGCGACAATCGCCGACAGCGCTTTCAGCCGTCGGTTCGGGGAGGTTCGCATGTTTGCTCCGTGCGTGCTGGGGTTATGTCCAGTTGTCCCTGCCGAGGCGGCAGGAATGCGGAGGCGGTGACACGACCGTGCCGGGCTGGCCGGACCGACTCCATCGAAACATCAGTTTTTATCGATATAACGATCGGTTCAGCATAGCCGTGTGCGTCCACAAAAACAACAACTGCTCAACGAGAACCCACGATTTGCCACACCCGCAGGCATCGAGAACCCTGACCGACCGGGAAGACCGGCCGCTGAGGACACCCGGCGTGCGCCTTGCAGCGCACCGGGCTCTCCAGGTGTCCCACCCGCTGCCGACCGGTATCGGCTGCGGTCCGGGCTAGTCGACGGTAGTCGACCGGGACGGATTCGGTTCGATCAGTTCGGATCGTCCGTGGTAGCGCTCGTCGACGACTTTGACTCTCGGCGCAAAACGGGCTGCGGCCTCCGCGATCTGGACCGCCGCTCGCGGTGAGAGGCGGACACTGCGCGATTTCAACATGGAACCCAGGCGCACCGGCGAACCGTTTGGCCGCACCTCCCGGCTCTGCCGTTGGCGCTCAGTGGGTTCCCTCTGCGAGACTTCGTACCATTCGGTCGTCTTCTCGACCCCCACGTGTGACTCCCAGGCCGGGAACAGCCACAGCAGCTTCCGCCTCAGCCGCCACAGCACCACCTGCTCCACCTCTCCCCAGGGAAGGTCGACGACGGGCACGGTCATCCGCATGTACAGCCCGTGAAGGCCCTCGGGGTACAGGCGAATGCCGTCCGGTCCGACTATCGCCGCCGCCGGCCGCCGCAACAGGTGGTAGGCCTTGATCCCCGACCAGCCCAGCAGCGGCGCGAGGAGGATCGGCACCCCCATCCACGCCGGCGTCTCCTTCTCGAACCCGCTGGCGTCCCGGTAGGAGACCGGATCGGAGCCCGCGCCGATCATCATCCATGGCGCCGCCACCAGCGCCGCGACGGCGATGGCGAACAGGACCAGGTCGCGGGTGCGCAGCCGATCGGCCACGGCGACCTCGAATTCGCGGACGTCGGAGGATCGCGTCATGGGGCTCCTCGAGGCGAGTGGGGTTGCAGGGCTCCGATTGTCGCAACCGCTCGCAACCCGCGTAGGTTCGGCGGTCGATGCCGTTGGATCGGGCGTGGTATTTCGAGGTCGCGCGTGGCAGGGTGGACGCCCCGCCATATGGGACAGATCGAACTCATCGAGTTGCCGATCGATTTCGCCCGCACGCTTGACATTGACACTGTGACAAGGTCTTGACTGGGTGCCGGAGGTGGTCCACATCAACTCGCCACGCACGGATCCACTGGATACGCATCTGATCGACGCTTTGGCAGACGGCGACTCGTCGACGCGGCTCAAGGCCGCGCTCGCGGTCGGCACCCGCCCCGATCCCGCTCTGGTCGACGCCCTCGTGGCGCGGTGCGCGATCGAGCCCGACTTCTACGTGCGCGACATGCTCACATGGGCGTTGACCCGTCTCCCATCGGACTCCACTGTGCCGAGACTGCGCACCCAGCTGCGCTCGGAGCGCGCTCAAGCCCGGAGCCAGGCGTTGCATACACTGTCCAAGATCGGGGACGCGAGAGCATGGCCCGCGATCACCAGGTCCCTGCTGCGCGACTCCGACGACGAGGTCGCCCGGAGCGCATGGCGTGCCGCCGTCGTCCTCGTGCCTGAGGGGCAAGAGCAGGACTTGGCCGAGGAACTTGCCTTGCAGCTCGGTCGCGGAGATCGGGAGGTGCAGCTCAGTCTCAGCCGCGCCCTCGTCACGCTCGGAGAGGAGGTCGAGCCGATGCTTCGGACGGCGATGGGAAGCGATGACGCCAAGGTCTGCGCGCATGCGATCGCCACGGTGCGGCTCCTGCGCGACCCGGACGCCGGTTTCGAGCTCGCCGTCGACGAGGCGAAACGGATCGTCGCGCTCGGCGGGGAACGGGAGACCGGAACAGCGTGCTGATCGGTGAGGTGGCGCGCCGATCGGGCGTGAGCGCCAGGATGCTCAGACACTACGACGCCCTCGGACTGGTGCGGCCGACCGGCCGTACGGTGGGCGGCTACCGCGAATACGCCGACGAGGACATCCGGCGGATCTTCCACGTGGAGAGCCTGCGAACTCTGGGCATGTCGCTGCGTCAGATCGGACGCGTTCTCCAGGATCCCGGCTTCACGCCGTCCGCGCTCATCGGCGATCTCATCCGAGAGGCCGAAGGGCGACTGAGCCGGGAGCAGGAGCTGCTGGGGCGGCTCCGCGCGGTCGACTCGTCGGACCCCTCCGGCTGGGAGGACGTCCTGAGCATCGTCGAACTCCTGCACGGGCTCGGCTCGCCGAACGCCGCGCGGCGACAGCAGGCCGTGCTGGCCCCGGCGGCGGATGCGCCGGCCCAGGTGCTGGCCGAGGCGATTCTGGCCGAATCCGATCCGAACGTCGCAGGGGCCCTGCGGTGGGCACTCGCAAGGGCGGACCACGACGTCGTGGCGAGCCTGGCACCGGGCCTGGGATCGGAGAACGTCGAGGTTAGGCGACGCGCGGTGCTGGCGCTCACCGAGATCCCCGGTGACGAGGCGGCAGCGGTGCTCGTCGACGCTCTCGAGGACCCGGACACGACGGTCCGCAGGCACGCCGCTCTGACGTTGGGGGCGGGCGGGAGGTCCGAAGCGGTGCCGATACTCGTCGACATGGTGGTGGAGGGCGCGAACGACGTCGAGGCGGCCGAGGTCCTGGGGACGTTGGCACGGGACCCGGAAAGGGCGGGCCGAATCAGAAGCGCGCTGGTCGACGAACTTGCCGCATCCCACGGGAGCTCCGCGGTGCGGATGCGATTGGTCCAGGCACTCGCCGAGATGCCGGCCGCCGTCGCACTGGGTGTTCTACAGCGGCTGGCCCACGACGACGACCGATCCGTGGCCCGTACCGCAGCGGCCCTCGCGGGAATGCTCGAAGCCCGGACGCACGACGGTGCCCGAGGCATCGGACCGTCGAGTGGGGCTTGATGGCCGCGCGACCGATGATCTCGGGCAGTCGCGAACATCGAGGATGTTGACTTTTTCTATGGGTTGTAGTTAGGCTGGGGAACGCGTCCCTGGCAACCGTTTCCCCTGGAGTAGCCCATGCCCCGAAGAATCTTCCGTCCTCTGGCGGGTGCGGTCGCACTCGCCGTCGGTGCCGCCATCGCCTCGATACCAGCCGCACCGGCCACCGCCCAGACGGCCGTGACCGTGACCCCGGACCCCTCCTACCAACACGAGACGTTCGAAGGCTGGGGCACCAGTCTGGTCTGGATGTCCAACGCCACCGGCGGCTACCCCGACGAGATCCGCAACCAACTGGTGGACATGGTCTTCGGCGAGCAGGGTCTGAACCTCAACATCGCCCGCTACAACATCGCCGGCGAGAACGCGCCCAACATCGACTCGTCCTACATGAAGGACGGGGCCGACATGGACGGCTTCTGGGCCGCACCGCCCGGAACCACCCACGAGGACAAGGACTGGTGGGACCCGAACAACGCGTCCCATTGGGACTGGGACGCCGATCCGAACCAGCGCTGGTGGATCGACCAGATCAAGGACGACGTCACCCATTGGGAGGCCTTCTCGAACTCCCCGCCGTACTTCCAGACAGTCTCCGGCTACGCCTCCGGCGGATTCGACTCCAGCGACGACCAGATTCGGCCGGACACCGTCGACGACTTCGCGACCTACCTGGTCCGCGTCATGGAGGAGCTCGAGACCCGCCACGGCATCACCTTCGACACCGTCAACCCGCTCAACGAGCCGAACACGTCATACTGGGGCACCACCCTCGGCCCTGACGGAGTCCAGCCCACCGGCGGCCGCCAAGAAGGCGCCCACGCCGGTCCCGCCTCGCAGCAGCAGGTCATCCTCGCCCTCCAGCAGGCGCTGAACGGCGCGGGCACCGACGCGGTCATCTCCGCAATGGACGAGACCAACCCCGGCCGGTTCACCACCAACTGGAACGACTACTCCCAGTCCGCGCGGGACGCGGTTCAGCAGCTCAACGTCCACACCTACGGCACCGGTCAGCGCACCAGCGTGCGCGACCTCGCCAAGGGTGACGACAAGCCCCTGTGGATGAGCGAGGTCGAGGGCAGCTTCAACAACGGGACCGACTACGAGACGATGGAGACAGGCCTGGGCATCGCCGACCGCATCGTCGACGACATGCGGGAGCTCGAGCCGTCGGCATGGGTGTTCTGGCAGCCGATCGAGGATTCCATACCGCAGCAGGAAGGCGGCGGGAACTGGGGCAGCATCCACATCCCGTTCGACTGCGACGCCTCGGACACCCTCGAGACCTGCCCGATCCAGACCAACACCAAGTACCAGACGATCCGCAACTTCACCCACTACATCGAGCCGGGCGACACCTTCATCGGCGTCGACGACGTCGACACGACCGCCGCCATCAAGTCCTCCGGCACCGCTGCGACCCTGGTTCATGTCAACCGCAGCACCTCGAGCCGCACCATCACCCTCGACCTGTCGAAGTTCGGTGCCATCGCCTCCGGTGCGTCGGTCACTCCGGTCACGACCAGCGGTGAGGGCTACCTCGTCCAAGGAAGCCCCGTCGCCGTCGACGGCACGACCGCGACCTTGTCCGTCCCGGCCAAGTCGGTCACGACCTTCGTGGTCGACGGCGTCTCCGGCGTGGCCTCCGACGCCGCGCTCATCCAGCCCGGTGGGCTCTACCGCATCGACGGCGTCCAGAGCGACCGCTCGCTGGCCCCTGACGGAGACGGCGTGGTCCTGCGGACCGACAGCGACACCGACGAGCAGCTGTGGTCCATTGAGAAGCTGACGAGCGGCGACACTCACCGCGAGCGGTACTCGATCACCAACGCCGCCACCGGCCAGCGCCTCGCCGCCAGCGGCAGCAACGCGGTCCTCGAAGCAGGTTCAGGTACCCCGAGCACCGCCGCGCAGTGGGTCATGTCGACCACCGGCGACGGGACCTACACCTTCGTCAACGCCGCCACCGGCCGCCTGCTCGACGTGTGGGGCAACGAGACCGCCGACGGGTCCCCGGTCGAGACCTACACCCCCACCTCCGGGACCAACCAGCGCTGGACGGTCACCGAGCAGGAGGGCGGCGGCACCGGGACCGGTCCGGTGACGCTCACCGCCAGGCATTCCAGCAAGTGCGCCGACGTGATCAGCGAGTCCACCGCCGAAGGCGCCGAGATCGCTCAGTACGGCTGCAACGGCGGATCCAACCAGACCTGGCAGTTCCAGGACCTCGGCAACGGTTATTTCCAGATCGTCGCCCAGCACTCGGACAAGTGCCTCGCTGTGGAGGATTCCTCGACGGCCAACGGCGCCAGGGCCGTCCAGGAGTCCTGCGACGGCGGTGAAAGTCAGCAGTGGGAGGTCCAGGACGCCGGCTCCGGCCATGTGAGCCTGATCGCGCGCCATTCGGGCAGGTGCCTGGACGTGCCGAGCAGCTCCGCCGAGGACGGTACCCGACTGATCCAGTACGACTGCAACGGCGGCCAGAACCAGCAGTGGGCGCGGAACGCGGCTTAGACCTCGAGCGAAACCCGCTCCCGAAGAACGCCCCCATCCGAGTAGCGAGGATGGGGCGTTCTCTATTCGGCCCCGTCGCGTCCTGCCCAGCGCCATTCCCCGTCCGACGGGTGAGCGTCGAGCTCAGGGCAGGTTCGCCCTGGGTCAGTGGACGACTTCGGTGGAGGTCCCGTCGTCTCCGTCGAGTCGCAAGACGTAGTCCGAGTGCCGCAGGCAACGGCCCGGTTCATTGACCGACTCGACACTCTTGTCGGACCCGATCGCTAAGCGGTGACGCGGAAGGTGGCGTCGGCGCGGCCGGTCGCATCGCCGATCGGGTCGATGCGCAGCGCATAGTCCGAGTGGCGGATGTGCCGGTCGGGGAAGTTGTGCGACCGGAACGACGACCAGGAGGCATCGGCCAGGCCCGCGGTGCGATGGAACGTCGCGTCCTCCGAGAACAGCGCCGTCCCGTCGTCCCCGTCGAGCCGCAGGACGTAGCCCGAATGCCGCAGGTAACGGCCCGGTTCATCGACCGACTCGAACGACACCCCGGCGGGATCGGCGAGCCCCGGCACCAGTCGCCACTGCTGGCCGGCCGGCGGCTCCATCGGGAACGGGTCGATCCTCGCCAGTCCGTCCGCATGGCGCACATAGCGGCCCGGGAAGTTGTACGACTTGAGCCGGTTCCACAGCGGCGCGCCCCAGTGGTCGATGAGCGCGTCACGCTCGGCCGCGCTGATCGGGACGATGCTCGCGTGCTTGGCGCTCATCGGCGGCGTGTATTCGCGCTGGCCGAGCGCCGACCAGGAGTCGCCGTCGATGTCGGTCGACCGCCAGGCGTAGAACACCGCGTTGTCCGGGACGAACGAGTCGCCCCACAGCCAGAAGGCGTTGCCCGCGTGGGACTCGACGAGGATCGGCGCTTCGATCGCGTCGCCCTGGCGGAGGCCGTCGGTCAGGGTCGTGAAGCTGTTGGGCGCTCCCGTGGCCGATCGGGAGACGTAGAGGTCGTTGTCGGCGAGGTTCTTGTACGCCAGGTAGAAGACGCCGCCGTGGACGAGCACGTCACCGTCGAGGACGTTGAAGCCGGGGTCGAAGAAGACCTGCGGAGAGCCCATGTCGACGAAGTCGGTCGTGTAGTTGACCATGAGCACGTCCCGGACGCCGTTGTAGGCCGAGTAGACGACGGCGTACCGGCCCCGTGAGGGGTCCCAGAATGCCGTCGGCGCCCATGAGTGCGTCGGCATGTCGTGCAGATGCACCCGCCGGTACCCGGTGAAGGTGGTCAGGTCGGGGGAGTCCCAGACGTGGATGTACTCGTTGTCGAGGTTGAACACGCGTCCATTGAGATCGGTGGCGAGCACGGTGAAGGTGCCGTCCTGCTTGCGAAGCACGAACGGGTCGCGCAATCCCCGCGTGCCCGCGGTCGGGACGGCGACGGGGTCGTTCTGGTTGAGCGGTGTCCACTCCAGGCCGTCGGTGCTGACGGCGAGGTGGAGCGCGTAGCTGTCGTCGGTCTCGTTCGGCGACTCTTTGAAGTACACCATCGCGTAGGCCCCGCTGGTCTGCGCGAAAGCGGATCCGGCCGGGATGGCGGCGGCGACGGCCGAGGTCAGCGCGGTCGCGAGGACTGTTCGACGTGAGGGCATCGTGCAGTGCCTTTCTGAGGAGGCGGCGTGGATCGAGGTTGGGGAAGTGGAATCGCGCCCGTGCCGGAGGGCGCAAGTGCCGCAGAAGAGGAAAGTGACCGATAACAACCGTATCCACAATTCATCGAAAAAGTCAACAACATCAATATATTGACTCCGATCCCGGTGTCCACCGACCAGTGGACACCGCAAATCGGCCGAGCGGACGTCACCGGCGCGACCGGATCCGGCCAGGATTGGCCCCATGAACGACACAGCCATCCGAGTGCGAGGCCTGCGCAAGTCCTACCGGGACACCGTCGCGGTCGCCGACCTCGACCTCGATGTCCATCGAGGCGAGACCCTGGCCGTCCTCGGCCCCAACGGCGCCGGAAAATCCACCACCGTCGAGATCCTCTCCGCCCAGCGACCCCGCGACGGCGGCGCCGTCACCGTCCTCGGCACCGACCCCGCCGACGCCGACCGGCGCTTCCGCTCCCGCGTCGGCATCGTCTCCCAAAACGCCTCCGACCTGCTCGAACTCACCGTCGGAGAAGTCGTCCGCCATTTCGCCGCCTACTACCCGAGCCCCCGAGACCCCGATAAGGTCATCGCCGAAGTCGGCCTCACCGACCAGTCGAACCGTAAGATCCGCCAGCTCTCCGGCGGCCAACGACGCCGCGTCGACGTCGCCCTCGGCGTCGTCGGCAATCCCGAGCTGCTCTTCCTCGACGAACCCACCACCGGGTTCGACCCCGAAGCCCGCCGGCAGTTCTGGGACCTCATCCGCTCCCTCGCCGCCGACGGCACGACCACCCTGCTCACCACCCACTACCTCGACGAGGCCGAAGCCCTCGCCGACCGCATCGCCGTCATCGCCGCCGGCCGCATCCGCGCCGCCGGAACCGTCGCCGACCTCGTCGACGACCGCGAAGCCACCGTGTCCTGGCGCGACGGGCGCCGCACCACCACCGCGCCGACCGCGCTGGTCGCCGAGCTCGGCGACGCTTATCAGGGCGAGATCCCCGACCTCGCCGTCACCCGCCGGTCCCTCGAAGACGCCTATCTGCGTCTGATCGGCCAGGAGGTGAACGCATGAGCATGCCGAACGCGATGGCACTGGGAGCCCACCGCGGTTCCATTGAACTCAAGCAGTTCTTCCGCGAACGGGCCTCAGTGGTGTTCACCTTCACCTTTCCGGCGCTGCTGCTCCTGCTGCTGGGATCCATCTTCGATGGTGACGTGAGCAGGGGCGGCGTGACCGGCGGTCAGGTCCTCACCGCGAGCTTCGCCGCCGCCGGCATCGTGTCGACCTCGTTCGTCAACCTCGGCTCCGCCCTGGCCGTCGAACGCGACGACGGCACCCTGAAGCGGCTGCGCGCCCTGCCCATGCCGCCGGTGTCGTTCTTCCTCGGGAAGATCGTGCTGGTCGTCGTCGCGGGCCTCGCCGAACTGGCGCTGCTGCTGGCGATCGGCGCGGTCATGTTCGACCTCCCGCTGCTCCACGACCCCGTCTCCTGGTTCACCATGGCGTGGCTGTTCGTCTTGGGGGTCACCGCCTGCTCCCTGCTGGGCATTGCCGCTTCGAGCCTGGCCCGGAGCGCCCGCAGCGCCGGAGCGATCACGATGGTGCCCTATACGGTGCTGCTCTTCATCTCCGGCGTCTACATCCCGCACCAGGCCCTGCCCGGCTGGATGGCCGACCTAGGCGCGGTCTTCCCCATCAAGTGGCTCGCCCAGGGCTTCCGCGCCGCACTCCTGCCCGATCACATGGCCGAACTGGAGCCGGCCGGGCGCTGGGAGCTGGACCGGGTGGCGATCGTACTCGCCTTGTGGTGTGCTGGAGGATTGGTGCTGTGCCTGACGACCTTCCGCTGGCGAAGCAGCCTCACCCGATGAGGCCGCACGCC
Source organism: Glycomyces sp. L485 (assembly GCF_022548875.1). Lineage (GTDB taxonomy): Bacteria > Actinomycetota > Actinomycetes > Mycobacteriales > Micromonosporaceae > Glycomyces. The sequence goes on along the minus strand of NZ_JAKZEW010000008.1, from coordinate 22,441 downwards.
TGGAACCGGAGCTTCCGCTACTGGGAGTGGACATACGCGTTCGCCACCGTGGCCGTGTCGGTGATGCTCGTGCTCGGCGCCGACTCCGCGGGCGACGCCATCGCCGCTGCACTGTGGATGACCGCCCTGGTGCTGTGGTACCTGCTGTTGGGCAGGCGCCTCGTCATCGACGAACGCGACGGCGTGCCCGCGCACGTATACCGCTTCGGGGTGCTGGCGCTGTTCGTCCCCCTGGCTCTGGTCGACGGCATCGCGTTCCTGATGCTGTTCCCGCTCATCTCCCACTTGTTCTGGATCGGGCCGCTGCGAGCGACCGTCCCGGTGGTGGTGGCACTGAACTTCGTGCCCGCGTTGGAGGACGCGTTCGATGGCGCGTCGTCGACCCAGGTGCTGTGGTCGCTGCTCGTATGCTCGGTCACCGCTTCCGCCTCGGTCGCCATCGGCGCGTTCATCTACCGCATCATCGACCAGAGTGTCGAGCGCTACCTGCTCATCGAGGAGCTCGAAGCCAGCCGGGCCGAAGTGAAGCGCCTGTCTCACGAGGCCGGTGTCGCCGCCGAGCGCCAGCGCCTCGGGGCTGAGCTCCACGACACCGTCGCCCAGGGGTTGAGCAGCATCGTCATGCTGGCGCAGGCGTCGCGCACGGCCACTGAGAAGGAGCAGCGCGACGAGCAGCTGCGCCTGATCGAGCAGACCTCCCGCGCGAACCTGGCCGAGGCCCGGGCGATGGTGGAGGCGCTGTCTCCGGGTGGGGGCGAGGCGATCAATGTGGAGGACTCGCTCGCCGATTTGACCGAAGCGGCCGGTGCGGCTCTGGTCGTCGACGGGGAAACCCGCAGGCTGCCGCAGGCTACGGCGGTGGTGCTGGTGCGCGCGGTCCAAGAGGCTCTGCGCAATGTCGACAAGCACACAGCCGGCGCCGCCGCGCGCGTGTCCGTCGACTTCCAGGACGGGGCCGTGGCGGTGTCGGTCACCGACGACGGCCCCGGGTTCGACCCGAAAGCTCCTTCGGCGGGGTTCGGGCTGCGGGGCGTTCGCAACCGGGTGATCGGCCTGGGCGGGACATTCGAAGTGGACTCGGCGCCGGGCCGCGGCGTCGCGGTGAGGCTGGAGGTGCCCGCATGATCCGGGTGATGCTGGTCGACGACCATCCGGTCGTGCGGTCGGGGCTGCGCGGGATGCTGGCCAACGAGCCGGACATCGAGGTGACCGGGGAGGCCGGTTCGGGCGAGGAGGCGGTGGTGACGGCCGCGTCGCTCGCCCCGGACGTCATACTCATGGATCTGCGCATGCCCGGCGGCGACGGTGTCGCGGCCACGAAGCGCCTGGCGGCCACGGCGAACGTGGTGGTGCTGACGACCTTTGAGACCGACGCCGACATCGTCCGGGCGGTGGCGGCAGGGGCGGTCGGCTACCTGTTGAAGGACACGCCGACCGCCGATCTGGTGCGGGCGATCCGTGCCGCGGCGCGCGGTGAGACGGTCCTGGCCCCTTCGGTGGCGGCGCGGCTGGTGGGTGCGGTGCGGTCCCCGCGCGGCCAGGGGCTGTCCGACCGGGAACTCGAAGTGCTGCGCCTGGTCGCCGACGGAGCGTCGAACGCCGAGATCGGGCGGCGGCTGCACATCAGCGAGGCCACCGTCAAGACCCACCTGCTGCGCAGCTACCAGAAGCTGGGAGTCAAGGACCGCACGGCGGCCGTGACCTCCGCGATCAGACGCGGACTGTTGGAGCTGTAGGCAGGCGAACATCGTAAAGGCGGAGGGGCCAAGCCCGCGCGCTTGAGGCCGCGGCCCGAGTCCGGGACGCCGAACTCGGTGAAGACTCCCCGATCTTGGTTGTCTCGCAGTAGGATTGGACGCCCTGTTCCACGGAGGCAAGCGCTGAGCCGCGCTCGGCGAGATCACCGCGGGGTCGGTTCCGGCTAAGTCAGGTCGTCGAGGAGGTCGTCGAGAGCCTTGTTCAGGGCCTGAGCGTTGTCCGGGCCGAACCATGCGGTTCGGATGCGTTCGTTGTTGCCGTTCGGAGTCTCGTGGTCGGCGGCGAGCTGGTGCAGGGAGCGGGTCTCGTCGCTCAGGGCACGCCCGATGCCCTGGAAGAGTCCGCGGATGTAGCGGTCGGCGTCGTCGGAGGCGACGCCTTGGTCTGCCGCCCAAGACGTGAGCGTGGCGAGATACCGGTAGTGGGTGGTCAGCGTCCCGGTCAGCGCGGAGAAGACGTTGAAGGCCGCCTCGTCCGCGACTGGGAGCACCCCGCCCAGGTACTCGAAGAGGGAATCCACTGCCGGATGCGCCGGGTGCGTCACCGTGACCGAGCGGCGTTCGCATACGGCAGGCAAGGGGATGGCCCGTACCAGCGGGGCGTCGGTGGCCAGCGTCTGGCGCAGGTCCTCGTTGGCGACTCCGGCCATCACGTTGACCACGATCCTGTCATCGTCCACTTTCAAGCCGGCGAGCGCTTCGTGCCGGTCTTGGCGGCGTACGGCGATGATCACGACCTCGGAGCGGTCTACCACGTCCTGGTTGTCGGCGCAGACCTGTACCTCCTCATAGCGGGCGGACAGCTCTGCGGCCGTGCGGGCTCCACGAGGAGAGAGGAACACCGACGGTGACTCGTCCCCGTCGCAAAGTCCCACTACGATGGCCCGACCGATCTCGCCTGCCCCGATGATGCCGATGCGCTTCACTTTGTCTACCTCCGTGCCGAGTGAACTTCGTGACCCCTGTATCCGGGTCTGGTACGTCGAGTCTGCATGAGTCGAGCCGGTTTCGAGGGCCGCGGCCTCGGCCCGGATGTCCAGCAGCAGCGGGGCGGCTGGGCGGGCATTCCCTCACGTCGCAAGCGGCCGGACACGGTTGGACGGGGTCCGGCCGCTGCCTTGCTGTGAGAAAACCTGGCCTCGGCGGTGTCGCGAGGCAGCTCCATCGAATACCATGAATATGGACGATACCGGGAGTAAGGAGCAATTCCCCATGCGCGCACTCAGCGGACTCTCCACCTGCCTCGTCCTGGTCGCCTCGATGCTCATCGTCGCCGCACCGGCCTCCGCCTCCGAGACCGTCGGGCCGCTTCCCGACGACTTCCTATGGGGCGTCTCCTCTTCGGGATTCCAGTCTGAAGGCGACGCCCCCGACAGCAACTGGCTGCGGTACTCCGAGACCAAGGAGCCGTACCTGAACGCCGTCGACTTCCGTCATCGGTACGCCGAGGACATCGGACTCGCCGCCGACATGGGCGTCGAGGTCTACCGCTTCGGCATCGAATGGGCGCGCGTCGAACCGGCGCCGGGCGAATGGGACCAGGCCGAGCTGGCCTACTACGACGACGTCGTCGCCCACATTCTCGACGCGGGCATGACCCCGATGATCACCCTCAACCACTGGGTCCACCCCGGCTGGGTCGCCGACCAGGACGGCTGGAGGAACGAGGAGACCATCGCGGACTTCACCGCCTACGCCGAGCTGATAACCGGCCGCTACGCAGGGCTCGGCGTCAAGTGGGTGACGTTCAACGAACCGACCCTGTACGTCTTCCACGAGATCGACAACGGTGCCGCCACCTGGCTCGACGCTCCCTGGCTGTTCGACAGGCTCGCGCGGGCGCACGGCAACGCCTACGACCTCGTCCGCGAACTCGACCCGGGCGCCCCGGTCACCAGCAACCTGGCATTCATTCCGTTGACCCCGTGGCTGTTCGACGCGGTCTTCCTCGACAAGATCGCCGGCAAGCTCGACTTCGTCGGCATCGACTACTACTTCGGCCTCAGCCTCGACAACCTGACCGCGGCGCGGGCCCTCACCGGAGGCGAGGTCGCCGCCCAGCCCGACGGGATCTACTACACGCTGCGGTACTACCACGACAAGTTCCCAGACAAACCGCTCTACATTGTCGAGAACGGCGTGCCGACCGCCGACGGAGCCCCGCGCGAGGACGGCCTGACTCGGGCGGAGCACCTCGAAGACCACGTCTACTGGATCCAGCGGGCGAGGCAGGACGGCATGGACGTCATCGGCTACAGCTACTGGAGCATCACCGACAACTACGAGTGGGGGAGCTACACGCCCCGCTTCGGTCTCTACACGGTGGACGCGGTGAACGATCCGGACCTGGTCCGCCGGCCTACCGACGGGGTCGACGCCTACACCGGTGTCATCGCAGCTGGAGGCGTCGCCGCGGACTACGATCCGGTGGTCCGGCAGTCGATCTGCTCCCTCATCGACCCGCCGCTGAGTTGCCTCGTGCCCGCCGGCTGAACGGGGGTGGAGCGGCCCGGAACGCCTCGGCGTTCCGGGCCGCTCCCTCGTCATGCGGCCGCGCGGACTTCATCGGCTGCATGGGCACGCGGGCCGAGGCGCCTTCGGGCCGACTCGTCGTTCCTCAATGGCCGGAGCCTGCAAGGTGCGATGCCAACGCTGTTGTCGAATTGTTACGCAGAGATCTTGACCACAGAAACTGTGAACCCTAACATCGACGAACATCGTTTGACTCCCCTTCAAGACCAGCTTGGACGCTATGGAGACTCTTCGAGAAGCAACTTCGCCCACGCCTCCTGTGAACGCTAACAGCAATCCCGGGCGACGCAAGTCGCTCCACCGCAGACACCTGCGCTCGGCCGCCGAGGCCTACGCGATGCTCGCGCCGAGCATCATCGGCTTCACGGTCTTCCTCATAGCGCCGATCATCGTGGTCGTCGCCCTCAGCTTCTACGACTGGAACTTCCTGTCCGACCCCGAGTTCGTGGGCCTTGCGAACTACCGCGACCTCGCCGGGGACGACCGGGCGATCCAGTCGATCGGCAACACCTTCTACTACGTGCTGCTCAACATCCCCGCCCAGACCGTGCTGGCACTGCTCCTGGCGCTGGCGATGAACGCGAAAATCAAGGCCCGCAACGCATTCCGAGTGATCTACGTTCTGCCGTGGATGGCCATGCCGGTCGCCCTCGGCGTCATCTGGCGGTGGGTGTTCGACCCCACCTTCGGCGGCCTGAACAAATTCCTCGGCCTGTTCGGCGTCGACGGCGCGGCCTGGCTCACCGACTCATCCTGGGCCATGCCCGTCATCGCCTCGGTCAACGTCTGGCAGTACACCGGCTACACCATGCTGTTCTTCCTCGCCGGCCTCCAAGCCATCCCGACGCAGCTCTACGAGGCCGCGAACGTCGACGGCGCCTCGAAGACCTACCAGTTCTTCAAGATCACCATGCCGCTGCTGCGCCCGGCGATGCTGTTCGTGCTCATCACCAGCGTCATCGGCTCCTTCCAGGTCTTCGACACCATCCACGTCATGACCGGCGGCGGACCTGCCGGAGCCACATCCACCCTCAACTACCAGATCTACCTGGAGTCGTTCACCCAGCGCAGCGCCGGCTACGCCTCGATGCTCGCCGTGATCCTGTTCGGCATCATCGCGGCGATCACGCTGCTCCAAGTCCTGTTCTTCCGCAAGCGCACCGTCTACGACTTCAGCTAGGAGCCACCGTGGTCAAGAAGATCCTCCTCTACCTCGTGCTCCTCGCCGGAGCGCTCATCTCACTGGGCCCCTACCTGATGACGGTCAACGCCGCCTTCAAGTCGAAACAGGACATCCTCTCCTCCGAGCCGTGGGCGCTGCCGGCCAACCCGATCCTGTCGAACTTCACCGAAGTGTGGAGCCGCTACGACTTCTCCACGTTCGTCGTCAACTCGCTCATCGTGGCCGTGGCCGTCACCGCCGGGCAACTGGTGTTCTCCACCCTCGCCGCATACGCCTTCGCGCGCCTGCACTTCCCCGGACGCGACGTCCTGTTCTGGGCCTACATCGCCACCATGATGGTGCCCCAGATCGTGACCCTGGTGCCCACGTTCATCATCGTCCGCGAACTCGGCCTCGTCGACACCCACGTCGGGCTCATCCTGCCGTTCGTGTTCGGCTTCCTCATGCCCTACGGCGTGTTCCTCGTGCGCCAGTACTTCAAGACCATCCCCGAGTCCATCGAGCAGGCCGCCCGCATCGACGGCGCCGGGACCTTCACCATCCTGTGGCGCGTCATGATCCCGATGTCCAAACCCATCCTCGGGACCCTCGCCATCATCAGCTTCGTCAACACCTGGAACAACCTGCTGTGGCCGCTGATCATCACCCACTCCGAGTCCACCAGAGTCATCACCCGCGGCATCGCGCAGATGCAGTCCCAGTTCAACCAGGAATACCACCTGATCCTCGCGGCCTCCACCATGGCGCTGCTGCCGCTCATCACCGTGTTCCTGCTCTTCCAGCGCCATATCGTCCGCTCGATCGCCCTGAGCGGCATGAAGTAACCACTCCGACACCGATGCGACCTCTCACGAAAGGCAAGAAGGATGAGGAAGACGCGAATGGCGGCAGCCGCCGCACTGGCCGTCGCCGCCCCGGCAGGCCTCGCCGCCTGCGGCGGAGGCGATGACGGCAACGTCACGCTGCGATACGCCTTCTGGGACGACAACCAGCGCCCCGCCGTCGAGGCGATGATCGACGCCTTCAACGAAGACCACCCCGACATCACCGTCGAACTCGAACAAAACCCTTGGGACGACTACTGGACGGCCCTGGACACCCAGCTCGCCGCCCAGAGCGCACCCGACGTGTTCTGGAACCACGTCTCCAAATTCCCGACCTTCGCCGACCAGGACGTGCTGCTGCCCATCACCGAGCAGATCGACCAGGCCGGCCTCGACACCTCCGCCTACCCCGCCGCCCTCTACGACTCATGGGCCTACGACGGCGAGCAGTACGGTCTCCCGAAGGACTGGGACTCCATCGCCCTCGTCTACCGCATCGACGCGCTCGAAGCCGCCGGCATCGACCCCGCCGAGATCGAAGACCTGGAATGGAACCCCGACGACGGCGGCAGCTACGTCGAATTCCTCCAGCGCCTCACCATCGACGCCGACGGCGACAACGCCCTCTCACCCGAGTTCGACCCCGACAACGTCGAGCAGTACGGCGTCGCCATGTCCTCCTCCACCGGCCAGACCGACTGGTGGAACTACGGAGTCCAGAACGGCTGCGAACTCCAGCCCGGACCGTTCGAGGAGTACACCCTCGACACGCCCGAATGCGTCGAAGCGATCCAGTTCACCGCCGACCTCTACAACCGCTGGCAGGTCGCCGTCCCGGCCACCTCCTCCAACCAGCCCAACGGCGGACTCACCTACGAATTCGTGTCCGCCGGCCAGTCCGCCACCGCCACCGACGGCTCCTGGACCCTCAGCGCCTACCGCGACGGCCTCGACGAAGGCAACCTCGCCGTAGGACCGCTGCCCGCGGGCCCCGCCGGGGACGGCACCGTCATCAACGGGCTCTCCCACGCCATCTACGCCGGCACCGAACACCCCGACGAGGCCTGGGAACTTGTCGAATTCCTCGGATCCGAAGAGGCGCAGCGCATTGCCACCGACCTAGGCTCGGTCTGGCCGGGCGTCTCCTCGCTGAACCAGGGCTTCACCGACTACTGGGCCGGCGAAGGCGTCGACGTCTCGGGCTTCCAGACCGCGGCCGAAGGACCGAACATCGGCTACCCGCTCTCGCTCAACGACTCCGTCTACGCCCAGATCGCCATGGAGGAATTCAACGAGGTCTGGCTGGGCAGCAGGGACGCCCAGGAAGCGGCGACCACGGTCGCCGAGACCGCCAACGCCGGATAACGAAAGGACCCAGGAAGGTGACCGACTGACATGCGCACCGAAACCCGCAAGGCCGCGAGCCTCATGGACGTGGCCAAGCTGGCCGGAGTGTCCCACCAGACCGTGTCGCGGGTGATCAACCACTCGCCGCTGGTCGCGGACGCCACACGGACCAAGGTGCTCGCCGCCGTCACCGCGCTCGACTACCGGCCCAACCGGCTGGCTCGCGAACTCGCCGGCGGCACCGTGCAGTCGGTCACCGTCCTCACCACCGACACCACCCTCTACGGCTCCGCCGAAACCCTCGGCGGCATCGAAGAGGCCGCCCGCGCCGCCGGGTACTCCGTCTCGATATCCGTCCTCGACCCCGACGAGCCCTACTCGGACGCCGACGTCATGGCCAGACTCCCGCACGCCGGGTCACCCGCCATCGTCATCGCCCACGACGACACCACCGGCCGCGCCATGCGCGCCCTCCGCCAGGCGCAGCCGAACGCCATAGTCGCCACCGGCGGCGAGCACCTCAGCGAAGAACCCGACGACAAGGACTGGCGGATCACGCTCGACGACCGCGGCGCCGCCGCCCGCGCCACCCGCCACCTGCTCGACCTCGGCCACAAGACCGTCCACCACCTCGCCATACCGTCCAAAGCCGGACGCAGACTCGGCTGGTCCGACGCGCTGGCCGAAGCCGGACGCGAGATCCCCGCCCCCGTCGAATGCGGCTGGGGCATCGGCTCGGCCTACGAGGCCGCCCGCGAACTCCTCGACGACCCGGCCGTCACCGCGATCCTCTGCGGCAACGACGACCTCGCCTTCGGCGCCCTGCGCGCCGCCCACCTGGCCGGACGGGCAATCCCCGGCGACCTGAGCATCATCGGCTTCGACGACCGCCCGTTCGCCGCCTACCTCACGCCCGCGCTCACCACCGTCGACCTCGACTTCCGCGGAGTCGGGCGCGGCGCCTTCGAGCTACTGCGCCGCCGCCTCGAACGCCGCGGCAACCGGCCCAGACCCGCCTGGAGAGCACCCGAACTCATCGTCAGGGAGACCTCAGGCCCACCCGACCCGCGAACCTCGAAAGGCGCATGAATGCCCAAGCGCGAACCCCGGATCTGGACCGTCGACACCCCGAACACCAGCTACGTCGTGGCCCTGGACGACGAGGACCGCCTCCACGGGCTCCACTGGGGCCCAGCACTCACGACCGAGCAGGCGGCCTCCCTCCTCGACCTCCCCGCTCCGGCACCCCGGCCCGCCACCGACGGACTCGACGCCAGACTCGACCTGAGCCCCGGCTCGGCCCTGCGCTGGGGCCAGAACGGCCTCCAAGTCCGCTTCGCCGACGGCACCAGAGACCTCGAACTGCGCTTCACCCACGCTGAGACCGAGGAACGACGCCTGCGCCTGCAATTCGAAGACCCCCACTACCGCCTCGACATCGCGGTCGAATACACCACCCGCCCCGACACCGACGTCATCGAACGGCGCCTGTCGGTCCGCAACCGCAAGACCGAACCGGTCGAACTCGTCCGCGCCGACTCCGCCACCTGGGTCCTCCCGCGACTCGAGGGCTACCGCCTCAGCCGCCTCCACGGCGAATGGGGCGCCGAGACCCAACTGACCCGCAACGAACTCGCATACGGCGAGACCCATTTCGGATCGCGGCGCGGACTCACCAGCCACCAGGCCAACCCGTGGCTCGCCCTCGACGACGGCACCGCCACCGAACACACAGGACCCGTATGGTCGACCACCCTCGCCTGGAGCGGCACGTGGCGCATCGGCGTCGAACGCACCGTCGCCGACCGCGTCGCCGTCTCCGCCGGCGCCGGACACGACCCGGTAGCGATCACCGTCGGACCCGGCGAGTCCTGGCAGAGCCCGCTCAGCTCCGGCGTGTACACCGAAGGCGGCTTCGCCGCCTCGGCCGACGCCTGGCACCAGTACGCGCTCGCCCACGTCCTCCCACACCCCGAGGAACTGCGACCGGTCCTCTACAACTCCTGGGAGGCCACCGAGTTCGACATCGACGCCGACCGCCAGGCCGCGCTGGCAGACAAGGCCGCGGCGATGGGCTGCGAGCTGTTCGTGATGGACGACGGCTGGTTCGGCGCGCGCACCCACGACGGGGCCGGGCTGGGGGACTGGACGCCGAACCCCGACCGGTTCCCCAAGGGACTCGGCCCGCTCATCGAACACGTCCACGGGCTGGGGATGCGCTTCGGGATCTGGGTCGAGCCCGAGATGGTCAACCCGGACTCGGACCTGTACCGGGCGCATCCCGACTGGGTGTACCACCAGCCCCACCGGCGTCGGACCGAGATGCGGAACCAGCTGGTCCTCAACATCGCGCGCACCGACGTCCGAGCCTGGATGGAGGATCGGCTCGACCGGCTCCTGACCGAGAACGAGATCGACTTCGTCAAGTGGGACATGAACCGGTCGTTCACCGAGGCCGGCTGGCCCGGCGCCGAACACCCCGACGACCTGTGGGAGGGGCACACACGGAACCTCTACCGCGTCATCGACGCGATCCGCGAGAAGCACCCGCACGTGCGCATCGAGTCGTGCGCATCGGGCGGTGGCCGGGTCGACTTCGGGATCCTCGGCCGCACCGACCAGGTGTGGACCTCCGACAACACCGACGCGGTCGACCGGATCGACATCCAGGAGGGCTTCGCGCAGGTCTACCCGGCGCGTGTGATGGGGACGTGGGTGACCGACTCGCCGAACCCGTTCACCCGCAGGGAGGTCCCGCTGGACTTCCGCTTCCACGTGGCGATGGCCGGGGTCCTCGCAGTGGGCGGCGACCTGGAGGCGTGGAGCGAATCGGAGCTTGAGCGCGGCGCCGAGCTGGTGGCGGCCTACAAGGAGGTTCGGCCCACCGTCCAGCATGGCCGCCGCACCACGCTGCGGGCCGGCGAGGTCAGGGGCGCGCAGTTCCGGCTCGGCGACGAGGTCGCGGTCCTGGCCTGGCGGCGGGGGAGGAGCTTCGGTCACGACGATCCGCCGCTGCGGCTCCACGGGCTCGATCCGGCCGCGCGCTACCGCGAGGCGGGCACCGACCGGGTCCACCATGGAGCTGTTCTCGCCGCTCACGGACTTCACCTGCGACTGGCACCGGACGATTACGCCAGCGCCGCGATCCGACTCGTCAAGGAGGACTGAGAGGGCGGCACTACCGTTGCGAGACGGTCACAGTGTGAAGGGAGCGATGTAGGCTGGTCGGACAGGTTCGCGACGCCCCTCCCCTTTGGGCATCGCAGAGTGAGAGGAACTGCACCCCCGATGCCTCGGACCAGCACCGCCGCCAAGGCCCTGAACATCCTGCTCGCCCCCACCACGAGAGGAAGGAGGCGACCGGAAGCGACCTGGGACGAGGAGGTCTGGAAGATCGCCAAGTCCTCGGACATCCCCATCGACGGCGCGGAGACCTTCATCGCGGAGCAGGGATTCCTGCTCAAATGCCTCGCCGACGAGCCGGACCTGACGCCGCTGGGCTGGCAGTCGGGACTCACCGACGCTAAGCAGCGGTTGGAGAACTACCTGCGGATCCAGCACCTGATCGCAGCGAACCCGGAGATCGCCGAGGAGAAGATCGAGGCGCCGATCTTCGTCGTCGGCCTGCCGCGGACCGCGACCACGCTGGCCCACAAGATCCTCGCAGCCTCGGACGGCCACCGCGGCCCGAGGATGTTCGAGATGCTGCACACCGACCTCGAAACCGATCCCGTGGTGCTCCAGAAACGCATCAAAGCCCTCGGGAAGCTGACCAAGACGGCCACGAGGCTCGCGCCGTCGTGGGAGGTCATCCACCCCATCCGCCCGGACAAGCCCGAAGAGTCCATGTTCCTCTTGCCGCACGGGACCTTCCCCCTGATCCTCCGAGCGCCGATGCCCGAGTACCGCGCCTGGATCGCCGAACGCGACACAACGCCCGACTACGAGTACCTGAAGCAGGCCCTCCAGGTGCTCCAGCACGGGCGCGAGCCGAAGCGGTGGATCCTCAAGTATCCGGCGCACTTGGCGGACCTCGACGTCATCCGGAAGGTCTTTCCCGACGCGACCTTCGTCTGGACGCACCGCGATCCGACCACGGCGATCGGGTCGCTGTGCAGTCTCATGGAGACTGCCTGGTCCATGTACCAGCGGCGCCCCGACCTGCATGCCATCGGCGAGCTCGCGTTGGAGCTGCTGGTCGAGTCGGTCGATCGCGGCAGGCAGTCGCGCATCTCGCTCCCGGCCGACGCGATCGTCGACGTGCCGTACCACCGCCTCAACTCGGACCCGCACAGCGAGGTCCCGAAGCTCTACGCCGAGATCGGCGCGCGGTGGACCGAGAGGGACGCCGGGCGTCTCGAAAGCGTCCTCGCCCGGCCCGCCGCCGACCGGCGGCACGAGTACGGCGTCGCCCGCTACAGCCTGGAGCTCGGCGAGGTCGAGCTGGCGTTCGGCGACTACATGAAGCTCGTCTCCAGCCTCAACATCGGCCTGGCCGGCCGTTGACCGACCGTTTCGAGCGGTCCTGGACTGGGCGCGTCAGATAGTTTGTGGGCCAAGGTGATCAGATTCCCAAGCGGACGATCGCGTGATTCTTCGAGCTCGGTGGCCACGGCGTCGCTGACCTCGCTGATCGTAGAAGCCGCCGCCGGCGTGCGTGCTTGCGAATGAACCGCGCCGCGAAGTAGCCGGCCTGCGTCCGCCTCTGGCGGATTCTGTAGCAGAAAATTCCGTATAGTGCGGATAATGCTCTAAGGCTGAAAGGCACAGTTATCACCTATGACATCCTTTAGTTAGCTAAATATCCTATATTGGCGTCTTTCAACATAGCTTCGAACCGCGAACGTGCTGCTTCGCCCTGTCCTGCCTGGCACTACGCGTAGATCCGTAGCAAGGCTGCGACGCCGTGACCGGCTCGTTCGGCGACTTGCATGGCCGCGCTGAGATTAGGGGATTGTTTTATCCTGCGCGCGTTTGCGTCAACACGGAACCCGTGATCACTCTCTGTGATTTCCTGGATTTACGAGGTGGGCTCGGTTGATGCGATCTGCTCACCCGTTTTGGGAGTGGTGGGATGGCCGAATGGGATGCTGGTGGGCTCTCCTCAGCCGCGAGGCGGTGTTGGGGGAAGTCCTCCTTCGACGACGATGGCAGTTGGATGCCGCTGCACCGGCACCTGTCCGACTCGGCTGCCGTTTCGCGTCACCTGTACGAACACTTCCTGCCCGCGTCTACTCGTGACCTGATCGCGGCCGCACTTCCTGGTGGCCGAGCTGATGCTCTGACCTTGTGCGCCTGGCTTGCCGGCGTACATGACATCGGTAAGGTAAGCCCCGCCTTTGCCGTTCAGGTCCGCGACCTGTTCACCGTCATGGAATACGAAGGGCTCATCGCCCGCCCGCAGGTCGCGGCAGATCGCAGACTGGCCCCTCACGCAACGGCGGGCATGATCATCCTCGACGAGTGGATATTCGAACGATATCGCTGGCAGGTCAATCGCACCCAGCAGTTCAGCGTAGTGGTCGGTGGCCACCACGGGCTCCCGCCCGACGACTTGCAGTACAAACAGGCCCTCGACCGCCCTTCGCTGCTCGGCTGGTCGCCCGGCGACGGAGCGCTCTGGCGGCAGACTCAGTACGAACTGCTCGACTGGGTCGCCGAGTCCACCGGCGCTGCCCACCGGCTTTCGGCGTGGGACCACGCCAGGCTCTCACAGCCGGTGCAAGTACTCCTCACGGGCTTGGTGATCATGGCCGACTGGATCGCCAGCAATCCTGCGCTCTTTCCGTACCGTGAGGACACCGCCTATGACTCGCGCCGCATCCACGACGCTCTCGCCGAGCTTGATCTGACTGCTCCTTGGAATGCCGTTGGCCCCGAGCCATCCGAGTTCGTGCTCACCTCCCGGTTCGGACTGCCCGAGAGCTGCCGTCTTCGACCTGTCCAGCGAGAGGCTCTTGCCGCCGCGGCCGACATGCCGGCCCCTGGGCTCATGATCATCGAAGCCCCGATGGGTGAAGGAAAGACCGAGGCCGCTCTCCTGGCCGCAGAGACACTCGCCGCCCGAAGCGGTGCCGGTGGCTGCTATATCGCCCTGCCAACCCAGGCGACCTCTGACGCCATGTTCGCTCGAGTTCTCGAATGGGCCCGGAGGCTTCCGGACCGGCAGCGGCGGCGTGGCGCCCACAGTGTCTCTCTCGCTCACTCCAAGGCGTTCTTCAACACTGCGTACACCAAGCTCTTCTACCGTGGAGCACCGGCCGCGATCGCCCAGGATGAGCGCAAGGACGAGAGACCTGCTGTCTTGATTGCCCACTGGTGGATGGCCGGGCGCAAGAAAGCCATGTTCAACAGCTTTGCGGTCGGCACCATCGATCAGTTGCTGTTTGGCGCGCTCAAGGCCAAGCATCTTGCTCTGCGCCACCTCGGATTGGCGGGCAAAGTCGTCATCGTAGACGAGGCACATGCCTACGACGTTTACATGGGCGTGTACCTGGATATGGCCCTGGAATGGCTCGCCGCCTATGGTGTTCCCGTCATCATCCTCTCTGCGACGCTCCCAGCCGGTCGCCGCCGTGACCTCATGGCGGCGTATGAACGAGGCAGGAGGGGCCCGCAGCCTGCGCAAAGCCGTCGTCGAGGCCGGACGCAGGATTCCACAGGGGAGCTCATTGCGCATCTGTCGGGAGATATCGGATATCCGGCCGTAATCACCGGCGGATCCGACGGACCTGCCATGGTTGCGGTCACCGAGCCCTCGGGGCGCTCGACCAGCGTCGAGGTACGCACCCTTGAAGACGATCCGGCCATCTTGGCCGCCGTCCTGCACGATGAACTGGCCGACGGCGGCTGCGCCCTGATCATCCGAAACACTGTCCGCCGCGTTCAGAACACTTCCGGCTATCTGCGCAAGGAACTCGCCGGCATCCCCGTCACGGTCGCCCACTCACGGTTTGCCGCCCCGGACCGCGCTGACAAGGACGAGCTCCTCCGAGTCCTGTTCGGCCCGTCCGGAGGAGGCGACCGGCCCAGCCGACACATCGTTGTGGCGAGCCAGGTCGCAGAGCAGAGTCTGGACATCGACTTCGACGTCCTCGTCACCGATCTAGCCCCCGTCGACCTGGTGCTTCAGCGAATAGGGCGTCTCCACCGCCACCATCGCCCCGAGCGGGTCAGGCCCGCCCGCTGCTATCTGACCGGAGCCGACTGGACAAGCGTCCCACCCGAACCGGTGTACGGATCGATTTGGGTATACGGACGATGGTCTCTGTTGCGATCGGCTGCGGCGCTGTTCCCGTATTTCCAAGATGGAGCCAAGCTCGAACTCCCGGCCCAGATCGCTCCGCTCGTCCAGGCCGCCTACAGCGATATACCGCTGGGACCGGACCAGTGGCACGAATCAATCGCTGCTGCGCAGGCCGAGGACCTGAAGATGCAAGCCGACAAGCGTCGCCGAGCGAAGGACTTCCGGCTCCAATCCCCGCAGCAGCCGGGCAAGGCCATCCTCGGATGGCTCTACGCCGGAAGCCACCTCGACGACGAAGAGTGCCGCGAGGGACGAGCGATGGTCCGAGACCTCCAGGCCGACTCGATCGAAGTACTCCTCATCGCTCGCGATGGAAACCGCTACACCACCCTCCCATGGCTGAAACGCCACGGAGGTATCGAACTGCCGACCACGACATGCCCGGAAGAAGACTTGGCCAGAACCGTTGCCGGTACCACCTTGAACTTGCCGATCGAGCTTTCCGGACAGGCCGTGATCGACGAACTCGAACAGCGCCACGACTGGATCGAATCTTGGCAGGTCTCCCGATATCTGGAAGGGCAGCTGGTCTTGGACATCGACCTCGAGCAAGGTACCGAAATCGCCGGGCGCCACCTCGACTACGACAAAGACGAAGGATTGCAGGTGTGGACACTGTGAACCTCAGTTTCAACCTCATCGACGAGCCCTGGCTGCTCGCCCAGCGACACGACGGCACTGTCGAATCGCTCTCCCTCACCGGGCTATTTGCGAACTCAAGCGACTACACGCGTCTGCTCGGCGACATCCCGACCCAGGCGCTTCCGATTCTCCGGCTGGCGCTGGCCATTCTGCACAGCTCCATCAAAGGACCAGAGAGCACCGAGGAGTGGGGGGCAATGTGGCGGGCAGGCAGGTTCCCTGTCGATGACGTTACGCACTACTTGAATCGTTACCGTGATCGTTTCGACCTGCTGCACCTACAGACGCCGTTCTATCAGGTCGCCGACCTTCAGACCAAGAAGGAAGAGGCCAGTTTGTCTGCATTCATCGCCGACATTCCCACCGGGAGACCGAAATACGCGATGCGGGCCGCCGACGGGCTCGAACGGATCGATTTCGCTGAGGCCGCCCGCTGGATTGTCCACTGCCAGGCGTTCGACCTCTCCGGTATCAAAGGCGCTGCAGTAGGCGACCCGAGGATGAAAGGCGGCAAGTCCTTTCCAATAGGCCCGGGCTCACTCGGACGGGTCGGGGCGATCTATCCCGAGGGTGACAACCTCACTGAGACGCTGCTGCTGAACCTGATTCCGGACGAGTTCCTCGATGAGCACGGGGCCGAGATCGATCCGGGCGACGTACCGGTCTGGGAGCGAGGGTCGCACGGACCAGCACCGGAAGAGCGGGACTCGGAAGGGACCCCGCTAGGCCTGCTCGACTTGTACACGTGGCAGTCACGCCGGCTCAACCTGGTCTTCGATGAGAGCGGCGTCACCGGTGCGATCATCTGCCAAGGCGACAAGCTCGAGCTGCGTGACCAGTTCAAGACCGAACCGATGGCGGCATGGCGCCGCAGTAAGAACCAGGAACGGCAACTGAAGATGGGGCGTGCGGTGTACCTGCCCCGACAGCACAATCCGAGCAGGAACATCTGGAGGGGGCTCGCAGCCGCACTTCCAGCTACCACTGGACGCCCCACGGCGAGCGACGATGCCCTCCCGCCCCTAGCGCTGCTTTGGGTAGCCCGCACCCAGAACAGCGGGGCCCTCGCCCGAGACCGTCGGATCAAGTACCACATCACGGGAATCGCATATGGCACGCAAGAAGCGGTCATCAACGACCTGGTCGACGACAGCCTCAGCCTCGCCGCTGCGGTCTTTGACACCGAGCATCCCGAACTTGCCACCGCGGTCACCGCAGCCGCCGCTGACGCTGAGAAGGCGGTGAGTGCTCTCGCCGCTCTTGCCCGTGATCTGGCCCGGGCGGCCGGCGACCGGGACAACGTCGCCGGAGTTGGACAAACTGCTGCCGAGGCCGCCTATGCCACGCTCGACACCGAATACCGCCAGTGGCTCGCGCGCTTGAGCGTCGATATTGACACCGACCGTGAGCGGGCCTCGTGGCAGCAGACAGTCGGCACGACCGTGCTCGACCTCGCCGCCCGGCTGGCGGCCTCCAGCGGCACGGCGGCTTGGAAGGGACGCAAAGAAGGCGACTTTCGCCGCAACAGCGCAGCCGCTGAGATCGCCTTCCGCCGCAGTATCCGGGCGGCGCTGCCGCTCGCATTCCCAGAACGGACTGAAGCAAAGGGGACCGACTGATGGACACCGACGACAATCCCCGACCGGCAACCCGCGAATCCCGCTACCGACGGCGTCGAAAGCCCTTGGGGGAGCATGCGGCCAAAGTCATCGCCGAGTTGCAGCGGCAGTTCCTCAACGGCCGTCCCAATGCTGTCAGCTCCCTCGCTCAGCTGCGGCAGGCGATCAAGGAGGAGCCCGGAGCCGCCAGTGTCCCCGAGGCCTGCTGGCTCCCTGACGCACTGTTGGACCTCGAGCACCTGCCTTCCGAAGGGCCGAGCGATGCTGAACGGGCGCTCCACACCGCGGTCA
This sequence comes from Glycomyces sp. L485, assembly GCF_022548875.1. Taxonomy (GTDB): domain Bacteria; phylum Actinomycetota; class Actinomycetes; order Mycobacteriales; family Micromonosporaceae; genus Glycomyces. The sequence continues at coordinate 4,940 of NZ_JAKZEW010000008.1, read as the reverse complement.
CGTTGTGGTCTCTCCATCAGCAGTCGCGCCATGAGCATGGCATGCACGTGAACGGAACGAGTCTTGCCGCGGCCATACAGCGTCTCGCGGCCGGTGCTGTGAATGAGGAGACCGTTTACGAGCGCTTCACTGCGCTCGGCACCGCCGCGACTTACGGCGAACTCAGCCACCATGCGAGGGGCTTGATTGTTCGACTCCGGGATGCGGACATCGGGTTCGACTATGGATTGTTCGTTGACGACCTACGCATGTTCCAGCGCGGCCCTGACCCCGTGGCCGGACTGACCGGCGCTGAGCGCGTTCGATCGCTCTGGGGTCGTGAGTACCTGCGCGCCAGACCGCAACGGAGACCAAATCACAACGATGGCATCGAGAAGAAGGAGTAGCCATGTCCCGCACCATTATCGATATCCATGCTCTGCAGACCGTTCCGCCGGCCAATCTCAACCGGGACGACACCGGCTCGCCGAAGACCGCAGTCTACGGAGGGGCGCGCCGTGCGCGAGTCTCCAGCCAGTCCTGGAAGCGCGCCGTCCGGCTCGACTTCCGCGAGACCCTAGACGGTGCCGACCTGGGGTGGCGAACGAAGCAGATCGTCAGACTTGTAGCGAACCGGGTTACGGCGCTCGCGCCGGAACTCGAGGAGCAGGCACGGGACTTGACAGTCAAGGCCTTCAGCGAAGGTGGCATCAAGGTCAAAGTCCAGAAGAAGGACAACGAGATCGAGGAGCCCGGATATCTGGTCTTCCTCAGCACCAACCAGATCGAGAACCTTGCCGGGGCCATTGTCGCGACGGCCCGTTCGGGAGAGAAGCCCGACAAGAAGGCGCTGAAGAGAATCCTTCAAGATCATAACTCGATTGACGTGGCCCTCTTCGGACGCATGATCGCCGATGACGCCGCGCTCAACGTCGACGCCGCCTGCCAAGTGGCCCACGCAATCAGCGTCCATCCGGTGGAGACCGAGTTCGACTACTTCACCGCCGTCGACGACGAGAAGGAAGAGCAAGATGAGACCGGTGCCGGGATGATCGGGACCGTCGAATTCAACTCCGCGACGCTCTACCGCTACGCCACTGTTGATGTCGACCGGCTCTGTGAGAATCTCGGGGACGACGAGGCGACAGTCCGGGCGACCCGTGCGTTCCTGCAGAGCTTCATCACGAGCATGCCCAGCGGCAAGATGAACACCTTCGCCAACCGCACCCTCCCCGAGGCGGTCCTGGTAACCGTCCGCGACACCCAGGCGATCAACCTCGTCGGTGCCTACGAGCAACCGATCAGGCAGCACGAGGGTCGCGTCGAAGCCGCGTGTGAACTCCTCGCCAAGCAACTGGAAGACATTGCTGACACCTATGAGCAGGTCCCAGTGAGAGCCTGGGCCCTGTGTGTGGGCTCCCGCACGAAATCCTTGGCCGAGGCCGGCGAAGAAACCACGATCACAGGGCTGCTCGACGGCGCGGCCGAACTCGTCACCGAGCGGATCGGTGAGTCCTGATGCTCAGGAAGACTCTGTTGATGCGACTGGCCGGGCCGATGCAATCGTGGGGGACCTCCAGCCGCTTTGGCCGCCGCCTCACCGACTACGCGCCGTCCAAGAGCGGGGTGCTGGGCATGCTAGCCGCGGCAAAGGGCATGCGTCGCACTGAGCCGATCACCGAGCTGCTCGGGGTGCGCTTCGGCGTCAGAGTGGACCAACCTGGGACCGTGCTGCGCGACTATCAGACCTCGCGACCGCTCGACGATCCGAAGGCCGATGCGGCACTCGCCGACCGCTTCTATCTCACCGACGCGGTATTCCTCGCCGCAGTTGAAGGCGACCAGACCCTTATCGATAGCCTAGTAGAGGCCCTTCGACGCCCGTATTTCCTGCCGTATCTCGGCCGGCGATCCTGCCCGCCAGGCAAACCGGTGCTCGCCGGCACGGATGAGAGGCTACTGGAGACCGTGTTGACAAACCACCGGTGGGAAGCCTCAGAGCACCATCGCAGACGGCAGCACACCATAGTAACGCTCCAGGTCGTCCGCGATGCGCGCCCGGATGAGGGCGGTGAGTCGGTTAGGGATCAGCCGGTCAGCTTCGACCCTCGCCACCGCAAGTACTCGTGGCGGCAGGTGGTCCGTGAATCCGTCACCATCGACAACCCGGACGCACGCCAGGCAAGCCACGACCCGTTCGCCTTTTTCGGGGGCTGACATGTATCTGACCCGCTTCCGATTCAATACCGCCCGCATGGGCGCCCGGCGCGTCATGGCCTCGCCGCAGAAGTTGCATGCAGCTGTCTTGCACGGGTTCCCAGAACCCGAGCGGCTGGCCACCGACGAAGCGCGGATACTTTGGCGACTCGATCGAGATTCTCGGCACAGCGCGCTCCTATACATCGCCAGTCCAGAGGAGCCGGACCTGACACACCTGGTTGAGCAGGCCGGCTGGCCGGTGCGAGGCTTCGCCGAGGGTTGGGACACCCGCCCGTACGACAAGCTGCTCGAGACGCTGGGGGCGGGGCAGCAGTGGGCCTTCCGGTTGACTGCCAACCCCGTCCATCATGTCCACTTGCGGCCGGGCAAGCAAGGGCAGCGGCTGGCGCATGTCACCGTCGCACAGCAATTGCAATGGCTGCTCGACCGCTGCTCGGCGCGAGGGTTCTCCATCGCAGATAAACACGATGGGGATCTGAACGTCGAAGTCCGAGACCGGTCCTGGCTGAGATTCAGCAAGGACGGCGGCCCGCCGGTGGACCTCAGAGTCGCGACCTTCGAGGGCGTGCTGCAGATCGAGGACCCCGACACCATGCGCCGCACCCTGGTAACTGGTATCGGCAAAGCCAAAGCATACGGCTGCGGGATGCTCACCCTGGCCCCGGTGGCAGGGAGCATGTCATGACCGCTCTTCCCGGTGTCCCCCCACCCGAGCTTCCGGACCTGGTTCGAGTCGAGGACCGGTTGTCGTTCCTGTACACGGAGCGAAGCACGCTGGGACGGGACGCGAATGCCGTGACCATCACCGACGCCGCGGGAGTCGTCCATGTGCCCGCAGCCGGCCTTGGTGTGCTCATGCTTGGCCCGGGGACGCGGGTGACGCACCAGGCCATGGTCCTGCTGGCCGAAAACGGCGCGACGGTGATCTGGGTTGGGGAGTTCGGCGTACGCTATTACGCGCATGGCCGTCCACTCGCCGAGACCACCGGGCTCATCGAGTCGCAGGCGAAGCTTGTCAGCAACCGTTCGCTGCGTCTCGGCGTGGCCAGGCGGATGTACGCCATGCGGTTCCCAGAAGACGACGACGTCTTCACACTGACTATGCAGCAACTGCGCGGGCGCGAGGGAGCCCGGGTCCACCGTTGCTACAAGGACCACTCGGAGCGGACTGGCGTCACGTGGGGCTCGCGGAAATTCGACCCGGAGAACTTCGATGCAGGTGATCCGATCAACAAGGCGCTGTCCGTGGCCCATTCATGCCTGTATGGCATGGTACACGCGGTAACAGTAGCGCTGGGTGCGTCGCCTGCGCTAGGATTCATCCACTCGGGTCATTCCCGCGCATTCGTATATGACATCGCGGACCTGTACAAGGCCGAGATCACCATCCCGGTGGCCTTCAACGTGGTGGCTGACAGGCCGAATGACGTCTCCTCAGCGATCCGACATGCGGTCCGAGACGCGATGCGTTCCGGAAAGATCCTTGCCAGATGTGTGCGGGACATCCGCGGCCTGCTCGGTTCCGAAGAACCTGTTCCGGAAACGGCGGACGCCCAAGAGGACTATTGGATGCAGGCTGCTGAAGTAACGCTCTGGGATGAAATGGGCGAATCGGTACCTGGGGGAAGGAACTATGGCGAGACCACTGGTCCCGACGGACAGAGACCCGGAGAATCGGAGGTGCCGTTCTGATGACGGTGATCGTGTTGACCGCATGCCCCGCAGGCTTGCGCGGGCATCTGACCCAGTGGATGCTCGAGATTTCGGCGGGAGTGTTCGTAGGGAAGCTGAGCAGGCGGGTACGGGAGCGCTTGTGGGCCAGGGTCCAAGAACTTGCCGGCTCGGGAAGGGCACTGCTGGTGTACCAGACGAACAACGAACAGGGCTACACCTTCGAAGCGCATGATCATCAGTGGGAACCAGTGGATTTCGACGGCGTGACGCTGATGAAGCGCCCGGCATCAGCAAGTCGAACTGGTGGCAAGTTGAAACCAGGCTGGAGTAAAGCTTCAAAGCGACGCAGATTCGGAAGTTGATTTGCCCGATGAGCTGCTGCAGTGGATGAAGTCGCTGGGATCGAAGAAGTATCATCTACAGTGGTGATTAATGCAAAATGGTGGACTGGGTAGTGATCGTCCAAGGACACGAAGTGTGCTCCCCGCGCGAGCGGGGATGAGCCCGACTCGGAAGCGTTCCGACTTTCGGAACTTATGTGCTCCCCGCGCGAGCGGGGATGAGCCAACCGCCTAGCGTCGATTCTAACGGCCGGTACCGTGCTCCCCGCGCGAGCGGGGATGAGCCGTTTACGATGATGCCCCGTTCGGACGTGGCGACGTGCTCCCCGCGCGAGCGGGGATGAGCCTTCTCATCCTAGGCATTAAGCGGCACGGAGCCCGTGCTCCCCGCGCGAGCGGGGATGAGCCCGGCCGGTACCCGTGTTTGGTTGTATGGGTAGGGTGCTCCCCGCGCGAGCGGGGATGAGCCCGTAATCCAGGGTCTCGCGGCGGACAATTTCGAGTGCTCCCCGCGCGAGCGGGGATGAGCCGCCGTCCGCCGATGTGTTCGCTGGGATGCATGTGTGCTCCCCGCGCGAGCGGGGATGAGCCACGGCGGCGCGACACTGGTGCCGCACGTTTACCGTGCTCCCCGCGCGAGCGGGGATGAGCCCTGGATGCGTAGTGTACAGCAGTGGCGCAGTGAGTGCTCCCCGCGCGAGCGGGGATGAGCCCGGTGTGTCGAAT
>NZ_JAKZEW010000074.1 GCF_022548875.1 Glycomyces sp. L485 | reverse complement strand
AGCAACCAACCAGACCCTCACGGAACTTGATCAAGCCCTGCACGCGCAACGGCTGTTCGCGTGCCGAATACGTGCCGAAGTTTTCGACGGCCGGGTTCGGACGGGACGACTTTGCAGGTCGACGGTCCAGTATGCGAATGTAGCGCACCCCGTTTGGGAGCGAGGGCAAACGTCAAGCTCGTGTGTTCGAATCAGGGTATGACCGCAATGTGGCATTGTGGACGATATGGAGTAGCCAAAAAGGCAGCCATTGGACCCGGAAAACGAAGCCTTAGGATGCCAAATGTAGCCCGACAATGATCGAGGTGAATAGGCATCTACCTGCGAAAAATGGTCCGTGAATCGGTCATTTAAGGCCGTAAGTCCGGCTTGAGGTGCTAGTGTCCTACTAATGGACGTGGGGGTTCAAGTCCCCCCTCGCGCACAGATTTTCTTATCCGGACCTGGGGGGCTCGCCTATCGGGTCTGCTTCTTATTCAGGGTATCCGGGCCTCAGGGCTTTGAGGTCGTTGCCGGTGAGACCCTGAGGACCCATCTGCTGGATGGGGGAACCCGCGTGCTCCCCGAGCGGCTCGAAGTTGATGGCGCACGTGTTGCTGAGGAAACGGGTAACTGAGGCCTCTCCTGTGCGTTTGCAACAAGCTCGAGGGCACCATGTCTCCCGTTGACCCCAGTAGAATGACAGTGCCCCGGGTTCCCGAATAGAGGACACGATGTGAAGTACCCCCGAGAGCTCGTCCTCCTGTGGCTCTCGGCCGCCGCGCTGCATGGCGTAGTCGGCCTCTACTGGTTCTCGATCGGCCCGGGTGACTACCGGTATCAGACAGTATCCGCAGGTACGTTGCTGGTGGTCGGGGTCGGATTGCTTACGTGGTGGTGGGTCCGAGCTGTCGGCCAAGGCCGGGTGGCGGTCTCGGTCAAAGCACAGATGCGGTACCGGCGGGCAGTCCTGCTCGTCGCATACGGGTTGTTCTGCGCCCCGGCGGCGTTCGCGGCCGGCATCGTCGGGAACAGTGCAGCCTGGCACCAGTTCGTGGAAGCGGACCCTCAGATCGTGCGCGCCGAGGCGACCACCATCACCGACCGGCAGACATTCAGGAGCGGCGTGACGGTCTTCTTCGACGGCTACGCCGTCTTGGACGGCCAGCGCTACGCCTTCAAGGGCGAGCCGGTCGACTACGGGTCCCGGGATGAGGTCCGCACGCCTGAGGCGGCCGAGTTGTGGGCGGTGTTCGCTCCGGCGAATCCGGAGGCAGGGTTCGTCTTGACCGAGTCGCGGTCTGATGCCGAATCGATGCTCGAGTTCGCGGTGGTGCCGCTCTTGCCCTTGGGACTGGCCGCAGCGGGGTGCTGTTGGGTGGTACAGAGAATTCGCGTTCGGCGCAAGCGGTACTTCGACGGGTATACGAGGGCCGTCGAGCGGACACCTGTCGGGCTCTTGATCTTGGCCGCCGTGCCTTTGGTCCTGTGGCTCATCGGAATCGTTCTCGTGGCGGTCCGTGCCGCGGAACCAGCACCGTTCCAGCCACTGCCGCAGAGTGATCCGGCCTCGGTCGTCCCTATCCTCATTTGGATGCTGCTGCTCATTCCCGGGTCCGCCTATGCGGGTGTGTACATGCTCTCCTCGGCGAGAAACCCGGTGTACCGATCGTCCCGGTGAGGTCTCAGTTGAGGACCTGTTCCCGAGCCTGGGCCATTCGCCGAAGAGGCACCTCGTCAGAAAGCCACGAAGCCAGGGCTTTGACCTGGGGTGATGGGTGTGCACAGGATTTCGTATCGGGACCCGGCAGGTGACTGCCGGGTTCTTGTTATGGCCGGATTCTTCGGTGATCGACGCCCGGATTGGACCATCCTTCGTCGGCTCGTCGTCATGTGCTTGAAGTCGGGGTTGTGTGGCCTGGGGCGGCGGTGGAGCTCGCTGCGAGGTGCGCATCGTTGAGCGGTTGTCGGATTTATCAGAAGTGATAACCTAGAGTCATGGATGAGACCGAGCACGCATATGCGGAGGCCAGCCCTGACCTGCGGGCCGTGTTGGACTCGGCTGCGCGGCTCCAGGAACTGGTTCCCGACGCGGTTCTGGTGGGTGGCTCGGCCGCGGCGCTGTATGCCGGGCACCGGGACTCATATGATCACGATCATGTGGTGGCCGACCTCCGGGATCGGTTCGAAGTCGTGCTCGAGGCGCTCGAGTCCGAGGGGGAGTGGGTCACCAACCGGGTGCGCCCGGGCAAGATCATCCTCGGCAGTCTCGGTGACATCGAGACCGGCGTGCGGCAACTGATCCGCCGGCGGCCGTTGGAGACCGCCGAGATCGAGTTGGGCAGCGGTCGGTCGCTTCGGGTGCCCACGCCCGCTGAGACCTTGCGGGTGAAGGCGTTCTTGATCGTGCGGCGGAACCAGACCCGGGACTATCTCGACGTGGCGGCCTTGAGCGCGCGTTACGGCGTCGAGCGTGCGGCAGCGGTCCTGGGCGGCATCGACGAGTTCTACGCCGATCAGGGCAGCGAGGAGGAAGGGGTCCGTTCGCAGTTGATCCGGCAGCTCAGCGAGCCGCGTCCGGCGGACTTCGAAGTCACCGCCGAGCTGATCGCCTACCGGAACCTGAGCGAGCGGTGGACCGACTGGTCGAACGTGGTCGCCGCCTGTGCGGAACTTGCCGAGCAGATCGCAAGGGGATGAGCGATGGCACTTCGATTCCGAAACCTGAACGTCTCACCGGGCGATCCAGTGGAGCTCTGGCCGGTCGAGGCGGTCCAGACCGCGCTGGAGCGCGGATCGGTGCGGGACTGGCGGCGACTGATCGAGGTCATCGACCGCGACCCCTGGGGCAAGACCGCCCGCCAGGTCGAGCACGTCCTGACCTACAGCCGCCCCTACGGCGTAGCGAACCTGATGGAACGGGTGCTGCAGAGCGCCCGAGCAGGTGCCGAATGCGCCGAGCGTGAAGTCGTGGCCGGGAAGATCAGGCAGGCCATCGCCGCCTCGGGACTGACGCGCGCCGAATTCGCCTCGCGTATCGGGACCTCCGTCTCCCGCCTGTCGACCTATGCCACCGGCAAGGTCGTGCCTTCGGCGGCGCTCATGGTGCGCATCGAGCGGGTCGCCGCAGACGCATCTGCGCGGAAAGCCACGACATCAGGGTCGTGACCTGGGGCGATGGGTTCAGATAAGCCGTTGCAAGGTGCACAGATTCGAAGGTCTCGGGAAACCGGGGCCTTCCTTTTCATGATTCTTCCTTCCTCATACCGTTGGCACCCGCTAGGGGTGAGCCAAGTAGTGAGCCAATTGTTAGCCAGCTTTCCGTCCCTTTAGGTCTGGGGGCCAGCCGCTCAAGGCTTCGTCGATCAGCTCCGCGCCTTTGGTGATGACGGGCTTGAGCTGGTGCCGGTAGACCGTCCAGGTGGTAGTGGTGTCCTTGTGGCCCACCAGGTCGGCGATGAGCTCGATTGGTGCGCCGCGGTCGGACATGATCGACACGAATGTATGGCGCAGCTCCCGCGGCGTCCACTCGCCGGGGATCCCGGCCTCGCGGACGACGGCACGGAACTGGGCGCGGATGACTTGGGCCTGCGGGACGGTGTCGTGCCGGGTGCCGAAGACGTAGACGATCTCGCTCGTAGCCTCTGGGCATGGCTCGCTTGCGTGACATCGTCATCGACGCCGGTACGGTGACGGGTATGGAAATCGATGCGGACCATCGAAAGACAGCTGCCGCTCTCGCCGCGCAGACAAGTGAGGTCGCGTTCGCAGCTGACCCGGACCTGTGGCGGAGGCGGTTGAACTGGCTTACTGGAGGCATACTCGGACGGCATCGGCGCTGGCGTTCCGCTCCCAGAACTGATGCCCCGTGGGAGGACGTGCCTTCGTTCGAACGTGTCGGTTGGCGAGAACGAGTCGCTCTCCATGGGGATGACAATGTGTTCGCTGTGCAGTACCGCGTCTGTCGACGTTGCCGACTGGGATGGGTTGAATACCCGTACACGGATCCGCGCTTTCGGCGGGCAGGACTTGCTGCCGCTGGACTGGCTGCGCTCCGAGCCGAGCATGCAGGCCTGTCCTGGCACACGCTCGGCGGTCACGGCCGAGACTCGCGACGGTTCTGGGATCGAGTGGGCGAGACCGTATCAGGCGGGTACCGGCAGCGCGAGTGCTGTGTTCATGTGGCATCTCATTGAGAATCGCTCCTGCTGCAACCCCTGTTGCGGACTGCACCACGAGGTCGTGGACGCCGATGGCCCGCAATGCCCGAGATCGTGAATGTCGTGATGCGGCGCGATTGATGCCAAAGCGGGACCGCGGCGCCAGGAGGAGGCTTCCGCACGTTGTCTGCGGTAGCAGGCGGCCACGGTCTGCGCTGCCGGTTGCTGGAGCAGCGGAGTCGGATATCCGTCGGTGGTGACCACCATGAATCGCGCCCTGAGGCGTGCGCCAATCCTAAAGTCCTTCGTGTCGCACGCGCGCGATCACGGCGAGCCGTCATCGAGGCGGCCGCGCCGCCGCGATGATGGGAGACAGCGATGTCCAAGACGTTCAGAGCCGCTTTGGCAGCCTTTGGCGCAGGCGTGCTCATGGCCACCGGGTTCACCGCCGGAACATCGTCCGCGGCGTCCGCGGCGCCGGTCGGCCCCGTGGAGGGCTGGGATGACTGCGCAACGGGCCACTTCTGCTTGTGGGCCGAGCCGGGATTCGGCGGCGAGAAGATAGTCGACTGGACACCGCGTCAACGCGCGATCTATCATTTCCCGGCTTCGGCATGGAATCGGGCCAATTCGGTCCGGAACAACTCCCACTTCGACGTCTACCTGCACAACCAGGTCAATGGCAGCGGACCGTTCGCGGTCTGTGTCCACGCGAGGTCGGGCCACGGCGACCTCCGCCTGTTGGGGTGGGGTAGCGCCGCTAGGAGCGCCACCACCGGGTTCCCCTGCCCGCATTCTCCGGCGCCGCCGGGGTAGCGGTCCAGTTCGGCGTCCCGGCAGTGCGCACTTCACAAGGCCCTCCGGACGAGTGTGCGGGGACACTGCCCCTTATGGCAGTGTCCCTCCTCGGTCTTCGGCGTCGGTGTCGGTCAGCTGAGCCGCACGGCCTGCAGGTGCTGGAGGTCCTTCTTGGGAGCCCACAACCCGAAGAGGAAGTCCTGCGACTTGCCCGCGGGGATCAGACCCGCCTCCTTCGGCTCGATGTAGGCCTGGCGCCCCTCGCCGTAATTGATATCTACATCCGGTCCCCAGGACCTGATCAGCCAGTTGGCCGGCAGCTCGAAGGTGACGCGCCATCGATGAACGTCGGTCTGGCGTGCGATGAGCGTGACGCTGTAGTTGTAGACCCAGCCCGGTGCCGGATCATCGGTCTCGTAGGGGTGACCGTTCTCGATCGCGATCTTGGCGTCGATCCAGTCATACTGCTCCTTGATCTCCTGATGGAGCACCTGCCCGGCGGAGTCCCGCACCTGGAGACCGTTGAGTTTGAGCTTGCCGCCGCCGACCCGGCTGGACTTCGCGTCTCGCAGGTCGTCAGCGGTGACCGGTTTGCTCTGGGTCGAGCCGGTCAGGTCGAGCTTGTTGACGTTCCCGGCGGTGTCGACGGCGTACAGGTGACCGGCGGTGGTGAAGAAGACCGCCGAGTACAGGCCGCGCTCGCCAGTCTTGGCGGACTCGGATTTGGGGAAGCACCCCTTGGCCAGCACCTTTTTGAGCGGGTTGGCGGACGGGTCGATATGGATCAGGGAGCCGTCGTCGCCGTCGACGGCATAGAGCCGCCCGTCCTTGGGGTGGTACGCCCAGTCGTACCAGCCGCCCGCTCCGGCGGGGTGCAGATTGGTGACTGTGGGCGGGTCGGTGGCGACGTTGACGCGTACGGCCGGCTGGTTCGGCCCGGAGGCGATGATGTAGGTGTCGCCGTCGGGTTCGAAGTCGCCGTTGGTGTAGGACGAGCCGCCGCGGTCGGGCATCCCGTGGAGTTCGGTTTCGGTGAGCACCTTCCCGGTGGCCGCGTCGATGGTCAGCATCGTGTCGGACTGCCGTTTCATCGCGTACAGCTTGCCGTCTTTGGTGCGCAGCGCCAGAGCGTCGTACCCGGCCGCGTACGGCTTGGCGTTCTCGACTTTGGCGACCAGGCCCAGGTACGGGTTCAAGGTGTAGAGCGTCGTGTTGGTGGATCCCACCGCGAGGTAGGTGTACGAGTCCCCGCGTTTCTCATCTGTTGCTGCTTCGGTGCCCTGCCCGGTCATGGCCATGCGTCGTATCTCCCAGGCTCGGAATCGAGTACCGCTGGTGGCGGAAACGTTGCATCAAGGAATATTCTTCCTAGTGTTCGCACCAGAGTCAAGAACTGTCGGAAACGGACAATTGTCGGACATGCGACAGGTAATTCCGAGCTCGTCGCCCCCACCGTGCCGCCGGTGATCAGACCTCGGTGAACGGTGCCCAGCGCTCGCTCACTAGCGCCAGTGCGAATCCGCCCACGCACCTGGCACCGGTGCGGCTCGATCTGGGTGAAGCATCACTCCAGCAGGCGACCGCTCCGGCATTGTTTGCTTGTCGCACGACAAAACACTTTGAACGGCTGCTTCACCTGCGGCCCAACGACTTCAAACCGCGTATCATGGAGACGCGCTTCCCAAGCCCGTTTCATTGCCAAGTCCGGAATCTGACACCTCGCCATATTGCCGCCAGTGTGCCGTTCGCCCACTAGCGTGGGATGCCCAGGGCCCGATGCCGATCCGCGCGATTCCGACAATCACGCCCACGTTTGCAATTTGCGCATCACCTTCCTCACAGGAAAGAGAGCAGAACTGATGTCAATTGGCTACACGCTTACAGTGAACACACTCGACGGCAGGACCGGCTCCGAATCCACCGGCAGTGAAGAACGCATCATCACCGATGAGGACCAATCGCGGTTGGGGCTCACGCAAAGCGCTCTCAAGAAGGCCATCAAGGAAATCCGGGACGGCTACGAACCGGAATCCGCTTACCTCCATTCCCCTGCCAGATCGCAATACGCGGGGGACATGTACGACAAGTACGGTTGGGACCAAGCAAGACTCCGGATCAAACCCGTCAATGTCGTATTCGATGAACCCGGCGACGGGCAAGAGAAGCAAATAGCCGTCGTCGAGCACCTCCGCAACGACAGCAACAAGCCCGGCAACAAGTATCACGTCGATGCCACCACCGAATACTCCGACACCATCGAGAACTCATGGACGGACACCAACACCGTCAAGTGGGACCTATCCCTCGATGCCGAACTCAAGATTCTGGGAACAGGAGGCGGAGTCTCGACAACGATCGGCTACCAGCACGACTGGACGCACACCAAGCGACAGGAGTACTCCTACAAGTTCGGCGTTAGCGTCGGAGTCGAGGTCACACTCGATCCCGGTCAGGCAGTCGACGTCCTGATCTTCGGGAAGGTTGCTCAGTACACCGCTCATGTCACCTATCTCGTCGACATGGTAAGCGGAGACTGCGCCTACTGCTGGGGCAGCGACGACTGGCATGACGGCCACCATGACTGGGCCAACGATGCATGGTCCGTTGCCAGCCACGCCGCCACGTTCCCACAGCAGATCACCGAAACGGTCAAGTTCGGCTTTGCCAGCGACGGAACCGTCAAGGTCGTCGACGCAGACTCCGGCGGCCTCATGGGCCAGCAGAGCATCGACCTCGTCCCGGCTGAGAAGCTGCCCTTGCGCATCGACGCTCGAGCCAGGTAGCGCGTCAAGCCGACGGGCGAAGCGGATCGAGCCCTGCCGGGGCATCACGCAGAACCTCTACGCCATCGGCGGCCGCTACCACGGGTGAGGTGCCTGCACGGACGAACTGGCGGCTCCTCAGTGCGCGGGTCTGGAGAGCGCCTTGATGGGCAAGCCGATCCCGATCGCACCCGTGACGAGCAGCGAGTCCAGGTCGGGGTCGAACCGGGAAGCTCCCAGAACTCGTTGAGGCGGTCGGCCCGGTCCGACCGGTCGTGCACCAGATGAAGTCGACCGCGCGGGCTTCAATAAGCGAACGTACAGGGCAAGGCGGCTCAGCCGCGACCGCTCCACGAGGTCGAAACCCTTGGCGAGGTCGATGTAGGCATCGATGGTTTCTTCGGTGGCGGCGATTGCCTGATCGACGGCAGCCCGATCGGCCGGTGAGAGTTCCATGTGGACATTTTCTGGCCGCACGAAACGAGCGAACAGGCGAGGCCGCAGCCCCGAGAACGGCTCGATCCATGAGCTTGTTTCGTGTGCCACGACCAAGGAGGTTGTTGTTGTAGACAGCTGACTTGTTGCTGTGCAGCTGATGGGGGTAGGCCCTCCGGAGCCGCCCTGCGGGGGGAGGCTTCAAACCACGATGTGCTGCGGGAGCGGTGACGCGACCGTGGTGAGCGACATCGGAAAAGGCGGCCGTTGAGTCGTCAGGTGGGGATCGCGGAGACGTTGCGTTGTCCCGGCTGCGGCCGGGGTGCCTTGCAGGAAGCGTCGTTAATCATGAGGTGATGTCGAAACCGGGGCGTGAAATAGGTCCTGGGACGAGTCTGGCGTGAACCCGTTTACTGGCCAGGTGGCATCCGGCGTATAGAGGGCGTGAACGCGATCTGCTGCGGCTGCAGGGAACGTGGGAAGGTCCTGCCCTGTGGGGCAGGCTGGCGGACCGGCTCGTAGTAGCGGTGAAGCCCCGGCTTGGCGCGGTGGGGGTGGAGCGAAGGGGCCGGGCGGTGCGCGACTCGCTGCTGGATCAACCAGTGCTGGGAGGAGTCTCGTGAGCGGGTCACAGTCAGAAGTGAAGCAGTCCAAGCTGTTCGATGTCTCGAAGTCCGAGGTGTGGATGGCGTGGGAACAGGTGCTGAGCAACAAGGGCGCGGCCGGGGTTGACGCGGTCGAGCTGTCGGAGTTCGCTGACCGGTTGCAGGACAACCTGTATCGGGTCTGGAACCGGATGGCGTCGGGTTCGTATCACCCTGCCCCGGTCCGACAGGTCGAGATCCCCAAACCGGACGGTGGCGTCCGGGTGCTGGGGGTGCCGACGGTCGCAGATCGGGTGGCGCAGACGGTGGCCGCGAAGCGGCTGGAAGCGGTCTGCGAGCCGATGTTTGCCGAGGATTCGTTCGGGTTCCGGCCGGGCCGGAGCGCGCATGACGCGGTTCGGGTTGGCCGGGACCGGTGCTGGCAGCGCCATTGGGTGGTCGACCTCGATATCGCGAGGTTCTTCGGCTCGGTGGACTGGACGTTGCTGCTGAAAGCCGTTGAAGCACTCGATGTCCCGGCGTGGGTGTCCACGAGACTCCTCGCCCCTGGGAGGCCTGCGAGGACTACAGGCTCGACGGCGAGGTCTTCGAGGTCTACCCCAACCGCGACAGCACACCGGATTCATCGCCCAATACGGTTTCCCCGCCGGATGGGCCACCGAGTCGTTCGTGCGGGGCACGCTCCGCCCACAAGGGTGGAAGCGGACGTGGAAGGACGTGTTCGACGTCGTCGACTCCGGCGACCGC
>NZ_JAKZEW010000110.1 GCF_022548875.1 Glycomyces sp. L485 | reverse complement strand
GGGGCATCAGTATTCAATTGTCAGAGGTGAAATTCTTGGATTTATTGAAGACTAACTACTGCGAAAGCATTTGCCAAGGATGTTTTCATTAATCAGGAACGAAAGTTAGGGGATCGAAGACGATCAGATACCGTCGTAGTCTTAACCATAAACTATGCCGACTAGGGATCGGACGATGTTACATTTTTGACGCGTTCGGCACCTTACGAGAAATCAAAGTGCTTGGGCTCCAGGGGGAGTATGGTCGCAAGGCTGAAACTTAAAGAAATTGACGGAAGGGCACCACCAGGGGTGGAGCCTGCGGCTTAATTTGACTCAACACGGGGAAACTCACCAGGTCCAGA
>NZ_JAKZEW010000036.1:272-48053 GCF_022548875.1 Glycomyces sp. L485 | reverse complement strand
CATCCAAACACCCTGTTGAGTTCTCAAACAACACGCCACAATCAGTCTGAAAACATCTTTGATGTTCCAGCTCCGACCGGAGCGGCTCCAGTAACTTACCAGACCTGTTTTCGGGCCGTTTAGGCCCCCGATCTGTTCGTTCGGAGTTTTGCCCTTTTGGTTTTGGGCCAGGGCCTTTCGGCTTTCCTGTCCGTTTCCCCTGCGGGCAAGAACTAATTTACGCGACCCGGGACAGGGGTTTGCAAGGGGGGTGCGTGTTCGGCGACACACCCTTGCAAACCCCATGTCATCGCAGGTCAATGCCGAAATCGGGGCTAGCCGCGGCGTCGTTTGCCGCGAGCGTCCTCTTCCTTGGCGACGCGTTCGAGCAGCTCGGCGCGACGCGCCTTCCGCTCGGCGAGCCGTTCATCGGCGCCCTTGCGGTCGGTGGTCTCGAACCTCGCGTCGGTGCCGCGCGGTCCAACCGTCGCGATGACCGAAGGATCGGTCGGCTCCCACTCGAACTCGGTCTCGCCGATACGCACGATCGATCCCGGCACGGCGCCCTGCTTCGCGAGTGCCTCTTCTATGCCGAGCCCCGCGAGGCGGTCCGCCAGGTACCCGACGGCCTCCTCGTTCTCGAAGTTCGTCTGGCCGACCCAGCGCTCGGGCTTCTGACCGGAGACGACGAACTCGACGTCTCCTTCATATGCGGGCGTGAGAGCGCGGACCTTGAAACCGGAGTCGTCGATAGCGGCCGGTCGGATGACGACGCGGGTCGCCTCGATCGGCGGCTGTTCAGCGCGATACTCCTCTACCGCCTTGGCGTACGCGAAGTTGAGCCCCCGCAGGCCCTCACGGCTGACGGCGCTCACCTCGAAGACCGGCCAGCCGTACTTCTCCAGATCGGGGCGTACGAACTCGGCCAGCTCACGCCCGTCCGGGATGTCGATCTTGTTGAGCACGATGATGCGCGGCCGATCGGCCAGGCCCCCGTATTCGGCGAGCTCGCTTTCGAGCGCGTCGATGTCGGAGACCGGGTCGCGGTCGGTCTCGAGGTTGGCGCAGTCGACGACGTGCGCCAGGACGGCGCAGCGCTCGATGTGCCGCAGGAACTCCAGGCCGAGGCCCTTCCCCTGCGCGGCGCCCGGGATGAGGCCCGGGACGTCGGCGATGGTGTAGGTCGTCTCCCCGGCGGACACGACGCCGAGGTTCGGCTTCAACGTCGTGAAGGGGTAGTCGGCGATCTTCGGCCGCGCGGCCGACATCGCCGCGATAAGAGAGGACTTTCCGGCCGAGGGAAAGCCCACGAGGCCGACGTCGGCGACGCTCTTGAGTTCGAGCGTGACGGCGAGCTCGTCGCCCGGCTCGCCGAGTTCGGCGAAGCCGGGGACTCGACGCTTGGAGCTGACGAGCGCGGCGTTGCCACGCCCGCCTCTTCCGCCGTTGGCGACGCTGATCTCGGTGCCGTCGCCGGTGAGGTCGGCGAGTTGCTCGCCGTCGGTGTAGATGACCGTGCCGTTGGGCACGGAGACGCGCAACGTCTCACCGTTGGCGCCGTCGCGGTTGGAGCCTTTGCCGTGCTTGCCGTTGCCGGCTTGCAGGCGGCTCTGGAAGTGGAAGTCGAGCAGCGTGTGGACGTTGGGGTCGACGACGAACACGACATCACCGCCGTGGCCGCCGTTACCACCGTCGGGTCCACCGAGCGGCTTGAACTTCTCGCGGTGGACCGACACGCAGCCGTTTCCACCCTTGCCAGCAATGACCTGCAGATTTACCCGGTCAACGAAACTTGTCACCGTTCAAGCGTAGCCACCGGCGCTCCCCCCGGAACGCGACCCCGCAGGACGTGCTAAAGTTTCTCCTCGTGCGAGCGACTCGGGCCCTTTCGGGCCGCAACAGCTCAATCATCAAGCGCCGCTAGCTCAACTGGCAGAGCAGCTGACTCTTAATCAGCGGGTTCGGGGTTCGAGTCCCTGGCGGCGCACATCACAAGCATTGAGCGGGCCCAGTGATCTGGGCCCGCTTTTTCGTTGCCTGTCATCGGGGGAGGCGCTACGCACGGTCGGGCGCCGATTCGGTGATGTGCCGCACCGGCGCCCCCGTTCGCTAGGCGTACGCCGCGAACAGGTCGAACGCCTGCGCCGCATGCGCCGCCAGCATGGGCGGCATCTCGCCCCGGTCGCTCTCGTCGGAGTAGATCGCGGAGCTCACCTTGACGTCGATCTTGCCGGAGATGACCCGCAACTCGTGGGACTCGTAGGAATCGTCGACGTAGACCGAGACATACCCGGCGTCGCCGAGATCACTGTAGTCGGACACCTCGTAGTCCGAGTCCTCTTCCCGGTACTCCTTGTCGGAGTCGAAGAAGTCCCTCGCCCATTCCGCGTCGTCCTCCACGTAGACGGAGATGGTCAGCGAGTCGTACTCGTCGGTGTAGAAGCTGCAGTAGACCGATCCGGAATCACCGCTGGTGGAGGCGGACCTATAGGTGTCATCGGCGTCGAGGGACGCCCCGAAGTACTCCTCGAAGGCCGAGAGGTCGTAGGCGTCGCAGGTCTCCTCTTTCAGTCCTGCGTACTCACCGCCCCCGTCTCCGGCGCTCTCCTCGACGTCGTCCCCTTCGGTCGTCTCCTCCTCGGTCGTCTCCTCCTCGGTGGCAGTGGATTCGTTCCCCGAGGAGGTCTGCGGGTCCTCGCCGCCGCCGGCCGTGGCGCTGCCCTCGGTGCGCTGGATGATGAGCAGCGTGACGGTCATGATGACGACGAGGACGGCGATGATCGCGGACCCCACGAGCCAGAGGTTCGTATTGCGCGGCGGTTGGGGCTGTCCGTACGGGGGCGTGTAGGAAGGCTGGGAGGGGTACGACATTCGTTCACTCCTGAGGATCGATCGAAGTACGTCCTCACCTTAACCTCGCGTCACCAGACCGCGGCTCGTGCCGGTCCTTCACCGCCGCACGCCTGCGGAGCCCTGTCCGGGCTTAGACTGATCGCGTGCCTCGTCCTGGTACGAGCCCTGCATCCGACCCCGCGATTGGTCCATTATGGCGAATCCGTTCCACCAGCACCTCGACGACCTCAACCAGCTGCTCGTCGACATGGCCCGCCGCGCCGGCGAGGCCATGGAGAAGGCGAGCGCGGCGCTGCTGGAGGTCGACGCGCCGGCCGCTGAGGAGGTCGTGGCCGCCGACACGGAGATCAACGCACTCCAGTTCCAAGTCGACGACCGGATCGTGGACCTGATGACCCGGTACGAGCCGGTCGCGAGCGACCTGCGGTTCATCCTGGCGGCGGTGCGCATCTCGGTGGACCTGGAACGGATGGGCGACCTGGCCAAGCACGTCTCGAAGACGGTCATCATGCGGTCCCCGGTCTCGGCGATCCCCGAATCGCTCCACGATGACTTCGCGGCGATGGGTCGGGCGGCGACAAGGATCTCGGAGAAACTGGTGCGAATCCTCGCCGAGCACGACCAGCTCCAGGCTGCGCAGATGGGCCTCGACGACGACGAGCTCGACGCGGTCCAGCAGCGTATCCACGATCAGATCCCCGATCTCGGCTACGGGCCGCAGGCGGCGGTCGACACGGCGCTCCTGGCTCGGTTCTTCGAGCGGTTCGGCGACCACGCGGTGCGCATCTCGCACCAGGTCGTGTATCTGGTCACCGGTGATGTTCACCTCGATCGTTCATAACGCTCCGGTCACGACAAGGCGCTGATCCCATCAAACTGCCTGGTTGCAGCCGCGCCCCTCGATGCCTGCAAGCAAACGTCGTGAATCGCGCTCAGTCGTTCACCTCAAGTTCAACTCCAAGTCGCCAGGTGAACACCGGGTTTGGTTTTGATGGGTCGTGAACAGTGAAGCAGTCCCCGGTTCAAGACCGGAAAACGGAGTAGAGACCAGCTGTGAAC
Source organism: Glycomyces sp. L485 (assembly GCF_022548875.1). Taxonomy (GTDB): domain Bacteria; phylum Actinomycetota; class Actinomycetes; order Mycobacteriales; family Micromonosporaceae; genus Glycomyces. The sequence continues at coordinate 44,162 of NZ_JAKZEW010000036.1, read as the reverse complement.
ATGAAACTGAACCGCAGAGCCATCTTCGGAACGATCACTGCAAGCACCCTCGCGTTCGGCCTGGCGGCCTGCGGCGGCGGTGACGGGGACGGCGCCGGTGGCGACATGGCGTCGGGCGAGATCAACGCCTCCGGCGCCAGCTTCCCCGACGCCTACTATGCGGCGGCCACGGAGGAGTACGCCGAAGTGAACCCCGACCTCATCGTCACCTACAACGCCGTCGGTTCGGGTCAGGGCAAGTCCGACTTCGGCGAGGGCCTGAACGACTTCGCCGGCACCGACTCGCTGGTCGGCTCTGACGACGGCCCCGAGGAAGGCTCTTATCAGTACATCCCGACGGTGGCCGCCCCGATCACCGTGTCGTACAACCTCGAAGGCGTCGAGGGCCTGCAGATCGGCCAGGAGACCCTGGCCATGATCTTCCAGGGCGACATCACCGCCTGGGACGACGAGCTCATCGCGGCCGACAACCCCGACCTCGAACTGCCCTCCACCGACATCACCGTCGCCCACCGCTCTGACGGTTCGGGCACCACCGGCAACTTCACGAAATTCCTCGACGAGGCGACCGAGTCCTGGACCCTGGGCTCCGGCGACACCGCCGAGTGGCCGTCCAACTCGATCGGCGGCGACGGCAACACCGGTGTGGCGCAGGCCGTCACTGAGACCGACGGCGCCATCGGCTACGTCGACCTGGCCGACGCGGCCGAGACCGGTCTCGTCACCGCCTCCATCGAGAACGCCGACGGCAACTTCGTCCAGCCCACGCTGGAAGGCACCACCGCCGGTCTCGACGGCGCGGTCATCAACGACGACCTGACCTACAACCCGCTGAACGCCGCGGGTCCGGAGGCCTACCCGATCACCGCTCCGACCTACATCCTCATCCGCACGGACTACGAGGACGAGAACGTCGCCGCCGGCGTCAAGGAGTTCCTGACCTGGCTGCTGACCGACGGCCAGAACCTGGCCGCCCAGAACAACTTCGCGGCGCTGCCCGAGGGACTGCAGCAGCAGGCCCTGGACGTACTGAACGAGACGATTGCCTAGGAACGTCGCGCCGTCGACCCCAGCAGCGCGATTCGCGCCGGTGGGGTCTTCGGCCGTTCCGCTACCGAAACCGGAGTGACAGTCTTGACCTCTACGGCATCACCCCAGACTCCCGACGACCTGGATCTCGGCGGCGACTCCCGAGCCAGGGGAACCGACCGGGGTTTCCGGGGACTGGTGACCTTCGCCGGTCTCACGGTCCTCATCGTCCTGGGCCTGATCCTGGTCACCACGACCATGCGCGCCATGCCGGCCATCAGCCACGAAGGCCTGCTCGGATTCGTCTTCGGCACCCGGTGGGCGCCCAACGACGACGTCTTCGGCGCCTTCTCGATGCTCTACGGGACCCTGGTGACCTCGCTGATCGGCATGCTCATCGCGGTGCCGGTCTCGATCGGCATCGCCCTGTTCATCACCGAGGTGGCGCACGCGCGCTCCCGCAAGTACATCGTCACGATCATCGACCTGCTCGCCACCGTGCCCTCGGTGGTGTTCGGACTGGTCGGCGTTCTGGTGGTCGTCCCCTTCATCACGCCGGTCTACCAGTGGTTCGCCGGCCTGGTCGAGCCGATCCCGCTGCTCAGCTCGCTCTTCGCGGACACCAACACCGGCCGCAACTACTTCACCGCGGGACTGGTCCTCACGATCATGGTGATCCCGATCATCACCTCCATCGCGAGGGAGGTCTTCGACACCGTTCCCGAGGCCGACAAGCAGGCCGCGTACGCGCTGGGCGCGACCCGCTGGGAGATGATCAAGGGCGCCATCCTCCCCCACTCCTTCGGGGGCCTGGTCGGCGCCTCGATGCTGGGCCTCGGGCGCGCCATGGGCGAGACGATCGCGGTGGCGCTGGTCATCGGCGGCTCGTTCCACATCTCGGCCAGCATGTTCGACACCGGCAACACCATGGCCGCGGCGATCGCCCAGCAGTGGGGCGAGTCGACCGGTCTCCACACGGACGCGTTGATCGGCATCGGCGTCGTGCTGTTCGCCATCACCGTCATCATCAACTTCGCCGCCCGCTGGGTCGTCCGCCGGGCCGAGATCAAGATGCGAGGGGCCCACACATGACCGCCATCGACACCGGCACCCCCACACCGCCGGACCTGTCCGGGAAGAACCTGTCGGCGCGACGCGCGTTCGCCAATCGGGCCGCCACACTCGGGATCGGCTTGTGCGTGCTGGTCGCGGCGTTCCCGCTCGGCCTGGTCGCGTACGAGGTGATCTCACGCGGCGCCTCGGTCATGAGCTGGGACTTCCTGACCGAGGTGATTCCCCGCAACTACCGCACCGCGGGCCCGGGCATGGGCCCGGCCGTCGTCGGCACCCTGCTGATCACCGGCATGGCGGCGCTCATCGCCATCCCGGTCGGCGTCCTCGGCGCGGTCTACCTCAACGAGTACGGCAAATCCAACCCGCTGGCGAGGTTCATCCGCACGATGGCCGACGTCATGACCGGCGTCCCGTCGATCGTCATGGGTCTGTTCATCTACGTCGGCTACGTCCTGGTCGTCGGCGAGCAGAGCGGTTTCGCCGGTGCCCTGTCGCTGGCGTGCCTGATGTTGCCGATCGTGATCCGCTCGACCGAGGAGATGCTGCGGTTGGTCCCGGACGAACTCCGCCAGGCCTCGTCCGCGCTGGGCGCCCGCAAGTGGCGCACGACGCTGGGCGTGGTGCTGCCGGCCGCTTCCTCGGGCATCACGTCGGGGTCGCTGCTGGCGGTCGCGCGCGCGGCGGGCGAGACCGCGCCGATCATCATCACGGTCGGCCTGACCTACATCTACAAGCCGGACCTGTTCGACGGTCAGAACACGACCCTGGCGGCGCAGATCTACCGCAACGCGGCGCGCCCGTTCGAGGCCTCGCAGGAGCGGGCCTGGGGTGCCGCGCTGACCCTGATCGCGATCGTCTTCCTGTTCACGATCCTCTCGAGGATCATCGCCTCACGCTTCGCCATCGACAAGCGGTAGGCGAAGCCGACCGGTCTCTTTCCGAGGTCCCCGTGCCGGATCACCGGCGCGGGGACCTTTTTCTGTCAATCGATCGAAATGCGGCGGGCATTTCGGTCGGTCGCCCGGCAGGCCGAGCCGACGTTGAGAACGACGAGGGCCCCGCCGCGGCGGGGCCCTGCTGAGGTTCCGTTCGGCTAGCCGAAGCGGCCGGTGACGTAGTTCTCGGTGCGCTCGTCCGAGGGCGTGGTGAAGATCCGCTGGGTGTCGTCGAACTCGACGAGCACTCCGGTGCGAGTGTCGCTCTGCTCGTTGACCTCGGTCGAGAAGAACGCCGTCTTGTCGGAGACGCGCGCGGCCTGCTGCATGTTGTGCGTGACGATGACGATCGTGAACTGCTTGGCCAGGTCGACCATGAGCTCCTCGATGCGGGCCGTCGCGATCGGGTCGAGCGCCGAGCACGGCTCGTCCATCAGGACGACTTCGGGCTGGAGCGCGATGGTCCTCGCGATGCACAGGCGCTGCTGCTGGCCGCCCGAGAGTGCCAGCGCGCTCTTGCGAAGGTCGTCCTTGACCTCGTCCCAGAGCGCGGCCTTCCTGAGCGAGTCCTCGACGATGCCGTCGCGATCAGTGCGCGGGACGCCGTGGATCTTGGGTCCGTAGGCGACGTTGTCGTAGATCGACTTGGGGAAGGGGTTGGGTTTTTGGAAGACCATGCCGATGCGGCGCCGCACCTCGACGGGGTCGACGTCGGCGTCGTAGATGTTCTTGCCGTGGAAGGCGACGGAGCCTTCGACGCGGGCGCCGGGGATGAGGTCGTTCATGCGGTTGAGCGAGCGCAGCAGGGTGGACTTGCCGCAGCCTGAGGGGCCGATGAGCGCGGTGATCTCGTTCTTGGCGACCGTGAAGCCGACGTTCTTGACCGCGTTGTAGGCGCCGTAGTGGACTTTGACGTCGCGTATGTCGAAGACGCTCGGGCCGTCGACGCCTGTCGTGCCGGTGCTCCGGGGCGCTGCTTGAGGAGCCGCTCCGATGCGACGCGGGCTCACGGTGGGGCCTGCGCCGGACATGGTCGGGTCGCTCATGGTCTTCTCCTCTGCGGTGAGCTTGGAAGAAAGCGTTCGGGGGCTGTGGCGACCATAGGCGGCGCGGGTAGCGTCCGGCCCGACCTTCGGTGAACTGACGGTGAATGGGAGGGCGCGGGATCGTCTCACGGTGCCTGTGCGGGCCGTTTGCCCGATTCGGGGGTCTCGAAGTCGGTCTGCGGCGATACTGGCGCCATGAGTTTCGTGGTGCGTCTGCTGTTGACGGCGCTCGCCCTGTGGCTGGCGACGGCGCTGGTCCCGGGTATCGCGCTGTTCGGAGATTCGACCGGGTCCCGGTTCTTGTCGCTGATGGTGGCGGCCCTGGTGTTCACGGTGGTGAACGCGTTCGTGAAGCCGGTGGTGATGCTGGTCGGCTGCGCGCTGTACGTGTTGACGCTGGGTCTGTTCGGGCTGGTGGTGAACGCGTTGATGTTCTGGTTGACCGGGTGGGTCTCGGAGCAGTTGGAGATCGGCTTCTCGGTCGACGGGTTCTGGGCGGCGTTCTGGGGCGCGATCATCGTGTGGGTGGCGATGTGGGTGATGGACCTGCTGACCCCGAGGCGCGAGGAGGCGGGGCACTAGGCGCCTGTCCGCCTCATGCCCCGCCGTTCCTAGTAGAAGTAGAGCCCGGTGGACGGGCTGGTGGGAATGTCGTGTTGGACGTCGGCTCGGTCGACGGCAGTGGCGCTGGCGCCGTTGAAGGGCATGGGGCCTTGCGGTCCCGGTGCCTTGCCGAGTCGGCGGCGCACGACGTTGAGGTTGTGGAGTCCGGCGAGCGCGTAGGTGCGGATTCGCTCGTACTGCTTGGTCTTCTTGGCAGTCTTGAGTGATTCGCCGGCGTTGTGGTGGAGTTTCCGCGCCCGGTCGAGCGCGGCGGCGGCCTCGACGTCGGTGACGTACGAGGGCGCGATGGCGAGTTGATTGTCGAGAAGCCTGGTCCATGCCTCGGCGTCTGCCCTGGCACGGGCCTTGCGGCGTCTCCTTGTGTCGATGCTCGACCGCAGTCCGAGGACCGCGGCGAAAATGAGGACGATCGCGACGACTGCGCCGAACGCGGCGATTGCTACTTCAATAGCGTTTTGCATCGTCACCCCCCGTGACCAGTATCGATTCGTCTCTGATGAATATTATTCCATTACTCCGGGAGATTTATGAAACTCCCCCTTGTTGGTGCCGGCCGGGTCGGTTCCCAACATTTTGAGCGGTGTTCTCGGTAGCATTCGCTCCGGACAATTTGCATGCACAAATGCGCATGTTAGCATTTTTTGGTCGTGCGCGGCACCGCGCCGTGCACGCTTCCGTAGGAGGGATGCCCGCATGGGACACGGCCACTCGCACGGCGCCGCAAGCCTCGGCGCCCGTCACCGAGGACGGCTCTGGCTGGCCCTGAGCCTGGCCGTCAGCGTGATGGTCGTCGAGGCGGTCGCCTCCTGGTACACCCACTCGCTCGCCCTGCTCTCCGACGCCGCTCACATCGCGGGCGACTCATTGGGCATCGGCATGGCCCTGGCCGCGATCACCGCGGTGCGGCGCGGCGGCGGCAAGCCGAGACGCACCTACGGCCTGTACCGACTCGAGGTGCTCGCGGCGCTGGCGAACACCGTGCTGCTGTTCGGCGTCGCCGGCTTCGTCGTCGCCCAGGCGATCCGGCGCCTCGAGGAGCCGCCGGAGGTGAACTCGCTGCCGATGCTGGCGGTCGCCTGCCTCGCGCTCACCGCGAACGTCGTCTCGCTGCTGCTGCTGCGGTCGGGCGCGGCCGAGTCGATCAATGTGCGCGGGGCCTACTTCGAGGTCCTCGGCGACGCGCTCAGCTCGATCGGGGTGATCATCGCGGCGGCCGTCATCTGGTTCACCGGCTGGTTCTACGTCGACAGCATCATCGCCGTGACCGTGGGCCTGTTCATCCTGCCGCGCGCGGCCAGGCTCGGTCGCGACGCACTGCGGATCCTGCTCCAGCACGCCCCCGTCCGCGTGAGCGTGGACGAGGTCGAGGACGCGCTGGGGGCACTCGATGGGGTGAATGAGGTGCACGATCTTCATCTCTGGACGCTCACGTCCGGCATGGACGTCGCCACCGTCCACCTCGCACTGCGAACGGACGCCGATCCGGGCTCCGTCCTCACCGAGGCCAGGCGAACGCTGGCCGAACGCTTCGGGATCGAGCACGCGACCGTCCAGATCGAACCCGGCAGTCCCGACCAAGCATGCGATCATCCCGCCTGGTGAATCCTTCGGTCGACATGTCAGGAAACCGATAGTGACAAATATGTGACGCTTGCCATCGGGCCTGCTGGCTATGGTGAACACCGACCTGGGGACTCGAAGTGCTCCTTGGAAGGAGGAGATCCATGTTGACCCACGCATGGAGGAAGAGCAGCAGATCAGGCCCCAACGGGGCCTGCGTCGAGGTCCGGCTCGCACACGGTGTCGTCGAGATCAGGGACACCAAGCTCGACCGGAGCCCGATCCTGCGGACCAGCCAAGCTGACTGGCTATCGCTGCTGCACATGGAAGGCCGGTGACGGATACCTGACGGGGCGGCCGCGGTGTCACCGCGGCCGCCCCGTCAGGTGTCCGGGGCCTTCACATAGATTTGAGCCGGCTGGCCTGCTGTTCGATGAACTCCAGGCTCCTGCCTGGCCCCAGGGCCGCCGATCGCAGGTTGCCGAAGACCTCGTGGAACGGGGCGACGTCCTCGCCCTCCTCGTACACATCGCCGTTGTGGCCCTCGATGTAGACCACGTCGGGGTGCCTGTAGCCGGGATCGACCTCGCCGTCCACCTCTCCGAAGCCCAGGATCGTGAACGAGGAGAGCATGCCGGGGTAGGCACCGCCGTCGAACGGCAGGACCTGGAGGTGGACGTTCGGCAGAGCGGCGAGTTCGAGCAGGTTCTGGAGCTGGTCGATCATCACCTTCGGTCCACCGAGGACCCTGCGGATCGCGGCCTCGTCGATGACGTTCCAGATCTTCAGGTCGTCGCGCAGCCGCGCCTGGCGCTCCATGCGCAGGTTGATGCGGTCTTCCATGAACTGCCGCGACTGCTCCAGCGCGAAGTCGAAGGTGGCACGGGCGTAGCCGGGGGTCTGCAAGAGCCCGTTGATGATCAGACCGTCGTACAGGTACAGGCTCGAGGCGTCCTGCTCCAGGCCGACGTAGGTGGCGTACGGAGGGGAGATCGTGTCCGAGTAGCGGGCCCACCACCCTCGCTTGCGGCCGTCCCGGGCCAGGCGCACGAGCTCCTCGACCTGCGCCGAGTCGGACACGCCGTAGACCTCGGTGAGCGCCATGACGTCCCGGGGCTTGATGCCCACGCGCCCGAGCTCCATGCGGTAGATCGTGGAGGTGGTGACCTCCAGCGCGTCGGCCGCGGCCTGAGCGTCCCTGCCCGACGTCTCGCGCATCTGGCGCAGGATCTTGCCCGCCCGCCTCCTGCGGACGGTAGGGCTGCCACCTGAAGGCATCGCCTTGCTCCCCAACCTCTTCGGCAGATCGTTGTCAGCGTCGTCGTTCGATGTTCCCATTTGACACCCTGATCCCTCCGGTATCTGTGAGGACGCACCGGCTGGCGCCGACTTCTGGCCGGTTGACGGGGTGCGTCGCCTATGTACGGCTCGGCAGGACCATCAGGGCTGCCGCAGGCGGCGAGGAGAAAATCCGCCACCCGATCCGGTTACAACTCTTGCATCGAAAATCTGCATGTGCAATTCTACTTGACGTAGGGGCTACCCGCCTCGCCCGACTGTACCGATTCGACACCGCGTTTCGAGACCGACCAGTGGTCACTCAGGAGAGCGGCATCGTATTCCGTTCGCCGCCAACGAAACCGATCATCAAGACGATATGAAAGGCAGCCCGCGTTGCGAAGTCCGTACACACTCGAGAGCCCCCCGCCGGACGAGCCGCCGAACGGGGTGTTGGTTCCGAGCCTGTGGCGCGTGCAAGCGCGATGGTGGAAACGGCACACTCCCGCCCTCGAACAGCGGGGCGCCCGGCGCCCTGTCTGCGGCCACTGTCGACAGGCCTGGCCCTGCCACTCCTGGGCGTGCTGGGACGGCCAGCTCGGCGAAGCCGTCGCCATGCCGGCGCCCGCCGCCGAGAACCTCACCGACCCAACAGGACAGTTGAGAGAGCCCTCGCCGATCCACGCGCGCGCCGTGGATCCTGCCGTCGACATGCACGCCCAAAAGAGCGCGGCCTAGCGCGTAGCCTCAGCCCGACACGGTCGTTAGTCCCTGAGAGACGAACCGTCGCTTGCCAAGATTACGGCTCGCAAGCGTCGCCGAGGGGAGAAAGCCGCCGGATGCTGAGCACGCGCAACCTCAAAGCAGGCGACGTCCTGGACGGGCGATACCGGCTCGAGCGCCGCGTCGGCGGCGGTGGCATGGGCGACGTCTGGGAAGGCACCGACACGGTCCTGTGGCGCACCGTCGCCGTGAAGATCCTGCTGGCCGACCTCGTCGACGACCGCGGCTTCCGCGAACGATTCCGGCGCGAGGCCCAGGCCATCGCCATGATGAAAGGCCCCGGCGTCGTCGAGGTCTACGACTACGGCGAGATCGACCACGTTGACGCCACCATCGCCTACCTCATCATGGAGTTCGTCGCCGGCCGACCGCTGTCGCGGCTCCTCGGCCTGTGGGGCAAGCTCGCCGCCGCCGACACGCTGCGCGTCGTCGGCGGCGTCGCCACGGCGCTCCAAATCGCCCACTCCGCCGGAATCGTCCACCGCGACATCAAGCCCGGCAACATCCTCGTGCGCGACGACGGCTCGGTCGTCCTGGTGGACTTCGGGATCGCCCGTGCAGGCCACAATCTCACCCTCACCACCACCGGCGTGGTGCTGGGAACGGTCACCTACATGTCCCCCGAGCAGGCCGCCGGGGAGAACCTGACGCCCGCCTCCGACCTGTACTCGCTCGGCGTCGTCGCCCACCAATGCCTGGCAGGATCGCCGCCGTTCAAAGCCGACACGCCGCTCGGCGTGCTCTCGGCCCACCTGCGCAACGCCCCGCCGCCACTGCCGCCCGACGTGCCGCGCGAGGTCGACGCGATCATCGCCCGGGCCCTGCAGAAGGAGCCGTCCGTTCGCTGGCCGAACGCGGGGGCCTTCGCCGAGGCCTGCCAGGAGGTCCGCGCGATGATCACCACGCCGCGACCCGACGCGTCGCATCCGGCGCCGTCGCCGACACGCGTGGATCCGACGCCGCAACCCGGCTTCGCCCGTACCGGTACGCGTACCGGTCCGCGCACCGGCTTTCATCCGGTGCCGCCGCCGTCCGGCTCGACCGAGGCGGCCGCGCACGAGGCCGGGGAGGAGCGGCCTCGGCGGCGCGGGAGGCTCTGGGCCACGTTCGCCGGGGCGCTCGCCGTCCTAGGTGCGGCCGCCGTGATCGCCGCCGCCGGCCCGTGGAGCGCCCCGTCCGGGCCCGGCACGTCGCCCGTCGGCGAGACCGACGCCGAGGACGCCGAAGTGCGAGGCCAAGACGCCGACGCGCCGGCGCCCGCCGCCGATCACGATGAGCACGCGCCCGCCCAGACCGGCGAGTCCGATGAAGCGGAGGCCTCGGCGACGACCGAAGAGGAGAACGACGGCGAGACCACCGCTCCGGTCGTCGGCGTCGAACCCACCGAAGAGGCGACGGCCCCGCCGACGCCCACCGAGAGCGCCTCGCCCACACAGCAGCTGACGGTGACCGTCCCCGACGTCGTCGACCAGTCCGAGTCGGCGGCGCGCAAGCGCGTCGAGGAGTCCGACCTCTCCCCCTCGGTCTCCTACGAGGGCGAGGGCGACCACAAGTGCGGCGTCGTCCGCCAGTACCCGTCCCCCGGCACGAAAGTCCAACCCGACTCCGCGGTGCAGATCACCGTCGAGAAGGCCGCCGACGCCGGGGCGTGCCGGACCGAGTCCGACGCGACGCCGACACCCACGCCCACGCAGTGGTGAACGAACGAAAGCGCCCGACGGCCAACGGCCGTCGGGCGCTTCACGCATCGCTCATCCGGTTACTCCCCGGCCGCCTCCCTGGCGGCCTGGAGCTCGTCGAGCGCCCGGAACAGGTCGTCCAGCGCCCGGCCGATCTCCTCGTTCGTGCCGCTCGACTGCGCGTCCTCATATGCCTGCTGGGCGGTGAGCACGTTGTCGATCGCCTCGGCGACCTCCGGCGGGTCCTCAACGGGCGCCTCCGTGGTAGGCGCCTCGTCCGTGGGCTCGTCCGGCGGCTCCTCGCCCTCGGCGTCCGGATCCTCCTCGATCTCCTCGACTGCCGTCGGGGCCCCGGAGACGTACTGCTCCACCACCGAGTCGATCGCTTCCTCGAAGCCCTCCGCGTAGCCGACATAGCCGCCGTAGCTGACCGCGACGCGGCGCAGCAGCGGCAGCGTCGTGCCCTCGCCGCCGGACTGGCGGCGCAGGTACATCGGCTCCATGTACAGGATCCCGTCGCCGACCGGCAGCGCCAGCAGGTTACCCCATTCGACGGTGGTGCCCTGCTGCTGGAAGAGTCTCAGCTCCTCGGCGACGTCCGTGGTCGAGGTGATGATCTGGTGGACCTGCCCCACCGACTGGTCGTCGCCGCCGGCGACGTCGTACAGCACCAGCTGCGGATCGCCGTTCTCGTCGTAATAGGCCGACATGAGACTGGCGAGCGCGTTCTCGCGGTTGCGCGGCACGTACGTGCTCGTCAACTGGAAGTACGACTGCTCCTGGCTCGGGTACTGCGCGAACACGTAGTAGGCCGGCTGGGTGACCGCGTTGCCCCGGGAGGGGTCGTCCGGGGCCGCCCAGGCCTCGCCGCCTTCGATGAACGTCCGGGACTCGTCGACGTGGTAGCGCTGGAGGATGTTGCGCTGCACCTTGAACAGGTCCTGGGCGTAGCGGAAGTGCTCGGCGAGCTCGGCCGGGGTGTCCGCCTTCGGCGTGACGAGGTCGCCGCCGTAGATCTCGTTCCACGTCCGGAGGATCGGGTCCTCCTCGTCGAACTCGTACAGCTCGACCGAGCCGTCGTAGGCGCTCACGACGGCCTTCACCGACGAGCGGATGTAGTTGATCTCCTCAGAGGTCTGGTTGGCCACGCCCGAACCCGAGTAGGTGTCGTTGGTGGCCTGGGCCAGGTTGACCCGGTCGGAGTAGGGGAAGTTGTTCGTCGTGGTGTAGCCGTCGACGATCCACACGACCTCGCCGTCGACGACGGCCGGGTACGGGTCGGACTCGACGGTCAGGAACGGGGCGACGGCCTCGACGCGGTCGCGGACGTTCCGGTTGTACAGCAGCTGCGAGTCCTCGTTGATCTGGTCGGACAGCAGGAACCTCGGCTCCTGGAACTCCCAGGCGTACAGCAGCCGCCTGGTGATCGAACCGATCTCGACGCCGCCGTCGCCCTGGTAGGTGGTGTAGCGGTCGGAGCCGATCTCCTCGGCCTCGGGGTCGTCGGAGTCCTCGGTGGAGACCGCGATGTCGGCGGGCCGGTCGTATTCGCGCGGGGTATCGCCCTCGGGGACGCCCACGATCGCGTAGTCGTTGTTGAGCAGGCCGTAGTAGACCTGGGGCTGTTCGACGTCGAGGAAGTCGTCGGTGGCCTCGCACTGGCCGGCCTCTGCGTCGTCGGAGCGCATGACGCCGTTCATGAAGAACGGGCCGCCCGCGCAGTTGTCGCCGGTCGGCGCCGCGACGAAGCCCCACCCGTGGGTGTAGACGGTGTGTCGGACGGTCCAGTCCTGCTGCTCGCCGGTGAGCTCATCGGGGTTGAGTTCGCGGAGGCCGACGACGAAGTCCTCGGTGACCTCTTCGCCGTCCTCGTTGGTGTACGTGTACCGGTCGATGTCGAGCTTGTCGTTGAAGTCGTAGAAGCTTCGCGGCTGCTGGCGCTGGGTGAACGCGTCGGAGACGATGAACGGGTCGATCAGGCGCGTGAACGGCACCGTTCCGGTGTCGGTCTCCAGCTGCTCGGCGTTCGGGCTGGAGGCGACGGTGTACGTCTCCTGTGCGAGGTTCTCCATGTCGAAGGCGTAGCGGGTGCCGTTGATGGTGTGCTGCGCGTACGGTCCCTCACGCTGGGGCCGGTTGGGTTCGACCTGGAAGTTGCGGACCACGGCCGGGTAGATGCCACCGGCTGCGATCGCGGTGACCACGACGAGGCCGAGCGCTGCGCCCGGCAGCGCCAGGGATCGGGTGAAGCCCCAGGAGAACACGAGGATGACCAGGGCCGCGATGACGGAGACCCAGATGAGCGCGTTCTTCGCGTTGATGAGGGCGGTCATCTCGGTGTAGCCGCCGCCGACGATGTTGGTGACCTCGTTGTCCTGGACGGTGAAGTTGAACCGGTCGAAGTAGTAGGCGACGGCCTTGAGTCCGAGGAACAGCGCCACCAGGATCGACAGGTGGATGCGGGCGACGTTGGTCATGCGGTCGCCGGAGCCGGAGAAGCGCAGCGCCCCGTACAGGTAGTAGGCGCCGAGCGAGGCGAGGATGCCGACGACCACGGCCGCGAAGCCGAAGCCGATGAGGAACTCCCAGAACGGGAGCCGGAAGATGTAGAAGCCGGCGTCGACGCCCAGGACCGGGTCCTCCCAGCCGAACTCGCCGCCTTCGCGGAACAGCAGCCACGTTTCCCAGCGGGATTGGGCGGACATGCCGGCGAAGATGCCGACGGCCACGGCGGAGCCTGCGATCCACCAGCCGGCGCGCGGGGAGATGAGTTCTCGGTAGCGTTCGAGCCCCTCCTGTTCGGCGGTGGCCGGCCAGGTGTCGGGGCGGAAGCGCCAGGCGAGGTAGAGGTTCACGCCGACCCACGCGGCCATCGCGAAGGCGAACACCGCGAACAGGCCGATCCTCGTCCACATCATCGTGGAGAACACGGTCGTGTAGTCGACCGAGTCGTACCACAGATAGTTGGTGCGGAGGCTGACCAGCCATCCCAGCACTGACAGCAGCACTATGGCGCCCACGAGGAGAATCAGCACGTAGCGTCCTCGTCGGCTCATACGTGGGGGCGTGGGCGTCCGGTTCGCCACTCTAAGCAACTCCTTTGTGTCTCATCGAGCCGACGCAGGGCTTCAGCAGGTCTCGACTTGTTCACCAGCGTTGATGGACCTCAGTGCCGAGACTGCGTCCGCGAGGGTCTCTACCTTGACAATAGTCATGTTGTCGGGCGCTACCGAAGCGGCGTCCGGACAGTTCGCGGCGGGCGAAAGGAACACTTCGGCGCCGGCTTCCGAGGAGGCGATGATCTTCTGCTGGATGCCGCCGATGCCGCCGACGTTGCCTTCCGCGTCGATCTCGCCGGTGCCGGCGACGGTGAGGCCGCCGACCAGGTCCTCGGCTTCGACGAGGTCGACGATGCCGAGCGCGAAGACGAGGCCGGCGGAGGGGCCGCCTATGTCGAGGGCCTCGGTGTGTATCTCGATGCCGAAGGGGTCTTCGCGGGTGACTTCGAGCTCGGCGTCGCCGAGGGTGACCGCTTCGACGGTGGTCTCGGCGCCGTCGCGTTCGACGATGACGTCGGTTTCGCTGTCCGCGAAATTCTCGAGATCATCGAGCGAGTCGACGACGGTCCCGTCGACTTGGAGGACGGCGTCGCCTTCGAGTAGGCCGGCGCCGTCGGAGACGACGAGGATCTCGGCAGGCTGGCCGAGGAAGTCGAGAGCGGCCTGCTCGGCGTTCGTCTGGGACTCGGCCCAGTCGGCCTCCTGCTCGGCGCTGATCTCCTCCTGCGACTGGCCGGGCGGGTAGACCAGGTCGCGCGGGATGATCGCATTCTCATTGGACATCCAGAAGCGCAATGCCTGTGCGAGCGTGACGCTCTGCTTGACTCGCACCGTGGTCAGGCGCAGTTCGCCATTGGTGTCGTACTCGACGTCGGCGCTGATGATCTGCTGCTCAGTCTCATCCTCGTCGGTGACCACGCCGAGGACGTCCTCAGTAGGGCCAGGGCCCATGACCACGTACGCGACGTCCATCGACAGCGACTGCCAGGTCAGCAGGGCCACCAGTGCCGCGCCGAGCAAGACGGTTATTCCGCGCCTCTTCATGGCGGGAAGCCTACATGGCGCAAGCCATGTGGGCTTCCCGCCATGAAGCAGGAAGGCGCAGCATGGCGGGAAGGCCCGCGCAGCGGGCTCGCCCGACGAAGGAGGGCGGAACCTACATGGCGCAAGCCATGTGGGCTTCCCGCCATGAAGGCGTGGGCATCGTCCTTTCAGCTACGAGCGTGGGCACCCTGCGCCGTAGATCGCCAGGCCGTGGTTTTCAGGCGAGTCTCTGACGTACGGTTGGCGCATGGGCTCCGACATTCCATTCGGTTTCGGCAACTTGGGCGGCGACCTACCCGACCCGAACGACCCGCGGGTACAGCAGATGATGCAGCAGCTGCAGCAGATGATGGCTCAGTCGCTGTCGTCAGGACCGGTCAACTGGCAGCTGGCGAGGCAGCTCGCCGAGTCCGAGCTCGCTTCGGAGAACACCGTGGGGCCGGCCGACCAGTCCGCGGTGTCCGAAGCCGTGCGCCTCGCCGACCTCTGGCTCGACGGCGCCACTGACTGGCCCTCGGGCGTCTCGGCCACCGACGCGTGGACGCGGAAGCAGTGGATCGCGCAGACCGAGGAATCCTGGAAGCAGCTTGCCGAGCCGCTCGCCGCCCAGATGGGCGAGGCGATGCAGACGCTCGTGCCCGAGGAGATGTCCGGGATGCTCGGCCCGATGGCCGACCTCATGAAGGGCGTCGGCTCGGCGCTGTTCGGCGCGCAGATGGGCCAGGCGCTCGCGAAGCTCGCCGGCGAGGTGCTCTCCTCCACCGAGGTCGGGCTGCCGCTGGGCAAGACCGGCGTCGCGGCGCTGCTGCCGAACAACATCGCCGCCTATTCGGAGGGCCTTGAGCTCCCGGTCGAGGAAGTGCGGCTGTTCGTGGCGCTGCGAGAGGCCGCGGCGCACCGACTGTTCACGCACGCGCCGTGGCTGCGCTCGCACCTGCTTGGTGCGCTGGAGGCGTACGCGCGCGAGATCCGCATCGACGAGGCGGCCATCGAAGAGGCCATGGCGGACATCGACCCGACCGATCCCGAGGTCGCGGCCACGATGGAACTGAGCGAGATCTTCAAGCCCGAGGACACCGAGCAGCAGAAGGCGGCGCTGGCACGCCTGGGCACGACGCTGGCGCTCATCACCGGCTGGATCAACGTGGTGGTCTCGGACGCGGCCGCGGAGCGGCTGCCGACGATGGACCGGCTGCTGGAGTCGGCCAGGCGCCGGCGCGCGAGCGGTGGGCCGACCGAGCAGACCTTCGACGCGCTCGTCGGGCTCCAGCTCGACCCGGCGAAGGTGCGGGCGGCGAGCCAGCTGTGGAAATTCCTGGCGGAGGCGCGCGGCATCGAGGGACGCGAGGCGGTCTGGGCGCACCCGGACCTGATGCCGAGCGCGGCCGATCTTGAGCACCCTGAGGGCTTCGCGAGCGTCTCCGAGGCGCTGGGCGACCTCGACATGTCGATGTTCGACCAGCTCGCGGTGAACGACCCGAAGCCGCCCGAGGAGGACGAGAACGACGACCGGTAGCCGAGGCTATGCGCCCTCGGCGTCGGCGATCCCCTCGAGGTAGCCGCGCGCCCGCTCGGCCTTGGCGTATCGCCCGACCAGCTCCCAGAACGGCCGCGAGTGGTCGGGGTGGACCAGGTGGGCCAGCTCGTGGAGCAGAACGTAGTCGATGACCCACGACGGCATCATCGTGAGCCGCCTCGACAGGCGGATCGTGCCGTCGTCGGGCGTACACGAGCCCCAGCGCCGCTGCTGGTTGTCGACCCATTTGACGCTGGCCGGGGCAGCGCAATCGGGGTGGTCGGGGTAGTAGCGCCTGGCGAGCCGGACGGCCCTGGCCCTGAGTGCGGAGTCGCTCGCCCGGCCGTCGCGGGCCTGGCGGCGACGCAATCGTTCGAGCATGTGATCGATCCACTCGCGTTCCTCGGACTCCGAGAAGGCGTCGGGGATCATGACGACTACACGGCCTCGTTCTTCGTAGGCCGCTACAGTGGCACGGCGCCGGGATGAGCGCCGCACCTCAACGGGGGGATGGACTTTGCGCGCCATGAACGCACATTAATCCCTGAGGGTGACAATCGCATAACACGAAAGTCGTGATTATGTGGATAGAAGTGTGAATGTCATGAAAAATCCCCTCGCCAGTTTCCCGAATTATGGGATTCAGCGAGGGGCGGGCTACCTTTTGGCGACGCTTGCGAGCCGTGAGTCAGCCCCGCAACCGCGATCACGACGCCTTGCCGAGAATCCGGTTCATCTTGGTGCCGCAGACCGGGCACGTCCCCTTCGCCATCCGCCGACCGGAATCGGACACGACCACGTGACCCTCGAAGTCACGCTTCTCGCGACACTTGACGCAGTAGCCGTTGTAGGTCTCGGTTGCTTGAGCCACTGACTTCCCCCTTGATGTAAACGGTCACGCTGTGCAACCGTCCGGCCTCAGAATGCCACAAATTTCACGCGTGTAAGTCCAGGCGCGCCGCTTCACCCGTGCGAGGTACCCGCAGGCGTCCCTCTCGCATTCGCGGGGGCGTTTTCCGGCCCCGGCGTGAGAACATGGGGAATGTGAGCGACAGGCATGGAAACACCCATTCAGGGGACGACCTCCCCCGGCGAGCATTCTCACGGGGCATGAAGCTCGCCTCCCTGCCGCTGGGGCTGGCGGGGCGCGCCACGGTCGGATTCGGCAAGCGAGTCACCGGTCTGGCCGACGAGATCCTCGGCGAGCAGGCGCAGCGGCGCACCGCCGAGCACCTGTTCAGCGTGCTAGGCCAGCTCAAGGGCGGGGCGATGAAGCTGGGCCAGGCGCTGTCGATCTTCGAGGCGGCGCTCCCCGAGCACCTCGCCGCCCCTTACCGGCAGGCGCTGACGAAGCTGCAGAGCGCCGCGCCACCGCTGCCGGCCGCCAGCGTCCACGGCGTGCTCGAAGGCCAGCTCGGCGCGGACTGGCGCGAGCAGTTCACGCACTTCGACGACAAGCCTGCCGCGGCGGCGAGCATCGGCCAGGTCCACCGCGCGGTCTGGCACGACGGCCGCGAGGTGGCCGTCAAGATCCAGTATCCCGGCGCCGGCGACGCGCTGCGCTCGGACCTCCGCCAGCTCGCGCGCCTCGCGCCGCTGTTCAAGGTGCTGCAGCCGAACTTCGACGTCAAGAAACTCACCGTGGAGCTTCGCGAGCGGATCCTCGAAGAACTCGACTACGAGCTGGAGGCGGACACGCAGCGCCGGTTCGCCGAGGCCTACCGGGGCGACGACCGGATCCGCGTCCCCGAGGTCGTCCACGCCGGCCCCGAAGTGCTCGTGACCGAATGGATGGTCGGGACGCCGATAGCCGAGATCATCGCCGAGGGCACGCCTGAGATGCGCGACCGGGCGGGGATGCTGCTGACGACGCTGCACTTCTCGGCGCCCGAGCGCGCCGGACTCCTGCACGCCGACCCCCACCCCGGGAACTTCGCGCTGGGCGACGACGGGCGCCTCATCGTCTACGACTTCGGAGCGGCGGCCCGGATGCCGGGCGGCATGCCGATACATGTGGGTCGATTGACGAAGCTCACGCTGGAGGGCAAGGCCGAGGAGGTCGTCGACGGACTCCGGGAAGAGGGCTTCGTGCCGCCCGACCTCGAAATCGACGCGCAGGCGATGCTCGACTTCCTGCTGCCGATGCTGGAGCCGCTGGCCGCCGAGGAGTTCCAGTTCTCCCGCGAGTGGCTGCGCAAGGAGAGCGCACGGCTCACCAGCCAGGGGTCCGAGGCCGCGAAGCTCAACAAGCAGCTGAGCTTCCCGCCGTCGTACCTGCTCATCCACCGCGTGACGATGGGTTCGATCGGGGTGCTGTGCCAGCTCGGCGCCAGGGGCCGCTGGCGGGACATCCTGGAGGAGTGGCTTCCCGGCTTCGCCGATCCGACTCGCTCTGACGACGAAGGCCGAGCATGACAAGAGGGGCCCATCCCGAACGGGATGGACCCCTCTAAGCCAACGCATCCTCAGCGGCGTCAAAGCCTGGAATGCCCGGCTTCTTTCCATAGACTCCGCATTCGGATGCGACCCACGCGTCCGAACAGCAGGTTCGCCGTGCTGAGAGCCCGACCGCTCTCGACCTCCCCTGCGGGGAGTCCGAGGTCTTGGGAGCCGACGTCACGCTTGAGGTGGCGGCTCAGGTGCTCGACCGTCACGACACATTCACCCCCGCCAGCGCGAGTTCGGCCGTCCGCGCTTCGAGCTCGGCCTGCGCGGCCTGCTCGATGACGGCGGCGTCCTTGCGGGGCCGACCGCGCGGCCGCTTCCGGGCGACTACGGCGCCCTTCTCGAAGATCTCGCCGCCCCAGACGCCCCACGGCTCGTGCCGCTCCACGGCGCCGGTGAGGCAGGCCACGCGCACCGGGCAATCGGCGCACAGGGACTTGGCGAATTCGAGCTCCATGGGGGACTCCGAGAACCACAGGTCCGCGTCGTACTCACGGCAGGGCAGGTCGCTGCCGGTCTCGCAGGCCTGCTCGCGGAGCTCAGGTCCGATGAGGGTGTCGGTCATGAACTCGGTCTCCTCTCTCATCTCGTTCGGCATCTCAACTGGTCGCATGCGTGTTTGTTGAGGACTCAACTGCTTCGCAATCTGTCTCGTCTCGTGCTTTGCCTGGTTGTGGGCTTCGCGACCTGGCTGATGCCATAAAAAATGGCCGCGATCCCTGTGGCGGGAGTCGCGGCCTCGAGAGGTCCGATCGAGCTTCTATAAGCTCCTCAGATGTTCTCGAGGCGGTCTCCCGCGGGTGGCGCCGTGGCGCTTGTCGAGTCCGGTGCCCGGCCGGCCCCACTCGGACAGACCGAGTGCGATGCCGTTCCAAGCACGCTCAACGAACGTGGCAACGCCGATATCGGTGTTGTGGACATCCGTCGTGCCCTCGACCGTCGTGGGTTCGATGACGTCGGAGGGCACACTTGTGCCACGGAGCGAGGCGGGGACGGGCGCGAGCAGCCAATAGACGGCAGCAGACGGCATCGCCGTAACCGCTTCGTTGCCTTCAATGTCTTTGGTCAACATCACTGTCAGTCCCTCCTTCCTTCATCCGTGGTGGCCATGACTACTTCATCTCCTCTGCCGGGCGATGAGGCGCACACCTCACCCGGCAATCGATAACGCTACGCCCGCTTGCCTCGCGGGCGCAACGCCTTTTTCGGCGACTCGCCGAAGAAATTTCTTGCAAGCGGTCGCACGGCTCAGGTCTCTTCACTCGAGATCGTGAGGGAATCCGCTACCGAACCACCGTTCACCAGGCACAACACGGCCGGGCCGTACTTGTCTAGTTTGGATTTGCCGATGCCGTGCAGGGAGGCGAGCTCCGTGTCGGATGCCGGACACCGCTCTGCTATCGCGATCAAGGTCACATCCGTGAAAACGGTGAAGGCGGGTTTGCCGCCTTCCTTGGCGACCGCGATGCGCCACTCGCGCAGTCGTTCGAAGAGCTCTTCGTCCATTGTCGCTGGACAGTCGGCGCAGTGCCCCAGCTTGCGGTCCCTCGCTTCGGTCAGGGGTTTGCCACAGCCTGAGCAGTCGAGAACCTTCGCGGCCTTCTTGGTGCGCTGCCGCTGCCCGGGGGCCGAGGGCTCGGGCGCGCGCGGGAAGCCGCCGAGGCCGAGCGGGGCGAGGAAGCGGCTCAGCTTGCGTTCGCGCCCACCGGGGTTCCGCGACAGTCCATAGGAGAGTTGCAGCCACTCGCGTGCGCGCGTGATGCCGACGTAGAGGAGCCGCCGCTCCTCCTCCTGGGCCTCGTCGCTGCGGGCGAAAGTCGTCGGGAGCGTCCCGTCGGCCAACCCGACGAGGAACACCGCGTCCCACTCCAGGCCCTTCGCCGAGTGCAGGCTCGCGAGGGTCACGCCCTCCACGGCCGGGGCGTGCTGATCGGAGGCGCGGCGGCCCAGCTCGGCGCAGAACTCCTCCAATGTCGAGCCTTCGTACTGCTCGGCGAGACCGGCCAGCGCGGTGACCGCCTCGTACTGCTCTCGTTGGGCGCCGCCGGAGGGCGGCTCCCCGGGCCGCCAGCCGACGGCCTCCAGCGCGGCCGGGACCGCTTCGCGAAGCGGCAGGGCGCCTATGTCGGCCTTGGCCGCCGACCGCAGAGCGACGACGGCCTGGCGGACCTCGGGCCGATCGAAGAACCTGGCCGCGCCGGTGACTACGGTCGGGACGCCGTAGGAGGCCAGCGCCTCCTCGTAGGCCTGGGACTGGGCGTTGGTGCGGTAGAGGACGGCGATCTCGGAGGCGCTGGTGCCGTCGGCGATGAGCTGGGAGCAGCGCCGGGCGACCATCTCGGCCTCCTCGGCCTCGTCCTTGTACGTCTCGGCGAAGACTTCGCGGCCGCTCGGACGCTGGCCGACCAGTTCGAGCCGCATCGCGGCCTCGCGGCCCTTGGACTCGGCGATGATCTGGTTGGCGAGGCCGACCACCTGCGGGGTGGATCGGTAGTCGCGGACGAGGCGCACGAGGGCCGCGTCCGGGTGGCGGCGGGTGAAGTCGAGCAGGTACTTCGAGGTGGCGCCGGTGAAGGAGTAGATGGTCTGGCTGGCGTCGCCGACGACGGTGAGGTCGTCGCGGTCGCCGAGCCAGGCGTCGAGCAGGCGCTGCTGCAGGGGGGTGACGTCCTGGTACTCGTCGACGACGAAGAAGCGGTACTGGCTGCGGATGCGGTCGGCGGCGGCCTCGTCCTCGGCGATCATGTCGGCGGTGTGGGCGAGGACGTCGGCGAAGTCCATGACGCCGGCACGCCGCTTGCCCTCCGCATAGGCCGCGTAGACCTTGGCGACGTCCTCGGGGGCGGCCGGGGCCTCACGGCCGATCTTGGCGATGGCGGCGACGTAGTCGTCGGGGCCGATGAGGGAGGACGCTGCCCATTCGATCTCGGTGGCGAGGTCGAAGTTCTTGGCGCGGGAGGTCTTGAGGCCGGCGCGAGCGGCGGCGATGGCGACGAACTTGAGCGTGGAGTCGGCCAGGTCGGGTGTGCCGCCGCCGAAGTGGCGGGCGCCGAAGTAGCGGAGCTGGCGCAGCGCGGCGGAGTGGAAGGTGCGGGCGTTGACCCCGGAGACGCCGAGGGTGCGCAGGCGGTCGCGCATCTCCCCTGCGGCGCGGGCGGTGAAGGTGACGGCGGTGACGTGCTGGCCGCGCATGTCGCCGCGGAGGACCCGCCAGGCGATCCGGTGGGTGACCGCGCGGGTCTTGCCGGTGCCGGCTCCGGCGAGTATGCACACCGGCCCGGGGTCGGCGGTCACCGCCTCGCGCTGCTCAGGGTCGAGTTCGGCTAGGAGTGCATCGAGGTCCTGGTCGCGCGAAGTCACCCCGACAGTGTCGCAGAGCCGTGCGACACGATCCGGGGCCCGCCCGCCCGGCCGGACCCGAATGTGCGCCGGTCGACATGCGGATCGGAATGCCCCGGGGGTGTATAGCGTTATCGTTCTTGACGAAGGAGGATCCATGATCACCATGTACAGCACCACCTGGTGCGGTTACTGCAGGCGGCTGAAGATCGGGCTCGACAGGGAGGGCATCCTTTACAAGGAGGTCAATCTCGAGGACGATCCGGAGGCGGCCGAGTGGGTCATGGGCGTCAACGGCGGCAACCAGACCGTGCCCACGGTGCGCGGCTTCGCCCCCTCCGGCGAGGAGGTCGCCCTCACCAATCCCACCGTGCAGCAGGTGATGGACGCCTTCGCGCTGGATCTTGCGTGAGGATGACCACCGAAGCGGCTTCATGAGGCATGAGGAGGCAAGCCGTGGGGCCTGCCTCCCTCGTCTGCGAGGAGTGGGTCTGAACGGAGTCGCTCCTAACCGGGAGCAGGTGAGGGTGCCGAATCCGAGCGTGTCGTAGCCCCCGGAGTCGTGGCCGTAGTCTCCGCCGCCGCCCTCGGGGCCGTTCTGCGCGATCATCTCGGCCACATTGGGCATCGAGAGGCCTTGCCGACCGACGTAGTGGTGGTAGGCCCTCGCCCAGACCGGGCGCACCTGTCCGCGGGCGTTCTCGGAGATCACCGTTTGTTCGCGGTAGTCGCAGTTCTGGCCGGTGCCCCAGGTGTACTTGGTGTAGGGGACGTCCTTGCCGAGGTTGTAGCGGGCGACGTATTCGGCGGCCTTGGCGAAGGCGTTGTCCCGTGCCGAGTAGAGGTCGACGCCCCGGTTCCAGGCCATCTCCATGAAGTCGGCCATCAGGCCGATGCCCATGAGGGTGTGCGCCTGGTCCCGGCCGCTCTCCTGCCACTGGGCGAGGCCGTCGTCGTGGACGAACGGGACGGCGTTTTCGATCGCGCCGTTGCCGCCGCCGTTCCAGAAGTAGTCGACGGCGCGATCGAACAGGGACTCGTCGTCGGTGAGAATGCCGCAGGCCATGATGTTGGCCATGTTGCACAGGTCCCAGTTGGCCCAGTAGTTGGTCACGCAGGCGTCGTTGTGCTCGTTGAGGAATCGCTCGCTGAGCGGGTAGAAGACGCCGGTGACCATGTCGGCGAACCGGCCGAGGTCGAACCCGTCGACGTCTCGGACGAGTTCGGCGGCATTGCAGAACTGGTAGCCGTAGATGCCCGAGGCCAGGTAGCGGTCGGCATTGCCGGTCACTTCCTTCAGCCTCCCCGACCAGGCATTGAGGATGTTCACCGCGCAGTCTCGATGGGCGGTGTCTCCGCTCACGCGCCAGCGCAGCGCGTTCTGGTAGGCCGCGTGGATGTCGGTGAACATCTGCCCGTAGTTCGACCCTTCGCCTCCGCGGACCACCTTTTCCAGCGGCCGGGGCGACCAGTCGCTGTGGGATCGGCCGTTGCCGGTGAGCCGGTTCCAGCCGCCGGCCCAAGGCTCCTCGCCCGCATCGACTTTTTCGGAGATTCGGTCGAAGTCGGCCTGGGTGTGGAGCATCCGAGGATGGTCGGGTTCGTTCGGCACGGCATCGCCGCGGCCGGTGGTGCCCGAACTGCCGAAGTGTTCGGTGGAGGGGCTCGCGCTGGGAGAGACGGGTCCCTCCCTCGTGGGAGAGTGGCTGCTGCCGGCCGTGGGCGCCGCGGTGCCATCGACGTCGCTTGGACGGTTGGCGAGCCAGACGCCGACGAGGCCGGTCGCGGCGGTGCCGCCGCCGATGATCCCGCCCCGGATGAAACTGCGTCGGCCCATGGCGTACTTCAGGCGGTGTTTGGACATACTGCTCCTGGCTCATGTGATGCCCGCGGAGTTTTCGATCCGCTCCGCGAATGGGGGGCAGTGAACGATGCCGGGTGTGTTCACTGCCGGATGTGGCCGGGGCGCCGCTGCCCCGAACCGTCTTTGTGAGGCATTCTCACATATCGCAGATCTGAGGCGACCGCGCACTGAGAACGTTATCCGCGGCAGGGCGAGCCCGGCCGCGGAAGCCGCCGTTCACGCGCCCGGCCGTCGCGCCGGCTGCGCTGCTCGGCCCGAAGCCGCACCCGGGAGGTGGAACCGAGGCACCGCATACCGTCCCGACGGTTCGAGGAACCGTCCCTTCCAGTGAAGACTTGACGCTGACAAACCCGACAGCGGTCTGCTGGGGTGCGGGCTGCCAAATACTCGGCGGTGTGGACGTTGTCGGCCCACGACCCACATCGGCGCGCTGATTCGCGGGCCCCAGCTCAGAGCAAGCGCATACGACTCCGGCACCGAGCCGACCCCAGGGCTACGCGTCCGGGTGGAAGCACTACCGGCATTGCGATTCGATGACGGTACCGCGCTTGCCAACCCGTCGCCGGCGGAGGTAAAAGCCAAGCTCGGGTCTTGACTTGTGCCATATGCCGAGACTATGGTCACGTTTAGGACACAGAGCCGGTAACATGCTCTATAGTTAAGCCGCAAGCTTGCTTGGCTGCTTCGAGGGGTGGCAGCCAAGCATTCAGGCCCGGGATGGATCCGTCCCGGGCCTTTTCTCTGCCCTCTCGACGCAGGCCGACCGTCCGGCTCGCCGGATACGCTCGCTTCCCGATCCTCAGCACCCACTGGAGCCGCCTGATGTCGTCGCCCAGAGCCGCCCTCGGCGTCGCCCTCATACTGTT
This sequence comes from Glycomyces sp. L485, assembly GCF_022548875.1. GTDB lineage: Bacteria > Actinomycetota > Actinomycetes > Mycobacteriales > Micromonosporaceae > Glycomyces. The sequence continues at coordinate 20,021 of NZ_JAKZEW010000036.1, read as the reverse complement.
GGCGTCCGCCTTCTTCGGCGTCTGCGGCCCGCTCGGCAAGGTCGTCATCCAGGCGGGACTGACGCCCATCCAGGTGACGTGGCTGCGCGTCCTCGGCGTCGGCCTCCTCGCGGTCGCCGTCGCGATCGTGCCGCTCATGCGGGCCCGCCGCCACGGCCCCAGGCCCCCGTTGGGCGCGCTCGCCGTGTTCGGACTCATCGCGATCGCCGGTGTCCAGGCCTTCTACTTCATCGCCGTCGAACGCCTCCCGGTGGGCATCGCCCTGCTTCTGGAGTTCATGGGCCCCATCGTCGTGGTCGCCTGGGTCAAGTTCGTGCGCCGCAATCCGCTGCCGCGCCCCGCCGTCGTCGGCGCGCTGCTGTCCATCGCAGGACTGTGCATCGTCGTCGAGGTCTGGTCCGGCCTGCGCCTCGACGCCGTCGGGCTGCTGGCCGGCTCCGCCGCCGCGGCCTGCCAGGCCACCTACTTCCTCTCGGGTGAACGCCTGACCGCGAAGGTCGACGTCCGGGTCCTGCTCGCCGTCGGCTTCACCGTCGGCACGATCGCCCTCGCCCCGCTGGCCGCGCCGTGGGCGATGAACTGGGCGTCGCTGTCGACCGGGGTGGCCCTCGGCGGTTTCGCGACCACGAGCCTGGCGAGCCTGGCCGCGCTCATTGCAAGCACCGCCGTCGCGTACACGCTCGGGTTGTCCGGGCTGCGGTTCCTCGCGGCACCGGTGGCCGGGGCCATCGGCTACGCCGAGGTCGTCGTGGCCGCGCTGGCGGCCTGGGCGCTGCTCGGCGAGGCCCTGACGGCACCGCAGATCATCGGCGGCCTGGTCGTCATCGCGGGCGTCTTCACCGCCCAGCGGGCGGTCGCGAAGCGCCGCACCGCTCCCGACGAGGACGCCGATCTCGCCGGAGCCCCCGCCTAGCGTTCCTCCAGCCAGTCTTCGATGAGGAACCGGGCGATCGAGATCCTCACCGCGCTCGGCGTCGACGAATCCGTCTCGATCCACATGCGACGGACTTCCTCGCGGGTGAACCAGCGGGCGTCGCTGATCTCGTCGTCCTGGAGGCGCAGCTCCTGGCCCGCGTCGGCGCTGGCCCGGTAGGCGAGCATGAGCGAGCGCGGGTAGGGCCACGGCTGGCTGGAGACGTAGGCGAGCGAGTCGAGCTTGATGCCGATCTCCTCGCCGACCTCGCGGTGCACGGCGGCCTCTGCCGACTCCCCCGGTTCGACGAACCCGGCGATGCACGCGTAGCGGCCCTTCCTCGTCGACGCCTGCCGAGGCGTGGAATTGCTCTGCGAGCCGTATCGACGGTGCTGGGCGAGCAGGACCCGGTCGGCGCCGTCGTCGATGAGGACGATCACGGCCGGGTCGGTGCGCGGGAAGACCGTGCGGCCCTCGTCGGCGACGAGCTCCCAGCCGCCTCGGATCGGGGCCAGCTCCTCGCCGGTGGTCGGGTGGTACCGGTAGGTGGCGCGCCAGTGCATCATGCCGATGGCCTGCACGGCGATCGCGAGATCGCGCTCGTCCCAGGCGCCGCCGATCCACCGGGCGTTCAGGCCGTCGGGGACGCTCGCCCAGACGGCGAAGACGGGCGGGTCCTCGCCGCCGAGGTAGATGCGCTCACCCTTGGGTGCGGTCGCGGCGTCGAAGTAGTGCAGGCCCTCCTCGTCGGCGTCGATGTGTTCGGAGACCGGGTCGAAGACGACGACTTGGGCCCGCTGCCAGGCGTCGTCGAGCCATTCGGGTTCGTGTCGTCGCTCCGCGCGCCGGTCGAGCGCGTCGATCGCCAAGGGCGGGCGGGTCATAGGACCTCGATCTCGGAGGAGTCGGCGAGCGGGCCCGTGACGTGCTCACCGTCGCCGAGGATGACCGAGACCGCACCGTCGGGATTCATGCGCTCGGCGGCGACCCGCTTGATGTCGGCCGCGGTGACCGCGCGCAGCCGCTCGGAGTGCTCGGCGAGCCAAGACAGCGGCAGGCCGCAGGCGGCCAGCGCGGAGGTGTAGCCGGCGATGCCGGACTGGGTGGCGGTGGCGAGCTTCACGGAGCCGAGCGCGTAGCGGCGGGCCAGGTCCAGTTCGGCCTCGTCGGGCGGGTTCTCGGCCATGCCGCGCAGCTCGGCCACGATCTCGGCGAGCGCCGGGGCGGTGACCTCGGTGGCCACGTCGACGCTGGTGAGCTGCACCGACCCCGCGGGTGAGTGATCGACTCTGGATCTAGGAGAGTATCCGTAGCCTTTTGACTCGCGCAGGTTCATGACCAGGCGCGAGGTGAAGTAGCCGCCGTAGATGAGGTTGGCGAGGTGCTGGGCGGCGTTGTCGGGGTGGGTGCGCGCGACGGCCGGGTAGGCGACGCGGATCGCGGACTGGACCGAGCCGGGCCGGTTCGCCAGTACGATCGGTCCGGGCTTCAGACTCGGCAGGGGCTCCATGCGTCTCGGCTCCCCGGCGCCGTTCCACGCGCTCAGGGACTTCTCGACGGCGGCCCAGGCCCCGTCGGGGTCGATGTCGCCGACGATGATCAGGCGCGCCCCGGCCGGGTGGACGCGGGAGGCGTGCAGCGCGAGCACCGCGCCGCGGTCGACGTCGCCGACCTCGGCGGCGGTCGGCTGCTGGTGGCCGTAGGGGTGGTCGCCCCACAGCCTGGCGTCGAGCGCGCGGGAGACCTGGAACTCGGGCTGCTGCTCGGCGACGGAGAGCCCGTCGATAATGCGGGACTGCTCGACCGCCAGCGGCTCGGCGGGATAGTCGGCGGCGGTGAGGATTTCACCGAGCACATCGAGCAGCTCGGCGAGGCCGCTGGAGAGGCAGTTGCCGGAAACGGCGATCCGGTCGGGGTCGGCACCGGCGCCCAGCGCGCCGCCGACGCCTTGGAGGCGCTGGGCGATCTGCGTCATCGTCGAGCCCTCGGTGCCGGAGAACAGGGCGGCGGCGAGCATGTCGGCGACGGCGAGGTCGGCGTGCGCGGCCGGGACCGACAGCCGCACCTCGGCGAGCGGCACGCCTGGGCGGCGGACCAGGCTGACCGACAGGCCGTTGGGCAGGGCGCGCTCGACCGGCGTCGGCAGCGCGAGCGGGACTTCCGGCGCGAGGCCGGGAATGGCTGTGCTCACTGGTTTCCTCCGGGAACGACTTCGATGACGGCGCGCCGGTTCGGGGTCAGGGCGGCGGCCGCACGCGCGACCGATTCGGCGGTGACCTCGCCGAGGAGCACGGCGAAGCGGGTGGCCATGGTCGCGTCGCCGTGGAAGACCTCGGCGGTGGCCAGGCGCCGCGAGCGGCCCATGACGGAGTCGTCGCTGCGCAGGAGCTGGGCGGCGACGCGGGCCTTGACTCGGCCGAGTTCGGCCTCGTCGACGCCTTCGGCGACGCGCGCGAGCTCTTCGTGGACGCCGGCCATGACGGTGTCCACGTCGCCGCCCGGCGGCAGGAACGCCTGAATGAGCAGCGCGGTCGGGCCCCTGGAGGCGAAGGGCTCGGCCATGAAGGTGGCGTGGGCGGCCACGGCGGTGGCGACGCGGTCGCGATGGACGAGGCGCTCGACCAGGCGGGAGGCGTCGCCGTCGGTGAGCAGTTCACCGAGGACGACGTACGGCAGGAACTCGGCGAGCTCGGTCACGGGGTCGGGGATGCGCCAGGCCATGGCGACGGCCGGCAGCGTCGCCCGCTCATCCACATAGGATTCTCTGCGCTCGGCGTCCAAGTTCGGCTCCGCGAACGACGGGTGGACCGGCGCGGGCCGCGCCGGCACGTCGCCGAAGTGGCGTTCGACCAGGTCGCGGGCCGTCTCGACGGTGAAGTCGCCGGCGACTGACAGAACCGCGTTCGAGGCCGGGTAGAAGGCGTCGAAGAACGCCTGGGCCTCGTCGACCGTGGCCGCCTCCAGGTCTCCGAAGGATCCGTAGCCGTCGTGGGCGTTGGGGAAGGTGTCGAACATGACCGGCGGGAGCTTGAGCCACGGGAAGCCGCCGTAGGGGCGGTTGAGGACGTTGACCCGGATCTCCTCTTTGACGACGCTGACCTGGTTCTCCAGGTTCTCCTCGGTGATCGCCGGACCCCGCATGCGGTCGGCTTCGAGGAACAGGGCCAGCTCCAGGCCGCCAGAAGGCAGCAGGTTGAAGTAGTCGGTGTAGTCGATGTGGGTCGAGCCGTTGAACGTGCCGCCCGCAGACTGTACGTGCCGCATGTGCTCGGCCTTGCCGACGTTGTGGGAGCCCTGGAACATCATGTGCTCGAACAGGTGCGCGAATCCGGTTCGGCCCTCGGGCTCCGAGCGCATGCCCACGTCGTACACCACCGCCACCCCGACGACCGGCGCTCCGGGATCGGGGGCCAGGACCACCCGCAGCCCGTTGGCGAGCCGGAACGTCTCGATCGCGAACGCCGGAGCGGGAATCGTCGCAACAGTCATGGCCAGACCCTATCTCAAGAGACCGCGCGGCGTTGCTCACAGAAACTCGGATGCGGACCGTTCGCATGCTTCACTTCGCAACCGTGAACAGGCATCGCATACTCTCCGGTCCCGACACTCAGAGCGCCGGCCACTCGTGGCGTCGAATGTGCGCCTGAAGGCCCCGATGTCCGCCGCGCCTCGAAGCGGCAACCCACAGCGAAAGCGACGCTTCTCCCAATGCCCGATTACAGCACCAGTCGGCCCAAGTGCTTCGGCAACACCGTCGCGAAGGCAACCCGTACGCGAACTACCTGGTAGCCACCGCCGCGACCGCCGAGAACGGGGGCCCTCCTCAACCTCGCCGAGATCCTCCAGTCCGACGAGGTCCGCACCTGCATCGAGCGGGCCTGCACCGACGGTTCGGGCATCGCGGCCTCGTAACCAGCCAATACATGCCTCATACCCGGTTGCACCGGCCTGGAAGCGGCACGTAAGATGGTTGCGGCCAGGCCGGGCAACGGGCCTGGCATAGGGGTGTGGCGCAATTGGCAGCGCAACGGTCTCCAAAACCGTAGGTTGCAGGTTCAAGTCCTGTCACCCCTGCAAGACCAGCATTATCCGAACACCGGGCCGTGATCAACGGCCCGGTGTTCGGCATTTCGGGCCCCAAATGACTGCGTTGCTCGGGCAGCAGTGGCGTGAACGGCGACCGGATCTCGTCCGCGCCGATCTTCGGCTCGCCGGTCGCTTCATCGACGTAGACGAGCAGCCGCTTGAAGAAGGACAGGTGAAAGGTCTTGTGGAAATCCTCCGGCACCGACTTCAGCAGCCGCCGAGGATCCTCCAGCAGTTGCAGCAGCATCGCGATCGCCTCGCCAGCGCGCTCCACCTTGGCATCACCGACTTCGGTCAAGCGCTCATCGATCACCGCCGACTCATCACGCAGCCGCCGCATCGGCGGCTCGGATTCATCTGGGACGCCGGGAACACGGAGATTCCCGTCGAACCAGGGGAGATCCGTTCCCGACTCTGGTCGTTCACGACTACAGGAAGGTAAGCCGTGTTTCTCAGGTCCGACTTCGATTTCGTCTCTCACAACGCTACTCGCGACGAGGTGATCGATCTTATCGACTCCCTCGGTCAGGGCGAGAATTCGATCGCGCTTCTCGGACGCGAAGTCCAGGTGTACATCCAGACCAACTACCTGGCGGACATCGACCAGTTCGGCCTCGACTATCGAGCCGGCAGCGCGAGCCAGCACTATGAGGCGACCGTGCCGTCGAAGGAGCTGGTGATGAGCGCGTTCTTGAGCTACCTCGCCGGAGACAACCAGTGGCGCACCATGGTCGAGTGGAAGCGCGACACACACTACGAAGCGATTCAGGGGTGAACTATGCGTTTCCTCGATGACACGACCGTGCAGGATTTCCTGGCAGACGACAGCCCGCGCCTGCTCGTCTTTGGCTCCGCCACCGATCTGAGTAGTCAGGTCTTCGGCAGGCAGCTTGCGGAGTTCGAACAGGAGACCGAAGGTGCGGTCGCCGTCGGTCTCATCGACATTGACAAGGCTCCCCTCACGGCCACTGAATGGGGTGTGCGCCCTGCCAACCTGCCCGTGCAGGTCTTCTTCAAGAACGGCATCTTGCAGCGCGTCCTTCTCGGCGTCCGCTCGTCCCAAGGCATCGTCGCTGAACTCGCCGAATACCTCAAGATCTCCTGACAGATCCTGTCCTTGGCGATGAGAGCATCAACCCGTGCCCGGAGACGCTGCCGCCGGCGCCCGGTGCGCAGGGCTTTTTCGGGTTCCTGAAGGGTTCGGTTGATGGGTGATGCCCAGGATCGGAAGGGCTCGTTCGGGTTCGGCTCCGATTGCACGGGTGGTCTTGACGATGTTGCTCGAGCCGAGGATTTTGAGGGCGCCGGTGGCGAGGTTTCTGAAGGCGGCCATCGCGCGGGGCGCGCTCCCGGCGTGGACGGTGGAGGAGTCAGGTGGTTCTGGATGAAATCGCGCAGGTCAGGGTTGGACGGCTCGGCGATCGGCACCCTGGTCGAACGATCCACCCGCTACGTAATGCTCCTGCACCTGCCCGGCCGCCACGACGCCGTTAGCGTCCGCGACGCGCTCATCGACACCGTCCGCACACTCCCAGCCCACCTGGTGAAGTCACTGACCTGGGATCGCGGCTCCGAAATGGCAGAACACAAGGGCTTCAGCGTCGCCACCGACATCCCCGTCTACTTCTGCGACCCCGCCAGCCCCTGGCAACGCGGCTCCAACGAGAACACGAACGGCCTGCTGCGCCAGTACTTCCCCAAAGGCACCGACCTGTCCGTCCACGACCGCGAACGGCTCGCCGCCGTCGCTGCCGAACTCAACGGCCGCCCACGCAAAACGCTCGGCTGGGAAACCCCAGCCGAGCGCCTTGCTAAGCTCCTGACCGAAAACAGCATCTATCAGCAGTGTTGCAACCAGCCCTAGAATCTGCCGATGTGGTTCGGGCCTTTTTGATATTGCGATCATGGCGTTCGCTTGACGGGCGTTCTTCTCTTGAGCGCCAAGGTGTGTCCGTGAACGGACATGGTTTACGTGCCGAAGCGGGAGTTCATGGCGCGGTAGTGGTCGAGCACGTCCTGGCGGAGGAGGCCTCCGTAGCCGGCGGCGTCGACGCGTGCGACCAGTGCTGGGGCTGCGATGCCCATGCTCGCGGCTGCGGCTTCCACGTTCCAGTCGTAGTCCGACAGTGTTCGCAGGAGTCGTCCCCGTCGTGACTGGGTTTCTGAGAGGCGGAACGTCCGCAGGTATGCGAGGCGGCCGTTGTCGTCGCTGATCGCCTCGCCCACGTGGGTCTCGCGGCCGGGCACGAAGTGCGGCCGGAACCGGCGGAGCGTGTACTGGTTCATCTGGTAGTCGCCGGTGAAGACGTATTCAGCGTCGAGAAGTCCTCCGGCCATGGCGTCCTCGTGGAAGTCGGTCCACTCCCGCTGTGCGACTCTGATTGTCGTGCGCAGGTCGGCGACGGTGTCGATCGAGCTCTCGTGAAGCCGCACGCGGAAGTCCGGGACGTCCTCGTACAGGTGCGTGTACCGCCAGATGAGCTCACCGAACCCGTCCTCGACGAGGGTCGGGTGCAGGGCCCGGTAGTCGTCCGGGTGCGGGGTGACGACGGCTGAGGCGAGCGCGTCGGCGATGTACACCAGGACGCCGCATTGTCCAGGATGGATCTCGAAGATGCGCAGGGCATCGGCGAGCCCTTCAACGTCGTAGCCGATGTACTGCGGCTCCTCCGAACGCGGCAGGCCGCGGCGGAACACGCGGGTCGACCATTCGCGCCAGGCGATCGTTGGAACCTGGAACGTGAGCGGTAGGAAGGCCTCGAGTGCAGTTTGGTGCGGGACGAAGCGCACGCGGGTGCGCCGTTCGAGTTTCGTCTTTGGTCGCCCGGACTTGCGCACGGTCTTGGCGGGCATGCGCAGTGCGGTGCCGAGTGCGGGCACGGCGGTGCCGTCGTCGGTCCACTCGGCGGTCAAGCCGTGTGGCGCGTAGCAGCAGCGCGGCTCGTACCCGCCGAACGGGTCGTTGTCGGGAAACCCGTTGGGGTGCAGCCGCAGCGACGAGATCGGCTCGTCGCGGACGAGCGGTACGAGCCGGACCCCGCCCCACACTTGGCCGGGGCGGGTCTGGAGTCCGTCGAACGTCAAGCGGTGCACGGTATCTCCTCGGTGAGCCAGCGCTCGACCCGCGAGTCGATGTGGGCTCGCAGCTCGGCGATCCCAGTGCGGGCGGTGGCGAACCGGGCGAACTCAACGAGCTCGGGCAGGTCTTCGGCGTCGCGGATGCCGATTGTGGGGGTGGTGGGTGCGAGGCGGCGCGCCTGGAGCCCCGCGGCGTCGAACACCGGGTTCAGGTGGGCCACAGCGGTCTTTCCCTCGGGGTCGAGCCGATCCTCCCAGACGCGCAGGACTTCGGCGGCCATGCCGACCGGTGCGTTGTCCCAGCCGTCGGAGACCACGACAAGCGCATCGGGGCGCTTCTCGAGCCCGTCCAGGATTCGCTCCCCGAGCGCGGTGACGCCGCGGGCGCGGGCCATGAGCGGGTCCACGTCGCCAGAAAGCCACAAGGGGCTGTAATCGGCGGCCAGCTCCTGCAACAGGAAGTGCGCCGCCAGCGCTACGACGAGTGGCCGCCGCCGCTTCTCGCTCGACCCACTCGCCGAGTAGCTGTCGTCGAGCACCGCCGCGACCCGCCCCCACGTCCCGGCACGCAGACCGGCCACGCGCAGCGCCGCGGCACGGAGGGCGTCGGTCAGCTCTACGCGCCGCTGCTCCAGCTCCTCCACCGGCAGCGCGAGCGCGTACGCAGCAAGGCGGGTCAACGACATCCGCGACAGGTCGGCGACGTCAGCGGCCACCCCGATCGCGCCGACCCGTGCGGCCGATCGCTGGAGCCGCAGCCGCTCGCCGCGGGTGAGCTGGGGCGCGATCTTCTCCAGGAACTCGGCGCGAGTGATGCGGTGCTTGGCCGCGAAGCCCTCGGCCACCGTATACGGCAGCTCGAACACGGCTCGCCGGTCGAAATGGGCGCGCCGCCAGGTTTCAAACTGGGGAGTCTCGAAGCGGCCCGCGGCATGCCGCCCGAACAGAAACGCGTCCAGCTCCTCGCCGGGCAGGTCCTCGACCTTCATGTGCGCGTGACGGATTGCGCCGAGGAACGCGGACCGGTACTTGACGGCCTCGAACGCCGGGTCCGGGCGTGCGACGAGCCATTCGCGCATGATCGCGCGAGTCCGCCGGTTGTTGACCCGGGCCTTCCGCAGGGCGGTGAACAGGTGGTATACCCGGTGCGTCGGCAGCTCGGCAAGCGCTTTGGTGATGAGGCGGCCCTCGACGACGCGCTGGTTCTGGTTGGCGTCGCGACCGCTCTGCAAGAGCCGCATGATGATCGCGGCGGCATTGCGGTCGTTGACGCCGAGCGTGAGCGTGGCCGCGTACAGGTCCCGGTAGTTGACGAGCATGTACTCGTGTAGGAACTCCATGGACCACTGCTGCGCGTCGGCATCGGAGTGGAACTCGCCCTGGCCGGTCGAGGCGATCGCGGCGTTGACGAACAGCAGCACGTCCTCTGCGGCGGTGCGGTCGGCTGTGAGTTCCATTGGGGCGTCCGGGTTTCGAAGGGCCTGGGTGCCGACCGGGGAATGAGAGGCACGAAGGCGAACTATCGCTTACAAAACGGATCCGGAAGTCGCACCGGAGTCCCGCGGTCGGCAACGCCCACCTTATTATCGGCGCGCCATCTGGCGTGGCTTCGCGATGAACTCGGCGACCGGTTCCTCGGAGGCGCGGTCCTTCATACCGGCCCACGCTCGTTCCCCCTCGGCGACCGGGTGGTGGCCGCCCCGATCGCCGCACTCGGGTCTCGTCCGGCCACTTCATGAGCCGAGCCTTCCCGATCGAAAGCTCTGCTCGGTTCGGCGAGGTCGGGACCAGCGGCGCGGTGATCTCCCACAGCCCATCGGGCACAAGAATTCTGGTCCTCGCGAACAAGGGGACCTGTGCCAAGATGGAACGCATGACCAACTACTGCGAGCGCTACGGGGGCGATGCGTCCCGCGTGACGAACGGATACGGGGCGTAGCGGCCGCATGGGAACCCTTCAGAGCCTGAGCGGAAGAGCGAAACTCGTCATCGCCGCGGTCGCGGTCGTCCTGATCGCCGCCCCGGCCGCCCTCTACCTCCTGACCAGGCCACCGTGGCCGGTGGACGGGGACCTCTGCCGTCAAGGCACGTGGGTCGGCGCCGAATCGAAGTGGCTCGCGAGGCTGGAAGAATACGAGCCCGACCGCCTGACCGAGTACGACTCGGGTCCGGCCGAGGAGGTCTCCGTGCTCGCCGACGACGTGAGGATAGCGAACCAAGATCTTTTCGAAAGGCAGTCCTGCACCTACCCCGGCCTAGCCTTGTTCGCTGCCATGCTCATGGAGGTCGTCGACACCCCCGGTCACAACGGTCCCGACAATCCGGCCGCTCCCGCCGATCTGGAAACCGCATATTTCGACGAGCTCGGTGCCGAAGGGCTGGTGACCGGTTGGGGGCTGGGCGCGACCAGGTACTGCGGTGGGACGTTCTGGGAAACAGACGACGGCCCCGATACACCTCCTCCTTTCGCCGTGGAGGCACAGGAAATGCTCGGGATCGGACTCGCGCACGTGACGAACCCGGACCGGGAAACACTGATCGACGAAGGCAACTACACCGAGTTGATCCTCGATCCTGAATACCACCTGGGCGAGGAGTACACCAGCCGCTTCATCGAGCTCGGCTCGTCGCAGGTGCCGTTGGTGAAGTACGCCGGCTCACCCGTCCTCGGCCGGGACGACGAGCACACTGAGGATCTGAACAACTTCCATGGCGGCGAGTGGGAGATCGACACGGTGGGGCCGACCGTCTACGGATGGTCGGTGCTGGCGCCGCTGCTGCGGTTCGGCGACTTCCACGAGGACTTCCTGACTCCGGTGGCGACAGCGGTCATCGAGTTCGATATCGAGCACGGCGGCGACTGGACCGTCGAGGGCGAGGATCCTCTCTGGTTCGACCTCACCCTCGACGAGCCGACCAACGCCATCGACGCCGTGCTCGAAGCCTTGTCCCGCAACCCGGCCGCTGCCGAAGCGGTGTTCGAGGCGACCGGCGACGATCGGGTCGCCGAACTGCGGAACGACTGATGGCGGTGCATTGATAACCGATCCCCGCGGGCCGTCGAGAATGGTGCGACACCTGACCGATTCACCATCGTGAGCGGCGCTCGGTACCCGCACCTTTATCTGGTCGCGTGGGGAACCCGCGCGATCTCGGGGTGCGGTGTTCGGCTCGGGCCGAGTACCGGGCCCGCGTGCCCGCGCACTGGCTGCCGAGGACGATCGCGCGGCTCGAGGACAGCTCCCGTCCCCTCCTTATCGGTGGCCTCAGACTGCGCCTGATTGAAGTCGCGATCGCCATCGCTGTCACCGGGGGCCGATGTTCCGGAACGCCGGTCCGTTCCGCTGGATGGGGGAACGCGGCGGAGCCTTACCGGCGTGCTGCCGCCAGACCGCGCATTGAGGCACCGGGTCCGCCGTCAGCTTGATTCTTGCGCGGGCCCGCCGTCGCCGAACCAACGCCGGGCTCTGGGGTGGAGGAGGAAGGTCGTGGTCAGCATCGACGGCACCAGGGACACCGCGACCAGCCACGCGTAGACGGCGAGCGGCCCGATCGCCGAATCGACCTGCCACTGAAAAGCGAGCACCCCGGCGATCACGATGGCCGCGTACTGCGGAGGCGCGAACGCGATCAACGCGGTCCGGAGCCGGATCGTGCCGGCACCGAGCCGGGTGGTGAGCCTGGTGTACACCGCGGTGACGAGGATGAACACGACCACCGTGATCAAGGCGCGGGCGAGCACCGTGCCGTCGGCAGGATCGCCGGGAGCTGCACTGTCGGTCTGCGCAGGACGCGGGTCGGACATGCCGTACACGAAGGCGCTGAACAGCAGGATCAGGCCTCCTCCGCAAGCGAGCACGGCGAGGAGGGCGACCTGGGCGGTGGCGGAGATCTGAGCCGCCGTGACGGTGCGCGGCTTTTGCCGACGCGGCGCTGAACCGGCGAAGCTCGGCAGTGCCATGGTGAGCCTCTTCAATGATGAACGGACCTGCCAGCGTAGGCGCCACGTACCACCCTGTGCCGTCGTCGTCGCCGGTGCGGTCGGAGTCGCGCTGCTGCTCGGACTTTCCGGCGCCCCTGCCGGACCGCCGAAGCAGGAGGTCGAGAAGTTCCCGGTCGGCGAGCAGATCGACCGGCCCGACGTCTGCGCGGTCCTCGGTGCAGAGGAGCTCATAGCGACGACGTCGGCCCACGGGTACGAAGTCCTTGAGGACCAGCGCGCGATGCGAGTTGCTTCCTGGACACCGTGTGACTCGTCGACGGTGATTAGGGCTCTTCGATGAACAAATTGACCTGGGGCGTCGCTACTGTAGTGGATCGCTCGTTACATGGGGCGTGACCGATCGGATCTCGCTGGCGGAGAAGTACGAGTTGATGCGTGCGCATCTCAACGAGCGGCAGTGGCGCCTCTACCTCGGCGTCGATGCGCTCGAATACGGTGTGCCCGTGGTAACTCAGGCTTTGAGGGCCTCGAAGAACAGTCCGCAAGGGCATGAACGAGATCGAGGCCGGGGCCGAGGTGACCGACCGGGTCCGCGCTCCAGGCGGTGGCCGCCCGAACCTGGAAACCGTCCAGCCCGGTATCACCGCCGCACTGGAGTCGCTGGTCGAGCCGACCGTGCGATGAGGTCGCCTTTCTGAGGCAGGGGTGCTGGAGCGGCCCTACTTGACCCGTGGGCGGTCTTTGGCGAGCGTTCACATGGTCCGCAGCGCCCATACGTACGACCATGCGATCAATCCGACCCCGAGCACGCCGCACACGACGCTCGTAGTCAGGGCGACGTCCTTCGCGATGGCGGGGAAGAGCAGCAGCCAGCCGACCCCCGCGGGCATCATCGCGAGGAATCCGATGCCGCTGGGCTCCCAGCCGGCCACATAGAAGCGCATGAGGAAACGGGTCAGCGCCGTATTGCGCACCGGCTGCAGCGAGAGCGAGGTTCCCGAGACCGTGGGCCGACCGAACGTGTCGGCCTGATCGCCATAGGCGGTGAACGACAGTTTCTCGTGGCGGAAGGACGGACGCAAGGACCGGCCGATGTAGACGAACGACAGTGCCGCGAGAGGCCAGGAGCAGTTCGGCAGCCACCACAGCACGACAGGGCCCATGATCACGGCCAGCAGCGGGGCCACGAGGAAGACCATCGCAAGGACGGAGCCCACCGACGACATGGAGGGTTCGGTGAACACGGCGACCGTGAGTTCACCCGATACGACGCCGAAGATCAATATCCCCCAGCCCAAAGCGAAGATGGTCGCCCAGATTGCCAGCCAGACCAGGCCGACCAGCAGGTATCCGAACGGGCGCCAAGCCAGGGCCCACCGAGGCGGAGGCGTGGCGTTCCGGGTGCTCCAGTCCGGGTCGCCGGCGACGATGTCTTCCAAGTCGGTCCTATTTTCGGGCGATGGTGGCGGCGCAGGCCCTGCGACGGTACCGGTCGAAGTTGGCGATCGCGGCGTCGCCCCAGTATTGCCACGGGGTGCCCGAGGCGTCGATGCCCAACTGCTGGAACAGCGGCAGTGCCTCGGCGCCCCGGCCGGCGTTCACCAGCCCGTAAGCCGCCCAGCGCCGGTCGGCGCTCGCGTCCACACCGGCGCTGCCTTGGGGCGTGCCCAGCCAGTGCAGCATGGCGTCGAGCGCGCGGTGCACCTCGGCCTGCTGCCACACGTTCTCGTTCTCGCCCTCACCCTCGGCCGCCGCCTGGATGATCAGGAAGGCGAGTGACGGGGACGCCGACGCGGCCTGGAGAGCGAAGCTGAGCATCCGGTCCGCGCCGAAGCCGGACCAGTACTGTCCCGCGAACTCGTGTCCAGTGCGGTGCAGCGGGTCTCGGGCCAGCAGTTCGCGCCAGACCGCGCCGAACTTGTCGTTGTCGAATTGGAGACCCATGGCGACCGTGACCAGCGTGGTCCACGGCGTCGGGTCCTCCTGCGCCATCTCGGTCGCTTTCCACGCCGCCGCCTCGGCCTGCGGAAGCACCTGAACGAACGCCTCGTGCTGCTGGGCCGAGGTGTTCTCGTTGTTGTTGTCGCCGCGCAGCTTCCAGGCCAACCAGAGCAGGCCCTGCGCATCGACGGCCGCGATGTGCTTGTCGTCGCCGGTGCCGGCCGCCCTCCACGCCTCCAGCCAGGTGCGGTCGTCGGCCACGGTCTCGGCGAGCGCATGGACCGCGGCGGCCCGCATCGCCCAATCCCCGTAGCTGCGGTTGAGCAAGTGGGCGGCCGGCCGCCAATCGCCGGCTCTGGCCGCGGTCACCGCCGCGGTGATCACCGGGACGGGGCTGATCAGGTCGGTGCGCAGCGCGTGCCTGGGCGGCAGACCCCATTGGACCGCGTCGACGGGCGGGTCGGAGGGCAGGCCCTCGATTAGTTCGGCCGGATCGATGCTCGGATCGATCTGCTGGCACAAGGCGATCAGTTCTTCGGCGTTCGTCGATTCGAGGTAAGCCTTCCACGACAGGCCGCGGCGCTTGGCCTCCTTCCGCATGGCCATCAAGACCTTGGTTTTCTTACCGAGCAGCAGCGCCATAGTGGCCGGGCCTTCCTGGTGAGTCTCTTACTGAATCGAGGAGCGCGCGCAGGCGCGAGGTGTCGGGGCGATCGTTGAGGGCGGCGTCGATCAGGTCCGGCAGCGAGTCCGGGTACCGCTCGTCCAGCCGCAAGGTGCCGACCGACGGCCAGGATTCGGTCCAGTGCAGTGCGCCCGCCGAGGTGAGCGTCGCGGCGACTGCGCCGAACAATGCCTTGTGGACGATGAGTCTGGATCGTTCGCGAAGGACGCGGGGGCCGTCCGACGGATCGGCCGCCCGGTCCGGGTCCGCGCCCAGTTCGATCAGCCTGCCAGCGTCGAGCGCGTCCAGCAGCGCGCGCAGCGTCGGCGGTCCGCCGGTGACCCGAGCGGCGTTTGCCAGTACCCGGTCGGTGTTCTCGGTCAGCGAACTGATGCCGCTGATGCGGATCAACGTCGGCCAGTCCGCGCGCCGCTTGGACCTCGCCTCCGGCGTCAGATCGGCCAGCACCGCCGCGTCGAGCAGCCGCAGGGGATCGCGCAGCAGGCCGAGCGCGGACGTGGCCGGGACGTGGATCGTGCCGACGGCGCCCAGCGCGTCGGTGGCGGCGATCCGGTCGCGCAGTGGCGGATGCGAGTCGAACGGATCCGCCGCATCCGGCGGATCGGTGCGCAGGCCGTGCAGCGCGTCGTGCAGTGAGGCGTGCAATCTTTGGTACCCGGCGAACACATCGGCCGGCAGATAGCCCGCGTCCCAACCGATGACCAGGTGGTTGTTCTCGAACACATCCCACGACTCGTTGATCGGCGCCAGCTCGCGGAGTGCGGAGGCGGTGGCGGCCGAACCGACGGCGGCCGCAGCCGCCTCGTCCGCCACGTCCTCCTGGCGCCTGCTCAGCTTCGCAGACGCGCGGAACACGAACGCGCCGTAGTGCCGCAGGAGGAAATGCAGCCCCAGTTGGAGGCGGTCGCCGCGATTGATCGTGGCGAGCGTGCGCGTGAAGGCGCTGCGACTGCGGTAGGCCAGGCCGGCGAAGCGGGTGTCGCGATTGCTGTAGTGGGCGAGTTCGTGGGTCAGCACCGCGGCGAGCTGGGCCGAACTCATCGTCGCGACCAGCGGGGCGCCGATGAACATATGCCGCCGAGCGGAGATCAGCCCGAGCAGCCGGGTGTCCTCGCGGACGGAGGCGTTCGCCTCCGCGACCAGATGAATGTCGTCCGGGGGCCTGGTGTCCGCGACCACGGCGAGCCTGCGGACGAGCGCCCACAGCTCCGGCTGCTCGTGCTCACGCACCGGCACGCCGCGCACCGCGTTGTCGCTCTTGGAGAACAGCACCCACAGCCCGCGGCCGAGCACCAACACGGTCGGCACGACCCCGATCGCGATCTTGACGGCGGTGACGGGGGAGACGGTGAACGCCCACACGTTGAACCAGACCAACCCACCCATGAGGGCGAGCATCGCCACCGGGACGGCGTTGATCAGCAGCACCCAGAGCACGGTGCGGGGCAAGAGCATCACGAATCGCCGCCGACAGCGTGAGCCACGAGGGACTTGGCCTGGCTGAACATGGTCGCTTTCTCATCGTCGATACGTCAAGTACAGCAGTCGCGGGACACCGGCATTCTACCACGACAGCTGTATTTCGTTGTGCCGCAACTTGTCTAGTATGGTTTTGTGGTCGATGATGTTGCGGCAGGGGATGTGTCGTCGTGGAAGTCAAGTCTTGATGATGCGTTCGCCGAGGTTGCGGGGCTGTTCAGCCGAGTGGAGCTGCGGCGGCGGGCGAGGTCGTATTTGGTCGGGCTGCTGGCGCCGGTAGAGCGGAAGAACTCCTGGCAGTTGGCCGAGGCGGCCGGGGATACCGACCCGTGGAAGGTGCAGCACTTCCTGGGCCGGGCGAAGTGGAGCGCTGATGCGGTCCGCGACCAGGTTCGCTCCTTTGTGTCAACCAATTTGGCCGGGCCGGACGGTGTGCTCGTGGTCGATGAGACGGGTTTCATCAAGAAGGGCCGCCGCTCAGCAGGGGTGCAGCGGCAGTACTCGGGGACGGCGGGCCGGGTGGAGAACTGCCAGCTCGGCGTCTTTCTCGCCTACGCCGGTGAGCAGGGCCGGGCGTTGATCGACCGTGAGCTCTACCTGCCCGAGTCCTGGATCGCCGATCGCGACCGGTGCGATGACGCCGGCATCCCCGATGACCGCTGGCACCAGGGCGTGCTGACCAAGGCGCGGCTGGCCGAGGCCATGATCGGGCGGGCCCTCGCGGCCGGTGTCGAGGCCGGTTGGGTCGCCGCCGACTCCGCCTACGGCCGCGACGGCGCCTTCCGCGCCTTCCTGGAAGCCCGGCGCATGTCCTATGTCGTCGAAGTGCCGGTGAGCCAGACCGTGGTCGACCTGGACGGCAAGCGCAGGGTCGACACCCTCATCGGCCGCGCGCCCGAGGAAGCGTGGCACCGAGTCTCGGCCGGACCCGGCGTCCGCGGTGAGCGGGAGTACGACTGGGCCTGGGCCACCGTCCCCTCCTACGGCGACCTCCCGCCCGGATACGCTCGCACGCTGCTGGCCCGCCGTTCCATTGCAGATCCCACCGATATTGCCTACTACCTGTGCTTCCACCCCGACTCGGTCGAGCGCGAGGCGATCGTGCGCGTCGCCGGGGCCAGGTGGGCGATCGAGGAGTGCTTCCAGGCCGCCAAGGGCGAATGCGGCCTGGACCATTATCAAGTGCGCAGGTGGGAGGGCTGGTACCGGCACATCACCATGTCCATGCTGGCCCATGCGTTCCTGGCGGTGATGGCGGCGACCGACCCAAAAGCCCACGCGAGCTGGGAAGACTCACAGTCCCCGAAATCCGCCGTCTCCTGGCGGTAGTCCTCAACCCCGCTCGCTCCCTCGGCCATGCCCTCGCCGCCGCCCACTGGAGGCGCCGCCACCAAACCCGCGCTAGACAATCCCGCTACCAGCGACAATAGAAGCAGCACAACGAAATACAGCTGTCGTGCTACTACGGCAGCGGAAGCTCGTTTCATGACGGACAGTGGTTGTCTCGGCGGCGGTAATGGGCTCGCCGGGTGGCTTCGTTGTGGCCGCATATCCATTCTGACCTGCGGTAGCGGTGGTCATCGGGGTGGTCGGCCGGATGATCTCGGCGTGCAGTCGGGCGAGACCGGTGAGACTCAGGTGGCTGCTTCGGGATCGGGCGAGGTGGTGGGCGATGGTGATCGCGGCCGCAACGAGCAGGCACAGGGTGATCCAGCGGCGGACCGAGGTCCAGGTCCGCATCTGATGCTCATCGAGTCCGAAGTGGCCCTTGGTATCCTGGGTAGGGTCGACCGCGCGGCGAGGTGCCCGCTGTCCGCGGGTCCTTTTCCGCGCTGTCTAGTTCACGCCGACGCGCGGGTTTGCCGCGCATGAGATACGGGGCGCTCTTGGCCCGGATCACCGATGTCGGGACGTGCAAGCCGATCGCGCCGTTGACGGCCCTCTGGCCGGTCACGGTGCGCTGCTTGTCGTCGTGCAACACGCTGATCTCATAGCCAGGAACTGCGCTCTGCCGGTCCTGGCATGCGTGATCAGCGTCTTGTCCTGGGACAGTTCCAGCTTGAGGTCATCGTGCAGGAACGCCGCCAGGCGCTGTTTGATCTCCTCGGCTACGGCGGCGGCGGCGCAGCTCGGTTTCGGGCGAGGTGACACGTTCCTCGGATGTCGGGTCGGTCTCCATCATTCCTCCTTACCGATCGGTCAGTAAATATACCATCTGGTAAGTTATGGCAATGCCTAGGACGAGTAAGACCAGCTCAGAGGGCGCATCGCCGACCTTCGCTCAGCGGCACCGCAGAGCGCAGATCATCGAGAAGACCATCGAGCTCGTGGCCGAGAAGGGCTATGCGGGCGTCTCCCTGTCGGGGATCGCCGAACGCGCGGGCATCACCAAGCCTGCGGTGCTCTACCACTTCTCAAGCAAGGCCGCGGTCGTTGATGCGGCTTACGAGCACGTGCTTCATGAACTCGTCTCGCACGTCGGTGCCGCGGTGGAGGCCGCATCCGCAGAGGAAGGACCTGCCGCCTACGCGAGTTCGATGATCGAGTATCTGAGCGTGAACCGACGGCACACGCGCATGATCATCGAGGCGCTGAGCAACAGCGACGCCGAAAGGGACACCGCCGCCCGCTGGAAACCCTTGGCGCAGCTCATCCAGGCCGCGCGCAGGACACGCGGCCTGGCTCCCGATCCGGACAGCCGCACCACGGCGCTCATCATCGGCGGTGCGATCGACGCTATCGTGACCGAGAAGTTGCAGGACCCCGCCTACGACACCAGGAACGCCGCCGCACAGTTGACCGCTCTCATCGACGCCACCTACACACCATGAAAGCGGCGCTTGGCGAGGAGTCCCATGGGCATGCTCAACCACGAACTTGAAACGAGTTCTCGGCGAACTGCGTACAACTCAGGTGGTTTGAGCATCGGGAGGGTCCCGATCGGGTACCGGTACGGTTGGCGCGTGGACGAGGCGAACTCCTCTCAGGGCGCCCGCGACGACGATGCCCCGGCAGAGCCGCCGCCGGGCGCCGAGTCCGCGCCGCAGCGGCGGCGTCCGACCCTCCTCGCCATTGCGGCAGTCGCCCTACTGGCGGCCGCTGGCCTGATCTGGTCGAGTGACCTGCTGGGACGCCTGCTCGATACGTATGATCCCTGCAGTTGAATTTGAAGCGGCCCGGATCGAAGGATCCGGGCCGCTTCTTCGTTTCTCTGGGCTCACCAGATCGGTGGCAGGATGATCGGGCGTCGAAGCCAGAACCAGCGGGTCACTTATGGTTTCAGCATCCGTATCATCGCTGGTAGCAAGGCACTTCTTGCGTCACGACACCCCCACCTGACTAGAACTCATGAAGCGGTCGGGTTAGAGGCCGCTCATGATGGCATTGACGATGCCCGGTTGGGTTACCGCATAAGAGGTTCGGTCGAACAGCCCGAACCCGTACTGCCCGTTGACGCCGTTGTCCCAGTAGATGGTGGCGGCTCCATACTGCTTGGCGGTGGCCACCATGGCGCGCGCGAAGTCCTCCCGATACTGGTTGTTCGCCGAGTCGTGCGATGACTTGTCGACCGAGCCGTACTCGCCTACGACGACCGGGTATCCTCGCGTGACGAATGCGTCGTAG
>NZ_JAKZEW010000036.1:0-152 GCF_022548875.1 Glycomyces sp. L485 | reverse complement strand
CCGTAGTCCCCCGCGGTGTAGTCGATGTTCGTGTTCCAGCCGGGGACGAGCAACCACCGCGAACTGTTGTTGCCGCCGGTCTGTCGCACGGTGTCGACGAAGATCTGGTTATAGCTGTTGATGTTCGAATAGCACGGCTGCGTAGGGTCGCC
>NZ_JAKZEW010000038.1:36093-39984 GCF_022548875.1 Glycomyces sp. L485 | reverse complement strand
GACTCCTACCAAGGCGACAACCAAGGCGTCATCTGGATCGAGTTCGATCCGGACGCGGGAACGACCTATGTGGGCGTCGCCGACCCCGACAACCCCGTCTACGTATCCGACGACGACGGCGCCACGTGGGAGCCGCTGGCGGGGGCGAGCCAGATCGGCACCGTGGACGGCTACGACAACGTCCCCAAGCAGGCCGCGATCGACGAGGTGAACGGCCACCTCTACATCATCACCTCCTGGGACCCTGGCCCCTACAACGGCTCGCCCGACGATGAAGGCGACGAACGCGGCGGCTCGGTCTGGCGGTACGACACCGCGGCCGGCACCTGGACCGAGATCCACCCGGGCCCCAACGGCACCGACTACCGAGGATTCGGCTTCGGCGGTCTCGCGCTCGACAAGCAGAATCCGGGCACGCTCATGGTCTCCAGCGTCAACGCC
Organism: Glycomyces sp. L485; assembly: GCF_022548875.1. GTDB lineage: Bacteria > Actinomycetota > Actinomycetes > Mycobacteriales > Micromonosporaceae > Glycomyces. The sequence goes on along the minus strand of NZ_JAKZEW010000038.1, from coordinate 39,543 downwards.
TGGTGGCCCGACGAGACCACCTATCGCTCCACCGACTCGGGAGAGACCTGGACCCGGTCGTGGATGCTCGACGGCTGGCCGAACCGGGTCGACAGGTTCGACATAGACCACTCGTCGGTCGGCTGGCTCGACTGGGGCGAGACCAATCCCGGCGAGGCCGAGATCAGCCCCAAGTACGGCTGGATGATCGACTCGATGGCGATCGACCCGCACGACTCCGACCGGTTCATGTACGGCACCGGCGCAACCATTTACGGATCGAACAACCTCACTGCATGGGATTCGGATCAAACCATTACAATCAGCCCGATGGTCCACGGATTGGAAGAAACGAGCGTCCAGGACCTCGCGGCGCCGCCCGAGGGCCCGGAGCTGCTCAGCGCTCTCGGCGACATCGGCGGCTTCGCCCACACCGACCTCGACACCGTCCCGGACGAGTTCTTCCAGTCCCCCACCCACGGCAACACCCGTTCGATCGACTTCGCCGAACTGAGCCCGAACGTCGTCGTCCGCGTCGGCGAGGGCGACGAAGACACCGCGGGCATCGGCGTCTCCTCGGACGGCGGCGCCAACTGGTGGGCCGGGGCCACGCCCGGCGGCATCACCGGCGCGGGCACAGTTGCGGTGTCGGCGAACGCGAACGCCATCGTCTGGTCGCCCGACGGCGCCGATCCGCAGCGCTCCACCGATTACGGCTCCTCTTGGAGCCCGGTCAGCGGCCTGCCCGCGGGCGCGAGGGTCGAGTCCGACCGGGCCGACGCCGACCGCTTCTACGGCTTCTGGGGCGGCACGTTCTACTACAGTGTCGACGGCGGTTCGAGCTTCACCGCCTCGTCGTACTCGGACTTCCCGGCCGAGGGCGATGTCCGATTCGGCGCGGTCCCGGGCGACGCGGGCCACGTCTGGCTCACCGGCGGCGCCGACACCGGCGCCTACGGGATGTGGCGCTCGGTCGACGGCGGCCAGAACTGGACCCGGATCGAGGGCTTCGACGCGGCCGACACCGTCGGCTTCGGCGCCGCGGCGCCCGGACAGGACTACCCCGCGATCTACGCCAGCGCCTCCTACGACGGTGAACGCGGCATCTGGCGCTCGACTGACGAGGGTCAGAACTGGTCGCGCATCAACGACGACGACCACCAGTGGGGCTGGACCGGCTCGGCCATCACCGGCGACCCGAACGTGTTCGGGCGCGTCTACGTCGGCACCAACGGCCGCGGCGTCATCGTCGGCGAGTCGAGCGACTACGTTCCAGACGACCCGACCGGGACGCCGTCGCAGAGCCCGTCGGACGGCCCGAGCGAGACCCCCAGCGAGACCCCGACGACCGAACCGCCCTCCGGCGACTGCGTCGCCGACTGGTCGGCCGCGAGCAGTTGGCCGGGCGGCCACCAGGGTGGCGTCACCGTCACCAACGACACCGGAGCGGCCGGCAGCGGCTGGACGGTCGAGTGGACGTTCACTGGCGAGGAGCAGGTCGCCAACCTGTGGGGCGGCGAGTGGAGCCAGAGCGGTGACACCGTGACCGTCACCAACGCGGACTGGAACGGCACGATCGCCGCCGGAGGGTCCACGACGTTCGGCTACACCGCCTCGGGCGGCGACGCTCCGACCGCCGTCGAACCCGCCTGCACGCTGGACTGAGGCCCGGCACACCTACCCACAACCGAACATCACCCACCCGCGCCGCCGGGCGCGGCGCCGCAGCGCCGCCCGGGACTCGGGGCCACAACCGCATAGGTCCGAATTCCTTCGACGAGAGAAGCGCGATGACACGAACGATCGGGCGGAAGACCGCCACGCTCGGGGCGGCGGCCCTCACCGCCGTCACGGCCCTGGCGTCCTTCGCGCTCATCGACCAGAACGCCGGAGCCCAACAGGAAAGCCCCGCCGAAGCCGTCCCGGCACAGGATTGCGGTGCGGGCGATTACAACGCTGTCGTGGAGGGCAGCGGAGGTTCCTACAGCACCACCAACGGTGGCGAAGAGGTCTACTCGGGAGGCGACTACCGAGAGGCGATCCAAGCCGGGATCGGTTCGCTGACGCCTGGACGCGGACAGCAGGAGAGCGTCGTGGTCCACGCCAGCGGCGGCATCGGAACGGGAGTGATCGACCTGCCGAGCCGCACGTCGCTGTCGGTGTGCGGCACGATCGACGTCGGGAACGCCCCAGGGCGCGGCTCGATCGAGGCCACCGACGCCGAGGACGTGTCCGTTCCGCACCTGAACATGACCGGGAGCCCCTACTTCGGGCTGCGGTTCCACGGGATGGACGGACTGCACCTCGGGCAGATCGACCTGAACTTGAGCGGGGGCCTCGGCATCCGGTTCGACCGCGACGAACCCGGCAGCACGGACGTCACGATGGACGACGTGTTCGTGTCGGGCACCGACAACCACGGCGTCGAGACCTGGAACGTCGACGGGCTGGAGATCGGCACGATCACCGCGCGGGACGTGGCCTACGCCGGCCTGTTGCTCAACAACACCCGGAACGCTCGCATCGGCACCGTCGACGGCGAGAACGTCGCCACCGGCACCGGGTACGCGACCTTCCGGATGGCCAATGAGAACGGGAACCTCGGCGGCGGGAACTACAGCACCAACATCGAGGTCGACAACGTGATCTCTCGTGGCGGCGGCCGAGGCGTCTTCTGCGTCTCGCAGTCCGGCGGAGCGTTGATCCGCAACGTCGACCTGGCCGACAACGGCAACAACTCGATCCTCATCGAGAACTGCTACGGGGTCACCATCGAGGGCGGGACGGTCGAGGGCGGCGGCGAGGTCCGCATCGCCGCGCGAAGCGAGTTCTCCAATACCCGCGACGTCTCGATCACCTTGGAGGTCGACGGTACCTCGGTGCGCGAGTCGCCGTGCGGGGAGAACATCGAATGGAACATCTCCGGCAACGCCTCGGTGGACGTGTGCTGACGCGCCTCGGTGAAACGTTCCAACCACGACAATCGCAAAAGGAGTTGAACGCCTCGGCACACTGACCCGGCACGGCGGGGGTCGCCCGGACCGGACGGTCCTCGCCATTCTCCGAACCAGTACATTGATATATTTCAAATCTTCGACTCAAGGGAACCAATGCCATGACCCGAATACTCAAGCGAAGACTAGTTCTCCTCATCTCGACCCTGGCCGCCGCCGTAACCGGCATCGCCATCGTTCTCGTCGCGCTCCCCCAGGCCAACGCCGTGGAGACGGGCGTCTGGTACAAGATCATCAGCCGCCACTCCGGCCTGGCCCTCGACGTCCTCGACCGCTCGACCGAGCCGGGCGCCGAGATCGTCCAGTGGAACGACACCGGCGGGACGAACCAGCAGTTCCGGTTCATCGACGCGGGCGGCGGCTACTACCGCATCCAGGCCCGGCACTCGAACATGGTGCTGGACGTGTGGGAGTGGAACGCCGACAACGGCGCCACCATCGCCCAATTCGACGACGT
>NZ_JAKZEW010000038.1:932-36034 GCF_022548875.1 Glycomyces sp. L485 | reverse complement strand
CTCCCAGTACGACCCGAGCGGCGAATCGAACCAGCAGTTCCAGCTCGTCAGGGTCGACGGCGGCGATGACCCCGATGACCCCGGCGACCCCGGTGACCCCGGCAACGGCGACTGCGGTTCTGGTACGCCGGATGCGACGGTGACCGGCTCGTCCGGAAACTACACCGCGCGCAACGGCGGCAGCACCATCTACTCCGGTGGCGACTACCGGGCCGCGATCCAGACGGCCGTCGACTCGCTCGGCAACGGCCAGCGGGTGTCGGTGATGGCGAGCGGTTCGATCGGCGCCAACACCATCTCGATCCCGAGCAACCGGATCTTCGAGGGGTGCGGGACGATCAACACCGCAAACCGCGGAGGCAGGGGCGCGATCGAGTCGCTGAACACCTCGGGCGTGTCGATTCCGCACCTGAACATCACCGGGAACCCGTACTTCGCGACGCGGTTCTACGGCAACGACAACCTGCACCTCGGAGAGATCAACCTGAACCTCTCGGGAGGCGCGGGCATCCGCTTCGAGCGCGATCACGCCGGCAGCTCGAACGTGACGATGGACTACGTCTACGTCTCGGGCACCGGCGGCCACGGCGTCGAGACCTGGAACATCGACGGCCTGGAGATCGGCACCGTAGTCGCCCGCAGCACGGGTTACTCCGGCCTGCTCCTCAACAACACGCGGAACGCGAACATCGGGCTGGTCGACGGCGAAGACGTCGCCACCGGAACCGGGTACGCGACCTTCCGCACCGCGAACACCGCCGGGCGGCTGTCGAACGGCTCGTACTCGACGAACATCAACGTCGACAAGGTCGTCTCCCGCGGCGGCGGTCGCGGAATCTTCTGCGTCTCGCAGTCCGGCGGCGTCCGCATCGGCACCGTCGACCTGGCGAACAACGGCAACAACTCGATCCTCATCGAGAACTGCTACAACTACACGATCGCCGGCGGCACCGTCAACGGCGGCGGCGAAGTGCGCATCGCGGCCCGCTCGGAGTTCCCCAACACCCGCGACACCGACATCACCTTGACCGTCGACAACACCTCGGTCAGGGAATCGCCGTGCGCGGAAAACTCCACTTGGAACCTCTCGGGCAACGGTTCGAGGAACATCTGCTGACGGTCTCCCGAAGCCGATGACGCGGCGGGGATCGCCCGGACCGGACGGTCCCCGCCCTCCCCCGTGCCGGGCACTCGCGGCACGAAAAGAGAAGACTGTACGGGCAACGCGTCGGCGAACGTCTGCGTGCAGAGAAGGGGCCGGAAGCGCGCTTCCGGCCCCTTCGCGCGTCTAGAGGCCGGTGCGGTGGCGGGCCAGGTCGGCCGCGCCGATGACACCGGCCTTCGAGCCGAGCGTCGCCGCCTTGACCTCGGCGACCGGCAGGGTCGCGCGGCTGGACAGCGCCTCGGTGTAGTGCTTGCGGATCGGATCGAGCAGCAGGTCGCCCGCGTCGATCACGCCGCCGGCGATGATGATGACGCCCGGGTCGATGAGCTGCACCATGTCGGCCGCGGAGTTGCCCAGGTAGTAGCCGATGAAGTCGAAGGCGGCCAGCGCGACCTCGTCACCCTGCTTGGCGGACTCGGTGACCTGGCGGCCGGTGATCGCCTCGGGGTCGCCTCCGGCGAGTTTGAGCAGGATCTGCGCCTGGTCGGGGTCGGCCTTGGCACCGTCGCGGGCGGCCTGGGTCAGCGCCCGGCCCGAGGCGTACTGCTCGAGGCAGCCGGTGCGTCCGCAGCCGCAGGTGCGTCCGTCGGGCATGACCGAGCGGGTGTGGCCGATCTCGGCGGCGACGCCGTTGGTGCCGCGCAGCAGGTTGTCCTTGACGACGATGCCGCCGCCGATGCCGGTGCCGACGGTGTAGAGGACCGAGGAGCGGACGCCTTTGGCGGCGCCGTACTTGTGTTCGCCCCAGATGGCGACGTTCGCGTCGTTCTCGACCACGACGGGCAGGCCGACCGCCTCGGAGACCTTGTCTCGGAGGGGCTCGTCCTTCCAGGAGAGGTTGGGGGCGAGCATGACGGTGGAGCGGTCGGAGGAGATCCAGCCGGCCGCGCCGATCCCGACGGCTTCGATGTCGCGGCCCTCGCGGAGATCTTCGACGACTTCCTTGACGGCTTGGATGACGCCGGGGGTGTCGTCCGCCGGAGTGGGGCGACGGGCCGTGGCGAGGACCTGGCCGTTCTCGTCGACGAGGCCGCCGCCGACCTTGGTCCCGCCGATGTCGACCCCGATTGTCAGACTCACTGCTGTCCCTCCAGCGATGTTCTTGAGCGTTCTCGTTGGATTCTCCGCGACGCTGCGGGCCAACGAATGACTTTACGCGACGTTCACAGCCGGTGGTCAGCACCCTTTTTCCTACCTCTTTCGGAAGGTGGTGCCGTCGGGCGGCGTCGCCGGGGTCCCGGCCCGGAGCGTCGGTCCGATCGGGATTCGGGGGATTTCGGTTCGGGACGGCCACCGTCGGCCCGCGAGGTGCGGTCTGCAACTATCATGATGGGTTAACTCACAGTCCCGCCGTTCGCGACCAAGTGACCGGTCGGTAACATGAGTGTGAGCCGCTTTACAGAGCCGTGAAATCGGCGACACGAACGGAGCCTGCCCATGCGCGAGTTCGCCGTCCCCCCTGTGGTGACAGTGCCCGACAACGACAACACCCTCACGTCACTGTGGGACGCCGCTGAGAACGATCCCGACACGGTGCTGTACGCCCGCACCTACGACGACGGCCTGACCTGGCACGACGTCACCGCTGCGGAGTTTCGCGACCAGGTGGCGGGCGTGGCGCGCGGCCTCGCCGCGGCCGGAGTGCAGCCCGGCGACCGAGTGGCGCTGATGTCGCAGACCCGCTACGAATGGACGTTGTTCGACTACGCGATCTGGGCAGCCGGCGCGGTCACCGTGCCGGTCTACGAGACCTCCTCTGCCGAGCAGGCCGAATGGGTCATGTCCGACTCCGGCGCCGTCGCCGCGATCGTCGAGGCCCCAGAGCACCGCGACCTCGTCGAGGGCAGGTCGGGCGATGTCAAGCACGTGTGGACGATCGACGACGGCGCGGTCGAGGCGCTCACCGCCTCCGGCGCCGACGCCGAGGTCGACATCGAGGAACGCCGCACCAGCCGCAAGGCCGACGACCTGGCCACGATCATCTACACCTCCGGGACCACCGGCCGGTCCAAGGGCTGCATGCTCACCCACAGGAACCTGCTGGCCGACATCCGCAACGTCCTGCCGGAGGTCCCCAACATCCTGCACGAGCACGCGCGGATGCTCATGTTCCTGCCGCTCGCCCACGTCCTGGCCCGCATCCTCCAGGTCGGCGGCATGGAGTCGCGCATCACCCTCGCCCACTTCTCCGACCGCAGCAAGCTGGCCCAGATCATGCCGGTCGTCAAGCCGACGACGCTGCTGGCCATCCCGCGCGTGTTCGAGAAGGTCTATAACAACGCCTACCAGAAGGCCGTCGACGGCGGCAAGGAGCACCTGTTCCAGAAGGCCGCTGCCTGCGCCAAGGAGTACAGCCGCGCCATGGACAACCCGGCCGACATGAAGCTGGGCCTGAAACTGCGCCACAAACTGTGGGACGTCCTGGTCTACTCCAAGCTCCGCGCCGCGCTCGGCGGCGAATGCACCTCCGCCGTTTCCGGCGGCGCCGCCCTCGGCAAGGAGCTCGGGCACTTCTTCCGCGGCGTGGGAGTGACGATCTACGAAGGCTACGGCCTCACCGAGACGTCCCCCGTGCTCTCGCTGAACCTCGAGAACGCCATCAAGATCGGCTCGGTCGGCCGGCCCACCCCGGACACGGCGATGCGCGTCGCCGACGACGGCGAACTCCAGGCCAAGGGCCCGCAGATCTTCCAGGGCTACTGGAACAACGACGCGGCCACCGCCGAGGTCCTCGACGCCGACGGCTGGTTCTCGACCGGCGACATCGCCGAGATCGACGACGACGGCTATGTGACCATCACCGGCCGCAAGAAGGAGATCATCGTGACCTCCGGGGGCAAGAACGTCGCCCCCGCGCCGATGGAGAAGGTCCTGGACTCCCACCCGCTCATCGCCTACGCGATGGTCGTCGGCGAAGGGCGGCCCTACATCGGCTCGCTCATCTCGCTCGACGGCGACATGCTTCCCGACTGGCTCGAACGCCACGGCAAGGACCCCGAGGAGTCCATCGCCGACGTCGCGTCGGACGCCGACCTGCTCGCCGAGATCCAAGGCCAGGTCGACAGGGCCAATGCGACGGTCTCCCGCGCGGAGCAGATCAAGCGATTCCGGGTCATACCGGTCGAGCTGACCGAAGATGCCGGAGAAATCACTCCGTCCACCAAGGTCAAACGGCACGTAGTCATGGAAAAATACTCAGACGAGATCAACGCATTGTACGACAACAACGGTTAGCGAGGCTGAATGAGCGAGGAGGCGGTGCTCGAACGGCAGTGGCGCCTACCGGCCGTGGTGCTGCGGGCGGTGCTCTTCGCGCTCGTCGCGGTGTTCGGCTGGGCCTCGGTCGGATTCATCTCCGCCGCCACCTGGTGCGGGATCCTCGCACTCGCCGCGATGCCGGGCGTCGTCCTCCCCCACCACCGTGTCCTGGCCCCCGCCGGGAGACTCGCCGAGGTCGTCGTGGTCGTGCTCGGCACGCTCACGACCGGCGGGATCCCGGCGTGGATGCTGCCCTACCTCATCGCGCCGTTCGCCACCGCCGCGTTCGACGCGGCCGGACCGGCCGAGCCGAGCCGGTACGCCTGGCTCCGCGCGTGGGGGCCGCCTACGCTCGTCGCGCTCGCCGCCGTCGGCCTGGTCGTGCAGACACCTCGCCTGTCGACGTTCGACCGCGGCACCTACATCACGACCGTCGCCGTCGCTCTGGCCTTCGGGATGGCCTCCGTGGTGGGCGCGTGGTGGCTGCGCCGCTCCCGCCGCTCGGACCTGAGCCATTCGCAGCTGCCGTACGCCGAGGCCGCGGCCCTGCTGACGCAGCTGCGCGTCGTCGCGCGCCAACTCCCCGGAGCCACGCTGGACCCCGGCGGGATCGCCACCGAACTGGTCGACACCGTCGTGCGCCTCCCCGGCGCCGACCGGGCGGCGGTGCTGGCCGCGTCCTCGGGACGGCGCCTCGTCGTGCTCTCCCAGCACGCAGACGAACGCGTCGACTGGGAGACCTCCCCGCAGTTGAACACACTCCTGGCCGACGCCTGGGCCGGGCAGAAACCGCAGGCCGGGCAGCTGCCGCTGTCGCGGTCCACGCAAGCCGCGGTGGCGTCCCTGGTGATCCCGCTCGTCGCCGAGGGCCGCACCGTCGGCCTCGTGGCGATCGAGTCCGACGACCCCGCGGCGTTCGACGCCGACGCCATCACCGCGGCCGAGGAGCAGACGAAGGGCGCCGCCCTCAGGCTGGAGACCGCGCTGCTGTTCGAGGACGTCAGGTCGATGGCGACGACCGAGGAGCGCCAGCGGCTCGCCCGCGAGATCCACGACGGGATCGCCCAGGAGCTGGCGATGCTCGGCTACGGCATCGACAACGCGATGGCGGTCCTGCCGCCGGATGCCGGCGAGGCGTCGGTGGAGCTGGAGGACCTCCGCAGCGAAGTCACCAGGCTCGTCACCGAGCTTCGCTTCTCGCTGTTCGAGCTCCGTTCGAACGTCGACCGTCAGGGAGGACTGGCGTCCGCGATCGCGGACTATGCTCGTACTGTGGGCGCCTCCGCGGGACTGCGGGTCCACCTCTCGCTCGACGAAGGCGGAGCGCGGCTTCCGGCGAGCACCGAGGCCGAGCTGCTGAGGATCGCGCAGGAGGCGATCACCAATGCCCGAAAGCACGCTCGGGCCGAGAACCTGTGGGTCACCTGCGAAGTGGACCCGCCGTACACACGCATCGAGGTCACCGACGACGGTCAGGGGCTCATCGGCGAGGCCTCCGAGGGCCGCTACGGCTTGGCGATCATGAGCGAACGCGCCGAACGCATCAGGGGTTCGCTGGAGATCAGGCCCCACCAGCCGCACGGCACCACCGTGGCCGTGGTGCTCAACGCCTCCGCGCGTCCGACCCCGAAGACGGCGCCGAATCATCCGGCCTCCGACGAGTGGGCCGCCGCCGACCGCATGTCTTCGACAGAACCGAGCACTACCGCGCCCACCGGACCCGTCGGGACCGAGGTAGCCAATGAGGAGAGAGACGAGAGATGAACGCTGACGCGCCTGAATCGAACAGTCAGACGACGGTCCTGATCGTCGACGACCACGATCTGATCCGAAAGGGCCTTCGGCACGCCTTCGACCGCGACCCCGAGTTCGAGGTCGTCGGCGAGGCCGACACTGCCGGCGACGGCCTGCGCCAGGCCGCGTCGCTGATGCCCAGCGTCGTTATCATGGATCTGCGCCTCCCTGACGGCTCCGGACTGGACGCCACGAGGAAGCTGCGCAAGGCGCACCCGCACATGGGCATCGTCGTGCTGACGATGTACGCCGGCGACGACCAGCTGTTCGGAGCGCTCGACGCGGGCGCCAGCGCGTTCGTGCCGAAGAGCGCCCCTGCGAACGACGTGGTCTCGGCGGCGCGCCACGCCGCGGCGAACCCGACGGCGTTCAGCGCCGCGGACCTGGCCGAGGCGATGCAGCGCCGGCTCACCCCGACCGGCCCGCAGCTGTCGCCGCGGGAGTCGCAGGTGCTCAAGCTCCTCGCCGACGGCCTGTCGGTGGCGGGGATCGCCAAGCAGCTGTACGTGTCGGAGTCGACCGCGAAGACCCACATCTCGAAGCTGTACGAGAAGCTGGGCGCCGGCAACCGCGCGCAGGCGCTCATGACGGCGCTGAAGCTCGGCCTGCTGGAGGCCCCGGACCAGCCGAAGTTCTAGGGGCCTACACGGTCTCGCCGTAGAGCATCGCCTCGAGCCGGCCGGCCTGGCGGTCCCAGGTCCATTCGCTGCACGCCCACTCCCGGCTGGCCGAGGCGAACTTGTCCGCGAGCGGCCGGTCGGTGAGCACTTTGGTGAGTCGGTAGGCGATCTCCCCGACGTTCCGGCCGTCCACCACCCAGCCAGACTGGTCGTGCAGCACCGTGTCCGGCGCGCCTCCCGAATCCCCGGCGATCACCGGCAGCCCGCACGCCGCCGCCTCAAGGAACACCGCGCCGAGCCCCTCGACGTCGAGCCCGCGCTTCCGGGTGCGGCACGGCATCGCGAAGACGTCCCCCGCCGCGAAGTGCCGCGCCAGTTCGCCTTCGGGCACACCGCCGGTGAACGTCACCGAGTCCTCCACGCCGTAGTGCCGCGCGAGCGACCGCAGCCGGCCCTCGTACGGGCCGTGGCCGACGATGAGCAGCCGCACGTCCTCGCCGACCTGCCCGCGCACGTGCGGCAGCGCCGCGATGAGCTTGTCCTGGCCCTTGCGCGGCACCAGGCGCGAGACGCACACGATCACCGGCCGGTCCCCCAGTCCGTGCCGGTCCCTGATCGGCGTGCCGTCGACCTCGGGGTTGAACGTCTCCGTGTCAATCCCGAACGTCAGCTGTTCGAGACGCGTCAGATTCCCGGCGACCGGCGCGATCCGCCGGTAGGTGTAGCCGCCGAGATAGGTCATGACGTCGAGCGAGGCGGCGATGCGCCGCAGCGCCTGACGGGTGCCGGGCATCGCGGCCCACCCGACCTCGTGGCCGTGGGTGAGGGCGATGGCCCGTTCGATCCCGGTGTCGCGCAACAGGCGCGGGGCCAGCAGTCCGAGCGGGGCGGCCGCGCCGAACCACACCCGGTCACAGCGGTGCTCGCGCGCCAGCTGCGTGACGGCGCGGGCGACGCGCGGCGTCGGCAGCAGCATCGACGTCCGGTCACGGACCACAGTGAACGGTTGTGACGCGTCGAACTCAGCATGGCCGGGGGACGAGGAGGTGTAGACGACCAGGTCGTCGGACGGCAGGCGGAGCGCCATGCCGTGGACGAAGGTCTGGATTCCGCCTCTGCGGGGCGGAAAGTCGTTCGTCACCAGCAGCGTTCGGCTCATCATGACCCCCTTCATGATCGCTCCAGTCTGTCATGTCGGATCGGATTTCGAAGGAATCCGAGGTGTATGGAAGGGGATTGCCACCGGTCGAGGGACGCGGACTGTGACTGCGGTGGCACACTGGTGCCCATGATGAGCGGCGACGAGGACCCGAGCGAACCGGACGGCGACGAGTCCGAACCGGCGGTCGTGTTCCTGAGCGACCCGGTGCGCCGCAAGGCCGTCGAGATCGCCGCCGCCGCCATGCCGGCGCTGCCGCCGGCGAAGGTTCCCTCCAAGCTGCGACGGTACCTGAAATTCAATCCCGCGAAGCGCGCGAAGCTCGCCAGGGGCGACATCGCCGCCGAACTGGCCGACAACGACGACTTCCGTTCGGGCTTGGGCGAGGTCCTCGACTCCACCGATACGCCGCTGGTCCGGTCGATCAGCGACGGCGGGGAGGTCTCGGCGATGGCCGACCCGGCCGAGGTCGCCGCGCTCGCCTTCCTGCTGCGGCCCAAGGGCTGGCAGGCGCTGGTGGCCGCGGCGGCCGAGTCCGTCCGCGAGGACGCCGCGGCCCCGGCTGCGGAGACGGCCGGCGAGGAGCTGGAGCGGCGGCTCGCCTCGGCCGACAAGGAAATCCAGAAGCTGCGCGGGGCGCTGTCCGACCAGCGGTCCGCCGCCGCGCGCCTCCAAGAGGACCTGCGACGGGCCCGAAGGGAACTGCGGGAGGCCGATGAACGAGCTGCGAAGGCCGCCGGCGACCTCGCGGCCGAACGCGGCCGCATCAAGCAGGCAGACTCCGAGCGCCGTTCCGAACGGCGCCGGTTGGAGGCCGAGGCGGCATCGCTGCGGACCCAGTTGGAGGAGCTCAGACGGGTCGACCGCGAAGCGGACCGGCTCGCCGATTCACGGCTGTGGCTGCTCATGGAGACCCTGTCGGGGACGGCGACGGGTCTGCGGCGCGAGCTGGGCCTCGAACCCGTCGCCGAGCGCCCCGCCGACTACGTCGCCGAGGAGCGCTGCGCCGAACCGGACACGCGCGAGGTCGAGGGCTCACGCGGACTGGACCAGACTGATCCGCAGCGGCTCGACCACCTGCTGTCGATGCCGAACCCGCACCTCATCGTCGACGGCTACAACGTCACCATCAGCGCCTGGGGCGACACGCTGACGCTGGAGCAGCAGCGCAACCGGCTCGTGCAGGGCCTCGGTGCGCTCGCCGCCCAGACGAACGCGGAGATCACCGTCGTCTTCGACGGCGCCGACCCGATCTTCGGGGCCAAGCCGAGCGCCCGCGGCGTGCGGGTGCTGTTCAGCGCCAAGGGCGAGATCGCCGACGACGTCGTGGTGGACCTGGCCAGGGTCGAGCCGAAGGGCCGACCGGTCGTCGTCGTCTCCTCGGATCGGGAGGTCGCCGACCGGTCGCGTCGCCACGGCGCCTACGCGGTCCCGTCGCCGATGCTGGTCAGGCGGCTTCAGCGCGGCTGATCGCTTGCGGACTTCAGCATGACCGAACCGGCGGCCCGGTCGTGGAGGCCGCGGTGGTAGGGGTCGGCCAGCGCGGTGAGCGCCGGGAGCACGAGCGAGAGCAGGACGGCGCGGATCAGCGAGCGGCCGAAGCCGAGCCGGTCGCCGGTGGCGGCCGAGACGCATGCGATGCGCACGACGGCCATGCCGAGGCTCTGGGTCCCGACGGCCATGCAGAAGGTGTAGTAGGCGATGAACAGCGCCCCGGGGTAGAGCGTCTGGAGGAAGGGATCGGGGCTGAGCATGCCGAGCCAGCTGAGAGTGTAGATGAACACCAGGCAGGCGACCCAGTCGAAGAACAGCGCGACGAAGCGTGCGTTGAGACTGGCGAGGTCGTGGCCGGAGGGGGCCCTGCCGTCTGGGGCGCCGCTGTTTTCGGTCGTCATGGCGCGAGTGTACGGGCCGCTGCCCATCCTCTCTGCTGGTGCCCTGAGCAGTGGGTTCGGTCAATTCAATCCCATGTCATGCGCGTCAAGTAACACGTGCGAAACAATTGATTTACGCTGAGGCAACTGATCGCGGTTAGCGTTTCGCTTAATACCTGCGGTGTCGACAGCGACGTCGGTGCCCCGCCATGGCGAAACATGCGAGCCATGTCTTAGCTTCATACCTACCGAGAGGAACACCTTCGTGTTTTCCAGCCCAGAAGAGCTCCTCGGATACGTCCGTGACAACGATGTGAAGTTCATCGACGTCCGCTTCTGCGACCTGCCCGGCGTGATGCAGCACTTCAACGTGCCGGCCGCCTCGTTCGACGCCGACCTCCTCGAGGACGGCCTCGCCTTCGACGGCTCGTCGATCCGCGGCTTCCAGGAGATCCACGAGTCGGACATGCTCCTGCTCCCCGACGTCGCCACCGCGTTCATCGACCCGTTCCGCGAGCAGAAGACCCTCGCCCTCAACTTCTTCATCCACGACCCCTTCACCCGCGAGGCCTACAGCCGCGACCCGCGCAACATCGCGAAGAAGGCCGAGCAGTACCTGGCCGGCACCGGCATCGCCGACACCGCCTACTTCGGCCCCGAGGCCGAGTTCTACATCTTCGACTCGGTCCGCTTCGACACCAAGGCCAACGAGGCGTTCTACCACGTCGACTCCATCGAGGGCGCGTGGAACACCGGCGCCGTGGAGGAGGGCGGCAACCTCGGCTACAAGCCGCGCCACAAGGGCGGGTACTTCCCGGTCGGCCCGGTCGACCACTTCGCGGACCTGCGAGACACGATGGTCACCAAGCTCATCGAGGGCGGCTTGACGATCGAGCGGGCCCACCACGAGGTCGGCACCGCCGGACAGGCCGAGATCAACTACCGCTTCGACACGCTGCTGCACGCCGGTGACGACGTCCAGAAGTTCAAGTACATCGTCAAGAACACCGCCACGCAGGCCGGCAAGACGGTGACGTTCATGCCCAAGCCGCTGTTCGGCGACAACGGCTCGGGCATGCACACCCACCAGTCGCTGTGGGCCGGAGGCGACCCGCTGTTCTACGACGAGACCGGTTACGCGGGCCTGTCGGACATGGCCCGCCACTACATCGGCGGCCTGCTCAAGCACGCCCCGAGCCTGCTGGCCTTCACCAACCCGTCGGTGAACTCCTACCGCCGCCTGGTGCCGGGCTTCGAGGCGCCGGTCAACCTGGTGTACTCGCAGCGCAACCGCTCGGCCTGCACGCGCATCCCGGTGACCGGTTCGAACGCGAAGGCCAAGCGCGTCGAGTTCCGCGTGCCGGACCCGTCGAGCAACCCGTACCTGGCGTTCTCGGCCATGCTCATGGCCGGCATCGACGGCATCAAGAACAAGATCGAGCCGCCGGCGCCGGTCGACAAGGACCTGTACGAGCTGGGCCCGGAGGAGTACGGCGACATCGAGCAAGTGCCGGGTTCCCTCGACGAGGTGCTCGACAGCCTTGAGGCCGACCACGACTTCCTCACCGAGGGCGGCGTGTTCACGCCCGACCTCATCGAGACGTGGATCGAGTACAAGCGCGAGAACGAGATCGACCCGATCCGTCTGCGCCCGACCCCGCACGAGTTCGACCTCTACTACGAGGTGTAGAACGCAGCTCCAAGGGGCGCGGCCGGTTTCGCACCGGCCGCGCCCCTTCGCGTTTGGTCGAGCAGGAGTGACCGGGGCATACTCTCCCGGTGGCTCCATCAAAGTTCCTCCGCGCAATCGGACCCGATCTGGTGCGCGACATTTCAGCCTTGGCGGCGGGCATCCTCATCGTCGGCGCCTCCTTCGGGGCGATCGCAACCGCCCAGGGGGTCCCGTGGTGGCAGTCGACGGCGATGTCGGTGCTGGTGTTCGCCGGAGCCTCCCAGTTCGCGACGCTCGGCATCATGACCACCGGCGGCGGCCTGCTCGCCGGTGTCGCGGCCGGGCTCATCCTCAACATGCGGCACATCCCTTACGGCATGGCGGTCGGCGGCCTGTACTGGACCAGCCTGCGATCCAAGATCCTCGGCACGCACCTGCTCATCGACCAGACCACCGCGTTCGCCCTCGCCGCCGGGGAGGACCGCCGCCGCGCCAAGGCGGCGTACTGGACGGTCGGGATCACCCTGTTCGTGGTCTGGAACCTCGGTACGGTCATCGGCGCCGTCGCGGGCCGGTTCATCGCCGACCCCGAGGCGCTGGGCCTCGACGCCGCGCTCCCGGCGATCCTGCTCGCGCTGGTCCTCCCGGGGTTGAAGGACAGGTCCACGCTGTCGGCGGGTCTCCTCGGGACGACGATCGCCCTGGTGACCAGCCTGTTCCTGCCAGTCGGGCTCCCGGTGCTGCTGGCGCTTCTGGGTCTGGTGGTCATGTGGCGGGGCACGAGACCGAAGGAGGCGACGTCATGACGATGCTCGCGGCGATCATCGCTCTGGCGGTGGGCACGTTCCTGATCCGCCTTTCAGGCCCCCTGCTGCGCAACCGGATCACCCTGTCCGAGCGCGTGGAGACCCTGCTCAGGGCCGGAGCGACCGTGGTGCTGCTGGCGCTGACGGTCACGTCGACGTTCCTGGTCGAGGGCGCGTTCGCGGGCTGGGCGCTGCCGGCCGGGGTCCTCGTCGGCGGTGTGCTGGCGTGGAAGAGGATGCCGCTGGCGATCGTCGTGGTGGCCGCGGCGGCCACGACGGCACTGCTGCGACTCGCCGGAGTCGCCTGAGCGGTATGCGAAAGGGCCCCGCGGCTCGGCCGCGGGGCCCTTAACTCAGGTCGGCTGGAAACCGCGTCCTTCAGACAGGATCGGTCTACCAGTCAGCGGCCGCACGGCGGCGGCGCGCGATGAGGAACAGCACGGCGGCGACGGCCACGAGCGCGGCTGCGGAGCTGACCATGATGGTCATGGACGAACCGGTGGTCGGCAGCGTCGGGGCGGCGGAAGGCGACTCGGACTCGGTCGGCACCTCTTCGCAGTCCTCGGGCTTCTCCCAGGGAATCTCGCCCTCTTCGAAGTTCTCGCCCTGCTCGATCAGGTAGTAGACGGTGAGCTCGTCGCCGGTGGCCACGAAGGTCACGGTCTCGGACTCTCCGGGAGCCAGCGTCACGACGACCTCGTCGCCCTCGGACGGGGTCAGCGTGTAGGTGGACTCGACGCCGCCCTCGGGGACGGACAGTTCGAATTCGAGACCCTCGCAGGTGTCGTAGACGGCGCCCCTCTCGCAGTCGGTTCCGCCATCCCATTCGAAGACGCTGATCTCTTGGCCGTCAGCGGTGACGCTGACCGTCAGGCCCGCCTCCGGGTCGTCCACCGCGAAGTGCTCCCTGAATTCCTCATCGGTTTCGGGAGTGAGGGTGACGGGATCGCCCGTGCTAGGAGTGAGGGTGAACTCGGCGAGCACATCGGAGGTGTTGACGGCGGTCACCGCGATGCCGAAGCAATCGCTGACAGCCCAGGCCTCGGGCGCCGGAGTCGGGGTCGGGGTCGGATCCTCGGTCGATTCGCAGCCTTCGGTCGGTCGGGTGGCTTCGCCCTTGCCGGTGCCGAACTCGCCGTTCGGCCAGACGCCGTCGATGACCAGCGTCGCGTTGTCGACGTCGTTGCTGAAGGTCTGGGTCGCGGTGAGCACGCCCTCACCGGGGTAGGGCAGCTCGGCGTCGACGGCGATGTCGCCTTCGAGCGGGACTTCAGGGTTGCTCGGAGTAACCGCGGTGATCTCACCGGCGCCGACGTTTCTGAAACGGGGCCAGTCCTTCCAGTTCCAGTCCTCAACGGACCAAGAGACGGTCCAGCTGTCCTCGTCGCAATCGGTGCTCGATTTCACCGTGGTGTGGTGGGCCTGAGCGGCCGACCCGATGGCGACTGCACCGACGACGCCGAGGGCGACGCTCCCGGCCAGTCCCAGCACCCGCTGAAGGGTACGGTTCATGATTCTCCTAAGTGATGGCATTGCTCAATGGGGATTGGAGGGGCCATGCGCGGTCGGGGGCAGAGAGCCGATCCGCTTAGGCACCGTACCAATCAGACACGCGAGAACACGAGCGAAGGTCGCATAACGATTGAATAACTCGCGCTACCGTGAAACTCAAGTGGCGCAAGGGATCAGAGGGAACTACTGAGGCTCTCCGCAGCGGCGAGACAACTGTCCCTTTTCACGCGAGTTGTCAGTGAGTTCGGCGGCGTGTTCGAATTCACTTCTCGCCTCTGACCTGCGGCCCATGCGTTCCAGCATCTCGCCGCGCACTGCCGGCACCAAGTGGTAGCCCTTCAGAGCGGGCAGGTCGGCGACCTCGTCCACCATGGCCAGACCTCGCTCGGGACCGAAGGCCATCCCGAAGGCCACCGCGCGATTCAGAGCGACCACCGGAGAAGGCTGGACCTCCAGCAGTCGGGAGTACAGGCCCGCGATCCGCACCCAGTCGGTGTCCTCGGCCTTCGCGGCGCGCGCATGGCAGGCCGCGATCGCGGCCTGCAGAACGTAGGAACCGGCGCGGTCGGCCCAGGCGCCGGCGCGGTGGAGGGTCGCCCGGCCGCGCCGGACGAGCAGCCCGTCCCACTTCGCGCGGTCCTGTTCGGGCAACGGCACCGGGTCGCCGCCCGAGTCGGTGCGGGCCCGTGAGCGCGAGGCCTGGAAGTCGAGCAGCGCGGCCAGCCCGAGTACCTCGGGCTGGTCGGGCAGCAAGACCGTCAGTCGCTGGGCGAGCCGCTGGGCGTCCTCGCACAGCTGGGGGCGCATGAGGTCGTCGCCGCTGGTGGCCGTGTAGCCCTCGTTGAAGACCAGGTAGACGACCTCGAGGACCGCCTCCAACCGCTCGCCGAACTCGGCGGCCGACGGGGCCTCGAAGGTCACTCCCGCGGCTGCGAGCCTGCGTTTGGCGCGCACGATGCGCTGGGCGACGGTGGACTCGCCGGTGAGGTAGGCGCGGGCGATCTCGCCGGTGGTCAGTCCCGCGGCGACCTTGAGAGTCAGGGTGGCGCGGGCCTCCGGCGACAGCACCGGGTGGCAGGCGCAGAAGACGACCCGCAACAGCTCGTCGCCGATATCGTCATCGAGCTGGGCGTCCGCCTCGGCGATCGGGTCCTCGCCTTCGCCGGAGGCCTCCAGCTGTCGGGCGATGCGCTCGTACTTGCCCTTGAGGTTCTGGTCGCGCCGAATGCGGTCGACCGCGCGGCGCTTGGCGGTGACCATGAGCCAGGCGGCGGGCCGGTCGGGCACGCCCTCGGCGGGCCACTGCTCAAGCGCGGCGACGACGGCGTCGGTGGCGAGGTCCTCGGCGAGGCCGACGTCGTTCACGGTTCTGGCGAGCACTGCGATGATCCTGGCGGACTCCGTCCGCCACACCGCCTCGACCGTCCGGTGAACGCCGTCGACTCGCTCGACCATGCGGCGAGCCTACTCCTCGTCGATGATCCTGCGGACCTCGTGGACGACGTTCATGCCCGGGACGTGCTTGCGGTGCAGCTCGATCGAGTGCTTTGCGATCTCGACTGCCTCGTCCTGGCCCCGGCACTGCACGAGGAAGTAGCCGCCGACCCATTCCTTGGCCTCGGCGAAGGGGCCGTCGACGACTTTGACCTCGCCGTCGCGCAGGTTGACCCGGGTGGCCTTCTCAGTCGGCTCCAGCCCGGCGCCGTCGATGAGGATGCCGTCGGCGGCCAGCTTCGCGACGAAGCCGCCCATCGCCTCGTACATCTCGGCGGGCACGGACTGCTCGTCGATCGGACCCTCGTGGACCACGTTGATGAGGTAACGCATGGCCTTGCTCCTTCTCGTTCGTTCTCGGCCTTGATACTCCTAGGTCGATCGGGAAGGAGCCGAATCGACATCTCGGTCGAGAAAGAATCCGAAGAATCTAGCCCTCGGCCTCGTCGACCGTCTCCTCGGCGAGGTAGCCGCTGTCGATCAGCACCTCTTCCCAGTTCGACCTGTCGACGCTGACCGGCTCCAACAGGAAGGCCGGCACGAACTTGAAGCCGTTGTTGTAGGTGCCGAGGTCGTTGACCTCGGGGGAGTCGCCGTCCATGATCGCGGTTACCATGCTGATCGCGACGTCGGCGAGGCTGCGGGTGTCCTTGAAGACGGTCTGGGTCTGGCCGGTCTCGTCCCGGATGTCCTTGACGGAGGCGGCCTCGGCGTCTTGGCCGGTGATGATCGGGAAGTCGTCGGAGCCGGGCCGGTAGTCCGCCTCGGCGAGCGCGTCGACGATCCCGCGGCTGATGCCGTCGTACGGTGACAGGACGGCGTGCAGCGGCTCGTCCCCGTAGTGGTCTTCGAGCAGCTTCGTCATCCGCTTCTCGGCGACCGCGCCGTCCCAGCCCTGCGTCGCGGTCCGCGCCTGCTCGGTGTCCTGCGAGACGATGTTGATCCGGCCCTCGTAGGTGTAGCGCTCCAGCGTGTCGAGGCCACCGAGGAAGAAGTACTCGGAGTTGCTGTCGTCGAGGGACCCGGAGAACAGCTCGACGTTGAACGGCCCGGCGTCATCGTCCTCCTCCAGGCCCAGGCGCGAGATGATGTGCTTGGCCTGGAGGACGCCGACCTCGTAGTTGTCGAAGGACACGTAGTAGTCGACGTCGGGGGTGTCGAGGATGAGGCGGTCGTAGGCGATGATGGTGACGCCCTTGTCCTTCGCCTCGGCCAGCACGCTGCCGAGCGAGCGGTTGTCGACCGCGGCGATGATGAGGAACTCCACCCCCGCGTCGACCATCGCCTGGATCTGTTCGACCTGGATCTCGGGGTCGTTGTCCGCGTACTCGAGCAGGACCCGGTACCCGAGGCCCTCGAGGTGGTCCTGGAGGTACTCCCCCTCGATCACCCAGCGTTCGGAAAAGGTCATGGGCATCGAGATACCGGTGAAACCGGTGAGCTGGGCAGATTCCTCGCCCGCCGAGCATCCGGCCACTGATACGGCTGCGACACCTGCCGATCCATACAGCAGGCGGCGGCGACTGAGGTGCATGGGGAAGGTACTCCTTCGTGCAGAATGGGGCGGCGCTTCACCTGGAAACTTACACGAACCGATTTCGCAACCACCGGCTCATGCCGTGATCGAATCGTTGCATAATATCCGGGCAAATCTGCTCATCACAGGCGGTGCCGAACAGAACACTTCGACCGACCGCAGGGCGTCATGGAGTCACACCCGCCCCGCCCGATGGCGGCACGGCACTCGGCGCCGGAACGAGGCCGAATACGATTGCGCGCATGGGCGACCGTTGGATGGAGCTGGCCGACCGAGTGTGGGTCCGGCGCTGCGAGGAGCTGGACCTCTCGCTCGGACTGGTCGTCGGCGACGACTGCTGCCTCGTCGTCGACACCGGCGTCGACGCCGAGCACGGCCACGACTTCGCCACCTCGATCCGCGAGCTCACGCCCCTGCCGTGGCAGATCGCCTACACGCACGACCACTTCGACCACTGGTTCGGGACCTCCGCGTTCGGAGAGTCCGCGATCTGGGCTGCCGCCGACGGCGCCCGGTACATCGGCGCGGGCGACGCTCAGCGCAAGACCTGGGCCGCGAAGTACCGCCGCGAGGGCCGCGAGGAAGCCGCACGGCGCATCGAGCGCTCCCGGCTGGTCCCGCCGAACCGCCGCGTGGCCGGCTCGATCGGGCTGAACCTGGGCGGGCGGACCGTGGTGCTGCGGCAGGTCGGCCCAGCGCACTCCGACAACGACATGGCCGTCGAGGTCCCCGACGCGGGCGTGCTGTTCGCCGGGGACCTGCTGGAGAACGGTGCTCCGCCCGCCTACGGCGACGCCTTCCCCTACCACTGGCCGCAGGCCGTGGAGCCCTTGTTGAGCTGGAGGCCGAAGGCGGTCGTGCCCGGACACGGCGACCCGGCCGACTACCGGTGGGCCAGGAGCCGGGTCCGCGACATGGCCGAGGTGGCGAGGCTGTGCGGCGAAGTCGCCAGGGGCCTGATCTCGGCCGACGAGGCCGCCGAGAACGCCCCCTTCGACTCCGAGACGATGCGCACCGCGATCGAACGCGGCCGGCTCCTCTCCTCGCCACCGCTCCCGTCGCCGGTTCCCGAACCGCCCGCGCGGGCCGATTCGGCGCAGGCCCCGTGGGCGCCCGTCCACGTCTACGACGCCACCGATTGCATCGTGGACGCCGACGGCGAATAGACGAAGTGCCTGCGGCAGGCCGGGCAGCGGCCCACCGTCGAGCACCTCAACCGCTTCGGCGAAGTCTTCCGCGACCACGTCCACACGGCGTTCGCCGCCGACCGGGACATCGATCCTGCAGGCGGAGCCGGAGGCGTACGTCGAAAGGGCGGTCAACCCAACGGCTGATCCTCGAATCCGGCGTGGAGCTTGCGCAGGAGCGCTCCGAGTTCCTCGCACTCCTTCTGGTTCAGTACCGCGAGCGCCTCGCGTTGGACCTCCAGGGCGGCCCGCACGGCACCCTCGATCGCAGTCCTTCCCGCATCGGTCATGCGGACCTTCAGGCCCCGCCGGTCGTCGGGGTCGGGGAGCCGCTCGATGAGCCCGGCACGTTCGAGCTTGTCGAGGCGGCCGGTGAGCCCGCCCGAGGAGAGCATGAGGCTGGCGCTGATCTGCTTGGGCGAGAGCACGAACGGCTCGCCCGAGCGGCGGAGACTGGCCAGGACGTCGAACTCGGTGCGGCCGATGCCGTGCTCGGCGAAGGTCGCGGCCAGGCGCGCGCTGAGGTTCTGGGAGACGCGGTGTATGCGCCCGAAGGTGGCCATGGACTCGAGTTCGAGCTCTGGCAGTTCCCGGTGCCACTGCTCGACTATGCGGTCGACCGCGTCTTCTGTCATGGGGACATTGTGTCCCACCAGCCAGAACGTTGTTGAAGTACCTCGTCGTGATGTAACTCGCGGCCAAGTATCTTGATATCAAGTAGCTTGACGATAAACTACTTATAGTCAAGCTACCTGGAGGCGACCCCATGGCCACCCGCGCCCGCGACATCGTCCTGACCGCCCTGGCCCCCGCCATGTGGGGCACCACGTACCTGGTGACCACCGAGTTCCTCCCGCCGGACCGGCCCATGCTGACCGCGCTGCTGCGGGCGCTCCCGGCCGGGCTCCTGCTCATGCTCTTCGCACGAAGACTCCCGCGAGGCGAATGGTGGTGGAAGGCCGGCGTCATCGGCACACTCAATATCGCGGCCTTCTTCGCCCTGCTCTTCCTGGCGGCATACCGGCTCCCAGGCGGGGTCGCGGCGGTCGCCGCTGCCGTAGGACCGCTGGCGACGGCCGGGGCGACGATCCTCATCCTGAACCAGAATGTCCGCCTGCGCACCTGGCTGCTCGGCCTGGCCGGAGTCGCGGGCGTGAGCCTGGTGGTGCTGACAGCCGAAGCCAGGCTCGACACGATCGGGGTGATCGCGGGTATCGGCGGCGCGGTCTCGATGGCGACCTCGACCGTGCTGACCAAGCGCTGGGGACTGCCGCGCGGGGCCGGCCCGGCGGCGCTGGCCGGCTGGCAGCTGACGGCCGGGGGCCTGCTGCTCCTGCCGGTGGCGTTCCTGTTCGAAGGCGGCCTGCCCGCTTTCACAGGCGCCAATGTCGCCGGATACGTCTACCTGGGCCTGGTGAACACGGCGCTGGGCTACTGGCTGTGGTTCAGGGGCATCGGGAGGCTGTCGGTGGTGCCGCTGAGCTTCCTGGGGCTGTTCGCGCCGCTCACGGCCGCGTTCGTCGGCTGGCTGGTGCTCGGCGAAACCTTCACCGTCTGGCAGACGGCGGGCTTCGTCGTTGCCCTGGCCGCCACGGTGGCGGCGCAACTCCAGGTCAAGCTCCGCCGCCCCCGACCGGCCGAGCCGGCTCCCCGCCCCGAACTCGTCCGAATCTGACCTGACCCGAGACCGGCATCGAGCCTTTCGCTCCCTCTACGCGGCCGCGAACGGCTCGATCCGAAGCAGATCCCGCCCCAATCGGTCACGCTATGCCGAGCGGCTCCAGGAACTCCTCGGCCAGGATCTCCCCCGGGTGAATCGGCGGCATCAATGCCTCGGCCATCGCCTTCCCCTCCTCGTTCGATCTAGTGGTAGTCAACGATCGCCACATCCCACTCAGCGGTCAGATCATCTTCTTCTTGTAGGCGCGCATCGCCAGCGGGGCCGTGACCGCCAGGAGCGCCACGGCCCAGACCGAGGTCCACAGCAGCGGCTCCGCCACCGGTCCCTCCGAGAGGAGCCCGCGCATCGTCCGGGCAAGGTGCGAAACCGGGTTGACCTCGGCCCACGCCTCCAGCGGCCCCGGCAGCGTCTCGACCCGCACGAACGCATCGGAGGTGAAGGTCAGCGGCATGATCACCACGAACGCGTAGATCTGCACCTTCTCCTCCGAGTCGGCGAGGACGCCCGCCAAGACCGAGAACCACGAGATCGCCAGAGCGAACATCACCAGCACGAGGGTCGCGAAGACCGCCCCGCTCAGGCTGCGCAGTTCGAAGCCCATGAGCAGGCCCAGCACGAGCATGATCGCGATCGACCAGACCTGCTTGAACATGTCGGCGAATATCTTGCCCGCCAGCGGCGCCGAGCGCGCGATCGGCAGCGACCTGAACCGGTCGTAGACGCCTTTGCGTAGGTCTGCGTTGATGCCTGTGCCGGTGTACATGGTCAGGAAGATCGCGTTCTGCGCGATCAGGCCGCCCAGCACGTACTGGAGGTACACGCTGGTCGAGCCGGCCATCTGCCCGCCGAAGACGTAGACGAACAGCAGCAGGAACATGACCGGCGAGAGCGACAGGTCCACCAGTTCGAACGGGTTGTGCTTGATGCGGACCATCTGGCGCCAGGCCATCGACATGATCTGGCTCAACGTGGCGCCCGGCCCGGGCCGGCCCGCGACCTCTGCCGGGGCATCCAGTGTCGCGGTCGTCATTTCGTCTCCTCTTCGGCGACGCTCGCAGAGTCGGGATCCGGCTTCGCCTCGCTCGCCTCATCGTCGGTCTCGGCGCGGTGGCCGGTGAGCGTCAAGAACACCTCGTCCAGGCTCGACAGGCCCAGGTGGAAGTCGGTGAGCGCGATGCCCCTCGACTGGAGTGTCGCGGCGATGACGGGCATGATCGCGTCGTCGTTGACCCCGACGGTGACCGCGGAGCCTTCGATGAGCGGGTCCAGGTCGGCGTGGCTCTCGGCGATGAGCGCCCGCACCGTCTCGACGTGTGTCGGGTCGTCGGGCTGGATCCGCAGCGTCTGGCCGCCGATCTTGGCCTTGAGCTGGTTCGGCGTGCCGGTGGCGATGACCTTGCCGTGGTCGATGACCACGATGTCGTCGGCCAGCTGGTCGGCTTCCTCCAGGTACTGGGTGGTGAGCAGCACGGTGGTGCCGCCGCCGACGAGGTTCCGGACGATGTCCCACAGCTCGCCGCGGGCTCGAGGGTCGAGGCCGGTGGTGGGCTCGTCGAGGAACAGGATCGGCGGCCTCCCGACGAGGCTCGCCGCTAGGTCCAGGCGTCGGCGCATACCTCCCGAGTAGGTCTTCACGGCCCGGTCGGCGGCGTCGTCGAGGTGGAACTGGGCGAGAAGTTCGCGGGCGCGGCTTCTCGCCTCACCGCGCGGCTTCCCGAGGAGCCTGCCGATGAACAGCAGATTCTCTTCGCCGGTGAGGAGTTCGTCGACGCCGGCGAACTGGCCGGTCAGGCCTATGAGGGAGCGGACGCGCGCGCCGTCGCGAACGATGTCGAAGCCGCCGACGCGGGCGGTTCCGGCGGTGGGCGCGGAGAGTGTGGCGAGCATCCGCACCACGGTGGTCTTCCCGGCGCCGTTCGGGCCGAGGACGCCGAGCACGGTGCCGGCTCGGGCGCTGACGTCGATGCGGTCGACGGCGACGAGGGTGCCGAAGTTCTTGGTGAGTCCGTCGGTTTCTACGGCGTTGTCATGCGACACGTCGTCCTCCTTGTGGATACGTCCGCAGTGCCGGTTCAGAAGACGGGATTCCGGGCCTCTACCGTCGCGAGGGCGATAGGTAATGCTGTCACACCGGCTGCGCCGCGGCATCCGGTTTTCGCCGGTGGCGGCGCGGACGGGGCCCGGTTCGAAAAGATCTTGTCCCGCCAGTCTGACACTCGGAGCCGACGTTCCGGGGCGCTCGCGTTCGAACCGGCGGACGTCGGGCCAGGCTGGTGCTTCCCCGTCACAGCGACTGGAGGAGCTTGCGGACGCGCTTCTCGCTCACTTGGTATCGAGTGCCCAGTTGCTGGGCGAAGAAGCTGATCCGCAGCTCCTCGATCATCCAGCGCAGTTCCTGGCCTTCGGCGGTGCGCATCGCCGCCGGGCGGGCCCGCGCCAGCGAGGCCCTCTCGGACTCCAGGGCCTGGACCACGTCCATCTTGGCCTTGTCGCCCGCGACATCGGCTCGCACGCGCTTCGCCCGGTAGACGATGCCCTTGACGTAGCGGGTGAGGTCGTCCAGGCGCCACCAGCCGGTCGAGCCGACGAAGCCGTCGGCGCCGACGAGGCCGTCGAGCTGGGCGCGCATGTCGCTCATCGCGGCGAGCATCGAGAAGTCGAACTTGCCTTCGAGGAGGCGCGAGGCCTCTCGGGCCTCGGTGAGGGCGGCGGCGGTCTTGCGCGCCACCGCCGCCGACTCGCCGGCGACCTCGGGGCGCGCGCGTTTGAGGAGCGTTTCGAAGCCGGCGCTGTCCCAGGCCGGCCCGCCGGCTTCGATGAGGACCTTGTCGAGGACCGCGCGGACGCAGTCGTCGAGCAGAGCGCCGACGTTCTCGTAGGGGCCGGTGGCGAGGACGAGCTGCTCATTGCGGGTGAGCGCCTCTTTGAGGTGCGGGTCGGGGACGTTGAGCTTGAGGAGCCTGCGGGTTCCGGCCCACATGTTCGCCGACTGGGCGCCGGGGTCGGCGAAGGCCCGGACTCCGACACTCATCCCCTGGTCGTACAGGGCCGGGTATGCCTTGGCGACGTAGCCCTTGCGCGGTGTCTCCTGGACCTTCGGCAGCTCGTCGAAGTCCCATGCGGTCAGCCCGGTGCGTTCGAGTTCCGGCGCGGTCTCGGCCGCCGCCTCCTGGGTCTTCGGGGCGAGCTGCCGCTGGAGCGCGCCGAGTTCCTTGCCTTCGGCGAGGACCGATCCGTCCTCGTCCTTGACCTGGAAGGTCACGAGCAGGTGGCCGGGGATCTTGGTGAGGTCGAAGGCGTCCTCGGGGACGTTCACGCCGGTCATCGCGCGCAGCATCTCGGCCAGCGCGGCCGTCATCGGCCGGCCGTCGGAGGGCTCCATCCGGGCGACGGCGGCCTTGGCGAAGTCGGGGGCGGGCACGAAGTTGCGGCGCAGGCTCTTGGGCAGACTCTTGAGGAGCGATTCGGCGAACTCGGCGCGCAGGCCCGGCACCTGCCAGGTGAAGGCGTCCTGGTCGAGCTGCTGGAGCGCGGCGAGGGGGACCTCGACGGTGACGCCGTCGCTCGCTGAGCCGGGCTCGAACTCGTAGTCGAGTTCGAGGTCGACGCCTTCGGAGGTCCATACCTCGGGGTAGGCGTCGGGTCGGACCTCCTCGGCGCGGTCGCCGAGCAGGAGCGCTTCGTCGAAGTCGAGCCGGTGCTTGTCCTGCTGCTTCTTCCACCACGAGTCGAAGTGGCGGCCGGAGACGACGTCGGCGGGGATGCGCTCGTCGTAGAAGTCGAAGAGGGTCTGCTCGTCGGCGAGCAGCCCGCGCTGCCGCACGCGGTTCTCCAGGTCCTCGACTTGGCCGATCTTGTCGCGGTTGCGTTGGAAGAACGGGTGGTGGGTCTCCCATTCGCCTTCGACGAGGGCGTGGCGGATGAACAGTTCGCGGCTGGTGGCGGGGTCGATGCGTCCGAAGTTGACCTGGCGGCGCGGGACGATGGGGACGCCGTAGAGGGTGACGCGTTCGAAGGCGAGGACGGCGCCGGACTTCTTGGACCAGTGCGGCTCGGAGTAGGCGCGTTTGGTGAGGTGCTCGGCGAGCGGTTCGACCCATTCGGGTTCGATCTTGGCGCAGATGCGGCCCCACAGGCGGGAGGTCTCGACGAGCTCTCCGGCGACGACCCAGCGCGGCTGCTTCTTGAACAGTCCGGATCCGGGGAAGATGGCGAACTTGGCGTTCCTGCCGCCGAGGTATTCGCGCTTGTCGGCCTCTTTGACGCCGATGTGCGAGAGGAGCCCGGAGAGGAGGGCGGTGTGGATGCGGCGGGTGTCAGGGGCCGGGGTGGCCGGTTTGGTGTTGATCTTGAGGCTCTTGAGGACGCCGTTGATCTGGCGCACGAGGTCCTGCCATTCGCGGATGCGCAGGTAGTGCAGGTATTCCTGTTTGCACATCCTGCGGAAGGCGCTGGAGGAGCGGGAGCGGCGCTCGTCTTCGAGGTATTTCCAGAGGTTGAGGAACGCGGAGAAGTCGGATTCGGGGTCGTTGAACCGGGCGTGGGCCTGGTCGGACTGGGCCTTCTTGTCGGCGGGGCGCTCGCGCGGGTCCTGGATGGACAGCGCTGCGGCGATGACGGTGACCTCGTGGACGCAGCCCTCGGTCCGGGCCTGGAGGATCATCCGGGCGAGGCGCGGGTCGATCGGGAGGCTGGCGAGCTCGCGGCCGGTCTTGGTGAGCCTCTGGACGGGGCCGCGCTCGGTCTCGAGGGCGCCGAGTTCGACCAGCAGGTCGAGGCCGTCCTTGATGTTGCGCGCGTCTGGGGCGTCGACGAAGGGGAACTGTTCGACCTTGCCGAGTTTCGCGGCGGTCATCTGGAGGATGACGCTCGCGAGGTTGGTGCGCAGGATCTCCGCGTCGGTGAACTCCGGCCGCGATCCATAGTCCTCTTCGGAGTAGAGGCGGATGCAGATGCCCTCGGCGACACGCCCGCACCGCCCGGCCCGCTGGTTGGCGCTGGCCTGGCTGATCGGTTCGATCGGGAGGCGCTGGACCTTCGTGCGGGCCGAGTAGCGCGAGATGCGTGCGTGGCCGGCGTCGATGACGTAGCGGATGCCCGGGACTGTCAGGGAGGTCTCGGCGACGTTGGTGGCCAGGACGATGCGCCTGCCGGTGTGGGAGGAGAAGACGCGGTGCTGCTCGGCCGCGGACAGCCGGGCGTAGAGAGGGACGACCTCGGTGTGCCGCAGCCTCGCCTTCTCCAAGGCGTCGGCGGTGTCACGAATCTCCTGCTCACCGGAGAGGAACACGAGGATGTCGCCGTCGCCTTCACGGCTGAGCTCGTTCACGGCGTCGAGGATGCCGTCGATCTGGTCGCGCTGCTCGTCCTCGTCGACCAGGGGCCGGTAGCGGACCTCGACGGGGTAGGTGCGCCCGGACACCTCCAGGATCGGCGCGGTCGCCCGCTCGGTGCGGAAGTGCTGGGCGAACCGCTCGGGGTCGATGGTCGCCGAGGTGACGATGACCTTGAGGTCGGGCCGCTTGGGGAGGATCTGCTTGAGGCAGCCGAGGATGAAGTCGATGTTGAGGCTGCGCTCGTGGGCTTCGTCGATGATGATCGTGTCGTAGGCGCTGAGCAGCCGGTCGCGCTGGATCTCGGTGAGCAGGATGCCGTCGGTCATGACCTTGACGAAGCTGGAGTCCGAGACCTGGTCGGTGAAGCGGACCTTCCAGCCGACGGCCTCGCCCAGCGGTGAGCCGAGCTCGTCGGCGATGCGTTCGGCCACGGCCCGGGCGGCGATCCGTCTCGGCTGGGTGTGCCCGATCAAGCCGCGCACACCACGACCGAGTTCGAGGCAGATCTTGGGGATCTGCGTGGTCTTGCCCGAGCCGGTCTCACCGGCGATGATGACGACCTGGTGGTCACGGACGGCTGCGGCGATGTCGTCCTTGCGCTGCGAGACGGGCAGCTCTTCGGGGTAGACGATCTTGGGAACGTTCGCCGCGCGGGCGGCGAGCGCCGCCTCCTTGGCCTCGACGTCGGCTTCGAGGGCGTCGAAGGCCTCCCTGCGGGCCGGTCCTTCGAGCTCGCGGGCCTCGCGCAGGCGCCTGCGCAGCGCACGCTGATCGGCCGTGCGCAGGGCGAAGACGCGTTCGCGCAGGCTGGTACGGGATTTCGAGGTGCTGCTGGGCATGACGATCGTCAAGGATACGCGAGCGATCGAGCCGCACGCCACGGGATTTTCGGCCGGTCGGCCGCGTCGTTACCGGTCGAAGTCGCCGCAGAGGATGCGGTCCGAACTCATGTGCTCCATGAGCGCGTCCGAAGCGCTGGTGTGGACGACAACGCTTCTGGCCCGGTCGTCGGCGACGAGGTCGGAGTTGGCGAAGGCTTCGCCGATACCGCGGTCGTTGGTGCGGAAGGCAAGGTGGATCTCGTTGGCCTCCGACTCGCCCTCGTCTGGGTCGGCCGTCCAGTGCTCGCCGCCGGGCGGCTCGTGGTCGCACGCGGCGTCGTGGACGTGCGCGGTGTAATCGGTGTTGGGCTCCAGGTCGGCGACGGCGAGGTCGACCCTGGTGCCCTCGCCGATCGACATCTCGGCGGTCCCCGAGGCGTCGGGGTAGATCTCGTCCCAGCCGGTCAGGACCGACAGGGCCGTGGTGCGGGTCTCGTCGAGGGCGGGCTCGTCGGCATCGGAGCCGCATCCGGCCGCCGTCGCGAGGACGGCGGCCGCGGCGATCACTGCGATTCTCACCCGTGCAGTATCGGCGCCCGGTCAGGCGGTTTGTTGGATGTCAGGCGTCGTGTCCGCCACTATCCCCGCTCCGCGTTCGAGGCGGACGCGGCGTGTGAGGCCCAGCCGGTCGAGGAACGCCTCGTCGTGGCTGACGACGACCAGCGCACCCTCGTAGGCGGACAACGCCTGCTGGAGCTGCCTGGTCGAGGCCATGTCGAGGTTGTTCGTCGGCTCGTCGAGCAGGAGCAGGTGCGGCGCGGGCCGGGCCGACAGGACCACGGCCAGCGCGACGCGCAACCGCTCCCCGCCGGACAGAGTGCCGACGGGGTGGAAGACCGCGTCGCCGCGCAGCAGGAAGCGAGCGAGGCGGGTCCGCAGCAGGGTCAAGTCGGCCTCGGGGGCCCGCGATCGGACGTTGTCGAGGACGCTGCGTTCGTCGTCGAGGAACTCCAGGCTCTGGGTCAGGAAGCCGTGCGGGACGCGGGCGGCTTCGGCGACGGCGCGCAGCAGCGTGGTCTTCCCCGAACCGTTGTCGCCGGTGAGCCCGACGCGCTCGGGCCCGCGCAGGTGCAGGTCGATGCCGTCTCCGTACAGGTCGGCGGCCTTGAGGCCCTCGACGCGGGCGATCTCGCGGTGCGGGCCGACCGAGGTCTCGGGCAGGTCGATCGCGATGTTCGCGTCGTCGCGGACCTCCGACTTGGCGGCCTCGAATTCCTCTTTGGCCTCGGCGACGTCCTCGGCCATCGCGGTCTTGAGGCGCCCGGCGGTCGCCTCGCCTTGGCTCTTCTTGGCGTTGCGGATGATCGCGGGACCGTCGGCGTACTTCGTCTTGCCGGCCTTCTCACGGCGTGCGAGCTTGGTCTGCATCTCGACGAACTCGCGCTTCTGCTTCTTCAGCTCGGATTTGGCCTCGCGCACGGCCCGTTCGGCGGCCCCCTGCTCGATCGCGATGGCCCGCTCGTAGTCGTCGAAGTTCCCTTCGAAGGTGCGGATCCCGCCTCGGTAGAGTTCGGCGACCGCGTCGACGTGTTCGAGCAGTGCACGGTCGTGGCTGACGACCAGGAGCGTGCCGGGGAAGCGGCGGATCGCCTCGTACAGGCGGGCCCTGGCCGAGCCGTCCAGATTGTTGGACGGCTCGTCGAGCAGCAGCACGTCGGGCCGCAGAACGAGTTTTCCGGCGAGGCCGACCAGCATGGACTCACCGCCGGAGAGCGTGCCGACGACGCGGTCGAGTCCGATGTGGTCGAGCCCGAGCTCGTCGAGGGTGAGGCGGGCGCGTTCGAGGAAGTCCCAGTCTTCGCCGATGACGGCGAAGTGGGACTCGTCGACGTCGCCCGATTCGATGGCGTCCAGGGCTTTGCGCTTACCGGTGATGCCGAGGAGGTCTTCTACGGTGTCGCCCAGGCGCAGCGGCAGGTCCTGTGGCAGGTAGGCGATGAGGCCGGAGACGGTGACGGCTCCAGCGTCGGGGCTCAGCCGCCCGTCGATGATGCGCAGCAGTGTGGACTTGCCGGTGCCGTTGTCGCCGACCAGTGCGGTTCGGCCGTCGGAGAAGACGGCGTCGAGGCCGTCGAAGACGCAGTCGCCGTCGGGCCAGGAGAAGTCGATCTTGCTGACGATGATGTAGGTGGACATGGCGCGTGGTCCTTCTCAGGTTCGATGTGACGGAATCGAGTGAGATGACACCGCGCCCGTCGGTTCCCAAGTGGGGACGGCGCGAGATTGCTGAGGGAAGGCTCCCTGAATCGCAGACGCCCGGCATGTGCGCACAAGAGAGTTGCGCACATGCATGCGAGGCGCGGTGTCCGCGATTACAGCTTCAAGGGAGGTCCCAACGTCGACTGCAGAGCCGAAACAACGGTAGCGGTTCGGGATGGCCGCCGTCAACGGGTCGTCCGATCCTGCGGGTTGCTGCAGTGCGGCCGTGAGAGGGGTGAACAGGTGGGGCGGCAGGAGCGCGCCGCCGCCGGTTCGCGTGCCTCGTCGTCACCAGGTCGTCCTCTGCGCACGCGAGGGGGCCCGATCGGCTGATCGGGCCCCCTCGCGTGCGGTCTACTCCTCGGTGTCGGGCTGTTCGGGGTGCGTCATGAGCGTGATCGCGGAGACGACCAGTCCTCCGAAGATGACGACCATTGCGACGATCATCATCGCTACTGCGCTGGCACTCATTGGGTGTCCTCCTTCCCGCTGGTCAGGGTGGCCTCGTCCACGAGTTCGGGCACGTCCTTGTTGCGCAGGAGGAGCGCCATGAGGATGCCGAACAGGACCGCGCCGCCGGCGACGCACCAGCCGTAGACGAGCGTGGCCTGGTCGATCCCGGCCTCGTTCTCGATCGTGGTGCGGATGTTGTCGACGAGCATCCAGCCGAGGATCAGCGGCGTGACGACGCCGAGGCAGGCGAGCCACAGGTAGCCGATCTTGAACGTCGAGGTCCGGTTGGCGTCCCTGCGCAGTTCGCCCCACTTCCAGGCGATCCACACGACGACGACGATGCTGACGAGCGCGGCGACGGCGATGCCGTAGCGGTTGATGAAGCCGTCGGCCGTGTCGAGCAGCCACAGGCCGTTGGTGGTCGGGAACAGGATGATCGACACCAGGGCGATGCCGCCGCCGATGAAGATCGTGCCTTTGAGCCGGTTGAGTCCGAAGCGGTCCTCCATGGCTGCCACCGGCACCTGGACGATGCTGATGAGCGAGGTGAACCCGGCGATGGTAAGGCTGGCGAAGAACAGGACGCCGAACAGACCCGCCGCATAGGGCAGGGTGTTGACGATGGCCGGAAAGGCCACGAAGGCCAGGCCCACGCCGTCGGTGACCTGCTCGTCGATGGCCGTGCCGGTTTCGAGGGCCATGAAGCCGAGCACCGAGAACACGCCGATGCCCGCAAGCAGCTCGAACGACGAGTTCGCGAACCCGACGGTGAACGCCGAGGTCGTGATGTCGGACTTGCGCTTCAGGTAGGAGGCGTAAGTGATCATGATGCCGAAGCCGATGGACAGCGAGAAGAAGATCTGGCCGTAGGCGGAGACCCACACCGTCGAATCCTGGAGCGCGTCCCAGTCTGGCGTGAAGAACGCGCTCAGGCCGCTGGTTGCGCCGTCGAGCGTCAGGGACTGGACGACCAGGACGCCGAACATGACCACGAGCAGGGGGATGAAGATCCTCGCGATGTTCTCGATGCCCCTGCGCACCCCCGCGCCGATGACGAAGAGGGTCACGATCCACACGGCGACGAGGACCAGCGTCAGGTTGGGCACCCATTCGCCGAAGTCGAAGGTGCCGACGGGCGTCCCGTCGGCGTTCAACGCGCCGAGGAAGTCGGCGAACAAGAACTCGTCGGGCGCGTCGCCCCAGGTCTGCCCGATCGAGTAGAAGGTGTACATGGCGGCCCAGGCGATGATGACCGCGTAGTACACGGCGATGACCGTGCTGATGGCCACCTGCCACCAGCCGATGGCCTCGGCGTTCTTGTTCAGACGGCGGAACGCGACCGGAGCGGAGCCCTTGAAGCGCCGGCCGATCGTGAACTCCATGATGAGCAAGGGGATTCCAGCGGTCACGAGGGCCACCAGATACGGCACGAGGAAGGCGCCGCCGCCGTTGTCATAGGCGACGGCGGGGAATCGCCAGATATTGCCGAGTCCGACGGCCGAGCCGATGGCGGCCAGGATGAACCCGAGCCTGGTCCCCCAGTTCTCTCTGATCATGTTGCATCTCTCCAGTCACGCACCGTGAAGGCACTCACACTATGACTTACCGTAGCGATCCTGTTAAGCCCCAGTCAAGTCAGCGTTGCAAGCGTGTTACGTACGTCCACAGTCCAAAGGCGCACCCACGATGTGGGACGCATGATCCGGGCGGACCTGCGGACCGTGGTTTTGTCCAGCCGATCGTTCATCGTCGCGCCAGCGTAACTAATGTCCAGATCGTAGGAAGACGATCGGCCTTCCAAGCGGTATTCTTTTCTGTTGCGTCGTCGATATCCGAAAAACTCTGCGCATATTACGCGTATCCGCTCATCCGGTATTTCATTCGAGGAGTCCTGTGTCCGCTGCCATCATCCGTGCGCTCGAATCGGAGCAATCGCGCCTCGACAGGCTGTACGCCCGGCTCGACGAGGTCCGTGGCCGGGCCGAGGAGCGGCTCGACGATTCGCGGCGCAAGCATGTCGAGAACGAGCAGGAGCTCTCGCAGCGCGACGCCGAGACCCACTTCCACCGCCGCCGCATCGCCCAGCTCGACGCCGTCGAAGAAGGTCTGTGCTTCGGGCGCCTCGACTACATCGGCGACGACCGGCCCATGTACCTCGGGCGCATCGGCCTCCACGACGAAGGCGGGGAGCAGCTGCTGGTCGACTGGCGCTCCGAGGCCGGCAGGCGCTTCTACCTCGCCACCGCCGCCTCGCCCTCCGGCGTTCGGCGACGCCGCCACCTGCACACCAAGGGCCGGCGCCTCGCTTCGGTGAACGACGAGGTCCTCGATCTCGAAGCCGCCGACGGCTCGGAGTCCACGATCGGCTCCGAGGGCGCCCTCATGGCCGCGCTCGACGCGGCGCGCACCGGCCACATGCGCGACATCGTCGCGACCATCCAGGCAGAGCAGGACCGCATCATCCGCGCGCCCCTTGAGGGCATCATGATCGTCGATGGCGCGCCGGGCACCGGCAAGACCGCCGTCGCCCTCCACCGCGCCGCCTACCTCCTCTACGAGCACCGCGAGCAGCTCCAGCGGCGCGGCGTGCTCATCATCGGCCCCGGCAAGCAGTTCCTGCGCTACATCTCCGAGGTCCTGCCGGGCCTGGCCGAGACCGACGTCCTGCTGCGCACCCCAGCCCAGCTGTTCCCAGGCATCACCGCCGACCGGCCCGAGTCCGAGGCCGTCGCCGCCGTCAAGGGCCGCGCCGTCATGGCCGGCGTCATCGCCAGCGCCGTGGCCGACCGCGAGATCGTGCCCCGCGACGCCCAGCCGGTCTACTACGAGGGCCACACCCTGTGGCTGCGACCCGAGAAGATCACCGCCGCCCGCGATGCCGCCCGAGAGACCGGGCTGCCGCACAACGAGGCCCGCGATACCTTCCACAAGCGCGTCATCGCCGACCTGGCAATGCAGTACGCCGACATCATCGGCGAGGACCCGCTCGGCGGGGAGAACCTGCTCGGCCTCGAAGACCGCGCCACGTTCGCCGCCGAGATCGCCACCGACCCGGTCATCCGCGGCGAGATCGAGCAGCTGTGGCCCGAGCTGACGGCCACCGACCTAC
This sequence comes from Glycomyces sp. L485, assembly GCF_022548875.1. Classification (GTDB taxonomy): domain Bacteria; phylum Actinomycetota; class Actinomycetes; order Mycobacteriales; family Micromonosporaceae; genus Glycomyces. The sequence goes on along the minus strand of NZ_JAKZEW010000038.1, from coordinate 4,297 downwards.
TGGACGACCTGTTCGCGTCGCGGGCCCTGCTGGCCTCGGCCGCCGCCGTGCTGTCCAAGGAGGAGCGGCGCCTGCTCCAGCGCGAACCGGGCGGCTGGAGCGAGGCCGACGTCCCGCTGCTCGACGAGGCCGCCGAGCACCTCGGCGAGGTCGAGCGCGATCGCGGCGCGGCACTCGACGCCGAGCAGATCGCCTACGCCGAGGACGTCCTGTCGATCTCCACCGGTTCGGCGTCGTTCGACTTCGAGGACGAGGCCGAATCCGAGATCCTCATGGCGACGGACCTGGTCGACGCCGCGCTGCTCGGCGAGCGGCAGGTCGACCAGAAGTTCGTCTCGGTCGCCGAGCGGGCCGCGGCCGACCGCCGCTGGATCTTCGGGCACGTCATCGTCGACGAGGCCCAAGAGCTGTCGCCGATGGTGTGGCGGGCGCTTCTGCGCCGCTGCGTCGCCCGATCCTTCACCGTCGCCGGGGATCTCGCACAGTCCGGGAACGCCGCCGCCCCCGGCAGCTGGGCCGAGGTCTTCGACTCCTCCGAGCTGTCCTGGCGCGCCGAGCAGCTCACCGTGTCCTACCGGACGCCGGCCGAGATCATGGCCGTCGCCACCAGGGTGCTCGACGCGATCGACGCCGAGGCCCCGCGACCGCAGCCGGTGAGGTCCTCGGGCCACGAGCCGTGGCTGGAGATCGCCTCGGGGCGACTCGCCGACCGGGTAGCCGAGCTCGCCGCCGGGGAGTCCCAGACCGTCGGCGAGGGCACCGTCGCGATCGTCACGACACCGGAGCTCGCAGCGGAACTGGCGTGGATCGACATCGCCTCGGTGCTGACCGTCAAGCAGGCCAAGGGGCTCGAATTCGACAGCGTCATCGTCGTCGACCCGGACGCGATCGCGGCCACGAGCATGCGGAACCTGTACGTCGCGCTCACGCGCGCCACGAAGCGACTGGGCATTGTGGCCGCCGACAAGCCCGCCTTCCCCGGCGCCGAAGTCCTTTGAGTCCCGCTCGGCGAATCCCGCGAGCCGCGAAACGGTCGTGCCCATCTCCTACACTGGTGATCACTGAAGGGGGTGCGGGTTGACGACGACTACTGGGGACCTCACCGGCGCGCTCGTCGACGGGCGGTACCGACTCCAGCGGCTGATCGCGAACGGCGGCATGGCATCGGTGTACGAGGCGCACGATGAGCGGCTCGACCGCACGGTCGCGGTGAAGATGATCACGGCCTCGGACCTCGCCGGCTTCGACCTCGCCGCGTTCACACACGAGGCGCGCACCATCGCACGCCTGTCGCACCCGAACGTGGTGGCGGTGTTCGACCAGGGGGCCCACGACGGGCTCCCGTACATCGTCATGGAGTACGTCCCCGGCTCCACCCTGCGGGACCTGCTGAACCGGCGCCGCCTGCGCATCGAGGAGGCCGCCGAGCTGTGCGGCCAGATCCTCGACGGCCTTCAGGCCGCGCACGACGCCGGGCTGGTCCACCGGGACATCAAGCCCGAGAACATCCTGCTCAAGAACGGCGGCAGGGGCGACCGCGTCAAGGTCGTCGACTTCGGGCTCGCCGAGGCCGTCCACGGCGAGGCCGAACGCGGCGGCCCGCTGCTCGCCACGGCCGCGTATGTGGCCCCCGAGCTGGTCGGCGGCGGACCGGCGAGCCCGGCCAGCGACGTGTACTCGACCGGGATCCTGCTCTACGAGCTCCTCACCGGGGAGGTGCCGTTCGACGGTCCCGATCCGGCGAAGGTCGCCCAGCGGCACCTGGCAGAGGACGTCCCGTCCCCGCGTCGCGCCGCCCCGGACGTTCCGGAGGGCCTGGCGCAGCTGGTGACGCTCGCGGCCGGCCGAGACCCGGCGACGCGCCCGGTCGACGCCGGGGCCTTCGCGCGGCGCCTGAGCGCCGTGGACACCCGTCCGGTCGCCGTCGCCGGACAGCTGCCGCGCCCGACGCGGGCCGTGGAGACCACGATGGTCGTGCCGGGGTCCAGGCCGCGCCGGTCTTGGAAGGCACTCGTGACGCTCATCGCGATCGTCGCGACACTCACCGCGGTGGCGTTCGCCGGGTGGTGGGTCGGCGTCGGCCGGTACACGGCCGCGCCGTCGCTGCTGGACCAGGACGCCTCCACTGTCGACGCGTACGCCGAGGATCTCGGCTTCGAGGTCGAGTTCACCGAGGGCCGGTACAGCGAGTCCGTCCCCAAGGACCAAGTGCTCACACAGGAACCCGGTGTGGGCGAACGCGTCCGCTCCGGCGGCGTCATCACGGTGGCGCTCTCACTCGGGCCCGAGCGGTACTCCGTCCCAGACCTAGTCGGGACCGACGAGGACGAGGCGCTCGACCGCCTCGAAGCGTTCGGCGCCGACGTGACGGTCGAGCACGAGTACAGCGCCGAGCACGACAAGGGCAAGGTCATCACCACCACGCCAGGACCCGATACCGAAGTCAAGGCCGGTGCGGCGGTGACGCTGGTTGTCTCCGAGGGGATGCCGCCGCTGTCCGTGCCCGACCTGGTCGGCATGGACGAAGGCCGCGCGGAGGAGGCCCTTGACGCCGAGGGCCTCGACGTCGGCGAGGTGACCGAGCGATACAGCGACACCATCGCCGAGGGCTCGGTAATCGAGCACACGCCCGGCTCGGGCGAGCGCGCCGCGCCAGACCAGAAGGTGGACCTGGTCGTCAGCGCCGGCCCCGAACCCATAGAGGTCCCCGACGTGATCGGCATGAACGTCGACGAAGCCAAGAAGAAGCTCGAAGACCTCGGTTTCAAGGTCAAGACCGGTCAGATCTGGTTCACCGGCACGGTCTTCGACCAGTCGAAGGACCCGGGCGAGGAAATCCCGAAGGGCTCAGAGATCTGGATCTGGGCCCGCTGACCACGGGCGGAGGGTCTGAGGCGGTGCGCCTCCGGAGCCCGGCAATGGCCGCGGAGGCGCTGGCGGGATCAGTCGTAAGGATGCTTCCTCTGCGCCAAGTGCGGCAGCGATGACGAGGTCGCGGGATGGGCGAGGGCGGGGTCTTCGACTCGCAGGTGATCTTCGGCTCGGCTTCAGGCAACGCAGCGACGACGAGGTAGGAGTCGGGTGGGGGCGGGCCCTTCGGAGTTCGGTCCGCTTCGGGCGGGCTTCAGGCGAGCAGCGATGAGGAGCTGAGTGGAGGCCGGGGGTGCCTTGTCGGCCACGGAGGTCGGTCGTGGGGAGCAGGAGCAGGAGCAGGAGCAGGAGCGGGAGCGGGAGCAGGAGCGGGAGCGGGACTCTCGGGTCCGGTTCGGTGGCTGCCGGGGGGCTGTGCGGGGGTGCCGGTTCGGGGCGGCCGGGTGCGGGTTTCGGGCCGGTCGGGTGTGAAGGCTTGGGGCGCTTGGGTGTGC
>NZ_JAKZEW010000038.1:191-863 GCF_022548875.1 Glycomyces sp. L485 | reverse complement strand
CGCACCGGGATCAGCGGTTCATTCGTCTTCGGGTGCACCAGGCGCATCGCCGCGACCTGTACGGCCGGTTCAGCCGGTGCGGCTGCTGGTGGTGTGGACGGTGCGGAGGCGTGCTCGTCTTCGGGACGGGAGCGTCCGCCTGGTCCGGAGCCCGGCGCGGAACTCTGTTCGGTGCCGCGCTCGGGTCCGGTGTTGCACTCGGACTCGCCCCCGGCCTGCGAAGCTGGAGTCGGTGTGGGGTTGGGTGCGGCGTACTTCTTGCGCAGCCTGGCCCTGGCTTCCTTCATCTCGGCGTTGAGGCGTTCTTGTTCGAGGGCTTCGGCGATGCGGTCGAGGTCTTCGCGCAGTCCCGGTCCGTACTCGTCGGGGTAGAGGCCGGTGGGGAAGATGTTGGCGATGTCGTCGGCGAAGTCGATCTCGAGGTCTTCGTCGGTCCGCCAGTCCGCGCACCCGCACTTCAGATCAAGGTCAGAATCGTCGTGGCCTTCGTGGTGGACGATGAGGGCTTTGCCCGGTCCGGTCTTGGTGATGTCCCAGCCGGGGGTGTGGACCCTTCCGTGGTGGAACCGGCACAGCAGGATGAGGTTCTGGGCGGTGGTGGGCCCGCCGTTCGCCCAATGCACGATGTGATGCGCTTCACACCATGCGACCGGTGCCCAGCATCCCGACCAG
>NZ_JAKZEW010000038.1:0-84 GCF_022548875.1 Glycomyces sp. L485 | reverse complement strand
CTGCTCGAGTTCGAGCTTGCGGCGCAAGAAGACATTGGGCAATCGCACCGACCGGCCCAACTCGATCGCCTCACCGGACTGGTA
>NZ_JAKZEW010000114.1:202-311 GCF_022548875.1 Glycomyces sp. L485 | reverse complement strand
GGCGACGACGATCGCCTCGCTGCAGGCCCGCGGCGCACGCGCGTTGCGGACGTACTCCGCGACCGGCCGGGCCGCGATGTTCGCGGCCAAGTACGGCGTGCGGGCCGAG
>NZ_JAKZEW010000114.1:0-150 GCF_022548875.1 Glycomyces sp. L485 | reverse complement strand
CGACCTGGGCCTGCCCCGCAACGTCGACCCCCAGGTAGGTGAGCTGCCCGACGTCGAGCTCATCGACCTCGAGCTGCTCGCGCTGCACGCACCGGTTCCCGAGCTCGCGGGTCCCGCGCACGCCCTCGTCGGGGATGCCGCGGCCGGCTT
>NZ_JAKZEW010000103.1:326-435 GCF_022548875.1 Glycomyces sp. L485 | reverse complement strand
TGTGGTCGACCGAGGGCGCGATGCGCACGCGCTCGAGGGCATCCTCGAGCGAGGGGATGTCGCGCGAGCGGATGTGCACGATCGCGTCGGCCGAGCCGGTGACGGTCGA
>NZ_JAKZEW010000103.1:0-150 GCF_022548875.1 Glycomyces sp. L485 | reverse complement strand
GCCGTAGCCGGCGCGGGAGTTCTGACGCAGCATGTCGAGGATGCCGTAGTCGATGTTGTCCACGGGCGAAGTCTATGCGGGTTTCGTGCGCGAGGCACCCCGTTCGCGCATGAATAGTGCACACAACGCCAGCATGCACCGGATGGGTGC
>NZ_JAKZEW010000065.1:308-16394 GCF_022548875.1 Glycomyces sp. L485 | reverse complement strand
ATCCTTACTCGAATGCCCAACTTTGCAGTTCCGCCTTAATATTTCCGGCCTCCTCCGGCTTCGGCGACGCCGATAGCTGAACCCGTTGCCCCACAAACAAAGGGGGCCACCGCAGAGTGGTGACCCCCGTTCGCTTCGTCTTGGATTACTCAGCGGCCGTCAGGAACTGGCCGTTCAGCAGCAGGCTCGGGGTTCCGTTGGCGGTCTCGATCGTGTCCGCGACAGAGTTCCCGAACAGTGCCTCGGCCACCTCGGCCGGGGTCGCCTCCGGGTTCGACTCCAGGAACAGCGCCGCCACGCCCGAGACGTGCGGGGTGGCCATCGACGTGCCGGACATGATGTCCGTCGCGTCGTCTCCGCCGATCCCGCCCGAGATGATCCGGTCGCCGGGCGCCAGGATGTCGACGCACTCGCCCCAGTTGGACCACGAGGTCTCGAAGTCGGACTCGTCGGTGGCGCCGACGCTGATCGCGCTCGGCTCCGAGGCCGGGGAGACGTCGCAGGCGTTCTGGCCGTCGTTGCCGGTGGCGATCGTGAAGGTGATGCCGCTGGCGACCGCCTCGGCGACCGAGTCGTTGAGCGCCTGGCTGAACGGGCCGGTGAGGCTCATGTTCGCCACTGACGGACCAGAGGCGTTCGCCGCGACCCAGTCGATGCCGGCGATGATGCCCGCGTAGGAGCCGCGGCCGTCGCACCCGAGGACGCGGACCGGTACCAGCGTGGTCTCCTTGGCCACGCCGTACTCCGTGCCGCCGACGGTCCCGGCGACGTGGGTGCCGTGGCCCTGGCAGTCATCGCCCTGGCCGGCGGAGTCGATCGCGTCGAAGCCCTCGCTGAGGCGTCCGGCGAACTCAGAGTGGGTGAGGTTGATGCCGGTGTCGAGAATGTACGAGGTCGTTCCCGCGCCGGTGTATTCGTAGGTGTAAGCGTCGTCGAGCGGAAGCTCGGGCTGGTCGATGCGGTCGAGGCCCCATGAGGGCGGGTCGGTCTGGAGGTCGGCGACGCTCACGATCTGGTTCTGCTCGACGTAGGCCACCGCGTCCTCGGCGGCCATCTCGACCGCCTCCTCGGGGCTCATCTCCGCGACGAATCCGTTGAGGACGTCGAGCTCGTCGAGCACGTCGACCGAGCCGGCAATGTCGCCGACGATGTCGTCGACCAGGGAGGAGATGCCCAGCGGTGCTTGGTCTTCGAGCACTACGAGGTATTCGCCTGCGATGGCGTCTGGTGAGTCGGCGCCGAGGATGACCGCGCTGGGGTCGACCTTCTCGGTCTGGTCGGCGCTCGCGATCACGTTGACCGCGATGAGCGATCCGCCTGCGATCGCGGTCGCAGCTGCGACCGCGGCTCCTCGTCGGAGCCGCCGTTTGCTTCCTGCCGTTGACATAACGGGGGGAACTCCTTTTTGTCTCAGCCCCTGGGGACGGCTGACGCGGGGTGTTGCTGGGGGTCGCCCGGGGGAGGGTGATTCAACAGTTCGGTCCATGAATGAACCTCAGGTTATGAGGCTAAGCGATGGATCAAAGTTCGTAAAGGGATCGAATGTGAAAATTAAATCATTGACCCCTGATGGATCTTTACCCTCCAAAAGTGATGACCACTGCGAAGTCGGGCGCGCACGGAACGTGGGCCGCAGCGTCGCGCTGCGGCCCACGATCATTCGATATTCGGTTGTGCGGAGGGCATCAGAGTTCGAGCGACCAGCTGTTCAGGGTGCCCGAGTCGCCGGAGTAGACGTCGACGACCCGGAGCGTCCACGTGCCGGAGGCGGACTCGCCGGACAGGTTGAGGCTGTAGGTCTCCTTGACATCGTTGCCCGAGTCGAAGGCGCTGTCCTTGACCTGGTAACTGCTGCCGTCCGGGGCGATCAGGTAGATCTCCAGGTCGCCGCGGTAGGTGTGGGTGATGTCGACCGTCAGCGAGCTGGCCGAGCGGGCGGTGCCCGAGCAGTCGAACGACAGCGACGTCTCGGTGGTGGAGCGGTCCGGCAGCGGCGTCGAGGTCGAGAAGGTCTGAGCGCAGTCGCTCGGCTCGCCCGGGTCGCCGCCGCCGTCGCCCTCGCCTGTGTGGAGCAGGAGGTTCGGGCTGCCCTTGGGGTCGGAGACCTTGCCCGAACCGGCGTTGCCGGTCACCCAGGAGGCGACCTGCGAGGTCGAGGCGCTCGGGTTGAGCGACAGGTAGACCGCGACCGCGCCGGCCACGTGCGGGCTCGCCATGGAGGTGCCGGAGATGGTCCTCGTGGCCGAGCTGGAGCCGATCCACGCCGAGGTGATGTCCACGCCTGGAGCGAACACGTCCACACAAGACCCGTAGTTGGAGAAGTTCGCTCGCCTGTCGCCGGAGTCGGTCGCGCCGACGGTGATCGCGCTCGCCTCCGATGCAGGTGAGACGTTGCAGGCGTTCTGGTCCTCGTTGCCGGCCGCCACCGCGAAGGTGACGCCCGAGGCGACCGCCGAGCTGACGGCCGAGTTGACCGCCGCCGAGGACGGGCCGCCGAGGCTCATGTTCGCCACCGACGGGCCGGAGGCGTTGGCCGCGACCCACTCGATGCCGTCGATGACGCCGGCGTAGGTGCCGCCGCCGTCGCAGTCCAGGACGCGCACGCCGACGAGCGTGACCTCCTTGGCCAGACCGTAGTTCGTGCCGCCGACGGTGCCGGCGACGTGTGTGCCGTGGCCCTGGCAGTCGTTCGGGTCGGAGTCGCCGTCGACGAAGTCGGCGCCGGGGCCGACACGTCCGCTGAACTCGCTGTGACCGGCGTGGATGCCGGTGTCGATGATGTACGCGGTGACTCCGGAGCCGTCGCCGAGGTACTCGTAGGCGCCGTCGAGCGGCAGGTCGAGCTGGTCGACGCGGTCGAGGCCCCACGACGGCGGGTTCGTCTGCACGTCGGCGACGCTGACGGTCTGGTTCTGCTCGACGAAGGCGACCTTGTCGTCGGCCGCGACCTTCGCGGCCTCGTCGGGGGTCATCTCGGCGAGGTAGCCGTTGATGAAGCCGTACCTGTCGATGATGTCGGCGTCGTACTCGGCCGACATGGTGGAGACCTCGTTCTCCATGACGACGATGTACTCGCCATCGACGGTGTTCTCGGCGTCGGCGCCGAGCACGGTGCCGACTGGATCAGCCTGGGCGCCACCGGCGCCGAGCGCGACCGCGGCGAGCCCGGTGGCTCCGGCCAGGGCCGCCGCCGACATACGGCGAATCGGGGTTCTGGAGGTTGGCATAAAGGGGGTACTCCCTTTCAGTTGTTTCGGGAGGGATCGCGGGGGAAGGCGCAATCCGACTCCGGGGACCGGTTCGGTGAAACCAGTCCCTTTCGGGCTTTCTCCTTGAGGTTAGAGAAATCACAATCAAATGTGAAGGCCCTGGATGATGGGGATATATCAGTGAATTAAGAAGTTGTTACCGGCGAGTAGAGGTGAGTTTAAGTCCGGTACAATGCCCGCCGCCCGTTCGCGTCCGTCGACTGTGCCTGGTCACCTCACAGGCACGGATCCAATACGATCGGTTCAGACAGGACGATCGTTGGGATGATCCATGACCTCCTCAGACGCCCCCAAACGCCGCAATCGACTGCGCAGGCTCATCTCGGGAGGCCTGCTGACCCTGGGGCCGTCGGTACTCCTGGTCTCGGTGTTCTGGGAGACCTTGCGAGAGCGGATACCCATGAGCGTCCCAGCCCTGAGCGGCTCGGCGGTGATCCTGATCATCGTCGGATTCCTGGCGCTGCTCGGCGAGGAGATCGGCCGCCGCTGGGCCAAACTCGCCGCCGGCCGCGTCGACCCCTACCGGTGGTGGTGGCTCGCCAGGCAGCGGCGCGCCTACATCGCCTCCCTACAGGACCACGCCGCCGAGATCGAGCTCTACGGCGTCGCCACCCACGGCCCCTACGCGATGCGCCTGCCGGAAGTCCACGTCGCCACCGGCCTGCTGCGACCCGGCGGCGCCACCTCCCCGGGCCGCACCGGGCCCTCCCTGCTCGACCAGCTCGAAGGACCCGAGCGGCGCGCGTTCATCGTCGTCGGCGAACCGGGCGCAGGAAAGACCACGCTGCTGCGGCACACCGCGCTCCAGATCTGCCAGAACCGGTCCCAGCTGCGCCGCCACCTGCCCGTCCTGATCTACCTGCGCGACCACGTCGACGCGATCCTCGACGACCCCGGCGGCGCCACCATCGCCTCCCTGCTGGAGCGGACCCCTTCACTGCGCCACCGGGCCATACACAAGGGCGTGCGCCAGCGCCTGGAGGCCGGACGGTGCCTGGTGCTGCTCGACGGCCTCGACGAGATGGCCGGCGTCGAGGCCCGCCAGGAGGTCGCCCGCTGGATCAAGGCGCAGATGACCTGCTACCCCAAGTGCGACTTCGTCGTCACCGCCCGCCGCCAGGGCTACGACAACACCGTCCTGGCCGATCTGGACACTCTGCGCGTCCAGCGATTCGACCACGCGCAGGTCGAGCAGTTCGTGCGCCAATGGTGCTACTCGGTGCGCTGCCAGGAGACCGAGACGACCGGCCGGGCGGTCAAGGCCGCGTCCGACAAGGACGCCGACCGGCTCCTCAAGCTGATGGGCGACAGCCGGGAGCTGCGCGAGCTGGTGTCGAATCCGCTGCTGCTCATCATGGTCTGCAACGTCGATCGCTATCGCGGGCAGCTGCCGGCCAGCCGCGCCGAGCTGTACCGCGAGATGTGCGAGATGCTCATCCACCGGCGCCGCCAGCAGAGCGGCGCGCGCAGCCACTTCGACCCGCTGACCGCCCGCCAGAAGGTCGCGCCGCTGCGCGAGCTGGCGCTGCGCATGATGCAGGGCCGCACTCGCCGCGTCGGCGCGGCCGAGGCCGTCGCCGCGTTCGAGGAGCGACTGCGCGGCGCGCCCAAGCGGGTCGACCCGGACGACTACCTGAGCCAGGCGGTACTGAACGGCATCCTCGTCGACGACGGCCACGACGCCTACGCCTTCGCGCACGTCACACTCCAGGAGTACCTGGCGGCCGCCGCGCTGCGCGAGTCCGGCGACGACGCCTTCCTGGCCAAGCGCATCGACCAGGTGTGGTGGCGCGAGACGATCCTGCTGTGGGCCGCCGAGGGCGAGGCCGACGCGGTCGTCCGCGCCTGCCTCCAGGCCGGCGACGTCGACTCGCTGCTGCTCGCCGAGGAGTGCATGGACGTCGCCGCCGAACTCGACCCGCGCCTCCAGCACGAGCTGCGCTCGTTCCTGGACGACCGGTCCGGCATGGACTCGGCCGACCGCGCCCTGGTCGACGAGTGGCTGCTGCGGCGAAACACCGCCGAGTCCGTGCCGGTCGGGCCCGAGGCGGACCTGTGCGTCGTCCCCGTGCGCTACGCCGTCTGGGCCCGGTTCCTCACCGACCTGCGCTTCAACGACTGCCTGGAGCCGCCCGGGCGGCTGCGCGACGGCGAGGCCGCGGTCGGCATGTGGCCCGTATACGTGCGCATGTTCCTCAACTGGGCCAACCACTACGCCGAGGCCGGCCACCGCTATCGCCTCCCGGTCGCCGAGGAGCTGAACGGGTACTTCGCCGCCGTCCCCGCAGAGGCCGTCGGCCGTCCGCTGTGGATCGAGTCGCGGCCGATGCCGAGGCTCTACTGCGCGCGGGGGATGACCGACACGTTCACCGCGTCCCGCTCGGCGGTGGCCGACGCGCTGCGGGCCGACCGCGAACGCACCCGGGGGCACCGGATGCTCGCGCTGGCCATCCACATCGCCATGCAGCGCAAGGACGCCGACATCGGCAACCCGATGCAGTTCCGGCACTCGTTCGGGCTGGCCCGCGCCACCGACACCGACCAGTCTCCCGGCACGATCCTCGCCGAGTCGTTCCAGCAGCTGCTGGTGCGCATCCGCACGGTCTCGGGCTTCCGCGGCTGGCATCCGTCCTTCGAATGGGACGAGCACCTGGAGCGGCTGGGCGACAACGACTTCGCCGACTCGCTGGTCCGCCAGGGGCTGTTCCCGGGGGACGGGGCGCGGGAGCTGCTGTCGGTGCGCGCCTACCTGGTGCTCGTGTCGCTGTGGACGAGGGACGCGGTCATGCGGCCCCAGTCGCAGCCCGACGCCGAGGAGCGGTACCTGGACGCGGTGGGCGCGGCCGAGTCCGACATGGCGGTCTACCCCGACGAGGTGGTGCCCGAGATCCGCGACGCCGCCGCGCTGCTCGACGCGAGCGCCGCCGACGACGCCTTCGCGCCCTTGACCGGCACGGCGGTCGAGCTGCTGCGGGAGTGCGAGCGGCTGCTGGCGCCGATGCTCGACCGGCAGGCCAGGATCGACGCCGACCAGCTCGCGTCGGCGCGCATCGCGCTCAACGCCGCCGCGGCGGTGGCGCACCGCCTGCTGGACGACGACGAGGCGGTCGACCGTCTGCGGCGCGCGATCGCCGGTCTCGTCCTCGCCGAGGGCCGGGCGGCCGTGGACGAGGAGTCCGGTCCGGCCGGCGGCGGGGAGTTCCTGCTGCTGGTGCGCGAGCGCCTCGGCGAGCCCGGCGAAGGCGAGCGCCCCACCCGCCCGAAGTCGGTGGTGCGCAGGCCCGGTCGACTGAGAAGGGCCGTGGCGCGGATCGGCGGGTGGTGGCGCGGCCGGGGCCGGTGATCAGTCGGCGAGCTCCATCCAGCGCTCCTCGATCCCGTCGCGTTCGGTCTCCAGGTCGGACAGTCGCTTCTGGAGTTCGGTGAGTTTCTCGGGGTCGGTGGCGAACTCGGCCATGTCGGCATGGACCGAGGCGATCTTGTCCTCGACCTTTTCGAGGCGGCGCTCCAGCTTCGCGAGCTCCTTCTGGGCCGCGCGGTCGATCGTCGACTGGGACGGCGACTTCGCCCGCACCGCCGGGGACGAGGGCGCGGCGGTCTTGGCCTCGGCGCGGCGCTCCAGGTACTCCTCGATGCCCCTGGGGAGCATCCGCAGGTCCCTGTCGCCCAGCAGTGCCCACGTCTCGTCGGCGACGCGCTCGGTGAAGTACCGGTCGTGGCTGACCACGATCATCGTCCCCGCCCAGTCGTCGAGCAGGTCCTCCAGTTGGGTGAGCGTCTCGATGTCGAGGTCGTTGGTGGGTTCGTCGAGGAACAGCACGTTCGGTTCGGCCATGAGCAGCCGCGCGAGCTGGAGGCGGCGGCGTTGCCCGCCGGAGAGGTCGCGCACGAGCGTGCGCTGGCGTCCGCCGATGAATCCGAGGCGCTCGGCGAGCTGCCCGGCGGTCATCTCCTTCTTGCCCAACTGGACCCGCTTGGCGACCTGCTCGATCGATTCCAGGACCCGCCATGAGCCGTCGAGGTCCTCCATGTGCTGGGTCAGCCATGCGAGCTTGACGGTGCGGCCGACCTTGACGCGCCCTTCGGCGGGCTGCTTGTCGTCGACGGCCTCGGCGAGGGTGCGCAGCAGCGAGGTCTTCCCGGCGCCGTTGACGCCGACCAGGCCGATGCGTTTGCCCGGGCCGAGGATCCAGTCGAGGTGTTCGAGCAGGACCTGGTCGCCGGCCTTGACGGTGACGTCGCGGGCCTCGAAGGCGGTCTTGCCGAGCCGCCCGGTGGCGAAGGAGATCAGCTCGGCGGTGTCGCGCGGCGGGGGCTCGTCCGCGATGATCTCGTTGGCGGCGTCGACGCGGAACTTGGCCTTGGAGGTGCGGGCCTTGGCGCCGCGCCGCAGCCACGCGAGCTCCTTGCGCATGAGGTTCTGGCGTTTCTCTTCGGCGAGGGCGGCCTGGCGTTCGCGTTCGGCCCTGGCGAGGACGTAGGCGGTGTAGCCGCCGTCGTATTCGAATACGGCGCCGCGCTGGACGTCCCAGATGCGGTCGCAGATCTCGTCGAGGAACCACCGGTCGTGCGTGACGACGATGATGGCCGATTTGAGTCCGCCCAGGTAGGTCGCGAGCCAGGCGATGCCCTCGATGTCGAGGTGGTTCGTCGGCTCGTCGAGCAGGATGAGGTCGGCGGGGTCGATGAGGACCCTGGCGAGGTCGACGCGGCGCCGCTCGCCGCCGGAGAGCACGCCGATGCTGGAGTCGAGTCCTTCGGGCAGGCTCGGCGCGTCGAGGCCGCCGAACAGGCCGCCGAGGACTTCGCGGACGCGGGCCGAGGAGGCCCATTCGTGGGCGTCTGCGTCGCCGAACAGGGCGTCGCGGACGCTTCTGTCGTTCGGGAGGGCGTCGGTCTGGCCCAGGTTCGCGACGGTGGTGCCGCCGGTGTGGACGACGCGGCCGGAGTCGGGCTCGTCGGTGCGGGCGATGAGCCCCAGCAGCGTCGACTTCCCGTCGCCGTTGCGGCCCACCATGCCGACGCGCTGCCCGGCGGCGACGCCGAGGGAGACCGCGTCGAGGATGACCTGGTCGGGGTAGGCCTTGGAGACGGTTTCGAGGTTCACGAGGTTCGGCGCTGCTGACACGTGGATCAACACTACCGGCGAAGCTCGCGAGCCGGTCATGAGCGCGGGCGGCGAAGCTCGCGAGCCGGTCATGAGCGCGGGCGGCGAAGCTCGTGAGCCGTCATACGCTGAGGTTGCGCCCGGCAGGCTCGCGTCTCATCCGACGAACCACAGGGCCAGCGCGCCGCCGAGCGCGGTGTACGCCGCCGCGACCGGCAGTGTCAGCCGCAGCACATTCCCTTCCCGTCCCGACAGCCCGACGGTCGCCGCCGCCGCGACGATGTTGTGCGGGCAGATGATGTTCCCGACCGCGGCGCCGAAGCCCTGGGCGCCCAGCAGCGGTGCCACCGGCAGCCCGGCCGCTTGCGCCGTCGACTCCTGGAACTCGGTGAACAGGACGTTGGAGGCGGTGGCCGAACCGGTCACGAATGTGCCCAGCGCGCCTACCGAGGGGGCTAGCAGCGGCCACCACGCGCCGGTTGCCGCCGCCGATTCGGCGAGTCGTCCGGTCATTCCTGAACGCGACATCGTGAAGGCGATCGCGACCATGCCGACCAGCGCGATGAGTACGACTCCGAGTTGCCGCGTGGCGACGGTGAACGCATCGCGTGTCTGTGGCAGGGTGGCGCGCTGCGCGACGGCGCCGATGATGAACGCGGCGGTGAGCAGCAGTGCCGGGTGGTAGAGCGGGCGTAGTTCCCCGGTGAACTCGCTGAACAGGCGCCACTGCCATTCGACGTCGTAGAGCGCCGTACGGACTGGCGGGATCAGTCGTGTGACCAGTACCAGGGCCACCAGTGCCAGGTAGGGCGCGCCAGCGCGGAGCAGGCCCATGGGCGGGTCGGGCTCGGCGTCCGGGGCCGTCGGGCTGCCGTGCCGGACCCGGCGCACCACCGCTACCAGTGCCGTGAACGCCGCCATCCCGATCAGCGCTCCGCCCAGGCTCGGCAGCTCGGGTCCGACGAATCGGGCGATGAGCCCGTAGGGCACGAAGAACAGCAGTGCCGCGGCGGCCGCCCAGCCCCATGGCGGCCGGCCGGCGTCGGCGGCCCGTCCGATGATGAACGCCACCATCAGCGCTAGAAGGATCCCGAGGACCAGGTGGTATGGGGCGGTGGCCCACGCCAGCTCCGGGCCGCTGAGCTCGGTGAGCGATACCTGCGCCATCACGGGCGTTCCCACTGCGCCGAATGAGACGGCGGCCGCGTGCCCGACCATCGCGGCGGTGACCGCTGCGACCGGGCGGAAGCCCGCGGCCACCAGGAACGGTGCGGCGAGTGCGACGGGTGTGCCGAATCCGGCGGCGCCTTCCAGGAAGAGCGTGAAGAACCAGGCGATGAGCAGCCCGGAGACCCGCGGGTCGGGGGTGAGTCGGGCGAGTCCGGCGCGGAGCCGGTCCGTGGCGCCGGTGCGCTGTTGGAGGTGGTGGATGCCGAGGGCCGGGCCGATGATCGCGATGACGGTGAGGGCGACGAATCCGGCCTCGGCCAGGATCCCCGCTATGCCTGCGGGGATGCCGAACCGGTCGGTTCCGTTTCCGAATCCGAAGGCGGCGACTGCCAGCGCCATGGTGCCTGCGGCGACCACGGTCCCGGTGCGGGCGGCCGACCAGCTCGCGGCGAGCATGAGGAGCAGCACGGTCAGGATCGGCAGTGCGGCGAGCAGCGTGAACACGGTCAGCCGTCTCGGGGTCCGCTGCGGCCTGTGCCGGCGGGCGGGGTGTCGTGGAGGTCGGGTCGTGGCTGCGGGAACTCCGGTTCGCGGGAGTGCTGCTGGTCGTGGGTCGTGGCGCGGGATTCGCCATCGCGCATGGGTTCACCTCCGGCGTCGTTTCGCTTTGAGGCTATCGGTGAGCGGGTGGTGCCGGACCGAGTCGTTGGTCCCGGATTCGGAAGCCGGGTTCCCTTGCGGCGCGGCCCGAACGGGTTGCGCCGCCATCGGGTCCGGAGCTTTCCGATTCGCGTCTCCGACGCGACAGGGTCGGACTTCCGGGACCCCGCGCAGCCTCGAATTTTGATATGATGTCACATTAAAGTCATCGTGACATCACGATTGGATTAGGATGACGTCCCCTAGGTTTCCCACCATTCACGGTGTGCTGCAAGTGGTCCGGCTGCTTCCCGGCATCTCCCGTTCCCGCACCGCCTTCCTCGCCGCCACCTCCGTCCTCATCGCGGCCCTACCGCTGGGCACGGCAGTCACCACCGGCCTGCTCATCGGCCTCATCCCCGAAGCCACCGCCGCCGGCCCCGACTCGCCCGAGGCACGCAGCGCCTACCTCCTGCTCGCCGCCGGTTCCATCGCGCTCCTGCTCAACCGGCTCATCGACAACTTCCACCGGGCAGGCGCCCAAAACCTCGGCCGCGAACTCGAACTGCTCCTCCAAGACCGGCTCGCCGCCGCCGTCGCACGCCCGGTGAGCATCGCCCACCTCGAGGACGACGAAGTCCTCGCCCTGCTGCGCGTCGCCCGCCAACTCGGCATGGACTACATCCGCCCCGAACGCGCCGTCCAAGGACTGGCGGCGATCGCCCCCCAGTTCCTCACCGCGTTCGGCTCCTCGATCGTCCTGGCCACCTTCAATATCTGGATCGGCCTGGCCTGGTTCATCGCCTGGCCCGCCATCTTCATCGCCATGCAGTACGAATACGGACGCGTCGGCAAGACCGTCTACATGCAGTCCACCGAGATGCGCGAGACCGAGTACCTGCGCGACCTCGCCATCACCGCCGCCCCTGCCAAAGAGCTCCGCGTCTGGGACATGATGCCCTGGCTGTTCGCCCGCTACGACCGGATGTGGGGCGAGCGTCTCGACCAGGCGAACCGGAATGAGCGCATCCGCACCCGCACCGCAGTCGGCGTCATCGGCGCCCTCCTCGTCCTCACCGTCGTCAGCGCCGTCGCGCTCGTCGACGCCGGACTCGCCGGACTGGTCGGCTTCGGCGCCCTCGCCGTCTACGCCATCGCACTCCAGGGCATGTTCAACTTCTCGGCATTCGACGATGTGGCGGCGTTCGTCTCCTTCGGCTCGCTCCCGGTCCCGAAGGTCCTCGCACTCGATGCACAGTTGAAAGCAGCCGAACGCAAGGCCTTCGCCGAACTCCCCGCTACGGCGCCAGAGCGCACGATCCGCTTCGAGAACGTCGACTTCGCATATCCCGGCAGCGACACCTCGGTCATCGAAGGACTCGAGCTGGAGATCGAGGCCGGGACCTCCCTGGCCATCGTCGGCCACAACGGGGCCGGCAAGACCAGCCTCGTCAAGCTCCTATCCGGGCTCTACGCCCCGACCGCCGGGACGATCACCGCCGACGGCACCGACCTCGCCGACGTCGACCCCGCCGCATGGCGCACGCGACTGTCGGCGCTGTTCCAGGACTTCACGCGTTACCAGTTGAGCGTGCGCGACAACATCACCCTCGGCGCCCCGGACCTGGCCGACGACACCGACCGGATCTGGAAGGCCTGCGAACCCATGGGGATTCGAACACTCATCGAATCCCTCCCTGACGGACTCGACACCGTCCTCTCCGGAGAATTCGAGGGCGGCACCGACCTGTCGGGCGGGCAGTGGCAGCGCATCGCGCTGGCCCGAGCGCTCTTCGCGGTGCAGGCGGGGGCGAAGGTCCTCATCCTCGACGAGCCCGCGGCCGCCCTCGACGTCCGCGCCGAGGCCGAGCTGTACGAGCGATTCCTCGACATCACCGCCGGACTGACCACGATCGTCATCTCGCACCGCTTCTCGACCGTCCGCCGTGCCGACAGGATCGTCGTCCTCGACGGCGGCAAGTCCGTCGAGGACGGCTCCCACGACGAGCTCATGACCCTCGGCGGCTCCTACGCAGAGGCGTTCACCTTGCAGGCCAACCGACTCGCCCGAACCGCCCTCCCCGGCGCAGAGCATTAAGGACCCACTGTGATCGAGAACCTCAAGTCCGGCTGGCGCGGTTACTGGAACTCCCTGGTCATCGGCTACCGCGCCAACCCGAAGTCCGTCATCGCCCAGTTCATTCTCGGCTGCCTGCAAGCGGTGCTGATGCCCCTCGCGGTCTACGCGGTCAAGCTCATGATCGACGGTGTCCAGAACGGCGACCAGCGCACCGCGATCGGCGCGGCAGTCGCCCTCGGCGTCGGCGTAGCCCTCATCTGGGCCGTCGTGTTCGCGTACGTCAAGCTCGTGTTCGCCGTGATATTCCATGCCAACCGCACCGCCGATCGGACGCTCATGGCGCTCATGGGGAACCCGCCGGGGCTCGACCATCATGAGCGTGGTGACTTCCTCGACCGGGTTCAGCACATCAGGGAGGACCGCTGGCTCCTCGGCATGGGCGTCAACATGACGGCCCAGTGGCTGCGAGCGGTCATCACCATCGTCGTCGGCGGGTTCCTGCTCGTCCAGGTCCACCCGCTGCTGATGGTCTTCCCCGTGCTCTCCCTCGGCGCCATGATGATCGCGCACCGGGCGAGCAGTATCGAGGACGACGCGATCAAGGAGACCAGCGAGGCCGAGCGCAAGCGCCGCCACCTGTTCGAGGTCGCCACGGCCGCGCCCTCCGGCAAGGAACTGCGGGTCTTCGGCAGTGCGGCGGCGATCGGCCGCCTCCACCACGAGAGGGGCCGAGAGGTCGTCGACGCCCGCAACCGCGAGCAGTGGCGGGCGGCGCGGGCCGTCACCGCGGAGGGCGTGCTCTCGGCGATCGGCATGGCCTCGGGGATCGGCTTCGTCCTCTACTTGGCGCTGCGCGGCCAGGCGACCGCAGGGGACGTGATCTTGCTGGTCGGCCTCATCGGCATGGTCGCCGGCCAGGCCGGGGCCCTCGCCTTCAATACCGCGATGATGGTGCGGCTCGGCCGCCTCGGGCAGCGCATCGAGTGGCTGCGCCGCTACGCCACCGCCACTTCGGGACCGGCCGAGCCCGCCGAGATCCCCGAACGCCTCCAAGTCGGCATAGCCCTCGACGACGTCTCCTTCGCCTACCCGGACGCCGAGGGGCCCTCGCTCGACGGCGTCTCCCTCGCCCTTCCCGCCGGTAAGGTCGTGGCCCTGGTGGGGGAGAACGGCGCCGGGAAGACCACCCTCGTCAAGCTCCTGTCCGGTTTCTACCAGCCGACCTCCGGCACGATCACGGTCGACGGCACCGACCTGACCGGTTTCAGCACCGACGCCTGGAGGCGGCGCATCGGCGCGACCTTCCAGGACCACGCACAGTTCGAGTTCACCGCCCGCGAGACGATCGGCGTCGGCGACCTCGAAGGCGGCTTCGAGGATGAGCGGGTGCGAGCCGCGATGGCCCGCGCAGGAGCCGACGACGTCATCGATGACCTCCCTAGCGGACTCGACACTCGCCTTGGCGGGCGGTGGGACGACGGCACCGACCTGTCCGGCGGCCAGTGGCAGAAGCTCGCGATCGGCCGCGGCCGCATGAGGACCGACCCGCTGCTGGTCGTCTTCGACGAGCCGACCGCCGCGCTCGACCCGCAGACCGAGCACGCCCTGTTCGAGCAGTTCGCCGAGGAGGTCAAGGCCGGCCGGCAGCGTGGGACGGTCACGGTCCTGGTCTCGCACCGCTTCTCCACGGTCTCGATGGCCGACCTCATCGTGGTCCTGGAGAATGGCACGATCGCCGAGGCGGGCACCCACGACGAGCTCATGGAACGCGGCGGCGCCTACGCCGAGCTCTACGAACTCCAGTCCTCCGCCTACCGATGAAATGAGCCGATTTAACTATCATTCATGATAGTATCCTGAATGATAGTGAACTCCGATCGGTTGGAGATCGTGCATGGCGGGATTCGTCGGACGCCGCTCCGAGCTCGAGAGGCTCGGCGGCATCCTCGATGCGGTCGAGGCGGGCGGACGGACGGGCAGGCCCGGCCGCGCACTGCTCATCCGCGGTCGCCGCCGGGTCGGCAAGTCGCGACTGGTCGAAGAGTTCATCGACCGACGCGAGACGCCCCATCTCTACTTCACCGCGATCGGCGGCTCCCGCGAGGAGGACCTCGCCGGATTCGCCGCGGAACTGGCCGCCTCGACGCTGCCCGGCGCGGCCGACCTCGCCGGGTTCGGCCCACCGCAGACCTGGGACGCGGCCCTGACCATGCTCGCCACCGCGATCCCCGACGACCGCCCCAGCGTCGTCGTGCTCGACGAGGTGCCATACCTCTCGGGCGAGGACCCGACCTTCGAAGGGGCCCTGCAGAAGCAGTTCGACCGGACTCTGTCGAAACTCCCCGTCCTGCTCATCCTCGTCGGCTCGGACCTGGCGACGATGGAGCAGCTCAACAGCTACGGGCGCCCCTTCCACCAGCGCGGCACCGAGATGGTCGTCGGGCCGCTCACTCCCCCCGACATCGCCGATATGACCGGTCTGCCTGCGGCCGAAGCGATCGACGCCTACCTGGTGACCGGAGGGCTGCCGCTCATCCTCGAATCGTGGCCGAGTGGCGCAGGTCTGTGGGAGTTCCTCGAACAATCGCTGAACGATTCGACCTCACCGCTGCTGGTGAGCGCCGAACGCTCAATGGCCGCCGAGTTCCCCACCGAGACCCAGGCCCGGCGCGTACTCAGCACGATCGGCCACGGGGAGCGGACGTTCACGAATATCGGCCGGGCCGCCGGCGATCTGCAGCCCACGTCGCTGAAACGCTCCCTGGAGTCGCTGGAGCGGCGCGGCGTAGTCGTCGCCGAACTGCCGCTGTCAATCAAGCCGAGCAAGCTCACCCGCTACCGGATCACCGATCCGTACCTGCGGCTGTGGCTGTCGTTCATCGAACCGGGCATGCCTCTGATCGAACGCGGACGAGGCTCGCGGGTCGCCGACCGGCTCCGCTCCGGATGGACCGCCTGGCGCGGACGCGCAGTCGAACCGGTGATCCGGGAGGCGCTCGGGCGCCTCGATGATGAGTGGATCCCCGAGGGATGCAACTACTTCGGCGGTTATTGGACTCGCACCAATGACCCGGAGATCGACATCGTCGGCACCGATCGTTCCCCGGTCGCCGAGAAGGTCGAACTGGTCGGATCCATCAAATGGCACGAGAACAAGCCTTTCGACGACCGTGAACTCGCCCGCCTGATCGTCCACCGCTCCCAGCTGCCCGGAGCCGACGAGGCCACCCCGATGCTCGCGGTCACCCGCTCCGGTTCGACCGCCGAAGGCGTCCAGGCGATCGGCCCCGAGGACCTGCTGAAGGCATGGCGTCCGCAGACTTGAACCGCACCGTGGACATTGCACGCCCCGATGCAGACACAACGATCCTGCCCGCCGCGGGGAGCCAAGGGCTCCCCGCGGCTTTGCGCTGTCTCCTCAGCCGTCGCAGTCGCGTTGGCAGTCGAACCAGACGCGGGTGGCGGCTTGCTTGAGTTTGAGTGTGTTGTCGTCTTCGAGTGTCCAGGTCTGGTGTTTGGGATTGCAGATCCACAGGTCGGGTTCGCCGGTGATGAGGCCGGTCATGTAGCCGATGAGGTCGGGTTCGGTGTCGTTGAGGGTGACCCACAGGCGTGGGGCGTCGGTGTGGGTGCCGAAGGCGATCTGTCGTCCGGCGATGGTGGTTTCGCCGAGGATGGTCATGCGTTCGGGGTCGATGGTGTGCGCCGTGGCGGCGGGGATCGGGAGCGTGTTCAATGCCCGCTGGTAGCGGGCGCGGATCTGATGCGGGGCGTAGCGCGACAGGCTCATGCGGCGCCACCGCCGCTGACCGTCTGGGCCC
>NZ_JAKZEW010000065.1:0-146 GCF_022548875.1 Glycomyces sp. L485 | reverse complement strand
TATTCGACGATCTCGGGTCGTTCGAAGTCGATGCGCCAGGGCTGAAACGGCTCGGTCGGATGTGGGCTGGGTTTGCGGGTGCTGGCGAGACTCGATGGCTTGGGCGGGATGGTCCACTCGTCCCACGGCGAGGCCGGACGTGGAGC
>NZ_JAKZEW010000037.1 GCF_022548875.1 Glycomyces sp. L485 | reverse complement strand
CCGGCACCGGCTTCGCAGACCGAGACCGAGACCGGACCCGACCACGGCACGGGATCTGAACACGGGCCCCGAACGGGAACCGGCCCCGAGCGAGACTCCGAACAGGACTTCAATCTGGGCTTCGGACCGGGCGGATGCTCCCGCCCTGAAGACGAGCACGCCCCCACACCAGCAACCCCGCCAGCAGACGCGGCCGCACCGGCGGCACCGGTTGCGGCGATGCGTCTGGTGCACCCGAAGACGAATAGACCACTGATCCCGGTGCGCTCGAACCTGATCGAAGATCCCATCCCGTTCTTAACCTGCCCGCCGCGGGACGCCGCGGCGGGGAAGGCGCCTCATACAGCCGCCAGCTCGAAACCGGAAACGGCTTCGAGCCATTCCCCGTGTCCAGGGCCAGAACACCACACCCAAAGTGCCCCAAGTCTCCACACCCGAGCGGCTCGAACCTCCACACCCCCGCAACCCACTGAACCCACTGAACCCACAGTCCTAGCCCCAGTCGCCGAACCCTCCCCCGCGAGTCCCCTACCGGCTGTCCCCATAACCGACCTCCGTGGCCGACAGGGCATCCCTGACCTCCACTCAGCTCTTTCGTCGCTGATCGATTGAAGCCCAACAGAGAGGCACCGGGGAGCCGAAGACACCGCCCCACCCAACCATCCACCCCACACTGCTGCCGCCAACGCAACCTCTGCCATTGCCGGGCTCCCCAGGCGCACCCCCTGAGCCCCGGTTCCGCGACATACCGCGCCCCACCGCTACAAAACTCTCGACTTCTGAACGGGAAAGGCAGGTCTCGGCTCGCTGGATGCACGAGACCTGCCCTCCCTCGGTCTCAGGAACCCATCGGGTTCCACCCGTCGTTACCGCGCAGGTAATCGGCGGGCTCGTAGTTCGCCGCATCCGAGTCGCTCATCTGCGGGCGATTGCCGTTGACTCCCGCGCCGGACCCGTTGTTCTCGTACTCGCTCAGGCGCGCTTCGCGCCAGTCCAGGCCCGACATGTCGGTCCACGGGTCGGAGCGGATGTGGGAGCCCAGGTTCGACTCCCGGTACAGGACCTGGCCTCGCGCGGTCTCGGAACCTCCTGCGGGCCACGGGCGGCCGAGGTAGACCGACCCGTTCGGCGCGTCGCTGACGAGCTCGCTCCGGTAGATCAGGAACCCGTACGGGTTGGAGAGCTCCGTGCTCGCGGCGGTGATGTAGCCGTTGTTGTTCGACGAACCTCGGTCGAGGGACCTGATGGTGCAGTTGTCGAACACTGCCGTGCCCCGCCCGAAGATGAAGTCCACGTCGCCCTCGACGTAGCAGTCGCGATAGTACTGCCGCGAGACCGAGCCGGCGCTCGGCGAGTTCGCGTAGAGGGTGTCCTGGTTGCCGATGAACCTGACGTTGTCGAAGACCATCCGGTCACCGTTGACCTTGACCGCCACGGCCTGGCTGTTGCCGTTCGCGGCTTCGTTGTAGGAGTTCTCGAAGGTCAGGTCCTGTGCGGTGAAGTCGCCGCCGTTCAAGGTCACCGAGGCGCTGCCGGTGGTCCCCCAGGTTCCACCGGAACCGTTGTTGCACGAAGCGCAGCGGTCGTCGGTGATGACCACGTCCGCGGCGTTGCCGGTCTCGCCCACGAAGGTGAGCCCGGTCTTGCTGGACGGGACGGTGACGTTGCCCTTGTAGGTGCCCGACCGGATCAGGATGGTGAAACCGGAGGAGGCGGAGTTGACCGCGGCCTGCACCGAGGTGTGAGTGCCGGAGCCGTCGGAGGCGACAACGAGGTCGGCCTCGACTCCACCGCCGCCACCGCCGCCGCTGCCACCGTCGGCGGTGATGAGGCGCCACTGCTGGTTCGCCCCGCCGGTCGGGTCGTACTGCGAGATACGGGCGCCGCTTTCAGTGGACCGGCCCCACACGTCGAGGGCTTTGCCCGAGAAGCGGTTGACGAACGTGTAGTAGCCGCCCGACTCCTCGACCCGCCACTGCTGGTTGGTGCCGTTGAGGTCGTCGTACTGGACGATGGTGGCGCCGTTGTCGGCGTTCCACTCCCAGACGTCGAGGACCTGGCCGGAGTGCCGGGCCTGGATGCGGTAGTAGCCGCTGCCCGCGTCGACGAACCGGAACTGCTGGTGCTCGCCGCCGCTCTGACCCCACTGCTTGAGTTCGGCGCCGGGTTCGGTGGAACCGCCCTCGATGTCGAGAACCAGGCCCGAGTGCCTCGATTCGATGTGGAACCACGTGCCGGTCTCGACGGCGGCGTTCGCGGTGCCCAAGGTGAACAGGGCCGCTACGGCGGCCAGGACCACTCCGGTGCAGGCGGCGAGGATCGCCGTCAATCGGCGGCGGGACGCGAACGCGCCCCTGGTATTCGCTTGCATATACACTCCACTGTGTTGTGAGGCTGCACGGCGCACGGCGCCCCCCGGGGCGCGGATCGCCCAGGGCATGGTGGAGCTGGGACATGCCGGGATGGCCCGGTCAGGCCGCGTCTCAGCTCGACGACATCGACAGCCATCAATTATGACTTGAAGCTTAAGGCAATCGCTTGTCCCATGCAAGGCTGGGGAGCGTGCCATTGCGCTTGGGGCTCAGGCGTCTCCGTCCAGATCATCGTGCTGGCGCACCACTTGGAAACTCCGTCGGTCGTCGGCTTCTCGTTGGGCCTGCCGCGGGCGTTCTCGACCTCGGAACGCATTTGGGAAACGCAGTCAGTCTTCCCGGCCGAACCACTCCTCGGCCTGCGCGACGAGCCGCCGCACGGGGCCCTGTCGTGGCGGAGCCTCGTTCAGTGTCCCGGAGGCGGGGACCTTGAAGCCCGGTTCGATCAGGCGCGGGCGCAGCGGCGAGACCGGTTTGATCCACGAGTCGCCCGGCGCTCCGTCGGGGTCGGCGGCCCAGTCGCGGCCGCTCCGGTCGAGCCCGATCGGGTAGACGGTGACGCCCTCGCGCGCGACCTTGATCCGCAGGAAGCACTTCTGATCGATGATGGACAGTCCCGCGAACAGCTCATTCGCGTTGACGCCGAGCCGGTTCGCGACCACGAGGTACAGGCCGACGAGCCACGTCGAGACGAGACCCGCCACCGGCAGGTAGGCGACGAACACCCAGAAGTCGACCCACGGCAGCACCTCGAACACCTGCGCGCCCGACCATGCCAGGCCGACCTGGGCAGCGCCGTGCCCGAGCCCGAGCAGGTAGTGCCGGAATCCGCGCGCACCCTGGCCGGGGTGCGCGAAACCGACCCCGGCGGCCATCAGCACCGCCGCGGCGGCCGCGAACGTCCCCGAACCCTCCAGAACGGATACGGTGGCGATGAGCATGATGACGCTCATGAGCAGCGTGAAGCCCTTGTTGAGCCACGGCAGCCGCCCGAAGATTCCGAAGGCGTACCGCAGGGAGCGCGCCCGGGCAGGATACGTCTGCGTGAGCTGGTATTCCCGCTGCGCCGCATCCGGTTCACTCACCGACTTGCGCGGGGCGGTGAGCGTCGGGGGCAGGTTGTGCGTCGGCGACAGGTACGCCCCGCCGCCGCCCGCGGTCACCAGCTGCCGAGTCCCGCCGACTTCGGCGTAGTGCGCGTAGTGGTGCCGGTCCCCGGTCAGGATGAGCGGCACCTCGGCCTCCCGGTCGGCGATGATGTCGCGGATGAAGTGGTCGATCCGGTCGAAGGAACGCGGATTGTCCTCTGTCCACACCCACGACGGCTGTGGAACGCACAGGATCACCTGGTCGCCGGCCGCGAGGTTCTGCGCCACCCTCTTGAAGTACTCGAGCTGCGGCTGGTCGAGGTGCGCGTCGAACTGGGCATCGACGGCGAACAGCCACCAGTTGTGCGGCAGGCTGAGCGCGAAGTACGACCGGGCCTGCGCGGTCTTGTAGCCGCCCACGCTGCGGCCCTCGACGAACTGGCGCCCGAAGGCCGTGAGACCGTCGAACCAGTCGTGGTTGCCCGGGATCGCATACAGCGCCACCGGCGCCGAGGGGTTCGCGGCCTCGTAGGGTCCCTTCATCCGGTGCTCGTATTCGCGCCAGTTCGCCGCCGGGTACACCTCGTCGCCACCCATGACCAGCACCGACCCGCGCGGCAGGTGCTCGTCGCCGACCTCGAGTTCCTGCTGCGCCAAGAGGTACGCGATCGAGTAGGTGGCGTTGAAGCCGTCGCCGATGTCGGCGACGTAGTCGATCCACAGCTCCTCGCCCGCGTCGTGCGAGAAGACGTCCTGCGGCCGACTGCCGAAGAGCTCGCGCTTGTCGAGGTATCCGCCGAGGAGCCTGGCGAGCCCGAACCTGGCGGCGGTTTCGGCGAGTGTCCGGGGCGACATCCACCGCACCGGGCGCTGCGGGATGAAGCGGAGCGCTTCCGGGCTCAAATCGCGCGGACGGTCAGACATGTGCACATAATCGCATATTATGGGCCTCAATGGAATCCCAGACCACCAGACTCCGCAACGGAAAACGACTCGGCCACTGCCGGGTGCCCACAGTACTCTCGCGGCATGGAAGCCGCGAGATTCGCCACCGCCGATGACGTCGACGAGATCGTCCGCCTGCGCGAGATCATGCTCTCAGAATGGGTCGACTGCACCGACAACGGCTGGAGGGAGGCGACCGCAGCGGTGCTGAAGCGACGCTTGGGCGACGCCGATCCGACGATGGCCGTGGCGGTCGTCGACGCCCCCGGCGAGCCCGGTGTCCTGGCCGCCAGCGCGACCGGTCTGATAGTCGAGCGGCTCCCTTCGCCGCGCAACCTGACCGGTCTGTTCGGCTGGGTCTTCAACGTGTCCACCGATCCCGCGTGGCGTCGCCGCGGCTACAGCATGGCCTGCATGGAGTCGCTGCTCGCCTGGTTCGACGACCGCGGCGTCCTACCTATCGAGCTGCTCGCCTCGGGTCAGGGCGAACCGCTGTACCGCCGGTTGGGTTTCCGGATGTCGCAGGAGCCGGCGATGCGGCGCGACCGGCTCGGGGACCGATGACCGTTCACGGCGGCGACTAGGATCAGCGACTCGCGACGCCCCCAGGTTGGATTCGGGGCCATTTCCGGTTGGATCGCCTTCGCGGGCAGGACTTCGCGGGCCGGTTCCGGTTCTTCACCGGTTCGGGCTCTCTGGTGGCGGGGATCATCATGATCCTCATGGCCCTGTCGACGGCGATCGGTTTCGGTGCCTACCTGCGCGGTCTCGACAGGCTGCGGCGCGAGACGCAGGAGGAGGTGCGGCGGGCCGAGCGCATGGAGCTGGCCCGGGAGATGCACGACTTCGTGGCCCATCACGTCACCGGGGTCGTGGTGCTGGCGCAGGCGGCGCAGGTCACCGATACGGGCGCGCGCCCGTCGCCCTGCCCTCACGACGAACCGGAGGGGGCTTCGCTCCCGTCTCATGCCTTGCGGTCGTTCGCGGACATCGAGGAGGCCGGGCTGGCGGCGCTGGCGCCTGCTCGGGCTCGGCGAGCGCGTCGAGGCCGTCGGCGGGTGGCTGCGGGCCGAGCCGAGGCCGGAGGGCGGCTGGGAGGTCGTGGCGTGGCTGCCGACCGAGGCTGCGCTCGTAGAGTAGCGAAACGGCCTGTGACCTGGTCTTCCCAGGTCACAGGCCGTTCTACTCACTGGTGGCAGGTGTAGGATTCGAACCTACGTAGGCAATGCCGGCTGATTTACAGTCAGCTCCCTTTGGCCGCTCGGGCAACCTGCCTTGCTGTGTAGCGAGAGCAAGGATAGCGCCTTGGCCGCGGGTCCGCGCAAGCGGGTATTCCCTTGTTGAGACCGCGTTCACTCCGCCCGGGCGGGTGGGCGGGGGTCGGGCGGGCGCGGCGGGCCCGACTAGGCTTGACGGCCTGGCCCCTACCGACCGGAAGGACTGGTTTCCATGGCTGACGCCTCGTTCGACATCGTCTCCGAGATCGACCTGGCAGAGCTCGACAACGCCGTCAATCAGGCGCAGCGCGAGCTGTCCACCCGGTTCGACTTCCGCGGGACCGGCGCGAGCGTCGAGCGCAGCGGCGAGGAGGCGGCGGTGCTGTCGGCCGAGACCGAGGACCGTGTGAAGGCCGCCCTCGAAGTGCTCAAGGAGAAGCTCATCAAGCGCGGCATCTCGTTGAAGGCGATGGAGGCCTCCGAGCCGCGCCAGTCGGGCAAGGAGTCGAAGATCGACGTCGCCTTCCAGCAGGGGATCGCCACCGATCAGGCGAAGAAGATCGGGAAGATCATCCGCGACGAGGGCCCCAAGGGCGTCAAGCCCCAGATCCAGGGCGACAAGCTCCGCGTCACCGGGAAGAAGCGCGACGACCTGCAGGAGGTCATCCGCCTGCTCAAGGGCAAGGACCTCGACGTCGCTCTCCAGTTCACGAACTACCGGTAGGACTTTGTGAACGCGACCCTCATCAACATCGCCGTCCTGGCTCTGTTCGTCGTCGGCGGCGGCCTGGTCGCGCTCATGGTCGTGGTCACGCAGCGGGCGTACAAGAAGGACGAGCAGTCCGAGCACTGGGTGGTCTATCCGGCCGCCGAGAGGCCGAAGCCGGCCGAGGCCGAAGAGGACTTACGCCGCCAGGCGGTGGGTGAGACCGGTGTGCCGCTTCCCGGTCCCGGCGGTGCGCACCGCCATCGCCAGCGCCTTTTTCGAGCCGACGAGCACGACGAGGCGCTTGGCGCGGGTGATCGCGGTGTAGACGAGGTTGCGCCGCAGCATGGTCCATGCACTGGTGGTCACCGGGACGACCACCGCCGGGTATTCGCTGCCCTGCGAGCGGTGCACGGTGATCGCGTACGCGTGCACGAGCTCGTCGAGCTCGGAGAACTCATAGTCGACGTCCTCGTCTTCGTCGGTTCGGACGGTGAGCGTCTGCGCCTCGGAGTCGATCGCCTCGACGACGCCGACGGTGCCGTTGAAGACGCCGTTCACGCCTTTCTGGTAGTTGTTGCGGATCTGGATGACCTTGTCGCCGACCCGGTAGACTCGCCCGCCGTAGCGGCGCTCCGGCATCCCCTCCCGGGCCGGGGTGAGCGCCTCCTGGAGCTTCAGGTTGAGGTTCCCGGCGCCGGGCCCGCCGCGGTGCATCGGAGTGAGCACTTGGACGTCGCGCACCGGGTGCAGCCCGAAGCGGGCCGGGATGCGGCGGGCGACGATGTCGACGACGTTGTCGGCGACCAGTTCGTTGTCGTCGCAGGCGAAGTAGAAGAAGTCGTCGTAGCCTTCGAGCGCGGGGAACTCGCCGGTGTTGACGCGGTGGGCGTTGGCGACGACGCCGGATTCGGCGGCCTGGCGGAAGATCCGCGTCAGCCGGACGCGCGGGATCGCCTCGGCGGCGAGGATGTCGCGCAGGACCTCGCCGGCGCCGACGCTCGGGAGCTGGTCGACGTCGCCGACCAGGAGCAGGTGCGCGCCGGGCGGGACGGCTTTGGCGAGCTTGTTCGCGAGGATCGTGTCCAGCATGGAGGTCTCGTCGACGACGAGGAGGTCGACGTCGAGGGGCTTGTCGCGGTCGTACGCGGCCTCGCCTCCGGGCCGCAGTTCCAGCATGCGGTGCAGGGTGGTGGCCTCGTGGCCGGTGAGTTCGGCCAGGCGCTTCGCGGCCCGCCCGGTGGGGGCGGCGAGCATGACCTTCGCGCCCTTGGCTCGAGCGAGGTCCACGATGGAGGAGACGGTGAAGCTCTTGCCGCAGCCGGGCCCGCCGGTGAGGACCGCGACCTTCTCGGTGAGCGCGAGCCGCACCGCCTCGGCCTGCTCGGGGGCGAGTTCGGCGTCGCGGCGGCGCCGCAGCCATGCGAACGCCTTGTCCCATTCCACGCTTTGGAAGGCCGACAGACGGTCCTCGCCGGTGCCGAGCAGCGCGAGCAGACCGGAGGCGAGGCCGCGCTCGGCGTGGTAGAACGGCGCGAGGTAGCGGGCGGGGACGGTGGAGTCGCCGGCCGGCACCTTGTCGGCGATGACGTACTCGGCTTCGGCTGACAGCTCGTCGAGGGCCTCGGCGACGGGCGCGGTGCCCAGGCCGAGCAGTTCGACGGTGTCGGCGACGAGGTTCGGCTCGGGAAGGAAGCAGTGCCCGGCGTCGCCGGCCTCCGAGAGCGTGTACTGCAGAGCGGCCTTGATCCGCTCGGGCGCGTCATGGGCGATGCCGACGGCGCGGGCGAGGCCGTCGGCGGTCTTGAACCCGATCCCCCACACCTCGTTCGCGAGCCGGTACGGCTCGTGCTTCACCACCCCGATCGAGGCGTCCCCGTACTTCTTGTAGATTCGCACGGCCAGGGAGGTGGAGACGTCCACGGACTGGAGGAAGACCATGACCTCCTTGATCGCCCGCTGCTCCTCCCAGGCGGCCGCGATCGACTTGGTGCGCTTGGGTCCGAGCCCTGGCACCTCGACGAGCCGTGCGGGGTCGTCGTCGATGACGTTCAGCGTCTCCACGCCGAAATGCGCGACGATCTTCTCGGCGGTCTTCGGCCCGATCCCTTTGATCAGGCCTGAACCCAGATAGCGTTCTATCCCCTGGACCGTGGCGGGCAAGACCGTCCGGTACGACCAGACTTCGAACTGGCGGCCGTACTTGGGGTGGCTGGTCCACCGCCCGGTCAGGTCGAGGCTCTCCCCGACCTGGGCGCCGAGCAGCGGGCCGACGACCGTCAGCAGCTCTGATCCCGACCTGGCGCTCGAAGCGCGGGCGATGGTGTAGCCGGTCTCCTCGTTCGCGTATGTGACGCGTTCGAGCACCGCCTCCAGTTTCACCGCGCCAGGCCGGGACTCAGACATGCACTACATGCTAAGCGCGGACTGCGACACCGCGTCAGTCCGCCTTGTCCGCACCGGCGGGCTCGGGAACCGCGTCTCCGGGCAGCAGCCGCCAGTCCGGGTTCGCGAAGAACCGCTTGGTCTCTCGGTAGACCACCGGCGAGAGGATGAGCAGGCCGATGAGGTTCGGCAGCGCCATCAGTCCGTTGGCGATGTCCGAGAGGTTCCACAGCATGTCGAGGCTGGTGACCGCGCCGAGGTAGGCGACGACGACGAAGACGATGCGGTAGGGCAGGATCAGCCGCTGGCCGCTGAACCGCTCCAGGCACTTCTCGCCGTAGTAGGACCAGCCGATGAGCGTCGAGAACGCGAACGTCGCGATGCCGACTGCGACGATGAGCCCGCCGATCGTGCCGCCGGTGGTGCCGGCGCCGCCCAGGCCCGTCTCGAACGCGAGACGGGTGAGCGCCGCCGACTCGATCAGGTTCCCTTCCGAGTCGACCGTGCCGAGCACCCCGGTGACCACGATGACCAGACCGGTCATGGTGACGACGATGAGCGTGTCGATGAACGTCTGGGTCATCGACACCATCGCCTGGCGCACCGGCTGGTCGGTCCTTGCGGCCGCGGCGGCGATGCCGCCGGTGCCCAGGCCCGACTCGTTGGAGAAGATGCCGCGTGCCACGCCGTAGCGGATCACGGTGAGGATCGCCGCGCCGGTGAAGCCGCCGACGGCCGAGCCTCCGGTGAAGGCCTGTTCGAAGATCATCCCGAAGGCGGTGCCGAGCACGTCGGCGTTGGCGACGAGGACCGCCAGCGCCCCGGCGAGGTAGAACACGATCATGATCGGGACCAGTGCCGAGGCGACTCGTCCGAGCCACTTGATGCCGCCGAGGATGACCAGGCCGACTGAGACGAGGATGACCACGCCTGTCCACGAGGGGGTCCAGAAGGTGTCCTCGGGCAGCTGCTGCTGGATCGCGGAGGCGACGTTGCCGGACTGGACGGCGTTGCCGATGCCGAAGCTGGCGATGACGCCGAAGATCGCGAACGCGAGGGCGAGGATCTTGCCCAGCGGGCCCTTGATGCCTTCGGAGAGGTACTGCTGTGGGCCGCCGGACTGCTGGCCCTTGGCGTTCACTTTCCGGTACTTGACGCCCAGGAGGGCCTCGGAGTACTTGGTGGCCATGCCGACCAGGCCGGTCACCCACATCCAGAACAGCGCGCCGGGTCCGCCCAGTGCGATCGCGGCGCCGACGCCGCCGATGTTGCCGACGCCGACCGTCGCGGCGAGCGCGACCGACAGCGCCTGGTAGTGGCTGATGTCGCCTTTGGACTCGCTGTTCTCATGGCGTTTGAACAGCGCGAGCCACATGCCGTAGCCGAGCCGTCGGAGCTGGATGCCGCCGAGCATGGCCGTGAGGTAGACGCCGACGGCCAGCAGCAGCGGGATGAGGAGCCAAGGACCCCAGACGAATGAACCGACCTCGCCGACCGGTTCGCCATAGTCGGCGTTGAGTCCGTCGGCCCATTCCTGAATTGCGCCGGTTATGGGATCGAGAAAATCCAATGTTCCTCCAGGGGAAGACAAAAGGGTATATAGGGGGCCGCGCGATCGCGCGGGCTGAGCATATCGGAGGTTTGTCATGGGCAGCCGTTAAGGTGTCGTCATGAGCGAGAAATGGTATGATGGCCCGCTTTTGGGGTTCGACACCGAGACCACGGGCGTGGTGTGCCAGGTCGACAGGATCGTGCAGGCCGCGCTCGTCTCGGTCGATCCGGTCGGCCCGGGAGAGCCGCCGCTCGCGTGGCGGGGCGAGACGTGGCTGATCGACCCTGGGGTGCCGATCCCGCCGGGCGCCTCGCGTGTCCACGGCATCACCGACGAGAAGGTGCGGGCCGAGGGCGAGGCGCCGGCGAAGGCGCTCGGTGCGATCGCGGCGGGCCTGGCTGCGGCGGTCGAGTCGGGTACCCCGGTGGTGGCGTTCCGGGCGGGGTTCGATCTGACGATGCTGGCGTGCGAGCTCGACCGGTACTCGATCGCCGCGCCCGACTGGGGCCGGATGACGGTGCTCGACCCGGCTGTGCTCGACAAGCGCGTGGACCGCTTCCGCAGGGGCAAGCGGACGCTCGGGGCCACCGCGGAGCACTACGGGGTGGTGTTGGACGGTGCGCATTCGGCGGCGGGTGACGCGTCGGCCACGGTGGCGCTGGCGCGGGTCATCGGCGCGCGCTACCCCGAGGTCGGGGCGATGGAGCCGCGGGAGCTGCACGAGGCGCAGGTGCGGTGGCACGCTGAGGACGCCGCGTCGCTGGAGGCGTACTTCCGCGGCAAGGGCCGGGACGAGACGGTCGAGCGGCGGTGGCCGCTGGCGCGGTAGCAAAGAGGCCCCGTCTCCGCGCGGTGCGGAGGCGGGGCCTCGGATGCTCGGTGCGGGTCTGGGTCTAGTGCCCGACGCCGGGGTGCTCTTCGTAGTCGGGGTCGACGCTCCGTTCGAGCTCCTGTCCGACCGGGAGGTCGACGGTGATCTCCTCGCCGTTGTCGAACAGGAAGGTCACCTCGATGCTCTGGCCCGGGCGCAGCGGCTCGGTCAGGTCTTGGAGGAGCAGGTACTCGCCGGTGTCGGAGGCGATGTCGAGCCGGACGTACCCGGCGGGTGCGATCTCGACCGGCCCGACGGCGAACTCGTTCGGGGCGCCCAGGGTGCCCTCGTCGTCGAGTGCTTCGGTCGGCTCGTCCGCGGGCTCGTCGGTCGCTTCGGCGCCTGCGCCGCCGACGGGCTCCTCGGTGGCGTCCTCGCCTTCTCCGTCGGTGGTCGCCTGGTCCTCGGCGGGAGCCTCGCTGGTCGCCTCGTCTTCGGAGGGAGCCTCGGTCTCCTCATCGGAGGGCGTCTCGGCGTCGGCGGTGGTGAGGTCGACGTCTCCGGCGACGTCGGTCCGGACGCCGATGAGGCTCACGGCCCCGGTGCCCTCGTTGGAGATCCACACGCGCAGCGGGGCGTCGTCGCCGGCCGCGTAGCCCTCGGGGGACCCGAACTCGACCTGGAGGTCGCGCAGGGCCAGATCTCCCTGGTCGACGTTGATTCCGGCGATCGCCGTCTGCTTGGTGTCAGTCTGGGTCACCTGACCCGCGCTGCAGGCCGACAGCCCGGTAGCCGCGGCGGCCGCGAGCGCGAGCGCTGCGGCGCGGCGGGCGAAGGTCGCCGTGCTGATTCCCCTGGCCACTGGTGGTCCTCCCTGAGTCCTACAGGCATGCTGACGGACAGCGTAGACGACCGGTCGCCCGGCGAGGAGCAGGCCTGCCACGAGCCGAGGAGTGGGTCTCACCTCCGGTCGCGGACGGGGCGGTTCGCATACCGCCGTGCCGGCGAATGGCGCCCGGTCCGGGCGAGCGACGCACGCCTCATTTGTCTCCCGCTAATGCGCGCCCAGAGCCCAAGGTGCCGTAGAGTAATCAGTCACATACCAATTGACCAGGGAATTCATGGCGATCCGCTGTCGGGTTGAACCCCGATGACGTGTTAGGCTAGACACAGCGAAAGGGGTTTCGATCCTATGGGTTTTAGTGTCGGCGAGACCGTTGTCTACCCCCACCACGGGGCCGCACTCGTTGAAGCTGTTGAGACTCGCGTCATCGGTGGTATTGAACAGGAATACCTGGTGCTGCGCGTCGAGCAGGGTGACCTCACGGTCAAGGTTCCGGCAAAGAACGTCGAACTGGTCGGCGTCCGAGAAGTCGTCGGCGCCGAGGGCCTCAGTGAGGTGTTCGACGTGCTGCGCGCCCCTCACACCGAGGAGCCGACCAACTGGTCGCGGCGTTACAAGGCCAATGTCGAGAAGCTCGCCTCCGGTTCCCCCCTCAAGATAGCCGAGGTCGTCCGCGACCTGTGGCGTCGAGACAGGGAGCGCGGCCTGTCGGCCGGCGAGAAGCGGATGCTCTCGAAGGCCCGCGAGATCCTCGTAGGAGAGATCGCGCTGGCCGAGGACTGCGTCAAGGACGAAGCAGAGAACGTCCTCGACAAGGTCCTGCTCTCGGAGGCTCCGGTCAAGTAGCCTCCGGCTCGAACAGCGATTCGACAAGAGTGAATTTCGAATTTCCGTCCGTGGTCGTCGGGCACGGCAGCGACGTGCATCGCTTCGATCCCGATCAGCCGTGCCGTCTCGCCTGCCTCGAATGGCCGGGCAGCCCCGGCCTGGCCGGGCACTCCGACGGCGACGCCGCCGCACACGCCGTGTGCGACGCGCTGCTTTCGGCTGCCGGGCTCGGCGACCTGGGCGGGAATTTCGGTACCTCCCGCCCCGAATGGGCCGGCGCCTCGGGTGTCGCGCTCTTGGCGGAGACCGCCCGCCGCGTCCGCGCGACGGGCTGGTCGGTCGGCAACGTCTCCGTCCAGATCATCGGCTCCCGTCCCAAGATCGCGCCGCGCCGCGCCGAGGCCGAAGCCGCCCTGTCGAATGCGATCGACGCTCCCGTCCGACTGTCGGCGACCACCACCGACGGCCTCGGCTTCACCGGACGCGGCGAGGGGCTTGCCGCGACCGCGGTAGCGTTGCTGTACAAGCGTTGATTCCCATTCGGGAGTAGGTTCATGGACTCAGACCCCACCCGGCGCACGGTCGCCGAGCATCTCAAGCGCGCCGAGCTCATGTACGACCTCGATCGCCTCCCGGACGCCCGCGCCGAAGTCGAAGCGGCACTGCGCATCGACCCGTTCAGCCCCAACGCCAACACCATGGCCGGCGTCATCGCGCTCGCCCAGTTGGACCCCGACCAGGCCCTGGTCTACGCCGGCGCGGCCCTCTCCCAGGACCCGCAGCACCGCCGCGCCATGGTCGTCCGCGGTTACGCCCTGGCCGACGCCGAGCGCCGCGACGAGGCCCTCCAGGCCGCCGCGAGCCTGCTCGACCTCGACCGTCGCAGCTGGCTCCTCCACATCCACTACGCGCTCATCAGCCGCCGAGCCGGCGCGGCCCAACCCGCTCTGGACGCGGCGTGGAACGCCGTGAACCTCGCCCCCGAACAACCGCGGACCCACCTGGCGCTCGCCGCGGTCGCCGAAAGCCTCGACATGGGCGACCTCGCCAAGCGCTCCCGCCGCGCCGCCACCGAACTCGGGCCCGAGAGCGCCGAGCCGGACACCGGAAGGCTTCCTCCCGAGGCCAGGCGCACGGCTCCCGCCTTCGTCGACGCCTCCCCGGGCGACCCCGCCTGGCGGAACAAGATCTACGGGCCCGGGTTCTTCCGCGGTGCCCTGGGCCGGTCGGCCCTGCTCGGCCTCGCCATCGCATTCGCCCTCCCCGCGCTGCTCGGTACCGAGATCGGCGTCGGCGTGCGGGCGTTCTTCGCCGTCGCCGCCGTCGCGTGCTGGGTGGGATGGTTCACAGTTCTGCGTCGGCACCGTCGCGCCGAGTGACTTCGCGGGCCCGCCGTCGTTAAGCCTCCACAAGGTTGTCTGACGACGGAGGAACGACGTGAACTGCTGGGTGCCCGGGGCCGACGCGAGCCCGTACAACATCCACAATCTCCCCTACGGGGTCTTCTCGACCGCCGAGGAGCCCGTGCCGCGCATCGGGGTCCGCATCGCCGACCAGGTCCTCGACTTGCACAAGGCCGTGCTCTCCGGCGACTGCCAGACGTGCGCCGCCTGCACCGCGCTGCGCGACCCGGCGCTCAACCGGCTGCTCACGCTCGGCCGCGAAGCCTGGACGCAGGTGCGCAGGCAGGTCCAGGAGGCACTCACCGAGCCGAGCCTTGAAAGCGCGGCGAGCCTGTGGCTCACGCCGGTGGCGGAGGTCGAAATGCACGCGCCACTGCTGGTGACCGACTTCGTCGACTTCACCGCGCGCGTTCCCCGCGGCGGGCGCTGGCATCCGCGCGGGTCGGGCGGCCGCGCCTCCACGGTCATGCCCTCGGGGATGGATCTGGTGCGCCCCGCCGGGCACCGCCGCGGCGACCTCGGCGAGGTCGTCTTCGGGCCCACTCGGGCTCTCGACATCGAGGCGGAGGTCGGGTTCATCGTCGGCGGCGAATCCCAGTTCGGCCGGCCGGTGACCCCGGACGCGTTCGAGGACCACGTCTTCGGCGCCGTCCTGCTCAACGACTGGACCGCCCGCGACTTCGCCGAGTTCGAAAACGACGCGCTCGGCCCGTTCACGTCCAAGTCGTTCGCCACCTCGATGAGTGCCTGGGTCACCCCGATCGACGCGCTCAGCGCCGCCCGCACCGCCGCGCCCGCGCAGGACGCCGACGTCGCCTCCTACCTCAAGGAGTCCGACCGGTACGGCTTCGACCTGCGTCTGTCCATCGAGGTCAACGGCGTCTCCGTCGCCGGAGCGCGCTTCGGCGAAGCCTACTGGACCCCGGCGCAGCAGCTCGCGCAGCTCACCGCCAACGGCTCGGTCCTGCGCCCCGGCATGCTCTTCGGTTCCGGCGAGGCCGCCTCGCCGCCTTGGCGGCTCGAGAACGGCGACGTCGTCAGGATCTGCGCCACAGCCCCGGGACCACGCGGGACGACCATCGCCCTCGGCGAGGTCGCCACCCGCGTGATCCCCTCGTTCGGTTAGGCCGGGACCACTTTCGCGGTGGGGGCGAGCTGCGCGACCAGGTCGACCTCCACCGGAGCCCCCAGTGGCAGCTCGGCGACGCCGACAGCGCTGCGGGCGTGGAGGCCCGCCTCGCCGAACACCTCGCCGAACAGGTCCGAGGCGCCGTTGACGACCTTCGGCTGGCCGGTGAAGCCCGGCGCCGAGGCGACGAACCCGCCGACCTTCACGATCCGGACGACCTCGTCCAGGTCCGCGACCGAGCCGAGAGCGGCGATGGCGTTCAGCGCGCAGATCCGCGCCAGCTCACCGGCCCGCTCGACGTCGACCTCGGCGCCGACCTTCCCGGTCTCGACCAGCTCGCCGTCGACGAACGGCAGCTGCCCCGAGACGTACACGACATCGCCGGCCCTGACCGCCGGCTGGTACGCCGCCACCGGCGGCACCACGGCGGGCAAAGACAGTCCGAGGCGCTCCAGCGCCGCTAGAACATCCGCCATCTACTGCTCCTTCTCGCGCTTGAGGGCCGCTACGCGGCCTGCCGTCTACTGCGTCTTCTTGCGCTTGAAATATGCGACGAGCTGCTCCGAGTTCTGCCCCGGCAGCACCGTGACGAGCTCCCACCCGTCCTCCCCGAACGTGTCGAGGATCTGCTTGGTGTTGTGGATCAGCAGCGGTGCGGTGAAGTACTCCCATTTCTCCATGCGCCCACAGTACGGCGTCTTGCTTAGCCCGGCCCGCACCGCTACGCTCAGAGTGCGTCGCCTCCCCAACAGTGAACTGCACAGCACAGGGAGTACCCGTGTCGCCAGACACCACCGCGAAGCGTCCCGACAGCGTCACCGCCAAGCCGAGCGCCGAGAGCGCCGCCGGCCCGTACACCGCAGACGGGCCGCAGCGGCCGGGCCGGATGTGGACCTATCTGACGTACGGCGCGGCGACCGCGTTCGTCGGCGCGATCGCCCTCGCGGCGACGAGCCTGTTCGCCAACGTCGCCGAGGTCTCCGACACGCCCGAACGCTCCGTCGAGGCGTTCCTCGGCGCGCTGCTCGACGACCATGACCCTGACGCGGCGCGAGGCTGGCTGTGCGAGGAGAAGGCCGACCGGGACCTCGCCGGGGCCGCCGACAGGCTCGCCGAGGCGAACGACGGGACGGGACTGGACTGGTCGAACGTCACCGAGACGGGCCGTTCCGTCGGCGGCGCCACCGTCACCGCCGAACTCGCCACCGGCCGCAGCGAGGCCACCACCTGGACTTTCACGCTCGTCGCCGAGGACTCCGACCCGCAGTGGCTGGTGTGCGACATGGCCCGGGGGTGACTACACTCCGGTTCATGAGTGCCACCGCTCCTCCCCTGCCGCGACTGCACATCGTCACCGGGAAGGGCGGTACCGGCAAGACCACGGTGGCCGCCGCGCTCGCGCTGGCGCTCGCCGGCCCCGGCAGGCGGGTCCTGCTGGTGGAGGTCGAAGGGCGCCAAGGCATCGCACCGCTGTTCGACGCTCCTCCGCTGCCGTACGCCGAGCGGCACCTGGCCGCTGGTCTCGACGGAGGCGAGGTGTTCGGGCAGGCCGTCGACGCCGACGAGGCGCTGCTGGACTATCTGACGATGTTCTACAAGCTCGGCACGGCCGGGCGGGCGCTGCGCAAGTTCGGGGCGATCGACTTCGCCACGACCATCGCGCCGGGGCTGCGCGACATCCTCCTGACCGGGAAGCTCAAGGAGGCCGTCTCCAGGACCGAGGCGGGCCGGATGGCCTACGACGCGGTGGTCTTGGACGCGCCGCCGACCGGCCGGATCGTCAAGTTCCTCAACGTCACCGTCGAATCGGGGCGCCTGGCGAAGACCGGCCCGATCGGCAAGCACTCCAGGTCGGTCGCGCGGATGCTGCACTCCTCGCTCACCGCGGTCCACCTGGTGACGACTCCGGCGGCGATGCCGGTGCAGGAGACGCTCGACGCCCATCGCGAGCTCGCCGCCGCCGACCTTCCGGTCGGCCGCATAGTCCTCAACGAGGTGGTGGGCGCCAAGCCGGTGGACGTCACCGAGGAGCAGCTGCGCGAGGGCCTCGCCAAGACCGGCCTGCCGGCCGACGAGCGGACCGTTGCGGCGCTGCTGGACGAGTACGCGTCGAGCCGGATCGAGATCGAAGCGGTCGACGCCTACCGGGACCGACTGGAGCGGCTCGGCCGCCCCGTGGCCGAACTGGCGCTGCTGCCCGAAGGGGTCGACCTGTCGGGCCTCTACCAGCTGGCCGAGACGCTCAGGGAGCTCGGTGAGCCTGCCCGGCCGGCCCCGAGAGCGGCCGACGACGTCGAAGGAGGCCCCGGTGGCGACTGAACTCGACCTGGACGCCCTGCTGCGCGACAAGGACAAGCACGTCATCGCCTGCTGCGGTTCCGGCGGCGTCGGCAAGACCACCACGGCCGCGGCGCTCGCGCTGCGCGCCGCCGAGGTCCACGGCCGCCGCACCGTGGTGCTCACCATCGACCCGGCCCACAGGCTCGCGCAGTCGCTCGGCATGGAGGCCCTCGACAACACCCCGCGGCCCGTGCGGGGCCTCGAGTCGGGCTCGCTCGACGCGATGATGCTCGACATGAAACGCACGTTCGACGACGTCGTCGCCTTGCACACCACTCCCGACCGGGCCGCCGAGATCTTCGCGAACCCGTTCTACCAGGCGGTGTCCTCGACGTTCTCGGGCACGCAGGAGTACATGGCGATGGAGAAGCTCGGCCAGCTGCGCGAGACGGGCGAGTGGGACCTCATCGTGCTCGACACGCCGCCGTCACGCTCGGCTCTGGACTTCCTCGACGCCCCCGCCCGCCTCGCCCGGCTTCTCGACGGCCGCGTCATCCGGCTCCTGTCCGCCTCCACGCCCGGGTCGCGGCGGTCGATGCTGTCGCTGATGGGCGCCAGCGCGGCGGTGTTCACCCGCGTGTTCAACAAGATCCTCGGCGGCCACCTGCTGACCGACGTCGCAGAGTTCACCGCGAGCCTGGAGGACACGTTCGGCGGATTCCGCAAGCGGGCGGAGGCGACCTTCCGGGCCCTGCAGGACGATCAGACGTCGTTCCTGGTGGTGGCGACGCCGGAGCCTGCGGCGGTGGGTGAGGCTGTGTACTTCTCGCGGCGGCTGACCGAGGAGCGGATGCCGCTGGACGGGATCATCCTCAACCGGCTCACGCCGGTGAGGGCGTCGCTGTCGGCCGAGCGGGCGCTCGGCGCGGCGGCGATCCTCGAAGAGGACGAGCCGGAGAGCCCGGTGGCGGCGGCGCTGCGGACGCACGCGGATCTGGCGCGGCGGTGGTCGACCGAGCAGCGGGTGGCGGCGCGCTACGAGGCGGCGTGCCCGGACATTCCGCAGGTGTGGTTGTCGACGCTGGGTCCGGAGGTGGTGGATCTGGGAGGGTTGCGCGGGTTCGGCGCCGCGGCGGCCGAGCGGCCGGCACGATCGCATGTGGAGTGATGGTTCGGAATTGACAACGCGCCCGGACGGTTTCCCGTCTCGGGCGCGGTCGGTCGTTCGCCGCCTGCTGCGGCCGGTCGATCAGTAGTTGAGGTTCACCGGAATGCGGCGTCTGCTGGCCTTGCGGGCGCTGCGCTGCTCCTCGTCCAGCGCCACTTCGAATACCGACCTCCAGGATCGGACGTCTGCGTGTTTGCGCAATAGCGCGCGTCGTTCGCGTTCGGTCATGCCACCCCACACCCCGAACTCGATGCGATTGTCGAGTGCGTCCGCGAGACATTCGAGCCGGACTGGACAGCCTCGGCAGACCTTCTTCGCATTGTTCTGCTCGGCCCCCTGCACGAACAGCGCGTCTGGATCGCCCTCTTGGCAGAGCGCCTTGGTCGTCCAGTCGATCAGCAGTCCCATCTGCATGACCTCCCCCTGAGATTTTCCCTTCATACCCCCCGACGACTCCGTACAAGTAATCTTGCGATCACTCAACGTCGCCGTCAAGAACGGACCCTACACCTCTTGTAAGTGTTTGACTACTCTCCGAGATGAAAATCGGACTTTGTGGGATGGCTTCACCCCTGTGGATAGGATTGCGACGACGCCTCGCGATAATAACGATTGAGAGACGAGGGCATCTCGTCTCATTCAGCGCGGCGTATCAAAGCCGGGCACCCTTGAACAAAGCGCCCCTTGCTATCGCAACGCTCGTTCTAATCTGAGGCGGTGGAGACGTTGAAACGCTATCGGAGTCCCCTGGGGGACGCCCTGGCCCTGCTCATCTGCGGAGTGCTCGCGGGAGTCCTCGCCGCGGCGGCGGCCTTCCCCCTCTTCGCGACCGGGGGCATCGTGGCCGGCAACAGCATCGAGTCCTTCGAGTCGCTGCCCACCGAGCTCACCAAGCCGACCCTGCCGCAGACCAGCTACGTCTACGCGTCCGACGGTGAAACCCTCATCACCTCCTTCTACGAGGAGAACCGCCGCGAGGTCTCCCTCGACGACGTCAGCCCCGTCATGATCAACGCCCTCCTCGCCGCGGAGGACTCCAAGTTCTACGAGCACCCCGGTGTCGACTGGGCCGGGATCGTGCGTGCCGCCGTGGCGAACCAGGGGGGCGGCCAGCAAGGCGCCTCGACCCTCACTATGCAGTTCGTACGCAATACCCTCATCTACTCAGCTTCAACCATCGACGAAGTCATCGAAGCGTCCGAGGACACGTACGAGCGCAAGCTCCGTGAAGCCAGGTACGCCATGGCCATCGAGGAGACGATGTCCAAAGAGGAGATCCTCCAGGGCTACCTCAACGTGATCTATCTCGGCAACCAGGCCTACGGCGTCCAAGCCGGGGCCTACTCCTACTTCAACAAGCCCCCCGGCGAACTCGAACTCCACGAGGCCGCGACGCTCGCCTCGCTGCCGAAGTTCCCTTCCTATGCCGACGGACTGCTCGACGGCGAAGGCGACGACACCCAGATCATCGACCGCCGCAACTGGGTCCTCGACCGCATGGCCACGCTCGAATACATCTCCGAAACCGAAGCGGCCGAAGCGAAAGAGCAGCCGCTCGACCTCAATCCGCGCGAAGTCCGGAGCGAATGCGTCGACGTCGCCACCGCGGACTGGGGTTTCTTCTGCGACTTCTTCAAGAGCTGGTGGGGCGACCAGGAGGTCTTCGGCGAGACCGAACGCGACCGCATCAGCCTGCTCAAACGCGGCGGTTACAGGATCGTCACGAGCCTTGATCCGAAGCTGCAGGAGTCTGCGATGGACTCCATCCACGACGAGATCGACGACGACGACGTCAGGGCGCTCGGCTCGGTCACGGTCACGCCCGGCACCGGGCATGTGCGCTCGATGGCCGTCAATCGCGTCTACAGTCTCGACCAGATCGACAACGGGCCCAGATCCGACGGCAAGGACATCCCGTCGAACTATCCGAACACGACGATCCCGCTCTTGAGCGGCAACAACGAGTCGGCGGGCTTCCCGGCCGGCTCGACGTTCAAGATGTTCACCATGCTCGCGGCCCTCGAGGAGGGATGGCCGTTGAGCATGAAGG
This sequence comes from Glycomyces sp. L485, assembly GCF_022548875.1. Lineage (GTDB taxonomy): Bacteria > Actinomycetota > Actinomycetes > Mycobacteriales > Micromonosporaceae > Glycomyces. Next base: position 21,296 of record NZ_JAKZEW010000037.1, on the reverse strand, counting down.
TGCCCTCGCCGAAGCAGTACACCTCGCAGTACGCCGTCGGTGCGGCGGCCGACGAGGAGGTCAGATGCAACCGGCAGGTCGACCAGTACAACAACGAGTTCTGGAACTGGTGCCCCACCACGGAGAACTACTCGGCCGGTCCGCCGCTCGACTTCTGGGGGATGTTCGGCAAGTCCTCCAACACCGGTTTCGTCCAGCTTCAAGAGATGGTCGGGACCTCCAAGGCCGTCGAGATGGCCGAGCGTCTCGGCGTCACCTTCTACGGAGAGTCCGGCGTGCAGCAGGCGCGCGAAGGCAAGGACGAGAAAGAGGCCGACGAGTCCCTCGACTCGAACTACGGCGTGTTCACCCTCGGCATGGGCGACTCCACCACCCCGATCGACATGGCCGAGGCCTACGCGGCCGTCGCCGCCGAGGGCATGCACTGCGAGCCGCTGCCGGTGCTGTCGGTGACCGGAGCCGACGGCGAGGAGTGGGTCGAGGCCTCCGAGACCGACTGCGAGCAGGTCGTCGACAAGGACGTGGCGCGCGCGGCGATCAGCGCGGCCCGCTGCCCGGTCAACGACTCAGACTCCAAGAGCCGGTGCGTCGGCGGCACTGCCGGCGAGGCGCGCGGCTTCGACCGGCCCATCATGGGCAAGACCGGGACCGCCGACTCGGACCGCGCCTACTGGTTCATGGCCTCCACGCCGAACGCCACCACCGCCACGTTCGTCGGCGACCCCGACAGCTCCTCCCACAAGGACCTCGCGGCCGACTTCCACGATGAGGTCCGCGGCACCGGCGTGGACATCCTCAGGGCCGCGGTCAAGGGCCTCGACGAGAAGGACTGGCCGGCGCCGTCGGACAAGATGGTCAACGGCAAGAACCTCGTCTCGATTCCCGGGATCGGCTGCGAGAGCGTCGACTCGGCCAAGTCCAGAGTGGCCTCGGCGGGCTTCGACGTCTCGGTCTCCCCGGGCAGGTTCGACTCCGAATGCAAGCGGGGCGAGGCGTTCTCCACGTCGGTGACCGGCTCGGCCCCGAAGGGCAGCCCGATCTACATCCTCGTCTCCAACGGCTCCGGTTACGAGGAGGACGGGGGCGACGAGGGCGACGGCGACGAGACGCCCGGCCCGGGAGACGGCCCGGACTTCCCGGGCGGACCCGGCAACGACTGAGACGACGGCGAAGGCGGCGGGGCCGGTTCGAAAGAACCGGCCCCGCCGCCTTCGTCCGGTCCCGCGCCCGGAGTGCGCCTACAGGGCGGGCAGTTCGTCGAGCATGACGTTCGAAAGCCACTTGGCGTACGGCGTGGTGATGTGGTTGGTGTCCCTGAGCACCAGCATGTCCCCAACGATCGGCGGGCAGACCCCGTCGACGCACAGCCACTGGACGGTGTCGATCACTGTGACGCCCTCGGCCTTCTGCACCTCGATCCCCGCCTCTCGAAGGTCGGTGTTCTCGACTGCCTCTTCCTGGTCCAGGGCGCACACCTGCACCTCGTCCTGGTGGATCGCGACGCAGTCCGAGACAGGGGCGCCGTCAGATCGGGGCGTGTCGGTCAGCGCCACCACCTCCCCGGCCGATTCGCCGGCCCGGTCGATCAGGTCCGTCCAGCCCTTCTTCCACTCGCGAACGCGCCCTTCGGTGAGCGTGACGTCGTCGGTGGTGGCCAGGACGACCAGATCGGGCGACTCCCGATCAATCTCGTCGAGGACCGCTTGGCGCCACTGCTCGCATTCGGTGTACTCGCGGCCGAGCTGGTCGCTCATCACCGACGTGAAGACAGGGGTGCAGTCGCTCTTGGTGCGGGAGAGCAGCCGCCACCCCTGCTCCTGGCCGATCGCCTCGAACGTCGGGAACCAGTGGGCGGCATGGGAGTCGCCGAAGAGCACCACCGTCGTCTCGGCGTCGGGATCCCCGAAGACGCAGTCGTCGGGGATCCCGACCTGCTCGTATTCGAGGTGGCAGCCGTTGCCGTAGAGGCTCGGCACATCGTGGACCGCGCCGGTGAGCGCGGGCAGGAGAGCGCTGGGCATCGTCGACAGGACCGCGGCCTCGCGCAGGCGCTGCTGAACCTCGTCGAAGCCCTCGGCCGCCTCGACGGCCGACAGGTCGACAGGGTCGGGGCGGTCGGGGACTCTGGCGAAGCCGATGCCGAGGATCAGGGCCAGCCCGACGATGGAGCATGCGACGCCGGTGGCGAGGCCGCGGAAATCGCTGACCTTCAAGAAGCGCGCGTTGCGGACCGGGGTCTCGATGTACTCATAGGAGAACTGCGCCACCGCGAACGCGCCGACCAGCAGCGCGATATTGAGCGCCAGGCTGGAATCGACGCCGATGGCGAGCGGGCCGAGCACCAGGATCGGCCAGTGCCACAGGTAGAGGCTGAATGAGATCTTGCCGACGTATTGGAACGGCGCGGTGGACAGCAGCGACGAGACCGGGTTCGTTCCCTGCGCGGTTCCGGCGACGATGAGCATCATGGTGCCGGTGACCGGCACGACCGCGGCGTATCCGGGAAAGGCGGTGCCCTCGTCGAACAGGAACGCCGAACCGGCTACGGCGGCGAGGCCGGCGAAGCCGAGCGCGACGCCGACCGCGCGCGGAGTCCGCTTCCAGGTCTGGAGAGTCAGCGCGAGCAGCGCCCCGGCGGCCAGTTCCCAGGCCCGAGTGTGGGTGGCGTAGTAGGCGGTCGGCTGCGACGCCTGCGTGACCAGGACCGAGGCGGCCAGCGAGACGACGATGATCGCGACGCAGAAGACGACACCGGCGGTCAGGGCCTTGCGGGGGACGCGCCGGACCACCAGCAGCAGGCACAGCAGCAGGAGCGGCCAGACCATGTAGAACTGCTCCTCGACCGCGAGGGACCAGTACTGCTGGAACGGCGACGGCATCGCGTCGGCGTTGAGGTACTCGGTGCTGGAGATGACGAAGAGGTAGTTGACCATGTAGACGACCACGGCGAACGCGTCGCGCAAGGCCTCTTCGAGCCGGGTGACGGGGAACCAGGCGACCACCGCGACGACGGTGACGAGGGTGACGGCGGTCGAGGCCGGGAGGATTCGGCGGGCGCGTCGGGCGTAGAAGCCGGCGATGGAGATCGTGCCGGTGTCGAAGACCTCCTTGATCAGCAGCGAGGTGATCAGGAACCCGGAGAGGACGAAGAACGCGTCGACCCCGACGTATCCGCCGGCTGCGAACGCGAAGCCCGCATGGGACAGCAGCACGAGCATCACGGCGATCGCGCGCATGCCCTGGATGTCGGGGCGGAAGCCGGTGCCCTCCCAGCGGTCCGGCGGCGCTCCCGGGGCGGGCCTGACCCCGGGCTCGGTCCGCTGAGAGTACGGACCCCGGGCGGCCACGGGCAGCTGCAGCGTGTCGTCGTCGAACGCCGCTCTCGGCCCGTTCCAGGTCCGGGGCGTCGGCGATTGCGCGGAATTCATTGGGACGAGGCTCTCCGTCTCTGAGGGCGTGGCGCGCACGGGCGGCGACCCGAACCGGATCGAACCGGAGGGCGCGCCGTGGACACGTCGACGACTGTTGCGCCGCAAGGCAGACAATCGCCATAAGCCTACTTATAATCACCCGAATTGGTGCACCGCAATCGAACCGCGTGGCGCGGGTCATCGCCGCGTCAGTGTCGAAGCCCCGGCGCCGTGCGAGCGGATCAGGCCTTGTCGAGGTGCTCGGCGACGTTGTTTCCTTCGGACAGCTCGCCGTCGCGGATCGTCACCGCCCGCTGGGCCCGCTCGGCCACTTCGTGGTCGTGGGTGATCATGAGGATCGTCAGGCCCTCGGCATGCAGACCGTCGAGGGTGGACAGGACGGTCTCGGTGGTCTTCGAGTCCAGGTTGCCGGTGGGCTCATCGCACAGCAGCAGGCTCGGCTCGGCAGCCAGGGCGCGGGCGATCGCGACGCGCTGGCGCTCGCCGCCGGACAGGGTCGTGGGCAGGGCGTCGAGACGGTGGCCGAGGCCGACGGACTCGAGCTTCTCGTGGGCGATCTGCTTGCGCTCGCGCCGCGGGACGCCCTGGTAGACCAGGGAGATGGCGACGTTCTCGGTGGCGGTGCGGTGGGCCATGAGGTGGAACGACTGGAAGATGAACCCGATCTTGTCGGCGCGGAGCTTGGTGCGCTTGGACTCCTTCATGGTGGAGGTGTCCAGGCCGTCGAGGTAGTAGGTGCCGGCGGTGGGGGTGTCGAGCAGGCCCAGCAGGTTGAGCATGGTCGACTTGCCCGAGCCGGAGGGGCCGACGATGGCGACGTATTCGCCGGCGTCGACGCGCAGTCGGACGGGCTTGAGGGCATCGACCGGGGGCGGGCCGGGGTAGGTCATGCCGACACCGTCGAGCTCGATCAGCGCATCGCGCACGGTCTCGCCGGCGTCTTCGACGCGCGGGAGGAGCATCGTGTCGCCGACGGCGGGCAGGAGCAGAGTGGAGTCTTCTTGCTTCACGTCTTCAAGACGCGTCCGTCCGACCCGGTGGTTGCACGGCTCAGAGGTCGAAGTCGGCCTGCACGGGTAGATGGTCCGAGGCGGTGGCGTCGAGGACTTCGGAGTCGGTGGCGTCGAGGCCGCGGTAGAGGATCTGGTCGATGCGGGCGAGCGGGTGGTCGGCCGGCCAGGTGAAGCCGAAGCCCTCACCGGCCGTGGCCTGGGCCGATCGGAGCTGGTAGGTGATGGGCGCGAGGGAACGGTCCTGGACGGTCCCGTTGAGGTCGCCGAGGAGGACGACGCGGTCGATTTCCTCGTCGGCGATGGCCTCCCCGAGGAGATTCGCGGTCTGGTTGCGCTGGTCGGAGGTGAAGCCTTCGGAGCTGACGCGGACCGACAGCAGGTGGGCGACGTAGAAGGCCACCGGTTCGCCGTCGACGTCGATCTGGGCGCGGAGGGCACGGGTCCAGCCGAGCTGGAGGTCGATCTCCTCGGATTCGGTGATGGGGTGGGTCGACCAGATGGCGACGGTGCCGTAGGCGGCCGAATGCTCGTAGCGATCCGACAGGAGCTCGTCGTAGGCTGCGAGCTGCTCGTCGGTGACCTCCACGAGAGCGATGACGTCGGACTCGGCTGCCAGAAGCGACTCGGCGGTCGCGGCGGTTTCGCTGTTGTCGGCGTTGACGTTGTGGGCCAGGACGCGGAAGGTGCCGGGTCCGTCGGACTTGTCGGAGAAGATACCTCCGAAGAGCTTGAGCCAGACGAGCGCCGGGAGCAGCGCGATGACGATTGCGAGCGGTTTGCGGCGGATCGCGGCCAGGATGACCAGCGGCGGGATGAGCAGGCCGAACCACGGCAGGAACGTCTCGATGAGGCTGCCGAGGTTGTACCAGCGGTTGGGGATGAACCGGTGGGCGAGCAGCATGGCCGCCAAGAGCAGTGAGCAGGCGATGAGGATCCCGCTGAAGATCCTTGCAACCGTGGAGGTTCGCCTCACTCCAGTCCCCCCTTTGTCGACACCGCATGACCAGAACAGCCTAGACGGGCTGTGCCCGTATGCGGCGGCGACGGGCCGCGACGACGGGAAAGATGAAGGGGCCTCTGCCGGGCTGGCGGTGGGAGACCCACGATTGAGACTCGAGACGAGAACGGCGGGCCTCCCGATTCGGAAGGCCCGCCGTTCTTGCTGGCTGGCGGTGGCGGTGGGATTTGAACCCACGAAACGCGTGAACGTTTACTCGCTTTCGAGGCGAGCTCCTTCGGCCGCTCGGACACGCCACCGCCGAAAAGGCTACCGGATCGATGCGGCGGAGCGGCAAGCGGGTATCGCGGGATCTGACTCACACGTACTCTCGGGGAATTCATGGGATGTTTATGGCATGCTGGCGCCATGACAGCGCACATCTCCGCCAAGCCCGGCGACATCGCCGACAGCGTCCTTTTGCCCGGCGACCCGCTCCGCGCGAAGTGGATCGCCGAGAACTTCCTGACCGACGCGGTGTGCTACTCCGAGGTCAGGAGCATGTTCGGCTTCACCGGCACATACAAGGGCCGGCGCGTCTCGGTCCAGGGCACCGGCATGGGCCAGCCGTCGGCGTCGATCTACGTCCACGAGCTGCTCGACGTGTACGGCGTCGAGACCCTCGTGCGGGTGGGCTCGGCCGGGGCCGTCCACGCCGACATCGAGCTGCGCGACGTCGTGGCCGCGATCGGGGCGTCGACGAACTCGAGCATGAACCGGATCCGCTTCTCCGGCGTGGTCGACTACGCTCCGGTCGCCGACTTCGGTCTGCTGCGCGCCGCGGTCGACGCCGCCGAGGCGCGGGGCATCGACCTCAGGGTGGGGCAGCTCTACAGCTCGGACACGTTCTACACCGACGCGCCCGAGGTCGAGGCGCTCCTGGCCGATTACGGGATCCTGGCGATCGAGATGGAGGCCGCGGCGATCTACACGCTCGCCGCGAAGTTCAAGGCCAGGGCCCTGGCGGTGTGCACGATCTCCGACCATATCCTCAAGGGCACGGAGCTGCCCGCCGACCAGCGCCAGGAGTCGTTCTCGGAGATGGTCGAGATCGCCCTCGACGCCGTCGTCGCCTAGCCGTTCAGCGCGGCGAGGAGCTCTACCTCCAAATAGGGGGCGAGGGTCGCCGCGTACGTGTTCGTCAGGTGGGCGTCGTCGCGGTAGACGAGGACGTTGCCGACCACCGGCGGGCAGTCGACCGCGGTGCAGATGTAGTCGATGAGGTCGGCCTTGTGGACACCGTCGGGGACGTCGAGCCGGTCGAAGGCGTCCGGGTCCGGGTAGTAGGAGTCGCGGTCGACCGCGCATGAGGCCGGGCCGTCGAGGTCGACGCAGGTGGGGATGTCGAAGCGGGGGCTGGGGGTGTCGCGGACGGCGACGATCGCCGCGCCGCTCTCGCGCAGCTGCGCGTATCGCTCGGTGTACGCCGGGAACGATTCGACCGCGTCGTAGCCGACGCGCGAGCCGTACGTGAAGACCAGGTCCGGCTCGATCTCGACGATCGCGTCGACGGCGTCGTCGTTCCACTCGGCGCAGGAGCGGTAGCGTCCCTGGTCCATGTTCGGCTGCTCGGTGGCGATGATGCAGGCGTTCTTGATGAACGTGACCACGTGCCAGCCCTGGCGCTCGGCGGCGGCCTCGACGGCCGGCAGCCACTGCCAGATCTTCGAGCCGCCGTACATCACGACCGTCGCCGCGGCGGTGCCCTCGTCGGCGCCGAAGTCGCAGCGGACGAGCTCGTAGCCCTCCATGGACTGGTTGCACTCGTCTGAGAGCCCCGGGTCGCGGTCGTCGGCGGCGTCCAGCGTGGAGGGGATGAAGTCGGCCGCCTCCACCGCGGGGCCCTCGGCGAGAGCGGCGGCGCCCGGGTACAGGCTCGCGTCGGCGCCTGCGGGGTCGAGCCGGTCGCGTTCGTAGGCGATGTAGCCGGCGAGGGCGCCGGTGGCGGCGAGGACGAGCGCGAGGCTCGCCGCGCCGAGCACGGCCGCGCCGCGGGCGGTCTTCTGGCCCCAGCCGGTCGCGGGCAGGCGCAGTTCCACGAGCCAGCGCGTGGCGACGGCGAGCGCGGTGGCGGCGGCGATGACGCCGAGGCCGCCGGCGAGGGTGGCGGTGTCGCGGCCGGTGGCGGTCAGGTAGCAGACCAGGACCGGCCAGTGCCACAGGTAGAGGGTGTACGACAGTCTGCCGAGGCCTTGGAGCGGGCGGGAGTTCAGCAGGCCTCCGGCTCCGGCGCCGGGCTGCGCGGTGGCGACGGCGATGACGGCGGCCGCGGCGGCGACGGGCCAGAGCCCGGCGGGGCCGGGGAAGTAGGTGCTGTCGAGGAGCATCCCGCAGGCGAGGAGCGCGGCGACGGCGCTCCAGCTGAGGATCGCGCCGGCGCGGCGCCCGAGCCTGAGGTACGGGAGGGCCAGGACGAGGAGGCCGCCGAGGGCGAACTGCCACAGGCGTGCGCGGGTGTCGAAGTAGGCGTAGGCCTGGTCGTCGGCGGTCTCCCACATCGCGAAGGCGAACGAGGAGGCGAAGACGGCGATCAGGGCCGGCGCGAGCGCGGCCCGCACGCTCCGACCGGTCCTGGCCCCGATCCAGGCGCAGGCGGCGATGAGCAGCGGCCACAGCAGGTAGAACTGGGCTTGGATGCCGAGCGACCAGTAGTGCTGGACGATGCTGGCGCCGTTGTTCGAGGAGAGGTAGTCGACGGCGTTCTCGGCCAGGCGCCAGTTGCCGACGTAGAGCGCGGAGGCGAGGATGTCGCCGAGCTGCTGGTTCCAGGTGGCGCGTGGCAGCCAGATCGCGGTCATCGCGACCGTTGCGGCGGCGACGACCAGGGCGGGCGGGAAGATGCGGCGGACGATGCGGGCGGCGTAGCGGACGGGGCCGATGCCCTTGCCGGATTCGACGGCGCGGACGAGGCTGGCGGTGATGAAGAATCCCGAGAGCAGCAAGAACACGTCGACGCCGCCCGAGACGCGGTTGAACCAGACGTGGTAGACGGCGATGACGACGATGGCGAGGCCGCGCAGCCCTTCGATCTCGGGAAGGAACTGCTTGGCGGGCCGAGGGGCGCGCGTCGCCGGCGGAGCGGCGGTCTCGCTGGTGTCGGTGCTCATGGGTCTCCGGAAGGCGGTGCCGATCGCGGCTCGCAGGCTTCGCCGCGCGGGGGACGGTCCTTCGAGGGTATGCGTGTCCCGAAGTCGTTGACAGCGGGTGGTTCTCGCGACACAATGAAATCACCTTAACGATCGTTAAGGTCCGGGTCTTGGAGAGGGGCGCGCATCGTGGACTACCGTGCCGAACGCGAGAGCATCACGCGCGGAGGCGCCGAGAAGTACCACAAGGCTGCCGCCGCGGCGGGCAAGTACCACGCGCGCGAACGCATCCGTCGGCTCGCCGACCTCGACTCGTTCACCGAGGACGCCCTGTGGGCCAACCCCGACCCGGCGCTCCCCGCCGACGGGGTGGTGTGCGGAACGGCCACCGTCCAAGGCAGGCCGGTGCGCATCATCGCGAACGACTCCACGGTCAAAGCCGGCTCATGGGGCGCCAGGACCGTCGAGAAGATCATCCGGACCATCGAGGCCGCCCAGCTCGAGCGGCACCCCATCGTCTACCTCGTCGACTCCGCCGGGGCGCGCATCACCGACCAGGTGCAGCTGTTCCCCGGCCGCAGGGGCGCCGGCAGGATCTTCCACGAGCAGGTCAGGGCCTCCGGTCAGGTCCCCCAGGCTTGCGCGCTGTTCGGGCCCTCGGCCGCAGGCGGCGCCTACATCCCGGCGTTCTGCGACGTCGTCGCGATGGTCGACGGGAACGCCTCCATGTACCTCGGCAGCCCACGCATGGTCGAGATGGTCACCGGCGAGCAGACCACATTGGAGGCCATGGGCGGGGCCCGCATCCACTGCGAGGAATCCGGCGTTGGGCACTTCCTGTGCCGCAACGAAGACGAGGCGATCGCCTCCATCCGCCGGTGGCTGTCCTACCTCCCGTCGAACTGGACGCAGCCGCCCCCGGCCCGCGCCGCCAGACCCCCGAAGGACATCGACCTCGCCGCCCTCGTCCCGCCGGGCGAATCCACGCCGTTCGACATGCACGACTTCATCGACGGCCTGGTCGACCGCGATTCAGTACTGGAAGTGCAGGCCAGATGGGCCGGAGAGCTCATCTGCACCCTCGCCCGACTCGACGGCCGCCCCGTCGGCGTCGTCGCCTCCAACCCGAGCGTGCGCGGCGGCGTCCTGTTCTCCGACTCCGCCGACAAGGCCGCCCGGTTCGTCAACACCTGCGACGCGTTCAACGTGCCGCTCTTGTTCCTCGCCGACGTCCCCGGGTTCATGGTCGGCGCCGAATTCGAGAAGGGCGGCATCATCCGACACGGCGCCAAGATGATCGCCGCCGTCGCCGAGGCCACCGTCCCGAAGGTCTGCGTCGTCGTCCGCAAGGCCTACGGCGCCGGCCTCTACGCCATGGCCGGACCCGCGTTCGGCTCCGACGCCGTCCTCGCCCTCCCCACCGCGAAGATCGCCGTCATGGGCGCCGAAGCCGCCGTCAACGCCGTGTACGCCAACAAGATCGCACTGATCGAAGACGAGGCCGAACGCGAGCGGTTCATCGCCGACCGGCGCGAAGAGTACGAGGCCGACGTCGACCTGCGGCGCCTCGCCGGAGAACTCGTCGTCGACGACGTCCTCGAGGCCGCCGACCTCAGGTCCGACCTCATCGCACGCTACCGCCGACTGTCCCACAAGGACCGCCGGTTCGCCGACCGCAGACATCCGATAACACCGGTGTAGGAGGAGCTATGAGACTCACACACGAGCAGGCCGAATTCGCCGCCGCGGTGAGGGAGTTCGCCGAGACGGAGATCAGGCCCGTCATAGGCGACTACTACGAGCGGGGCGCCTTCCCCGCAGACCTCGTCCGCGACCTGGGAAAGCTCGGCGTCTTCGGCGTGACGCTGCCCGAGGCGTACGGCGGAGCCGAAGCCGGGCTGCTCATGCTCTGCCTCGCCCTGGAGGAGATCGCCCGCGTCGACTCCTCCGTGGCCGTCACCGTCGAGGCGTCGGTGACCCTCGGCTCCGAAGGCCTCGCCAAGTACGGCACCGAGGAGCAGAAGGAGCGGTGGCTGCCCCGCATGGCCGCCGGCGAGGGCCTGTGCGCCTTCGCGCTCACCGAACCGAGCGGCGGCACCGACGCCGGACGCACCGACACCCGCGCCCGACTCGAAGGCGACCACTGGGTGATCGACGGCGCGAAGTGCTTCATCACCAACGCCGGCACCGCCATGACCGACCTCATCGTCGCCACCGCCGCCACCGGACCCGACGAGGTCTCCTGCATCGCCGTCGAGCCCGGGGCCCCCGGGCTCGAGATCGGCCCCGAGTACTCCAAGGTCGGCTGGCGGGCCTCGGACACGCGGCCGGTGTACTTCGACGGCTGCCGCGTCCCCGCCGAGAACCTCATCGGCGTCAGGGGCAGGGGCTTCACGCAGTTCCTGGAGCTCCTCGACTCCGGCCGGGTGGCCCTCGCAGCGCTGGCGACCGGCATGGCCCAGGGCTGCCTGGACGAGTCCCTCGCCCACGCCAAGGAGCGCGAGGCGTTCGGGAAGCCGATAGCGGCGAACCAGTCGATCGCGTTCATGCTCGCCGACATGCGGCTGCGGGCCCACACGGCCCGGCTGGCGTACCAGGACGCGGCCGAGCGGGCCGACGCCGGCGAGGCCTTCGGCACCGACGCGGCGATCGCGAAGCTCTACGCTTCCCAGGCCGCGGTCGAGAACGCCCGCGAGGCGACCCAGATCTTCGGCGGCTACGGCTTCATGAACGAGACCGCCGTCGCCCGCGCCTGGAGGGACTGCAAGATCCTCGAGATCGGCGAGGGGACCAACGAGGTCCAACGGATGCTGATTGCTCGATCCCTGGGAGTTTTATCAAGTCTTCAACAAAATTCTTTGAAATACGAGTTCTGCACATGACAAGCTCGTTGTCGGCGCGTAGTGTTACCGCCATGGCCGCCTAAAGGGGATGGCCTCCCCCATACCTCACATAGCGGCAGTTACACCGCAACTCTGAGTGACAGCAGATTGAGGAGCAAGAATGACCGACACCGACAACGGCCGCGCCATCGCGCAGCGGGTCCTCGCCTCGCGGCGCGGGATCATGTGCGGCGTGGCCGCACTCGGAGCCGCGGGGGCGCTGGCCGCCTGCGGCACGGCCGAACCCTCCGACTCCAGTGCCGGCGGCTCCGGCGACGAACCGACCGGCGGCACCGACAGCGGGGCCGCGGAGGGCGGCGGGGCGGCCCTGACCGAGACCTCGGCGGTGCCGGTCGGCGGCGGCATCGTCGTGGACGACACCATCGTGGTCCAGCCGACGGCCGACGAGTTCCTGGCATTCTCGGCGGCCTGCCCGCACCAGGGCTCCATCCTCAACGCCCCGGACGCCGACGGCGTCATCATCTGCCCGAACCACGCCTCCCAGTTCGACATGGGGGGCGAGCTCCTCCAGGGTCCGGCCGAGACCGGCCTGTCCGAAGTCGACATCACCGTGGAGAACGGCAGCATCACCCTCGCCTGAGGCGGGACATGAGCGAGCCGGTGGGACCACAGGGGGCGGTTCCACCGGCTTTTTCCGTCTCCGCGTGTAGGCAGCCGCTGTCCACGATCCTCGGCGGTCAGACCTGCCATGATCGGTGCCCTTGCCCCTGGGAACGAACCGCAGAACTTGAGAACGAACGCGGGGCGGCCCGCACGGCGAAGCCGTGCGGGCCGCCCCGCGTTCGCGTCTAAGTCAGGGCGTCGGCGGCGGCCGGGTCGGAGTCGCGCAGGAACTGCGCGCAGCGGGCGGCCTCGTCGGCCTCCCCGATGGCCGCGGCCGCCCGGGAGAGCTGGTAGAGCGACTTCAGGAAGCCCCGATTCGGCTTGTGCTCCCACGGGATCGGGCCGTGGCCCCTCCAGCCGCTGCGCCGCAGCTGGTCGAGGCCCCGGTGATAGCCGGTCCGGGCGAAGGCGTACGCGCTCACGTCGTCGCCGGCCTCGATGGCGTTCCTGGCCAGCCGCGCCCAGGCCGCGCAGAACCACGGATAGTTCCTGACCGTGTCCTCAGGGGAGTGCTCATCGAGGTACTTCCTGGCCTCGGTGTCCTCTGGAAGCAAGGTGGCCGGGGGCTGGGACATGAGATTCTGCGGAGCCAATGCGATGTCCTCACTCTAGGGTCGAGTCGCTCGTGAAAACCGGTCAGCCAAGACTAACGCCCCTCGTTCGCGTCCTCCAGAGCCTCACCGCGCTTGGGCACGGCCAGCCGCAGCAGCAGACCGCCCAGGCACGCGGCGATGAGGGAGCCGCCGAGCACGCCGATCTTGGCCTCGTCGGTCAGCATCGCCGCGTCCCCGCTGCGGAACGCCAGCTCGGTGATGAACAGCGCCACGGTGAACCCGACGCCCGCCACCGCCGCTAGACCGCCCATGAGCAGCCACGACGTACCTTCCGGCAGCCGGCCCAGGCCGGCCTTGACGACGATCCAGGTCGCCAGCAGCACCCCGGCGAACTTGCCGACCACGAGCCCGGCCGCGATGCCGAGCGTGGCCGCCGACGCCAGCGCGGCGCCCAGCGTCTCGCCGCTCAGCGCGACCCCGGCGTTCGCCAGCGCGAACAGCGGCAGGACCACGAACGAGGAGAACGGGTGGAACTGGTGCTGGAGCCGTTCGGTGGGCGGCACGGACTCCCTGACGAGCTTCGTGATCCGCTCGGTCTCCGCGACGGTCAGGCCGTCCTGGGCGAGCTCTTGGGCGGTGTTGTGGGCGACGGTCGGGTCGAGCAGGGGCCGGGAGGAGATGATCAGGCCCATGGCGACGCCGGCGATGGTGGCGTGGACGCCCGATTCGAGCATGGCGACCCAGGCGAGGATGCCGATGACGAGGTAGACGGGGCCGGACCAGACGTTGAGCAGGCGCAGGACGACGGCGGTTGCGAGGAGAAGCCCGGCGGCGATGAGCCAGGGCATGGAGAGGGAGTCGGTGTAGAAGACGGCGATGACTGCGATGGCGCCGAGGTCGTCGACGATGGCGAGGGTGAGCAGGAAGATCCGCGCCTGGGAGGGGATGCGGTTGCCGAAGAGCGCGACGATGCCGACTGCGAAGGCGATGTCGGTGGCCATGGGGATGCCCCAGCCGTGGGCGGCTTCGCCGCCGGCGTTGAAGGCGATGTAGATGAGGGCGGGCACGACCATGCCGCCGAGGGCGCCGGCGACCGGGGCGACGGCGTTGCGGACCTGGCGGAGGTGTCCGGTGACGATCTCGCTCTTGATCTCCATGCCGACGACGAAGAAGAAGATCGCCATCAGGCCGTCGTTGATCCAGTCTTTCAGGCTGTGGTGGAGTTCGAAGCCGCCGAAGTCGAACGCGATCTCCATGCCCCAGACGGTCTCGTAGGAGGACGACCAGGGGGAGTTGGCCCAGAGGAGGGCGATGGCGGCGCAGGCGAGGAGGACGATGCCGCCGGCCGGTTCGATCTTGAGGAACTCGGCGGCGGGGCGTCCGACGTACCGGGCGAGGGGCCGGTTGGAGTGCAGGAACGTCGGACGTCTGTTCCAGATGGGGGATTTCCAGGGTTCCTTCGTCAGCCTCATGCGGGGGAGCCTAGCGACCTGCGTCGCGCGGCCGCCGGGTGTCTTGGGTCTTCGTATGGCTGTGCCACATTTCGGGTGACCCGTGACGCAGTCGAGCGACCACGGTGTGCTGACCGGGGCCGCTCGATCCGTTTGGGGCTCTACACCTTTTCGGCGTCGTGCTCGGTGGTCTCCCACACTTGGACGCCCTTGAGGCCGCGGACGCGGTCGCGGCTGAAGACGGGGTCGAGGCCGTCTCGCCGCTGGGCGTCGTAGTCGCGGAGGACCTTGACGACGACGCCGGTGAGGGCGAGGACGGCGAGGAGGTTGACGGTGGCCATGAGGCCCATGGTGACGTCGGCGAGGCTCCACACGGTGCCGAACGAGGCGACGGAGCCGATGAAGGTGAGGGCGACGACCAGGACGCGGAGTGCGTTGAGGCTGATGCGGTTGTCGGAGAAGAACTTGATGTTCGCCTCGCCGTAGTAGTAGTTGCCGAGCACTGAGGTGAAGGTGAACAGCATGAGGATCGCGGTCATGACGTGGAGGGCCCATCCGCCGAGGGCGGCCTCGACGCCGAGTGCGACGAGGTTGTCGCCGTGGTCGCCGAAGACCGGGCCGGTGGTGAGGACGATGAACGCCGAGATGGTGCACAGGAAGATCGTGTCGAAGTAGACGCCGAACGCCTGTGTCAGGCCCTGTTTGACGGGGTGGGAGACGGAGGCGGTGGCGCCGGCGTTCGGGGCCGAGCCCATGCCGCCCTCGTTGGAGAACATGCCGCGTCGCACGCCTTGGACGATGACGGTGCCGAGGGTGGCCCCGGCGAACTGTTCGAAGCCGAACGCGGAGGTGAAGATGTCGGTGAGCGCCTCGGGGATCTGGTCGACGTTGATGGCGACGACGACGATGCCGATGACGAGGTAGACGACGGCCATGGCGGGCACGAGGAGCTGGGTGATGTGGGCGATGCGCTTGAGGCCGCCGAAGACGACGGCGCCGGTTACGGCGGCGAGGATCAGGCCGATGACGATCTCGGTGTGGTCGCCGGTGGTGGCGCCCATGCTGTCGAGTGAGGTGGTGGCGGCGCCGGTGAAGGTGTTGGCCTGCACCATGTTGAACGTGACGGGGTAGGTGAGGATGAGGATGAGGGCGAAGACGCCGCCGGCCCAGGGCAGGCCGAGGCCGTGTTTCATGTAGTAGGCGGGGCCGCCGCGGAAGCCGGTGGGGGTGCGTTCCTTGTAGACCTGGGCGAGGGTGGATTCGGCGAAGGCGGTGGCGGCGACGACGACGGCCATGAGCCACATCCAGAAGACGGCGCCGGGGCCGCCTACTGCGATGGCGGCGGAGACGCCGACGATGTTGCCGGTGCCGACGCGGGCGGCCGCGGAGACGGCGAAGGCTTGGAAGGCTGAGATGTTCTTCTGGCCGTCGGGGAGGGTGCCGGGCTGCTCTCTGAGGCCGCGGAACATCTGCGGAAGGAGTCGGAACTGGACGCCTCTGGTGAGGACGATGTAGAGCAGGCTGGTGCCCGCCAACAGGAAGATGATGAACCACCAGAAGTAGTCGTTGGCGGTGAATATCTGTTCGAGCAGTCCGTCCACGTGGGGCTCCTTCGTTCAGGCAGGCAGGCTGAAACAAGCTGCGCGGCAGGGGGGTGCGCGGCTGATCTCTGGATCGAGGCAGCTTGCCGACGGTAGCGGAGCCGTCCGGAGACGGTCAAGGGAATCTACGGTCTTTGACCGTTTCGTCATAAAGGTGACACTAGAGCGCGACAGCGCTTGATCACGCCGCCTGCTGGCACTCCGGGCAGAGGCCGCGGAAGGTGATGGAGGCCTCGGTGACGGCGAATCCGTGGCGCTCGTCGCCGGGGAGCCAGTCGAGCGGGTCGCCGACGGTGTGGACGTCCTTCATGGCGCCGCAGCCGTCGCAGATGAGGTGGTGGTGGTCGTGCTCGGCGTTGGGGTCGTAGCGCTTGGAGCGTCCGTCGAAGTTGAGTTCGAGGATCTCGCCGAGGGCGACCATCTCGTTGAGGGTGTTGTAGACGGTGGCGCGGGAGATCTCGGGCATGCGCTCGCAGGCGCGTTCGAGGATCTCGTCGGCGGTGTAGTGCACATGAGCGCCGTCGAGTGTCTCGGCGATCACTCGACGCTGCGGGGTCATGCGCCACTGGTGCCGACGCAGACGGGTAATGAGGTCACTCATGGTCGTCTCTCAGGGCCTTTCGGAGTCGAATCCCACTCTAGCAGCAGAAACATCGCGGCACCACTTACCTAGGACTGGATCTTTCATTAGACAAAGTCTAAGCTAGGATCGAGTCGAAGACAGGAGCCCCGGCCCGTTTCACATTCCGGACCGCCGGGCACTGGTGCAACACAGCGAGAGAGGGCGCTCCATGAGCGATCAGTTCGACAACACCGCAGGCCCGCTGACCACCGAGTCGGGCGCGCCGGTGGCTGACAACAACCAGAGCGAGGCCGCCGGTGTTGGCGGGCCGCTGCTCATCCAGGACCAGGTGCTGCTGGAGAAGCTCGCGCACTTCAACCGCGAGCGCATCCCCGAGCGCGTCGTCCACGCCCGCGGCGCCGGCGCGTACGGCAAGTTCACCGTGACCGCCGACGTCACGAAGTACACCAAGGCCGCCTTCCTTTCCCAGGTGGGCAAGGAGACCGAGACCTTCCTGCGCTTCTCGACCGTCGCCGGAAACCTCGGCGCGGCCGACGCCGTGCGCGACCCACGCGGGTTCGCACTGAAGTTCTACACCGAACAGGGCAACTACGACCTGGTCGGGAACAACACGCCGGTGTTCTTCATCCGCGACGCGATCAAGTTCCCCGACTTCATCCACACCCAGAAGCGCGACCCGTACACCGGCAGCCAGGAGGCCGACAACGTCTGGGACTTCTGGGGCCTGAGCCCGGAGTCGACGCACCAGGTGACGTGGCTGTTCGGCGACCGGGGCATCCCGGCGTCCTACCGGCACATGAACGGCTACGGCTCCCACACCTACCAGTGGGTCAACGAGGCCGGCGAGCAGTTCTGGGTCAAGTACCACTTCAAGACCGACCAGGGCATCAAGACGCTCAAGCAGGACGAGGCCGACGAGCTCGCGGGCGCAGACCCCGACTCGCACCAGCGTGACCTGCGCGAGGCCATCGAGCGCGGCGAGTACCCGTCGTGGACGGTGCAGGTGCAGATCATGCCCGCCGCCGAAGCCGCGACCTACCGGTTCAACCCGTTCGACCTCACCAAGGTGTGGCCGCACGAGGACTACCCGCCGATCGAGATCGGCAAGCTGGAGCTCAACCGCAACCCCGAGAACATCTTCGCCGAGGTCGAGCAGTCGATCTTCTCCCCCGCGCACTTCGTGCCGGGCATCGGGCCGAGCCCGGACAAGATGCTCCAGGGCCGCCTGTTCGCCTACGGCGACGCGCACCGCTACCGCGTCGGCATCAACGCCGACCACCTGCCGGTGAACCGCCCGCACGCCACCGAGGCGCGCAACGGCAACCGCGACGGCTTCTACTACGACGGCCGGCACAAGGGCCAGAAGAACTACGAGCCGAACTCGTTCGGCGGCCCCGACCAGAGCGGGCGGCCGCTGTGGGCGCCGGTGAGCGTCAACGGCGAGACCGGAGAGTGGGAGACCCCGAAGCACTCCGAGGACGACGACTTCGTCCAGGCGGGGAACCTGTACCGGCTCATGAGCGAGGACGAGAAGGACCGCCTGATCGCGAACCTGTCGGGCTTCATCGCCAAGGTCAGCCGCGACGACATCGCCGAGCGGGCCGTCGCGAACTTCGCGAAGGCCGACGAGGGCTTCGGCAAGCGGCTCACCGCCGCGGTCGCCGAGCTCCGCAAGTAACAAAGACGCCGAGAGCATGCGGCGGACCCTACAAGCCGCCAGGGTCCGCCGCGGCTCCTCGACACGGCCCAGCGCCGCAGACTCCCCTGTCGACGCCGCGCTGAGTCGGCTCGCGCCCGGCCGGGGTTCGAAAGGCTTCTCCGGCCGGGCGCCTCACTCCTCCAGCGTCCGGCCGCATTCGCCGCATTCCGGCGGCTTCTGGCGGGGCACCTCCACGAACTCCTCGGCGACGATCCGCAGCTTCCAGGTGGCTTCGTCCTCCCGGATCACCGTGATCGAGGTGATGTCGTCGCGGCTGGGTCGCTCCAGACCCCAGTCGATGGCCAGCGGCGCGGCGTGCTTCGCGAGCTTCACGTCCCTGCCTTTGAGGTAGTAGCCGGCCCGCGAATACACCAGGACCTGCTGCTCACCGTGTTCCTTGGGTATCGGCTCGGAGCGGCGCCCGTTGATGAACGCGTGGTACTCGGTGTGGAGCTGCCGGGCGATCTGCTGCAACGGCACCGACGAATACGCCTTGACCCACCGGTTCGCCGGCTGGTTCTTCCACTTGGTCAGCTTCGAGGAGATCTCGGCGTACGAAATCTTCGCCTCCTGACGCCGCCATTCGCTCTGGAACACCGACAGCGACCAGTTGTGAACGGCCCGAACCGCTTCGAGGGTCTCCTCAAGGTTCCGGCGCTGCTGAGCGTCGGGTCTGAACGTATACTCGTAGCCGCGTTTCACCAAGTGAGTCATGGGCTTCGTCATATCCATGACCTGTTGATACCAGACGATTACACACCGACACGTGTTCCTCACCTGATCGGCGTGTCGGTGTCGTTATCGTGATGACACCCGCAGTACCGCCAAGCCCTCGGTACACGCCGCCCCGTCGGCTGATTGCCCGATTCGACGTGGCCGGGCAGGCCGTGAACCAGTGACGCGACCGAGTCAGCCGTACGTCATGATCGCCGCCGCCTCGGACGCCGCGGCGTCCTCGAAGAACGCCACCAGCGTGCCGTAATAGTTCTTCACATACTCGTCGGCGGCGTCGAGATGCGGCTCCAGGCGCTCGAACGGCATCGAACGAAGCGCCTCGGCGGTTGTCGCCACCTGCTTCTTGGACCACGAAAAGATGCCATCACCCATGATTTCACCGTCCTCGCGCAGGTCCACGCGGAGACCGGCGAGGTCGAACAGTTCCTGTAGGTCACGCCCAGCCTTGTCGAGATAGCCGCTGACCTCCTCGACCTCTTCCTTCGCCCAGAGGAACTCCTCGATCGCGTCGTCGTCCTGACGCTCGGCCCAGGCGAGCTCCTCAGGCGTCACCTTGGTGAAAGCCATTGTCATACCCACGGATCGCTCCTACTTTCTCTTCGATGTCACAATCCCGCAATCGAAGCTATTGCACCGATGCAACGGCCCCCGAATTCGAACCGAGCCTCATCGCCGCTTCGTCCGGGTCATTCGGCCACGGGCCGAACCCGTCGCGCCCGAAGGGCGATATGGCTCCACTCACGCGTGGATCTTCTGCCCAATCGATAAGGGCGAAGCCGTGTAGTCGGCAGTAAATTTCCATGTGCTCGCGCTGACGATTCGATCGAGGTGGACTCGACGGTGTCGCGGCTGACGCGTAGCACACCAAGAACTCGTCTACTCACACACCGTTGTATGTCATCTTGATGATCACACCTGCGTGTCTACTAGCCGTGCGGCAAGTAGGCTGTTGCGGTGCCCGTTGAGCTAGACGCCTCCCTGATCGCCCTGCTGGTGACCGCCGCGCTGTTCGCCGGCTGGATCGACGCGGTCGTCGGCGGCGGCGGCCTCGTCGCTCTCCCCGCGCTCCTCGTCGCCTTCCCGAACGCGCCCGTCGCGACCCTTCTGGGCACGAACAAGCTCGCCTCCGTGTTCGGCACCACGACTTCCTCGATCGCATACGCCCGCAAGATCAAGCTCGACCACCGGCTGCTGTGGCCGACCATGGCGATCGCGCTGGGCGCCTCCGGCGCAGGCGCCGCCGCGGCCGCCGCCGTCTCATCGGAGGCGCTGCGGCCCATCATCATCGCCGTCCTCATGGCGGTGCTCATCCTCGTCGTCTCCCGCCCGAAGTTCGGCCTCGAACCACAGCCGAGACTGCGCACCGCCTGGCGAGCCGCCGCCGTCATGCTCGCCTGCGGCGTCGCCATCGCCTTCTACGACGGGATCATCGGCCCGGGAACCGGAATCTTCCTGGCCGTGGCCTTCACCACCCTCCTCGGCTTCGACTACGTCACGGCCTCGGCCCACACCAAGGTCGTCAACGCCGCCACCAACCTCGGCGCCCTCGTCGTCTTCGCGATCCAGGGCCACGTGTGGTGGCAGGTAGGCGTCGCCATGGGCCTCGCCACCACCGCCGGCGCCTGGTTCGGCGCCCACACCGCGATGGCCAAAGGCTCGAAGTTCGTCCGCATCGTCCTGGTCCTCGTCGTCACCGGCCTCCTCGCCCGCCTCAGCTGGGATGTCTGGATCGCCTAGTGGTTCTCCTGTGAGGGAGAGAAGGCTGGTAGTCCCGCTGGTTGTTCGTCAGAGTGCGTCTCAGAGACGAGATCCGAGGGTGCATACACCTGGGGAGCCCGGCAATGGCCGCGGGGGCGTTGGCGGCAGCGGTGTCAGGCGGATGGTTGCTCTGCGCCAAGAGCGGCGGCGATGACGAGGCAGGAGTCGGGTAGGCGGTGTCTTCGGCTCCACGGTGCCTCTCGCTTGGGCTTCAATCGATCAGCGACGAAAGAGCTGAGTGGAGGTCGGGGGCGGGTCGTCGGCCACGGAGGCCGGTCGTGGGGAGCAGGAGCGGGAGCGGGACTCTAGGGGCCGGTTCGGCGGCTGCGGCGGGGCTGTGGTGGTGTCGGTTCGTAGCTATCGCGCCTGCTTTGGGGGTTGTGCGGGGGTGTCGGTTCGGGACGGCCAGGTGCGGAGTTTCGGGACGGTCGAGCACGGAGTCTCGGGCCGCTCGGGTTTGCTGTTCTGGCTCTGAGCACGGGGAATTGCTCGAAGCCGTTTCCGGTTTCGAGCTGGTGGCTGTATGAGGCGCCTTCCCCGCCGCGGCGTCCCGCGGCGGGCAGGTTAAGAACGGGATGGGATCTTCGATCACGTTCGAGCGCACCGGGATCAGCGGTTTATTCGTCACCGGGTGAACCAGATGCATCACCGCAGCCGGTGCCGCCGGTGCGGCCGCTGCTGCTGGCGGTGTTGCTGGTGTGGGGGCGTGCTCGTCTTCGGGGCGGGAGCGTCCGCCCGGTCCGGAGCCCGGTTCGGAGTCCCTTGCGGAGTCTCGCTCGGGTCCGGTGTCGCGCTCGGGCTCGCTCCCGGACCCGGTCGCGGTCCCGGTCCCGGTCTCGGTCCCGGTCGCGGTCTGCGAGGCCGGTGCTGGTGCCTGTCCGG
>NZ_JAKZEW010000070.1 GCF_022548875.1 Glycomyces sp. L485 | reverse complement strand
TCGGGACCCGGACCGCCTGCCGCGCAACACAACACGAGGAACTCTCGCCCGACCTCACTCCGCCAGGCGGCCCGAGACCAGGCCCGCCCATCCACTCACGCCCTCGTCGCTGCCGCCCTTGGCGCACAACAACCACCCACGTGGAAGATGCCGCCAGCGCCCGAAGGGCCATTTCCGGCCTCCTCAGGCGCACGAGCAACTAGCAGCCGCCCTGCCTTCACAACCTCCCAGAGCAATGCTTTGAGGATTGAATGGCCGGGCAGGGCCAGTCTGCCCAGGGCGACACCGGCTGGCACGCATGACTTTCAGGCGGCATGCCGGCCACCGGTCGGGCAGAGGGGATACCGCTCACGCTTGAAGGGGCCCGAGCCGTACGGCTCGGGCCCCTTCAAGCGATCTTCGCGGTCTAGACGATGATGCCGGCGCCGACGGTACGGTTGTCGGACTCGTCGACGACGATGAACCCGCCTGTCAGCCGGTTGCGGCGGTAGTCGTCGCACAGCAGCGGCTTGGTGGTGCGCAGCGTGACACGGCCGATCTCATTGAGCTTCAGCTCGCTCGCGGTCTCGTCGCGGTGCAGCGTGTTGACGTCCAGCTGGTACTGGACGTCCTTGACGATGGCGCGGACATCGGCCGTGGTGTGCTTGATGGCGTACTTGCCGCGCAGCCTCAGCGGCTTCTGCTCGTCCATCCAGCACACCATCGCCTCGACGTCCTGAGTGACGCGCGGCTGGTTGCCCGGGCGGCACAGCATGTCCCCGCGGGAGACGTCGAGCTCGTCCTCGAGGCGAACGGTGACGCTCAGGGGCGGGAAGGCCTCGGCGAGCGGGCCGTCGGCGGTCTCGATCGAGGCGATCTTCGAGGTGAAGCCCGAGGGCAGGACCATGACGTCGTCGCCGGGCTTCATGACGCCCGAGGCGATCTGACCGGCGTAGCCGCGGTAGTCGTGGTTGTCGTTCGAGTGCGGCCGAATGACCTGCTGGACCGGGAAGCGCACGTCGACGAGGTTCCGGTCCGAGGCGATGTGGACCTTCTCCAGGTGGTGCAGCAAGCTCGGGCCCTCGTACCACTTCATGTTCTCCGAGCGCTTGACGACGTTGTCGCCCTTGAGCGCCGAGATCGGGACGACGGTGAGGTCGGGGATGTCGAGCTTGGTCGCGAAGGAGGAGAACTCCTGCTCGATGCTGTTGAAGGTCTCCTGGTCGTAGTCGACCAGGTCCATCTTGTTCACGCACAGGACCATGTGCGGGACACGCAGCAGCGAGCACAGGAACGCGTGGCGCCGCGACTGCTCGACCAGGCCCTTGCGGGCGTCGACGAGGATCAGTGCGAGGTCGGCTGTCGAGGCGCCGGTGACCATGTTGCGCGTGTACTGGATGTGGCCGGGCGTGTCGGCGATGATGAACTTGCGCTCGGGCGTCGCGAAGTAGCGGTAGGCGACGTCGATGGTGATGCCCTGCTCGCGTTCGCTCCGCAAGCCGTCGGTGAGCAGCGCCAGGTCGGTGTACTCGTCGCCGCGGCCGGCGCTGACGGCCTCCACGGCGTCCCACTGGTCGTCGAAGAGCGTCTTGGTGTCGAACAGCAGCCGCCCGATGAGGGTGGACTTGCCGTCGTCGACGCTACCGGCGGTGGCGAAGCGCAGCAGTTCGGTCGCCTCTTCGGCGGCCTCGGGCGCAAAGGTCGAAGCGTCCGTCATCAGAAGTAGCCTTCCCGTTTCCGGTCTTCCATCGCGGCCTCGGAGGTCTTGTCGTCGCCGCGGGTGGCGCCGCGCTCGGTGATGCGGGTGGCGGCGACCTCGACGACGATCTGGTCGACGGTGCTGGCGTCGGAGCGGACCCCGGCGGTCAGGTTCGCGTCGCCGACGGTGCGGTAGCGGATCTTCTCGGTGAAGACCTGCTCGCCGTCCTTCGGCTGGATGAACCGGTTGACCGCGTACAGCATGCCGTCGCGCTCGACGACGTCGCGCTCGGCGGCGAAGTACACGCTCGGCAGCTCGATCTCCTGCTCGCCGATGTAGCGCCACACGTCGAGCTCGGTCCAGTTCGACAGCGGGAAGACCCTGATCTGCTCGCCGGGGTGGACCCGGCCGTTGTACAGGTTCCACAGCTCGGGACGCTGGTTCTTGGGGTCCCACTGGCCGAAGTCGTCGCGGAAGGAGAACACGCGCTCCTTGGCGCGGGCCTTCTCCTCGTCGCGGCGCGCGCCGCCGAACAGGGCGTCGAACTGGTACTTCTCGGCCGCTTCGAGCAGGACGGGGGTCTGGATGCGGTTGCGGGTGCCGTCCGGGGGTTCGGAGACCAGGCCGCGGTCGATGGCGTCCTGGACCGAGGCGATGAGGAGCTGCACACCGGTTTCGGCCACTCTTCGGTCCCGGTACTCGATGACCTCGTCGAAGTTCTGCCCGGTGTCGACGTGCATGACCGGGAACGGGATCGGCGCGGGCGAGAAGGCCTTCTGCGCCAGATGGAGCATGACGATCGAGTCCTTGCCCCCCGAGAAGAGCAGTACTGGGCGCTGACAGGTGGCCGCGACCTCACGGAAGATGAAGATCGCCTCCGCCTCCAGCGCGGCGAGATGGCTGACGCGGTAATCGCTCACCGGCGCAACACTCCTCTCAGCAAGACCCCTGCAGGGGTTCGTTTCGTCGTCATTCTCGGCGGCCCGGCGCGTCTGGTTGAGCCGGGCCGATCCTCATTCCGACCCGCCCGCGGCCGCGAGCAGCGGCCCGGCCAGGTCGGGGCGACAGACCAGCAGGTCTGGCAGGTATGGATCGGGGTTGTTGTACCGCAGGGGGCTGCCGTCGATCCGGGTGGCATGCCAGCCGGAGGCGAGCGCTACGGCGACCGGAGCGGCCGAGTCCCACTCGTACTGCCCACCGGCATGCACATAAGCGTCAACCCTACCCGTGACGACGGCCATCGCCTTCGCTCCGGCCGAGCCCCACGGGACGAGTTCGGCGCCGAGAGCGTCGGCCGCGGCCTGCGCCTGAGCCGGAGGCCTGGTGCGGGACACGGCGATGCGCGGACGCCCGGCTCGAGCTCCGGGCACCCTGTAACGCTCATCGGTGCGCAACGTCACATCCTGTGCGGGCAGAGCGACGGCTGAGGCGGTGAGTCCGAGGCCGCGCTGCCACAGGCCGACGTGCACGGCCCAGTCGTCGCGGCCGGCCTCGGAGTACTCCCGGGTGCCGTCGAGCGGGTCGATGATCCAGACCCGGTCGGCCGCGAGGCGCTCGGTGCCGACGCGACCCGTTTCGCCCTTGCCCTCCTCGGAGAGGACAGCGTCGCCGGCCCGTTCGGCGGCGAGGCGGCCCAGCAGGTAGTCGTTGGCCTCGCTGTCTCCCGCGTCCTTGAGCGCGCGCGGGTCCTCGAAGCCGAGTTCTGTGCGGAGTTTGAGGAGCAGCTCCCCTGCACCGGTGGCGAGTTCGGCCGCGAAAGCGACGTCGTCCGGAGAGGCGGCCTCCGGCGTGGCCGTGGGCGCACCGTCATTGGCGGGGGCGTCGGTCATGCATGGCAGTCTACGCTGCGTCACAACGCCGTCCAAATGCTGGCCATGTGATCCCGATAAATGGAAACTTGCTCGGATATCAGTAGGCGCCGTGGGGCCGCAGAATCGCGGTGACGGTCCGCAGCAGGATCACGAAGTCGAGCGACAGCGTCCAGTGCTCGACGTACCGCAGATCGAGGCGCACCGCCTCCTCCCACGGCAGGTCCGAGCGGCCCGAGACCTGCCACAGGCCGGTCATGCCCGGCTTGACGACCAGGCGGCGGCGCATGTCGGCCTCGTAGGCGGCGACCTCGGTGGCCAGAGGAGGGCGCGGCCCGACCAGGCTCATGTCGCCGCGCAGCACGTTGACCAGCTGCGGGAACTCGTCGATCGAGAAGCGGCGCAGGTATTTGCCCACGGGAGTGATCCGCGGGTCGTCCTTCATCTTGAACAGGACGCCGTCGCTCTCGTTGAGGTGTGCCAAATGGGACAGGCGCCGCTCGGCATCGGTGTACATCGTGCGGAACTTCCAGATGGTGAACGGCTGGCCGTCCTTGCCGATGCGCTCCTGCTTGAATACCGCCGGTCCCGGTGAGGTGCAGCGGATAAGGAAGGCCGCCCCCAGCAGCAGCGGCGAGAGCATCAGCAGCCCGAAAGCCGCGCCGATCTTGTCGACCGTGCCCTTCGCCCAGCGGCGCACGCCGGTCAGGTTCGCGTGGTCGAGATGAAGCATCGGGAGTCCGTCGACCGGGCGCACCGTGGTGCGGTCGCCTGCGACGTCCACGAGCGCCGACGCGACGATCAGGTCTACTTCGGACCGCTCCAGGTTCCAGGCGAGGCGGCGCAGCGCCCGCCCGTCGATCTCGGGGCAGGACAGGACGATCACGGTGTCGGCGCGTTCGGCCGCGACGGCCTCGCCGATCCGGTCGAACGTGCCGCGCACCCGGGTGTCGAACTCCAGCAGCGCCCCTTGCGCCCGCTCGGTCGGCAGACAGGCCGCGACCACGTTGAGCCCGTGGTAGTGCTCGCGCCGCAGCTGCACGATCAGCGCGGCGACGGAGGACTCGTGGCCGACCAGGACGACGCGCTTCATGCACCTGCCCTGGCGCCGCATTCGGTGCAGCCACTTGCGCCACGCGAAGCGCGCGGCAATGGAGGTGAAAGCAGCCGTTGGGATCGCAATGAGCACGAACACGCGCGAGGTCGGCAGTTCGAGCCCGTAGGAAGCGAGCGCGACGACCGCCGTGAGCGCCACCGCGGCGTGTACGACGCGCTGGTACTCCTCGGTGCCGACGAACAGGTACCGGCTCTCGAAGGCCCGGGAGAGCCCGAGGACGGCGATCCACACGGCGGGCATGGCGATCAGGGCGAGCGCGTAAACCTGGCTGTGGTCGTTGAGGTTTCCGAACCGGGCGGAGAACGCTACGGCCGCACCGAAGAAGCCCGCGGCGATATCGCAGCCGACGATCCCGGTGAAGTACTTGCGCTGCCATGCGGGCGGGCCGCTGTACTTGCGCCCCTGCTGATTGATGGAGTAGACGTGTCCCGGCGGACCACTGGCCGCCAGGAGGTCTCCACGTGCCTCTGTTGCCGTCACAATCGATCTAACGAACGACGACACCAACAGTGACGGCCAAGTCACTTTACGACGTGCCGGCGCTTCAGTTCAACTTCACTTCGTCGAATTGAATGTGTTCTGGGCGGCTTCGACGCCCTTCTCGATGACGGCCTCGACGGCGTCTGCGGCCAGCTCGATGTTCAGGTCCAGTTCGGCGCGTTCGGCCTTGGCGAAGTCCTTGAGGACGTAGTCGGCCGCGTCCTGGCGTCCTGGCGGACGGCCGACGCCGAACCGCACCCGCACGTAGTCCTTGGTGCCCAGCACCTTCGACAGCGACCGCAGGCCGTTGTGTCCACCCTCGCCGCCGCCGCGCTTGATCCGCAGCTGCCCGTAGGGGATGTCGAGCTCGTCGTGAACGGCGACGACCGATTCCGGAGCCACGTTGAAGTAGCTCGCGATCGGGCCGACGGCCTCGCCGGAGAGATTCATGAAAGTCAGGGGTTTGACGAGGATGACGCGAGGCCCGCCTACCCCCAAGCGGGCCTCGCAGATCTCGGCGCGGGCCTTGCGGCTCACGGCGAAACGACCGCCGACGCGCTGGGCGAGCGCGTCGGCGACCAAGAATCCGACGTTGTGACGGTTCGCGGCGTACTTCGGCCCGGGGTTGCCCAGGCCGACCACCAGTGTCGAGGTGTCGGTCATGTCCTCAGTATGGCTCTTCGGCTCTACTCGGCCGGGGCCGCTTCGCCCTCGGCCTCTTCCTCGGTCTCCTCGGCCGCGGCCTCGGCGCGCGGAACGGTGACGGAGGCCAGCACGGTCTCAGAGTCGGTGATGAGCGTGACGCCCTCGGGCAGCTCGATCTCACCGGCGGTGCGCTGGGAACCGACGGCCAGGCCTTCGAGGGAGACCTCGATGGACTCAGGGATCTTGGTGGCGTCGGCCTCGATCGACAACGAGTCGACCTCGTGCACGACCAGGCCGCCCTTCTCGACTTCGCCGGTCCACTCGACGTAGACGTCCGTGGTGATCATTTCGCCGCGGCGCACGATCAGGAGGTCTGCGTGGACGATCTCGTCCTTCAGCGGGTCGCGCTGGAGGTCCTTCGGAATGACCAGCTCGCGGCTGCCGTCTGTCACTTCGATCTCGATGAGCTGGTTGAATCCACCCTTGCGGAGGATCGCGGCGAACTCGAGCGAGGGAAGAGAGATGTGGCTCGGCTTCTCGCCGTGGCCGTAGACCACGGCCGGAACCTTTCCAGCCCGGCGTGTACGGCGCGCACCGCCCTTCCCGAAGTCAGTGCGAGGCTCTGCGCTGATACGAACTTCGGACACGGAAATACTCCCCTGGTTCTCAGAAAAATTCTCGCGGCGCTCGACGCTCACGTCGGCATCAGAAGGACAGAACAGTCCAGCGTTAGACCTACGCCTTTGCGTCGATAACGGCGCCCGTTTGGAGGACACCCTCGCCGTCGGCAACCCAACAAGCCTACTACGAGCGTCGACCCTCGCTCCCCACGGGCGTCGAGGTGTGATCTAGGAGAGGCCGCCGAACAGGGTGGTGACCGAGCCGTCGCTGAAGACCTCCCAGATGGCCTTGGCGACGAGCGGCGCGATCGACAGGACCGTCACCTTCTCCAGCCGGGCGACCTCGTCCGGCAGCGGCAGCGTGTTCGTCACGATGACCTCAGAGACGGGAGCGGCGGCGAGGCGCTCGGCGGCCGGGTCGGACATGATCCCGTGGGTGGTGGCGATGACGATGTCCTCGACGCCCTCCTCCTTGAGGAGCTCGGCGGTCGAGCAGATGGTGCCGGCGGTGTCGATCATGTCGTCGATGACCAGGCACGTGCGGCCCTCGACCTCGCCGACGACCTTGTTGGCGACGACCTGGTTTGGCTTGAGCGGGTCACGGGTCTTGTGGACGAACGCGATCGGGCAGCCGCCGAGGCGGTCGGACCAGCGCTCGGCCAGGCGCACGCGCCCGGTGTCGGGCGAGACGACGGCCATCTCGCGGTCGGCGTACTTCTCCTCGACGTAGCGTGCGAGGGTGCCCATCGCGAAGAGGTGGTCGACGGGCCCGTCGAAGAAGCCCTGGATCTGGGCGGTGTGGAGGTCTACGGTGAGGATGCGGTTGGCGCCGGCGGTCTTGAGCATGTCGGCGATGAGGCGCGCGGAGATCGGCTCGCGGCCACGGTGCTTCTTGTCCTGGCGCGCGTACGGATAGAACGGCAGCACCACGGTGATGCGCTTGGCGGAGCCGCGCTTGAGCGCGTCGATCATGATGAGGGTCTCCATGACCCACTCGTTGATCGGCGCGGGCATGGACTGGACGACGAATGCGTCGCAGCCGCGCACGGACTCCTGGTAGCGGACGAACAGCTCGCCGTTCGCGAAGGAATAGGCGCTCATGGGAGTCGGCGCGACCCCTAGGTGCTTCCCGATCTCTTCCGCGAGCTCCGGGTACGCGCGCCCGGAGAACAGCATGAGCATCTTGGAGTTGACAGCGGACATGCTCGCCATGGCGTTGGATCCCCCATAGGTCTTCACCCGAACCTCGACGGCTCAAGTGTCTCCTGCCCGAACCGACGGCGCACACCGACGGGGGTGTTAAGTGTGCCGTTACTCTCTGGCAACTTCGTCGTCTTTGAGCGCACGCTTCGCCGCCTCGTCGGTGACGGTGCCTGGGCGCTTGGCGGCGACCCAGCCCTCCTTGTTCTCCTGGCGCCCGCGCGCGATGGCGAGCTCACCGGGGGCGACACCGGCGCTGATGGCCGAGCCGGCCGCGACGTAGGAGCCGTCGGCGATGTCGACCGGGGCGATGAGGACCGAGTCGGAGCCGATGAACGAGGCCTCGCCGACGGTGGTGCGGTGCTTGTTGACGCCGTCGTAGTTCGCGACGATGACTCCGGCGCTTACGTTGGCCTTGGCGCCGATGGTGGCGTCGCCGATGTAGGACAGGTGCGGGACCTTGGCGCCCGGCCCGATCTCGGACTTCTTGACCTCGACATAGGCGCCGACCTTCGCACCTTCGCCGAGCTTCGCGGCGGGACGCAGGTAGGAGAAGGGGCCGACCGTGGCGCCCTCGCCGACGGTGGCCTGGTCGGCGTGGCTGCGGACGACGCTCGCGCCGGCCTCGACGATGGTGTCGTTCAGGGTCGTGTCCGGGCCGATCTCTGCGCCGGTGTCGACGGCGGTGGCGCCCTTGAGCTGGCATCCGGGGCGGATGAGAGCGTCGGGGGCGACCTTGACGGTGGCGTCGATCCAGGTGGTCTCGGGATCTTCGAGGGTGACGCCCGACTTCATGAGCTCGGTGTTGATGCGTCCCTGGAGGATCCGGCGGAGCCCGGCGAGCTGGGCGCGGTCGTTGCAGCCGAGGACCTCGGTGGGGTCGTCGACGACGAACGCGGCGATCTGGTGCCCGGCCTCGCGGGCCAGTTCGAGCACGTCGGTGAGGTACTCCTCCCCCTGATCGTTGGCGGTGGTCAGCTTCGCTAGCTGCTCGCGCAGGACGGCTGCGTCGAAGGCGTAGACGCTGGAGTTGATCTCGCGGATGGCAAGCTCTGTCTCGTCGGCGTCGCGGTGCTCGACGTTGCGCAGGACGGAGCCGTCCTCATCGCGCACGATGCGTCCCAGGCCGGACGGGTCGTCGACCACGGCGGTGAGGACGGTGACGGCGTTGCCGGCCTTCTCGTGGATCTCGACCAGCTCGCCCAGCGTGTCCGGGCGCAGCAGCGGGATGTCCCCGGCCGCCACCACCACGGTCCCGGCCAGGTCGGGCGCGGCTTCGAGCGCGGTGCGGACGGCGTGGCCGGTGCCCAGCTGCTCGGCCTGGAAGACCGTCTCGGCGTCCGGCGCGTACTCGTCCAGGTAGGCGGTGACCTGGTCGGCCGCCGCACCGACGACCACGATGCGCCGTTCGGGCCGGATCGCCCGGGTGGCCTTGAGGACGTGGCCGAGTAGGGGCCTTCCCAGGAGCTCGTGCAGCATCTTGGGTTTCGCTGATTTCATGCGGGTGCCAAGACCTGCGGCCAGGATGATCGCCGAACGCTCACTGCTCATGATCCGCAATCCTAATCGGTGACGGGCGGGTGAACGGCCAGGACCCGTCTGCACGGGTCGGTACCGAATGATGCCTCTGGAAGGAGCGCTGATCGGGGCGGCGGGCCTTGAGGCCCTCCTCGGCGAGACGCGCCGACCGGTGGTGCCGCCCCGGGGGCACGTTTGAATCGATCTGCAGGGCACCGCCCCGATATGCGGATCATTTGACTGGCTGGCCCACCAGGACTCGAACCTGGAATGACTGAACCAAAATCAGTAGTGTTGCCGATTACACCATGGGCCAATGCGGGCCGCGGCGTCTCGCTGCGGGCCCGGTCAAGGATAACGCTATTGGTTCGACCACACGTGCCGGGGCACCTGGGCGTACACGTCGATCAGGAAGTCGGCGTAGAAGAAGACCTCTTCGAGTTTGAGTGCGCCTGTGCGGAAGGTCATCAGCCACGTGCCCTCGAACCGCCACGAGTAGGACAGCGCCCGTTGGTCGGCGAGCATCCACTCCATGGAGGTCGTAGCGCAGCTCCACGTCGATCTGCGCCCACGACTCCTGGGTGATATTGCGCAGTCGCACCAGTTTGTTGCGCCCGCTCACCGCGGCGAGCACCAGGATGAGTGCTGTCAGCGGCAGAACGACGAAGGCGACGATGGCTGCGGTCTGGGACCAGAGATTAGTGCACTTGTACCACCGTGGAGACGCCTCGGCGGGCCCCTCCCGGCGGCGGCTCAGCGGATCAGTGCGTTCTCTACCACGGCTGCGAGCTCGGCGGCGACCGACTGGGCGACCGGTTCCTCCGAGGCCTCGACCATGACGCGCACGAGCGGCTCGGTGCCCGAGGGGCGCAGCAGGACGCGGCCGTCGGACCCGAGCTTGGCCTGCCATTCGGCCACGGCGGTGCGCACCGCGTCGGTTTCGATGACGGACTTGTCGGCGACGCGGACGTTGATGAGGACCTGCGGGGCCGGGGAGAACACCGAGGCGAGCTCGGCGAGGCTCCGGCCGGTGGCGGCCATGCGCGCGAGCAGCATGATCGAGGTGAGGGTCCCGTCGCCGGTGGTGGCGTGGGCGGGCAGGACGATGTGCCCGGACTGCTCGCCGCCGAGGGAGAAGCCGCCTTCGCCGAGGCGTTCGAGGACGTAGCGGTCACCGACCTTGGTGGTCTCCAGCCCGATGCCTGCCGCGCCCATCGCCTGATGGAGGCCGAGGTTGCTCATCACCGTGGTCACGAGGGTCTCGCCCTTGAGGGTCCCGGCCTCGCGCATGGCCAGCGCGAGGATCGCCATGATGGCGTCGCCGTCGACGAGGTCGCCGCGGGCGTCGACGGCGAGGCAGCGGTCGGCGTCGCCGTCGAGGGCGATGCCGGCGTCGGCGCCGTGCGCGACCACGGCGGCGCGGAGTCCTTCGACGTGGGTGGATCCGCAGTCGTCGTTGATGTTGAGGCCGTCTGGTTCGGCGTTGATCGCGATGACGTCGGCGCCGGCGCGGCGCAGCGCTTCGGGGGCCGCGTGGAAGGCGGCGCCGTTGGCGGCGTCGACGACGACCTTGAGGCCGTCGAGCGGGTGGGGGCAGACGGCGACGAGGTGCTCGATGTAGGTCTCGACGGGTGCCGGGGCGCTGGTGATACGGCCGACCTCGCCGCCTTGCGGCAGCGGCGCGGGCTCGTCCATGGCGCGTTCGATGGCGTCTTCGACGTCGTCGGGGAGTTTGCGGCCGCCTGCGGCGAAGAATTTGATGCCGTTGTCGGGCATGGGGTTGTGGGAGGCCGAGATCATGACGCCGAAGTCGGCGCCGGTGGCTGCGGTGAGGTGTGCGACGGCGGGGGTGGGGAGGACGCCGAGGTCGATGACTTCGGCTCCCGCGGCGGCGAGGCCTGCCGCGGAGGCGGCCTGGAGCATCTCGCCGGAGGCGCGGGGGTCGCGGCCGACGACCACGGTCGGGCGGTCTTCGGCGGCGCCGAGAACGCGGGCGGCCGCGATGTTGAGTCGAAGGGCCAGTTCAGGCGTGAGGTCGGCGTTCGCCCGTCCCCGGACGCCGTCGGTGCCGAACAGTCGTGCCACGGTTACATCCCCCGGTTGTCGGATGGCAGAGAAATCGGGGCTGCCGAGGATGTCCTCGGCAGCCCCGTTGCATGTGCAGACTAGCGCGTTTCCCTCCAGAGGGGAACCGGGTGCTAGCGCTTGGAGTACTGCGGTGCCTTGCGGGCCTTCTTGAGGCCGTACTTCTTGCTTTCCTTCTCGCGCGCGTCGCGGGTCAGGAAGCCGGCGGCTTTGAGGGCCGGGCGCATGTTCGGGTCGATCTCGACGAGGGCGCGGGCGATGCCGAGGCGCAGCGCGCCGGCCTGGCCGGTGGCGCCGCCGCCTTTGATGTTGACCAGGACGTCGAAGTTGTCGCCGGCTTCGACGGTGACGAACGGCTCGGCGACGGTCTGCTGGTGCACCTTGCTCGGGAAGTAGTCTTCGAGCGTCTTGCCGTTGACGACGTACTTGCCGGTGCCCGGGACCAGGCGGACGCGGGCGATGGCGCGCTTGCGGCGGCCCACGGTCTGGATGGGGCGGTCGGCCGGGACGGCAGGGACGCTGGGCACGGTCGGGGCCGCAGCCACGTCGGCGGGGACCTCGACGGGCGCCTCGGCGACGGGCTCGGGCGCCTCTGCGACGGGCTCGGGGGCCTCGGCGACGGGCTCGGGGGTCTCGACCGCCTCGGGAGCCGGGGTCTCGTTGGTCTCGGGGACCTGGGTCTCTTCGCTCATGGGTAAATTGCTCCTAGCCGCGCCTACTGCGCGATCTTCTTGATCTCGTACGGCTTCGGCTGCTGGGCGGTGTGCGGGTGGCCGGGGCCGACGTACACCTTCAGCTTCTTGAACATGGCGCGGCCGAGCTTGTTCTTCGGCAGCATGCCGAGGACGGCCTTCTCGACGGCCTTG
>NZ_JAKZEW010000030.1:9967-56474 GCF_022548875.1 Glycomyces sp. L485 | reverse complement strand
CCAGCACTACCATCCTGACAGTCGCTGCCGCCCTTGGCGCAGATCGACCATCCACGTGAAAGATGCCGCCAGCGCCCGAAGGGCCATTTCCGGCCTCACCGGGGCGCTCCAGCTGAAGCCCGGAACTCAGCGGCAGCGCGTCTAAACCGAACGGCGCAGCCAGATTGTCGCGTCCGGAGGCAGCCGTCCGTCCTCTAGCGCCATACTGGCCACTAGCGGTGTTCCCGGCGGGAGGTCGATCGGCTCCTCGGCCAAGTTCACCACGCAGACGAAGCCCGGCGGGCGCATGAACGCCAGCACCCCTTCGGAGCTCTCCAGCCAGCGCATCCTCCCGTCGCCCAGGGCCGGTTCGGCTCGGCGTACGCGCAGCGCAAGTCGGTACAGCGAGAGCATCGAGTCGGCGTCGGCCGCCTGGCTCTCCACGCTCAGCCTGTGCCATTCGGCTGGCTGCGGCAGCCACGAACCGTCCTCGCCGAAGCCGAACGGCGGCTCCCCACCCGACCACGGCAGCGGCACTCGGCATCCGTCCCGCCCCAGGTCCTTGCCGTTGGTGCGCTTGAACACCGGGTCTTGACGCATCTCGGCCGGCAGATCGAACACCTCGGGCAGGCCAAGCTCGTCCCCCTGGTAGACGTAGACGTTGCCCGGCAGCGCCATCGACAGCAGTGCCGCCGCCCTCGCCCTCCTGGTGCCGAGCGCGAGGTCGCTCGGTAGGTCGTGGCGGCGTCTGGTGAAGCGGGTGTCGTTCCGGCCGTAGCGGGTCACGTGCCTGGTCACATCGTGGTTCGACAGGACCCACGTCGGCGGCGCCGCCACCCGGTGGTGTGTCTCGACGGTCCGGTCGATGACGTCGCGCAGCGCTTCGGCTTCCCAAGCGCACTTGAGAAACGCGAAGTTGAACGCCGTGTGCAGCTCGTCGGGCCGCAGGTAGAGTGCGAAGCGCTCGGCGTCCCGCACCCACATCTCGCCGACGAACGTCCGCTCCGGCTCGTACTCGCTGAGCAGCAGTCGCCAGGCCCGGTAGATCTCGTGGACCTCGGGCCGGTCCTTGTCGGGTTGCCCGCCACCGCGGTCCATATACGAGGGTGCAGCGGCGCCGGGGATGTCGGGGAGCCCCGCGGCCTTGACGAGCCGGTCGGCCACGTCGATGCGGAAGCCGTCGACGCCCCGGTCCAGCCAGAACCGCAGGACCGACTCGAACTCGGCGTTGACCTCGGGGTTCTCCCAGTTCAGGTCCGGTTGCTTCGCGTCGAACAGGTGCAGGTACCACTGGCCGTCCGCCACTGGGGTCCACGCCGGACCGCCGAACCGGGACGGCCAGTTGTTCGGCTCGTCCCGGAAGTGGTATCGCCGCCGCTCGGGCGAGCCGCGGCCGGCGCGCAGCGCGGCCTGGAACCACGGGTGCTCGTCGGAGGTGTGGTTCGGGACGATGTCGATGATGACTTTCAGGCCGTGCCCGTGCGCGTCGGCGATGAGCGCCTCGGCCTCGGCGAGGCTGCCGAACACCGGGTCGATCGCGCGATAGTCGGCCACGTCGTAGCCGCCGTCGGCCATCGGCGAGGCGTACCACGGCGTGATCCACAGGGCGTCGACGCCGAGGTCCCGCAGGTACGGCAGCCGGGAGCGCAGCCCGGCGAGGTCGCCGACGCCGTCGCCGTTCCCGTCGGCGAAGCTGCGCAGGTACACCTGGTAGATCGCCGCGTCCCGCCACCAGGTCATGCCGCCTCCAGGCGAACGGTGCGCCTTTCGAGGCGCGAGCGTTCGGCGGCGAACGCCATCCGGTGACTGTCCAGCGACGCCTTCAACGTGGTGGACGGCTCGCCGCCCCCGGCCAGGGACGTCACGAACGCGTCCATGAGCGCGTCGTCGCCGCCCGAGTGCCCCCGGTGGTCCGGCTCGCCGACTGCGTTCACCGGTCCGGAGTACAGCTCGAACACCTTGTGTCCCAGAGGCTGCCGCGTGCTCTGTCCGACGACGCGCGTCAGCGCGGACTCGGGTAGGGACGCTCGGGGCGAGAACAGGTCGACCTCGACCTGCCCGGTGCGGAGGTTCCCGGCGATCTCCCCGCGTGTTCCGGTCAGGCGCACAGTGCGCGTGTTCTGTCCGGTGAACGCCGAGGTCGACAAGGTCGCGGTCATGCCGTCGGCGAAGTCCATCGTGGTCTGCTGGTGGTCGGGGGCGTCGTTGTCCGAGCGGAAGACGCATCGTCCGTACGGGCCGCGCCGCAGCGCCTCCATGCGGCCCTCGGCGGAGGTGTCCTCGCCGAGCAGTGAGACGGGGAAGCCGTCGACGTGCGCCAGCGCGTCGACGTAGTAGCGCGGCGCGTAGAACGGGCACTCCTCGGCCACCGGGCACCCGTCGAGGCAGTGCTCGGGCGCGCCCGGCGGCGCATGCTCGGGCCGGAAGTACGTCAGCGACCCGACGCTCGCGATGCTGATCGGGGCGGCCCCGGAGAACCACCGGATCGCGTCGAGGTCGTGGGAGGTCTTGGCGAGGACGATCGGGGCCGAGGTGGCGGTGTCGCGCCAGTTTCCACGCACGTAGGAGTGCGCGAAGTGCCAGAAGCCGATGTTCTCCTCGATGCGCATCGTCACGAGTCCGCCGATCGTGCCGGTCTCGACGAGGTGCTTGAGGGTCTGCCAGAACGGCTGGTAGCGCATGACGTGGCAGACCCAGACGCGGGCTCCGCGCGCCTCGGCTGTGGCGGCGAGCCGGTCGAGGTCGGCGGCGGTGGTGGCGGCGGGCTTCTCCAGCAGGATCGGGATGCCGGCCTCGGCGGCGGCGATCGCCGCTTCGACGTGGAGCCGGTCGGGCAGGGAGACCACGAGGGCGTCCAGGCCGGTCCGGTCGGCGTCGGTCACCAGGTCCCGCCAGTCGGGGTACCGGTGCGCGTTCGCCACGCCGGCGGCGTCGGCGAGGCGTTCGCGGCGGTGCGGGACGGGGTCGGCGACGGCCGCGATGCGGGCTCGTTCGGGTCTCTGGAGCACCCATCTGCCGTACGCGTCGGCGCCTCTGGCGCCGGCGCCGAGGATTCCCAGGCGGATCGTCATACGGTTCATCCCTTCTCGGCCCCGGCGGTGAGGCTGCTGATGAGCATTCGCTGCGTGAGGAGGAAGCCGGCCACGTGATGCTGATGGAGCCGGGCATGGGCACGGCTGGCGTGTTCAGCAGGGACGTCCAGGAGACGGGATGGAGGAATCACCCGTTGCACGGGCCGGACGGTCGAGTATGGCGTAAATCGTCCATGTGCGTCACTATAGCGGCACTGAGCGTGCCATAGGTAGAACCGAACCGCTGCGACTCGGGCAAAGCGAAGGGGCGCCGGACGAGCCGGCGCCCCTTCGCAAGTCTATTTAGATCAGTGGGTGGCGGATGATGTTCTCCTCGCGGCCGGGGCCGACGCCGATGACGCTCACCCGGGCGCCGCACAGCTCTTCGAGACGCTCGATGTAGGCCTGGGCGTTCGCCGGGAGCTCCTCGAACTTGCGGCACTCGGAGATGTCCTCCCACCAGCCGTCGAGGTACTCGTAGACAGGCTTGGCGTGGTGGACGTCGGTCTGCGTCATGGGCATGTCCTCGACGACCTCGCCGTCGATCTCGTAGCCCACGCAGATCGGCACCCGCTTGACCTCGGAGAGCACGTCGAGCTTGGTGACGAACAGGTCGGTGATCCCGTTGACGCGCACCGCGTAGCGTCCCAGGACCGCGTCGAACCAGCCGCAGCGGCGGCGCCGCCCGGTGGTGACGCCGTACTCGCCGCCGCGCTTGAGCAGGAACTCGCCGTGCTCGTCGTGCAGCTCGGTGGGGAACGGGCCCGAGCCGACACGCGTGGTGTAGGCCTTGATGATGCCGATCGCGGTGGAGACCTTGCTCGGGGCGATGCCGGTGCCGACGCACGCGCCGCCGGTGGTGGGGTTCGAGGACGTCACGAACGGGTAGGTCCCGTGGTCGACGTCGAGCATCGTCGCCTGCGCGCCTTCGAGGAGGACGTTCTTGCCCGCTTCGAGGGCTTTGTTGAGCAGCAGGCGCGTGTCGGCGATGTAGGGCTTGAGGCGCTCGGCGTAGCCCAGGTACTCCTCGGCGACGGCGGCCGGGTCGATCGCCTTGCGGTTGTAGACCTTCACCAGGATCTGGTTCTTCTCGCGCAGGATCGCCTCGAGCTTCTCGGTGAGGATGCCCGGGTCGAGCAGGTCCTGGACGCGAATGCCCATTCGGGCGACCTTGTCGGCGTAGGTGGGGCCGATGCCGCGGCCGGTGGTGCCGATCCGGGAGGAGCCGAGGTAGCGCTCGACGACGCGGTCGAGGGCGCGGTGGTGGGGCATGATCAGGTGGGCGTCCGCCGAGAGCTTCAGGTTCGAGACGTCGACGCCTCCGGCGGCGAGTTCGTCGAGCTCGGAGATGAGGAACTTCGGGTCCACCACGACGCCGTTGGCGATCACCGGGACGACCCCGGGGGTGAGGATCCCGACCGGGACCAGGTGGATCGCGTACTTCGTGCCGTCGGGCGTCACGACCGTGTGACCGGCGTTGTTGCCGCCCTGATAGCGCACGACGTAGTCCATGTCCGCGCCGAGCAGGTCAGTGACCTTGCCCTTGCCTTCGTCGCCCCACTGTGTTCCGACGACCGCGATCGCTGGCATTTGCCCACCCTCCCGGGAACTTGACCACCCGATTACTTCGTAAGCCTACTGGCTCCGTCCGGCGTCGCGCCTCACCAGGGCCGCGCGCTATGGGTTGGACCTCCATCACACCGTAGAGTCGGCGAGGTGAACGTTGTCGTGCTGACTCTCGTGGAGTCGAACTGCTCCAACACCGGGCCGCGCACCCAGACGCTCCACCTCGTCGACGAGCTGCGGCGGCGCGGCGCGGAGGTGCGCACCGTCGAGGCCTCCACGCCGCAGGAGATCGACCCTGTCGTCGAGGACTCCCAGACCCGCATCGTGCTCGCCGCAGACACCGACGAGCAGGTCAACGCCGTGGTCGCGCGCATGGTGCGGTGCTTGGCGCCCGCGCCGAGCGAACGCGGTGAAAACCTGCCCGCCGGGCGCACGGTCCCCGACCTGCCGCCGCTGGCGATCCTGCCGCTGGGGACGGCGCCGGGGCTGGTCGAGCGCTTCGGCCTGCCGACCGCGCCGGCCGACGTCGCCGAGGCCGCGGTGAACGGCACCGTGCTGCGCACCGACATGATGCGCCACGACGGCGGAGGCGTCTGCCTCGACGGGGTGCGCCTCGGCGGCGGCGACCGCCCTTGGCGCGGCGTGGTGAACCTCGACGACGCGGTCTTGGCCGACGGCTCGGAGCAGATCCTCGCCTGCGTGGTCGCCAACGCGGACGGCTACGCCGCGGCCGACGACCTGGTCCTGGCCGAGCCCGACCCGGCCGACGGCAGGATCGACGTCGCCGTGGCCGTGCCGGTGACCGTGGGGCGCTGGCGCAAGCGGGTCCGCATCGAGGTGCGCCGGGCGCGCGGGCGCGCTGTGGCCGTCCACCCCGACGACGGCGTCACGTTCGTCTCCGACGGCCTGGTCGACGAGCTCAAACGCAAACGCACCTGGTGGGTCGAGCCGGGCGCGGCCGGATGGCTGCGGTAGCCGTCCGCGACGGTGGCGCACGGTAACCGGTTGCCGTAGCCTTGGTCGGGCATCGACCTCTCTGAGCAAAGGAGACCGGCCATGGCTATCGTCTACGGCGGCGATTACAACCCCGAGCAGTGGCCCCGCGAGACATGGGTCGAAGACATGCGCCTCATGCGCGAGGCCGGCGTCAACCGCGTCTCGGTGGGCATCTTCTCGTGGGCCAAGTTCGAGCCCGAGGAGGGCCGTTTCGACTTCGCGTGGTTCGACGAGGTCCTCGACCTGCTCCACGCGAGCGGCGTCGAGGCGTGCCTGGCCACCCCCACCGCCTCCCCGCCGCCGTGGTTCGCCGCGACCTACCCCGAGGCCGTCATGGTCGACGCCCGGGGCCGTCAGCTCACGCACGGCTCCCGTCAGGGCTTCGACCCCTCCTCCGACGTCTACCTCGCCAAGGCCCTGGCCGTCACCGAACAGGTCGGCCGCCGCTACCACGACCACCCCGCGGTCAAGCTGTGGCACATCCACAACGAATACGGCTGCCACAACGCCCGGTCCTACTCGAGGGCCGCGACCGCGAAGTTCCGCCTGTGGCTGCGTGAGCGCTACGGCGACCTCGAAGGGCTCAACGCCGCCTGGGGCACCGCGTTCTGGTCGCAGG
This sequence comes from Glycomyces sp. L485, assembly GCF_022548875.1. Taxonomy (GTDB): domain Bacteria; phylum Actinomycetota; class Actinomycetes; order Mycobacteriales; family Micromonosporaceae; genus Glycomyces. Next base: position 50,243 of record NZ_JAKZEW010000030.1, on the reverse strand, counting down.
CCTACTCCTCGTGGGACCAGGTCTACGCACCGCTCCCGACGCCGACGATCCCCAACCCCGGGCAGGTCCTCGACTTCAAGCGCTTCTCGTCGTGGCAGCTCCTCCAGCTCTACAAGGCCGAGGCCGAACTGCTGCGCTCGATCGACCCGAGCCTGCCGATGACGACGAACTTCATGACCGGCTCGCACCCCGACATCGACCTGTGGGAGTTCGCGGGCGCCGTCGACGTCGTCTCCACCGACCACTACCTCGAAGGCCCGACCGGCCACATCAACCTCGGCTTCGCCGCCGACTTCGCCCGGTCGCTCGGCGGGGGCAAGCCGTGGATCCTCATGGAGCACTCCACCTCCGCGGTCAACTGGCAGGGCCGCAACCGCGCCAAGGCCCCCCGCGAGCTGCTGCGCAACTCCTTCTCGCACCTGGCCCGCGGCGCCGACTCGGTCATGTTCTTCCAATGGCGGGCCTCGAAGCAGGGCGCCGAGAAGTGGCACTCGGGCATGGTCCCGCACGCCGGCACCGACTCCAAGATCTGGCGCGAGGTCTGCGAACTCGGCGCACGCCTGGGCGAGCTCACCGAGATCGAAGGCTCCACCGTCGAGGCGGACGCCGCGATCCTGTGGGACTACCAGAACCTTTGGGCCCAGGAGCACGAGGCGAAGCCGACGACCGACCTCGACCTACAGAAGGTCTTCAACGACTACTACGCGGCGCTGTGGCGCGCCGGCATCACCGCCGACGTCGCTCACCCCGAAGGCGACCTGACAGGCTACCGCCTCGTCGTCGTGCCCGCCCTCTACCTGATGTCGCGGAAGGCCGCCGAGAACCTCAAGGACTTCGTCCGCGGCGGCGGCACCGTCCTCGTCACCGCCTACTCGGGGATCGCCGACGAGACCGACACCGTCTACCTCGGCGGCTACCCCGGCGCGATCGCCGACCTCGTCGGCGTGCGCACCGAGGAGTTCTACCCGCTCATCGACTCCACGGTCGGACTCGTCTCCGGCGGCACGGGCGCGGTCTGGAGCGAGGCGGCCGAGGCCCGCGACGCCGACGTACGCGACACCTACCTCGACGGCACCCCGGCGTGGACGGTCAACCGCTTCGGCGAGGGCGCCGCACATTACCTGACGACGTTCGTCGACGACGCCACCCTCGACCGGATCGTCTCGGCCGCGGCCGCCGACGCGGGCGTCGAGCCGGCCGCGCACGCCCCCGCGGGAGTCGAGGTCGTCCGACGCTCCCACGACGACGGCCGGTCGTGGCTGTTCTGCATCAACCACCTCGACCACGACGCGCAGGTCAAGACCGCCACGACGACTGTCGACGTCCCCGCCGGCGAGGTCGTCGTCCACGCCGAGCACCCGTAAGTCGGACGAGATGCCAAGCGCCCGAAGGAGATCGACGCCTTCGGGCGCTCGGCGACGGAATCCGCGGAAGACCGCTGCACCCACGCTCGCCACTTGATCGAAACCCGATCGTTATCTGTGTGAGGCATTCTGGTCAGCACCCGGTTGGGAGCAGTCCAGACGTTCGATGCGGATTGAAGGTGGGGAGTGGGAGTGCCCGCGGAATTCTCGAGTTTCATGGCGATCGGCGACAGTTTCACCGAAGGGCTCGGCGACCCCGATCCCGACGGCGACGGCTTCCGCGGCTGGGCTGACCTGTTCGCCCACCGGGCGGCCGACTTCTGGCCCGACCTCGCCTACGCCAACCTCGCCATCCGCGGCCGCCTGTTCGACCGCATCGTCGACGAGCAGGTCGTACCCGCGATCAAGCAGAGCCCTGCACTGGTCTCCTTCGCCGCAGGCGCCAACGACGCGCTGCGCCCCGGCTTCAACGCCACCCGGCTGTCCACCCGCGCCCACGAAGTGGTGCGCCTGTTCAAGGCCTCCGGAGCCGAAGTCGTGCTGTTCACCTGCGCCGACGCCACCGCCCACATCCCCGGCATGAAGGTGCTGCGCAAGCGCTTCATCGCCACCAACGACGCCTACCGCCGCGTCGCCGCCCGCCACAAGGCGATCCTCATCGACCTGTGGAAGGACGAGGCCTTCGTCGATGCGCGCCTGTGGTCCGAGGACCGCCTCCACCTCAACTCCCACGGCCACCGCCGCGTCGCCGTCAACGTGTGCGAGGCACTCGGCGTCGAACCCGACCAGGAGTGGCTGGAGCCGCTCCCGAGCCTCGTGAAGGTCCGCCGCGAGATGAACGGGGCAGCCTGGGCCGGCAAGCACCTCGCCCCCTGGGTGAAGCGCCGCCTCACCGGCAAGTCGAGCGGAGATAGTGTTGAACCCAAACGCCCCAAACTCCTGCAGGTGAAATGATGCTCCTCTTCAAACTCGTCGCGGTCCTGGTGCTCATCCTGTTCGCCGCATTCTGGTTCGGCATGCTCATCAAGAAGGGCCGCAAAGACTAGGGCCCGGCCCGTCGGAGGCGGGCGGTAGGCTCCCTGGATGAGTGTTGACCTTCCCGGCATTCCCTTCAGGCTGGAACGGGACCGCGGCCTCGAGCCGCCCTCCAGGCAGGTGGCCGACGCCGGTCTGAGGGCTGCCTCCGCCGGCCCCGCCACGGCCGTGCGCAACGCCGCCGCCCTCCTCGGCACCCCGCCCGACGCCGACCGGCAGCTCGGCGCCCGCATCACCGCCGCCTTCGAACCGCTCGCGTTCAAGGCCGAGACGTTGAAGGAGCTGCGCGACGGAAGCTGAGAGCATCGGCGGCTTCACACGGCTCCACTCCGGGGGTGCCCGTGGCGATTCCAACGCAGACAGGGCATCATGGAGAACTGTGGGACTCCTCCAGCGTCTGTTGGGGCGCCGGGACACGCCTGACTCAGTGCCCGATCCCGCCGCCCAACAGGAACCGACAGCCAAGCCCGAGACCGAGCCGGCGCCCGACGAACCGACAGCGGTCTCCTCGGGCGCCCTCGATGATGCCGCCCCCGAGACGCTCGGCACGGAATCTCAGGAGGAGGACAGCATCTCGCCCGTAACTGCCGGCGGGCCGAGTCTCAGGCTCGTGCCCGTGCCCGACCCCGATCCCGAGTTCGAGCCCGAACCGGAACCCGGCGACGAGCCCGCCTCGAGCGCCGAGCCCGAACCGGAGCCCGAGACCGGTCCCGCCGACATCTTCGTGCCCGAGCGCCCCAAGCGGGAACTGCTCACATTGGACAAACCCGAGCCGCCGCAGCGCCCGGCCCCCACCGGCCGCGACGAGATGATGCCCCGCGAGGAGGACACCGACGCGCTCGACATCGCCGGCTCCCCCCGTGCCGCGCTCCGCGCCGCCGGACTCGCCGTCCCCAAGATGCACCAGCTCGTCCGCCGCCGGGACACCACCATGTGGGCTTTCGGCGTCCGCTCCTCAGAGGCCCTCCACTGGTGGCTGGAGATCCGCCAAGCCGCCGAGGGCACCGGCTGGATGCCCGTCCTGCTCGGCGCGCCCGAGGAGTGGCGCGACTCCGGCGAGGCGATCGTCCACGAAGGCGACGACGAGCTCGGCCGCGCCGCCGACATCGACGCCGCAGCGCTCCTGCACGACAAGGCCGCCGAGGCCGGCGAGCCGGCCCGCGGCGTCCCGATCCTGCCCCGCCGCGGCGACACCGACTTCGCCACTCCACAGCGCGACGGCCTGCTCGGCCTCGTCGAGACCGACGCCGGCTGGAAGATCCCCGCGATGTTCCCCTGGAAGGGCTCGACGAACTGGGAGCTGTACGGCGCCGAGCACGCCGCGATCCTCAAGCGCTGGCACCACCGCTTCGAGGCCGAGATCGTGGCGATGACCTACGACGTGCTGGAGCTGTACGTCCCGCACCCGCCGGGCGCCGAGGAGGCGCTCGGAGTCGCGGGTGAGGCCTACGCCTACTGCCCGGACCTGCTCGACTCCGGCGTGCCCACGCTTGAGGACCTCGCCGAGCACATGATCAGGTCCCGCGCTTGGTATTTCAGGTGGGCTTAGGCTTCCTCGTCGCTTCCATGCGGGGAGCCAGGCCGTCGAGCATCGCGCGTTGAGGCCTTGGCGCATGACGTCGTGCCCGACGATGCTCCACGCGTCCTCGTCGGTCACGGTGCGCAGCCCGGGGTACCGGTCCGAGGAGACGGACGGTTTCGGCCCGGGCCTGCTCGGCTGCGGATCGAAGTGGCCGCGGCGCTGATCTGGCCGGTGATCTTCACGCTTGTCTTCCTGCCGCTGGCCGTGCGCCGTTTCCGCAACCTCGGACGTTGAGAGCCTTAAGGAAACAGGAGAAGACGGGGCCGCGCCGTCACCCGAACAAACGGCGCGGCTCCCTCCTTCTTCCCCTACCAGGCGATCCATTCGGCGGTGCCGTATCCGCCGCCGATATCGTTCGCCTGGAGTCCTGAGTCGGAGAGCGTCCACAGCTGGTCGCCGATGATCAGGCTACGAACGATCGCGTTGCCGTAGTGGTCCTCGCCGTCGTTGTGCCGCTGCCGGTGGGAGATCCAGGCGCGTTCGGTGACGGTGTCGTCGGCGATCTCCAGCACCACTGCGCCCGTGTTCGCGTAGTCCTCCCAGTCCCATACCGGAAGGACGACGACGCCCTCGGGCTCCCAATACAGGAATCCGTGCGGGTCCCATTCGGCCGCCGAGTTCGCACCGGGGCGCTCGTACTGGTCGAGCACGCTCGCCTCTTCGGCGGAGACGTCGAACAGGCTCACCTGGAGTCCGGTCGTCATGCCCTGCTCGGTGGCCTCCTGGCCGACGCCGAGGAGCCGGCCGTCGCCGACGGGGTGCAGGTAGGCGGAGTAGCCGGTGATCTTGAGTTCCCCGGTGACCTCCGGGTTCGCCGGGTCGGACAAGTCCAGTGTGTACAGCGGGTCGGTCTGGCGGAAGGTGACCACGTAGCCGGTGTCGCCGATGAACCGGACCGCGTAGATCCGCTCGTCGACTCCCAGGTCGCCGATGGAGGCGACCTCGGTCAGCGAGTCGTCGCCGATTTCGAGGACGGTCACGGTCGAGCTCGACGGCTCCGGCTCCGCGCTCGAAGAGGAGTCGCCTTCGGGGAATCCCCACCAGTTGTCGCCGTGTTCGGTGGTGGCTACGCGCAGGTGGGCGTCGTGCTCGCTCAGCGAGTACTGGTTGAGCAGCGTCCCCGGCACGGCCGCCTCGCCTGCAAGGCGCGGCTTCCCGCCTTCGAATACGAAGCGGTAGAGCTCGGTCTCGACCTCGGTGTTCCGCTCGTCCCAGCGGTAGTCGCTGTGCGCGAGGTAGAGGCTGTCGGCGGTGCCGTGGACGGTTCCGCCGTCGGCCATCACCGTCACGGGGTCCACATCAGACCATTCGCCGTCAGCGGGCAGCGCAGCGACCGAGACCGTCGAGCCGCCCTCGAAGCGCTCGGGGTGGGCGAGGGAACCGCACTCCGAGGCGAACACGTCGCCGTTGACGCTGTAGTCCGGCAGCCAGTCCTCGATCGTCGTGGAGCGCACCGCTTCGCGCAGGTCTGCGGTGTCGCCGCCGGAGTAGAACTCCTCCCACAGCGGCTGGACGCGCGGCGACGAGCTCACAGCGAGCCGGATCTGGTCGTCCACCAGACGCGCGTCCAGCATCGACCCCTCGAGGGCGAACGCGTCGAGCACCTCGAGGGTCTCGGGGTCGAGCCGTTCGAGGGTGAACTCGGAGTGGTAGTCCCCTCCTACCGCGCGGTCCCGCGTGTACAGGACGAGCAGCTCGTCGTCGCCGAGGAACAGCCGGTGGTTCCACGTCTCCCACCCGTAGTCGTGCTCGGCGACGACTTCGGCGGTCCGGGAGTCCACCACTCGCAGGACTGCGTCGGCGACGCTGTAGATGAACCGGCCATCGGTCTTGACCAGGTCGGGCTCGTCGACCCCGGCGACCGCGTTGTTGGTCTCGGAGTGGGTCTCGCCCGAGGCGCCGTCCTCGGCGGAGGCGGCCGATTCGCCGGCGGCGGCCGCGTCGTCCCCCTCCTCGGTGAACCCCATCGGTCCGCGCGCGGTTTGCGTACGGCGCATCTCGGTGAGCGTGCCCAGTACGGACTCGTGGATGCCCTCCAGGGCGTCCTCGCAGTTGTCGTACGACGCCAACTGGGCCGAGGCCGGAATCCAAGGTATCGGCTCGACGTCGGCGTCGGGCCCGGAGGTGCATGCACCGGCGGCCAGGACGACGGCGGCGCCGAGAGGCGCGAGCGGGTGTCTCATGTACTCTCCGACGCCTTCGGTGCGCATTCGGTTCCCACCTCCCTAGCCTTTAGTGCCGCCCGAGGTCAGACCGCTGATGAGGTGGCGCTCGGCGAAGGCGTAGAAGATCAGCGCCGGCAGCATGGCGAGCATGACGAACGCCAGGACCTTCGCCGTGTCCGAGGCGTACTGCCCCTGGAACTGGGTGACGCCCAGCGGCAGTGTCCACCACGTCGGCCTGCTCAGCACCACCAGCGGCAGCAGATAGGAGTTCCACGAGCCCACCAGCGCCAGGACAGACACCGTCGCCAGCACCGGGCGGGCCATCGGCAGCAGGATCTTGACGAAGAACAGCCACGGGCCCGCGCCGTCGATGACGGCGGCCTCCTCGACTTCGCCGGGAATGGCGCGGAAGAAGCTGCGCAGGATGATGATCGTCAGCGGCAGCCCGAAGGCCGCCTGCGGCAGAATCACCCCCAGCGGGCTGTTGAGCAGCTCGAACGTCCGCAGGATGATGAACAGCGGCAGCACCGCCACCGCGAACGGGAACATCATGCCCGCCGCGAACAGCGTGAACAGCGCCTCGCGGCCCCTGAAGGCGAAACGGGCGAACACGAACGCGACCATGGCCGCGCAGCCCACGACGATGACCGTCGTCGCGAGCGCGATGAACACCGAGTTGAACACCTGGCGCCAGAACGAGTCCGAGGTGAGCACGTCGGTGTAGTGCTCGGCGTTCCACGGGCTCGGCAGCCCGAGGGCGTTCTCCCGCAGCTGCTGGTTGTCCTTGAACCCGCCCAGGAGCGCGAACAGGATCGGCGTTGCCACGAACGCCGCGGTGACGAACGCGGCGATGTAGAGACCGGTGTTGCGCAGGAGCTTCCCGCGCGGCGTCCGCACGTTCATGAGCGACCCCCTCCGGCAGTGGTCAGCGAGCCCTGGAGGTCGCGTTTGAGGACGTAGCGCTGGTAGAACAGGGCGAAGACCAGGCTGATGACGAACATGGCGATCGACAGCGCCGAGGCGTAGCCGATCTGGTTGCGCCCGAAGCCCTGGTCGTACATGGTGATCGCGAGAGTCTCGGAGGCGTGGAACGGGCCGCCGCCGGTGAGGACGAACACCAGGTCGAACAGCTGGACGGTGCCGATGACGGACAGGAAGATCGTGATGCGCACGGTCGGGCCCATCAGCGGCAGCGTGATGTTGCGGAACATCTGCGCGCCGCCGGCGCCGTCGATGGCGGCGGCCTCGTAGAGCTCCTCGGGGATGTTCTGGCGCCCCGCCAGGTACAGGATCATGTGGAAGCCGAAGAACTTCCAGGTGAGGATCCCGAAGATGACGAACAGGACGATGCTGCGATCGGAGAGCCACCCGACCTGGGTCTCGACGCCGATGCTCTGGAGCATCGAGTCGGCGAAGCCGCGCCTGGGCGAGAAGATCAAGCCGAACAGGACGGCCGTGACGGCCTCGGTGAGCACGTAGGGCACGAAGAACAGCAGCCGGAACACCGTGCGCCCGGGGAAGCGCTGGTGCAGGAGCATCGCCAGGCCGAACGCGATCGGCAGTTGGATGCCGATCGACATGGCGACGAGGAGCGTCAGGCGCCACATGTCGCCCATGAACACGTCGTCCCCGAGCAGGTTCCGGAAGTTATCGAACCCGATGAAGTCGGTGGGCGGGCCGCCGAGGCCGTTCCAGCGGAAGAACGCCACGTACGCGGCGAACGCCACCGGCAAGAGGACGAAGAGCAGGAACAGCAGCAGGCCGGGGGCGATGAACGCGGTGAGGGTCCCCGCGCCGGGGCGCCCGACCGGCCGACGGCGCGGGGACGCCCCGCGGCGGCCTTCCGGGCGTCCCTCGCCGGGGGGAGCCGCGGACGGCTCCTTGACGGTCACGCCTCGGCCGCCCAGGCGTCATCGACCATGGCGACGAACTCCTCGGCGGTCAGCTGGCCGAGCACGAGGCCCTCGGAGGCCTCGTTGATGGTGCTTCCGATCGCCGGCGGGTACGCCTGGTCGAGATAGAGCTGTGTGCCGGTGGCGGCGGCCATGGCCTCGGTGACGAGCTGTATGTGCTGGTCGGGGTCGGTCACGACGGCGTCGGGGTCGGCCGCGACGGTCGAGAAGTTGCCGTCGGCGACCGCCTTGGCCTGGTTCTCCTCTTCGAGCAGGTAGCACATGAAGTCGACGACCTCGTCGGGCGCTTCGGAGCCGGCCGCGAAGCCGCCCCCGCCGCCGAGGAACTCCGCGGTGGCGCCGGCGCCGCCGGTGACCTCGGGGAACGGGAAGAACCCGAGCGCGCCGCCGGGGCCGTCGGTGCCGGAGGCCTGCCGCTGGACCTCGGGTCCCCACTGGCCCATGAGTTCCATGGCGGCGATGCCCTCGCCCATGTGGGCGGCCTGGCCGTCGACCGCGCCGTAGCCGGCCGATTCGAAGCCGGGCTGGAAGGGCTCCATGGCGGCCAGGTCGGCGAGCATCTGACCTGCCTGGACGAAGCCGTCGCCGGAGAAGTCGCCGGCTTCGGCGGCCTCGGCGAGGCCGTCCAGGCCGACGGTGCGCATCACCAGGTACGTCCAGTAGTAGTGGACGGGCCACTGGTCGGCCGCGCCGAGCGCGATCGGGGTGATGCCGGCGTCCTTGAGGGCGGCGACCGCGTCGAGGAACTCGTCCCACGTGGCAGGGGGCGCCTCGACGCCGGCCTCGGCGAACAGGTCCATGTTGTACCAGAACCCGACCACGCCCTGGTCGAACGGGACGGCGTAGAGGCGGTCGTCGATCGTATAGGCCTCAAGGCTGATGGGGTTGACCTTGTCGAGGCAGTCGACGTCGTCGGTGATGTCGCGGACCAGGCCCGCCTCGACCTGCTCGGCGAGAACGCCCCCGCCCCAGGTGTTGTAGAGGTCGGGGAGCTCGCCCGCCTGCGCGGAGGTGCCCATGCGCTCCTTGAACGCCTCGACCTCGACCGCCTGGACGTCGGTGGTGAGGCCGGAGCCCTCGGCCCAGTCCTCGGCCATCGACTCCCAGGTGGACTTCATCGGGTCCTCGTTCTGGATGTGCCACCAGACCAGGTCGGCGTCGCTTTCGCCGCTGTCGCCGCAGCCGGCGGCCGCCAGGGCAAGTGCCGCCGCGGCGCCCGCGGCGGCGAGCGCCCGGGGCCGGCTCAGGGGTTGTCGCATCGGAATCGTCCTTTCGAGGGATGGGCGTTGACTGTGCCGACGACATGTCCCGAGCGGAGCGAGGGTAAGGTACGCCGAAACTTCCGGAACAAATATCGGTAATTTTCGATGTGCTCATACTACCCATGGCACGGCCGTATGTGAAGAGGGTCGCCAATCCGTGACACTTGGGACGTCGAGGACGGCCGCGGCGAGGGCCGGCCGGGGATGGAAACGACGAACGCCCCCGGCGCTGTGCCGGAGGCGTTTCGGTACTGGAGCGGGTGACGGGAATCGAACCCGCTTCTCAACCTTGGGAAGGTCGCATTCTACCAGTGAACTACACCCGCGAGCTCCGTCGAGCGGAGCCGTGACGAGTATACAAGTCGCCGCCGGAGGCGCACCGGTGCCCTGATGCGGGCAAAGAGATCGGGGCCGGACACATGCCCGGCCCCGCCTTGCCTCACGGGCCGTCCGGAGCTCCTGCCCGGTCCCGGAAGGCACTCCTACCAGGTGTCGAGCACTGCGTTGATGTCGTCGATGAGAGCGCCGACGTTCGCGTACACGCCCGGCCTGCCAGCTTCGGCGCAGCCGTAGCCCCAGCTGACGACGCCGACCTGGACGGCCCGGCTTCCCTGGACCGAGATGAGCGGTCCGCCCGAGTCGCCCTGACACGAGTCCACGCCGCCGTTGGCCAGGTCGCCCGCGCAGATCATCGAGACGGCCTCGAACTCCGAGCCGTAGGCGCCGGCGCAGTCGGCGTCGGAGATGTGCGGGACCTCGACGAAGCGCAGCTCGTCGGAGCCCCAGCCGTTCTCCGTGACGCCCCAGCCGGCGACCTCGAAGACGCCCCAGTCCGCCCGGTCCTCGGTGGTGAGCTCGATCGTCTCGGCGCCGGGGACGGGCTGCGCGAGCTTGACCAGTGCCCAGTCGTTGGCGAAGGTCCAGTCGTTGTATCGGTCGGCGGTGTGGACGTCGGCGACCTGGTACACGTCGGTCGCGTCGATGTCGACCGAGCCGTGGCGGATCACGAAGTCCGGGGGTGCGGGTTCGACGGTGCAGTGGGCGGCGGTGAGGACGACGTCGTCGGCCACAAGGGAGCCGCCGCAGAAGTTGTACGAGAGGTCGGAGGCGTCGGCCAGGGCCACCATCCACGGATACTGGCCTTCGGCGGCGGGCTGGCCGTTGATGATCTGCATCTGGAAGTCGCCGTCGGAAGAGGTCTCTTCGGCCCAGGCGCCGGTCGAGGTCATCGCCAGCGCCGCGGCACCGAGGCCGGCGACGCCGACCGCGAATCGGGTGAGGTACTTCTTGCTGTTGCTCACGCGCACAGTCCTTTCGAGGTGGGGGGATCGAAAGTGGCGGCCGCTTCGACCGTCGTGCAGGAGCTTACGGTAATACATCCCTTAGCAGAAGATATCGGACGCAATGGCTTTTTCAGTGAATACCACGGAAGTAACGCATCTAGTGCATTCGCCATTAGACAGTTTAAAATGGATGAATTGCGGAACGGTCTTTCGGAGTCAGCGTTCTTCGCTGCGCAGTTCCCTGCCGAGGTGGAGCGAGCCGTCGGTTTCGGCGTATTCGCCGAACGGGCTGACGGGCTTGTAGCCGAGCGACTCGTACATGGCGATCGCCTCGGGCTGGCGCGGGCCGGTCTCCAGCACGAGGCGTTTGCGCCCGGCCTCGGCGGCGGAGGTCTCGACTGCGGCGACGAGCAGTCTGGCCAGGCCCTGGCGTCGTGCGGCCTCGCGCACGTAGAGGCGCTTCATCTCGGCGTCGCCTTCCCCGCGGGTGCGCCAGCCGCCGCATCCGACCGGCCGGCCTGATGCGTCGTAGGCGACGATGAAGTCGCCGCCGGGTGGATCGAAGTCGTCGGGCGCGAGGAAGGTGGTGTCGCCGTCGCCGTAGCGGCGGACGTACTCGGCTTGGACTTCGGCGCAGAGTTCTTGGGCGACAGGGCCGGTGAAGGGGGATCTCTCAAGGGTGAACTGCACGTCCCAAGACTGGCACAGCGCACTTCGGCTCGGCAATGGATTTGGCGGCGCCCGGGGCGGCGTCGACTGCGGGAGGCTTCCTGTATCAGCCGAACAGTCGATTATCAATCGTCCTTTTCGTCGTTTATCACGGTCCGAATGCCCAGATATCCCGGCGATCGGCGCGGCGGCCTCCTCCACGGCGGGAGGCTGCTCGAGGACCATTACGATCTTCACATCGGCGACCGTCGAATTCAGGTGCGGCGATCCCGAAGAGTCAGGGCGGTCAGGAGGCCAATTCCGTGCTTTCCCCATGGGCGGGTGCCCATGGGTTCTTGCGTGAAAGCCTCTGGCGTTCCGCGGACGTCCGGTAGGAAGGAGGCATTCGCCGAGATGCGCACTCCGCTGAAACGGGGGCACGGTATGGGACGCGCCGACCAGTGGACCGGCTGGTCCTCGCCATCGGCGCGCTCGGTGTTCATCGTCGCCTTCGTCACCATCGTGATCCTCGTGGCCTTCCAGACGGCCGTGCGCGACCAGGCGGACGCCGTTCCGTGGATGGCGCTGCCGCCGTTGGTCGCCTCGGTGTTCCTGACATGGCGCTGGGTAGTCGGCGTCGGCGGTGCGAGCCTGGTCGGGTCCTTCGTGTACCTGTGGATCCTGCACGGATTCGACGCCTCCAGCGCCCTCGGGCAGACCATGGACTTTCTGGTGGTGTGCGCGGCGATCGTCATCTCGGTGGCGGTCGCGGTCGTGCGCGAGCGCGACGACGACCGGCTGCGGCGGTTGACGCAGCTGGCGTCGGTGGTGCAGCAGGCGATCCTGCGGCCGATCGACAGCCGCTTGGGGCCGTTCGACATCGCGGCGCGCTACGTCTCGGCCCGGTCGGGCGCCGAGATCGGCGGCGACCTGTACGAGGCCCTCGACACCGAGTTCGGCGTGCGGATCATCATCGGCGACGTTCGGGGCAAGGGCCTGGACGCGGTGCGGCTGTCTTCGACGGTGCTCGGTTCGTACCGGCACGTCGCGTTCGAGCGGAGCGACCAGCGGTGCATGGTGAACGATCTCGACCACGCGGTGGCGCGCAACGCCGACGAGGAGGACTTCGTGACCGCGATCCTCATGCAGGAGCGCGGCGGGACGCTGGAGATCGTCAACTGCGGGCATCCGCCGCCGATGCTGGTGCGCGGCGGCGTGGCCTCGTACCTGGAGCCCGAGTCGATGGCGCCGCCGCTGGGCCTGGGCCCGTCGGCGCGGGAGCTGACGGTGCGGCTCCAGCCGGGCGACCGGATCTTCCTGTACACCGACGGCTTGGCGGAGGCGAGGAACGACGGCGAGTTCTTCCCTATCCGCGACCGGGCGTGGTCCTTGATCGGCCACGGGAACGTCGGCGACGGCCTGGCCTCGCTGGAGACCGCGCTGCGCCGCTGGGTGGGCGGCCCCTTGACCGACGACATCGCGCTGCTCCTGCTCGATTACCGGCCGGAGGCCGACTAGAGGCATGGGCGGCCGGAGGCCGCCTGAGATTCGGCGATCCGGAAGACGCGGGCGAGCCTCGGTCTGGTGCGGCGGTGGCGGCCGACGTAGGCGGGCCGGGTTCTCGAAGCGATGCGATCGGCGACGGTTCGGATCATGGCGGGAGGCTCCTTGCGGATCGTGCGGTGTTGGCCTTCTCGGGCACGCCGGGGCCCGGGACGGGTGCTCTCGGTTGCCGGATCGGACGTGCGGTGGAGTCGGCGGTCGGGCGTCGCACAGACAGTCTGTCGACTAGTTCAACGAAGCACCGTCCTGCTGGTTACGGCGCCGCAAGGAAAATTACACACCTGGTGCGACACTCCGGGTAATCGCTGGTCGTCGGGCGGATCGTGCGGAATACTTGAGGTACTTACCGACGAGTAATATGATGAGGGTTACCACCGAGTAATGGAGGACCCGCAATGACGCACTTCCGCCACAATCTTCGCGATCTCGAGTTCAACCTCTTCGAGGTCTTCGGAGTCGACAAGATCCTGGACCACGACGCCTTCGGCGACCTCGACGTCGCCACCTCGCGCGAGATCCTCACCGAACTCGCGCGCCTGTCGGAGGAGGAGCTCGCCTCCAGCTACGTCGAAGGCGACCGCAACCCGCCCGTCTACGACGCCGCGAAGCACTCCGTGGCGCTGCCCGAGGCCTTCAAGAAGTCCTTCCGCAGCTTCATGGACTCCGAGTACTGGCGCCTCGACCTGCCCGAGACGCTCGGCGGGACCTCCTCGCCGCGCATGCTCTGGTGGGCGATGGCCGAGCTCGTGCTCGGCGCCAACCCGGCACTGTGGATGTACGCGGCCGGGCCCTCCTTCGCGCACAGCCTGTTCATCGAGGGCACCGACGAGCAGAAGGAGTGGGCGAAGCTCTTCATCGAGAAGCAGTGGGGCGCCACCATGGTGCTCACCGAGCCCGACGCGGGCTCGGACGTCGGCGCCGGGCGCGCCAAGGCCTACAAGCAGCCCGACGGCTCCTGGCACATCGAGGGCGTCAAGCGGTTCATCACCTCGGGCGACCAGGACATGACCGACAACATCATCCACTACGTCCTGGCCCGCCCCGTCGGCGAAGAGGGCGTCGGGGGGCCCGGCACCAAGGGGCTGAGCCTGTTCGTCGTCCCGAAGTACCTGTTCGACCCTGCCACCGGTGAACTCGGGGAGCGCAACGGCGTCCTCGCCACGAACATCGAGCACAAGATGGGCCTGAAGGTGTCGGCCACCGCCGAGCTCACCTTCGGCGAGAAGGCCCCCGCCAAGGGCTGGCTCATGGGCGAGAAGCACGAGGGCATCCGACAGATGTTCCTCATCATCGAGTACGCCCGGATGATGGTGGGCACCAAGGCCATCGCCACGCTCTCCACCGGCTATCTGAACGCGCTCGACTACGCCAAGAGCCGCGTCCAGGGCGCCGACCTGCTCCAGTCCGCCGACAAGACCGCGCCGCGCGTGCCGATCATCCAGCACCCGGACGTGCGCCGCTCGCTCCTGCTCCAGAAGAGCTACGCCGAGGGCCTGCGCGCCCTGGTCACCTACACCGGGTCCTGGCAGGACAAGGAGCGCCTGGCCACGCTCGACGGCGACGAGGAGGCCGCCGAGACCGCCAAGCGCGTCAACGACCTGCTGCTGCCGCTGGTCAAGGGCTGCGGCTCCGAGCGGGCGTACGAGCTGCTCGCCTCCGAGTCCCTCCAGACGTTCGGCGGCTCGGGCTACCTCCAGGACTACCCGCTGGAGCAGTACCTGCGGGACGCGAAGATCGACACGCTCTACGAGGGCACCACCGCCATCCAGAGCCTCGACTTCCTCTTCCGCAAGATCGTCAAGGACAACGGCGAGGCGCTCATGGCCGTCGCCTCCGAGATCATGCAGTCCATCGAGGACGGGCACGAGGACCTGGCCGAGGCCCGCTCCCGCGTCCTGCGCGCGCTCGGCGACGTCCAGGGCATCATCGAGGCATTCCAGCCGGCCCTCATGGGCCCCGCGGAGGGGCAGCCGCGGGAGCTGTACAAGACCGGGCTGCACTCGCGGCGCCTGCTGCTGGCGGTCGGCGACCTCATGGTCGCGTGGCTGCTGCTGCGCCAGGCCGAGATCGCGCAGGCCAAGCTCGACGGGGGCGCCGACGACGACTTCTACCGGGGCAAGGTCGCCGCGGCGAAGTTCTTCTCCCGCGAGGTCCTGCCGCGACTGACCGCCGACCGCAAGATCGTCGAGGCGGCGGACCTGACCGCGATGGACCTCCCCGACGAGGCCTTCTAGGACACGTTCGGGCCCCACCGGCCCGGTGGCGACCTCGGTCGCCGCCGGGCCGAAATGCTTCGACAGCAATACGCCGGACCCGGACTCCAGCGCCGCGACGCTCGTCGCGGCGCTGACGGGTTTCTAGGCCGACTCGCCCTCGAACTTCGTGGCCAGCAGCGCGTCCAAGGCCTGCTGCCGCGCGTCGGTGCCCGACTCGGGGACGCTGGCGATGCCGAGGAAGGCGTTGACGCCGTCGACGTCGACGACCAGGATCGCGATGTCCTCGTACGCGTCCGAGGTGCTGTCGATCGATTCCCATGAGGCGCGCGCCTCGGCGAGGACAGCGGGGCGGCCGTCGACCTCGGTCTCGGTGAACTCGATGTCGGAGACGCTCAGGTCTTCGGCGCCGCCGAACGCGCCCGTGTCCTCGTCGGTCCACGACGATATCGCCGCCTCGGCGCTGCCGACCATGTCCGACGGGTCGTAGGCGACGTCGGGCGAGCTGAACAGGCCGACGCTGAAGAACGAGATCCATTCGTCCGTGTGCTGGATCGAGTAGACCTCCGCGTCCTGCTGTAGGTCGGTGGCCGTGCCCGGTCCGCCCGCGTAGACCCACGGATCGCCCGGCAGCGGCGTCAGCGCCCCGAGCGACGAAACCGTCAGGTGCTCGCCGTCCGGCGCGGGGGCGTCCCCGCCCTCGTCGTCTTCGGAGGGCGCCTGCTCGGTGGTGTCCTCGTTCGACTCGGCGGTGGTGTCGTCACCGGCGGTCGTGGTGGCGTCCTGGTCGTCGCCGAGCAGGAGGTACCCGGCGACGCCGCCGCCGATCATGAGGATGAGGACGACGACGATGAGGATCGCGGTTCCACCGCCGCCCTTTGCGGGCTGCGGGACCGGCGGTGGGCCGTACTGCCCGAACTGGTCGGGGTAGCCCGGCTGCGGCGCATAACCCGGCTGAGGCGGGTAGCCGGGCTGTGGGGGGTAGCCCGACTGGCTCGTGTCCGGCTGCGCGTACTGGGGCGGCTGCACGCCGTACTCGGGGCCCGCCTGCCCCGGCGCGTAACCGCCGGGAGGCGGCTGCTGGTAAGGGTCGCCCGGCTGGCCCTGCGGGGGGTATGTCATACGCGAATCGTATCCGGGTTTTGCCCCGGGCACCGAAGCCGGGACCGCCCCGGATCACGACTCCATGCGACAAACCGGGACGGACGCGAACGTCCGCCCCGGTTCCAGGGATCACGAAGTTCCCCTCAGTATTCCCGGTCTGTCAAGGGTCTCGGCGTCAACCGACGAAGACCGCGATCGCCTGCAATGCGGTGCAGGCGCGGCGCGCTAGTGCCGCTCGTCCTCGAGGATGCGCGGCGGCGCCGGCTCGTCGTGCTCGTAGTGAATGTCCTTCACCGGCAGTGGGAAGCCCGTGTTGCCGAACGGCGCCGTGGCGCCGATGTGCCCGGAGGTGAATTCGCCGATCTCCAGGTGGCCCGGCTTCACCGGGCGGCTGCGGGTCTGGACGTCCTTCTGGCCCGGACTCTCGGCCGGCTTCGCATCAGTCATGGCGTGGATTTTAGCGGTCCGCCTCGCGGTTCGGCCATGCTCTCGGGACCGGATCTTGCGTGCCCGGCGTCACTCCGGGCCGGCAGCGGAGCACCCGCGCGGCGGCGAGCCGCCCGCCCGTCCACAGCCCGTACCGCGCAACGGCGCGGTAGCCGTACCCCGAGCAGGACGGCACGTACCTGCACCGCACCGAGACCCGCGGCGCGAGCAGACGCCGGTAGGCGGCGATGGCGCGCAGCCCGATCAGGCGCGGCAGCCGCCGATGGCTCGTGCTCGCCCGCATCAGCCGCTCTGGCCCCAGGCGCGCGAACCCGAGGGCGCCCGCGAGCGCCGCCGCCCACGGTCCGGGGTCGGAGGTGCCGCCGCAGGAGTTCGAACAGGCATTGCACGGCCCACCCGGATTGCAGGCGGCTTCGAGCGGGACGCCGCATCCGCTGGAGCATCCCGGCTCGTACGCGTTCGAGCAGCCCGACAGTTCCACAGGACTGTTCTACACGGACTCCGAGACCGGTCGGGAGCGACGCGGCCGCCACAGGTCGGGAGGGGGCGGTCCGGATCAGAGTAGCGACTGTCAATTAGGGATGTTTCGTCCCTCGAACAGGTGAACAGGTTCACACTGACCGTTATGCCGCGAACACGGTAGTGTCAGGGAATTGACAGGAACGCTTCAGGGCAGGCTCAGGCTGATGTCGGACGGTGAAGTCCTCGGGGAATGAGGGGTTCCCGAGGGGTTATGGACCCGGTGAGGCGGTCGCTTCGGACTCATCCTCCACTGACGATCACCGCTGGCCCGTCTCACCGGGTGCTTATCGACTCCAGTTCACCGGTACCGCTCGGGGTTCGGCAGCAGCTCGTTCATCGCGCCCGACCGGAACCCATGCTCGTCGAGCCGGACTCGAGCGAAGCCCTCCACCGCCGCGAGCACCTCGCCGTGCGCGGCCACCTCCTCCAGCAGCTCGGAGTCGACCTCGACCTTCGCGGTGTCGCCGCCCAGATCCCGGACCCGCAGGTTCCGCACCGGAATGCCCGCCGCCTCGAGCGCGCTGCGCAGCGCCGCCTCGGCGGCCGCCACTCGGTCGAGGCCCTCGGCGGTCACCTCGACGCCGTAGGCGATGCGGCTCGACAGGCACGCCGCGGCCGGCTTGTCCCAGGTCGGCAGGCCCCATTCCCTGGAGACGGCGCGGATCTGGTCCTTGGTGAGACCGGCGTCGGCCAGCGGTGTGATCGCCCCGGCCGCGGAGGCCGCGCGGATGCCGGGCCGGAATCCGGCGACGACGTCGTCGGCGTTGGTGCCGGTGGCTACGGCCGCGATGCCGAGCCGTTCGGCGAGCGGGCCGAGGACGCTCATGAGCTCGGTCTTGCAGAAGAAGCAGCGGTCGCCGGCGTTCTGCCGGTAGCCCTGGCGGGACAGCTCATCGGTGGCGGGGGCGTGATGGGCGACGCCGAGGCCGGCCGCGAAGCCGCGGGCGAGGTCGAGTTCGCTCGACGGCAGGGACGGCGAGACGGCGGTGGCCGCCTCGACGTGTTCGGGGCCGAGCGTGCGGACTGCGGCGGCCAGCAGGAACGCGGAGTCGGCGCCGCCGGAGAAGGCGACCAGCAGCGACCGAAGCGTGGAAAGCCGGTCGAGCAGCGCGTTCAAACGATCAGCTTGGGAGGTCACGCGATGAAGCCTACTGCGGGAGGCGCCGCTCGCCGGTTCGCAAGCTAACCCAGATCGTCGGCGACGGCGCGGAGCATCTCGGCGATCTTCGCGCCGGTCTTGCGGTCGGGGCGCTTACCGCGCGACAGCGGCGGCATGACCTGCTGTTCGAGGACGCCGATCATGTCCTGCAGGAGGCTGTTGAGCTCCTCGGGGGAGCGCTTGGGCTTCTCGGCGACGGCCGCAGCGGGGCCCGCCTGCGGGGTGGCGACCAGGTGGACGCCCATCGCCTGCACGCCCCGGCGGGTGTCGATGATGCTGTACTCGACCTTCTGGCCCTTGGCGAGCTCCTCGACGCCCTCGGGCAGCGCGTCACGGTGGACGAACACGTCCTTCCCGCCGTCGTCGCGGGAGACGAAGCCGAATCCCTTTTCGGCGTCGAACCACTTCACTCGGCCACTGGGCACCGTTCAACCTCGAAATTCTCGTCTGGGTTGTACTGACAGGTCCGTCAAGCCTAGCGTGGCCGCGGCCGGAGGAATCAGCTGTCCGGGTGTCCGTCCCATGGGGGCGCGATCCGGGTTTCGGGGACGAGGCCCAGCGCCGCCGCGCCGCCGAGCAGTCGCTCCACCGCGGCGCGGCCCTCCTCGCCCAGATCCCGCGAGAACTCGTTGACGTACAGCTCGATGTGCTTGCGGCACACCTCGGGCGACATCTCTTGGGCGTGTTCGGCGATGTAGTCGCGGCTGTCCTCGGGGTGCGTCCACGCATGGTCGAGTGAGGCCCGGATGGTCTCGGTGATCGCCTCGCCGTCCAAGTGCGACTTGGCGACGATCGCGCCAAGCGGGATCGGGAGACCGACGCTCCCCTCCCACCACTCGCCGAGGTCCACCAGGCGCTCCAGGCCGTACTCGCGGTAGGTGAAGCGCGCCTCGTGGATGACCAGCCCGGCGTCGAACCGTCCGGAGCGGACGGCCGGCATGATCTGGTCGAAAGGCACGACCTCGATCCGGACGTCCCTGCCGCCGAGCGAGTCCATCCACAGGTTGAACAGCAGGAACGCCGTGGACCGGTCCGACGGCACGGCGATCGTCGCGCCGTTGAGGCCGGACCGCCCGGCCGTGAGCACGAGCGGCCCGCAGCCGCGCCCGAGCGCGCCGCCGGCCGGAAGCAGCCGCCATTGGTCGCCGAGGTACGGCAGCGCCGCATAGGAGACCTTCGCGACATCGAAATCGCCGCGCGCGCAAGCGGTGTTGGTGATGTCGATGTCGGCGAACGTGAGCTCCACCTCGGGTGCGGCGTCGAGCAGCCCGGCCGTCCACGCGTGGTGGATGAAGGTGTCGTTCGGGCACGGGGAGTGCGCCAGGCGGATCGCGGTCACCGGCTCACAGCTCCCGGATCGCGCCGGTCAGCGACTTGAGCGCCCCCGACCAATCCCATTTCGCGACGTCGCGGTCGCCGACGTAGTTGGAGACCGCGCGGATCTCGGCGAACGGCAGCCCGGCCTGCTGGGCGGCGGTCGCCACCCCGAAGCCCTCCATGGCCTCGCCGACGGCCTCGGGGTGGCGACCGGCGAGATTCTCGGCCAGAGCGGCCGAACCGGTGATGGACGCGAGCGTCAGGATCTCGCCCCGCACGCCCTCCATGGCGACGGTCAGCACGGTGTTGCAGCCGATCCGGTTGGTGCCGAAGCCGATCTCGTCGATCGGCTGGAACCGCCGCGGGAGCGCCACACCGAGCTCGGCGGCGACCGAGTCGGTGCCGATGAGCACGTCGCCGACCTCCGCGCGACCCTTGAAGGCCCCGCAGATGCCGGCGTTGACGACCACGTCGTAGGCGCGCCCCATCGTGCCGTTCTCGGCGAGGGCGCGGGCGGTGGCCGCCGCCGCGGCGGCGGGTCCGACGCCGCTCACTAGGACGTCCAGCTCGTGGCGGAGCGACCGGCCGGCCTCGATGGCCTCCGCCTCCTCGCTCACCGCGCACACGACGAGTATTCGCATGGCATCAAACGTACCGGGTAGCGCATCGCACTTGGAGCACCGTCCGGTGAGGTCCCGCCGACGTTGCCCTATCCTTGGAGACGTGCCTGAGAGCTCAACCGCCACCGCAGCAGCCAAGTCCCGGACCCGCAAGCCGCGCCTCGACAAGATCTGCGCTGACGCCGTAGAGCTCGCCCGCGACGCCGCCGAGGAGGCCGGTGACGGCGTCGGCGAGTACCTGAGCGTGGAAGCCGAGGCCGACCGGGTCGTCACCCACTACTTCGACTGCACGCTGGCCGGCTACCGCGGCTGGCGCTGGGCCGTCGTGGTCAGCCGCGCCCCGCGCGCCAAGGTCGCCACCGTCTCGGAGACCGCGCTGCTGCCCGGTCCCGAAGCACTGCGCCCGCCGACGTGGGTGCCGTGGTCCGACCGGCTGGAGGCCGGCGAGGTCGGCACCGGCGAGGTCCTGCCCACCGCCGAGGACGACGACCGCCTCATGCCCGCGTACATCTACTCCGAGGACGACGCCGTCGAGGACATCACCCTCGAACT
Source organism: Glycomyces sp. L485 (assembly GCF_022548875.1). Taxonomy (GTDB): domain Bacteria; phylum Actinomycetota; class Actinomycetes; order Mycobacteriales; family Micromonosporaceae; genus Glycomyces. The sequence goes on along the minus strand of NZ_JAKZEW010000030.1, from coordinate 29,494 downwards.
GGGCGTCGGCCGCGAGCGGGTCCTCAACCGCGACGGGCGCGCCGAGGCCGCGCAGCGCTGGTACGACGGCGACCGCGGCCCGAACGCGCCGATCAGCGAGGCCGCCCCCGCCCCCGCGCGGTGCGGGACCTGCGGCTTCTACATGCCGTTGGCCGGGGCCATGCGGGTCGCGTTCGGCGCCTGCGCGAACGTGTTCTCCTCCGAGGACGGCCGGGTCGTCTCGGCCGATCACGGCTGCGGCGCCCACTCGCAGATCAGCGAGTACGTCGACACCACCCCGCAGGGCGTGGCCCAATCCGAGACCATCTACGACGACGAGGGCTCCGAAGAGCTCTGAGCGGCTCGCGCTACGACGACGAGGGCTCCGACGAATCCCGTGGGTCCCGTCCGCGGCGCGAGAAGTGACGGCGGTCCATGACCGCCATGACGGCCGTGCCGAGGATCCCGAGGACGACGCCGCTGAACGCGCAGGCGATCCACCATTCTCGCCCGGAATCGGCCAGTTCGTCGCGGAACAATTGGGCCGACACGAGCGCGATCGTCCACAGCAGAGTCCCACCCGCGGCGATCGGCGTCATGCGCAGCTGAACCGCGTCGGGCGCCGGAAGCTCTGGCGAGCGCTTGACCCGCTTGAACGCATCACGCGACGCCGACGACGGGACAGGCGAAGATGGAGAGGTTCCGTCGGTCGACACGTCCGCCAATGTACTCTGCGACAGACTCCGCGACAATCCGTAATGCCGACCCGAGCTGGCGAAGTCGTGAATATCGTCCCCCGGTGGTTGTGGTTCGCCGGTAGGGTTGGGCGTACGCTCGGATGAGCTGGCAATGCGGCGCTGACGAAGAACACCAGGGGTGAAAGGCATGAGGCCGGTACGGTTCGTAGCCCTCTCAGAGGACGGTCACGCCTTGGTGCTCGCGGACGAGCTGGGGCGCCTGCTGGCGCTGCCGCTCGACGAGCGGGTCTCGGCGGCCGTCGACGTGCCCGACGGCGGCGACTCGCTGAAGGCCAAGGGCGAGAGCCCGTCCGCCGCGAAGCAGTCCGGTGCAGGCCAGCGCAGCGCCCCGCCGCGGGGCGCCACTCACCTCAACCTGTCGCCGCGCGACATCCAGACCCGCATCCGCTCCGGTGAGAGCGCCGAGGACATCGCGGCCTCGGCGCAGGTCGCCGTCGACCGGGTGCTTCGCTACGCCGGTCCGGTGCTGCAGGAGCGGGCGATGCTCGCGCAGGCGGCCCGCCGGGCGCGGCTGGCCACTTCGGAGCGCGGCGATCGTATGTCCAATGTGGTTGACATGAAGTTGGGCGCGCACGGGGTCGACCCGGAGGCCGTCTCGTGGGACGCCTGGCGTACCGAGGACGGTTCGTGGATGGTGCACGCCTCGTGGTCGTCGGGCAAGACGACGGCGCGGGCTCGTTGGAAGCTCGACCGGGCCCGGCAGGCCGTGACGCCCGATGACGAGATGGCGCAGTTCCTGTCGACCCCGGCTCCGAAGCAGGTGCCGGATCCGATGGACATGCCCTCGGATCTGGGCATCAGGCCCGGTGAGCCGGCGCGGCCCTCGCGGGACCCGATGCACGGGCTGAGCGAGGAGGACCGGGACGGCCCGGACCCGCTGCGGCGCGACCGTCTGCGGGAGGTGCTCGAGCGCCCGCTCGACGAGCCGTCGGGCCGGCAGAAGCAGCACGCGGCGCAGCTGGGCCTGCCGGGGACGACGGTGTCGGAGCAGCGCGAGACGCCGGAGGTGCCGTCGCTGGCGGTGCTGCGTCCGGGCAAGCGCTCGTCGGCCGAGGACGACCTGCAGTCGCCCCCGCTGGCCGCGGCCGGTTCGAAGCCGCGCAACCAGCTCCCGGGTTGGGACGACGTGCTCTTCGGCGGAGCCGGGAAGAAGTAGTCCGCAGATCGCGGCCGGGCCGGCCCTGCGGGGTCGGCCGTTTCGTCTGCTCGCGAGGGAGAAGTTCGTCATAATCGCCGGCTAGCCGGCCGGTAAGTGGCTAGCATGGATCACTGCCATGTCCCCAGTCATCGCTCGCCAGCTGCACCAGACGTTCCGTGCTCTCACCTACCCGGCCTACCGGGTCTTCGCCACCGGGCAGCTGGCCGGCACCCTCGGTTTCTGGCTCCAGACCACCGCGATCAGCTGGCTCGTCCTCGAACTCACCGGCGACTCCGGCTCCGCCCTCGGCCTGTCCCTCGCCATCCAGTTCGGCCCGTACCTGCTCTTCAGTCTCCAGGGCGGCAAGATCGCCGACGCCGTCGACAAGCGCCTCATCCTCCTGCTCTGCTCCATCGCCAGCGCCGCCGTCTCCGGCGCGCTCGCCGTCACCGCCCTGTCCGGCCTCGTCGAGGTCTGGATGGTCTACCTCGCGGTGTTCGTCTTCGGTTCGGTCTCGGTGGTCGAGGGCCCGGCCCGCCAGGCGTTCTACTCCGAGATCGTCGACCCCGAGGCGCTTCCCAACGCCATCTCCCTCGGCTCGGCCATCTTCAACACCAGCCGCATCGCGGGCCCGGCGGTCGCCGGGCTGCTCATCGCCGCGACCTCCACCGGCACCGTCCTGGCGATCAACGCGACCGCGTTCCTCGGCCCGGCCGCGGCGTGCACGATCCTGCTGCGCCGCCGCCTGTCGAACCCGGTCCAGCGCTCGGCCGGCACCAGCGGCGGCATACGCGAGGCCCTGCGCTTCGTGGCCGGCCGCCCCGACCTGCTCGGCGTCCTGGTCGTCACGCTGTTCGTCGGCGGCTTCGCCTTCAACTTCCCGGTGACGCTGTCGATGCTGGCCAAGACCGAGTTCGCGACCGGCGCGGACACCTTCGGGCTCCTGCTCACCTCCCTCGCCGTCGGCGCGCTCGTCGGCGCACTGGTCTCCGGGCGCCGCAGCGACCGCCCTGGCGTCTACACCGTGCTCGGCGCAGGGCTCGCCCTGGGCGTCCTCACCGCCGCCACCGGCTTCGGCCCCACCTTCGCCTCGGCCATGGTCCTGCTCGTGCCGACCGGCTTCGCCATGGTCTACTTCGCGCAGGCCGCGAACCAGCGCGTCCAGATGGGTGTGCGCGGCGACTTCCGCGGCAGGGTCTTGTCCCTGTACCTGCTGGTGTTCCTCGGTTCGACCGCCGTGTTCGCGCCGATCGTCGGCTGGGTGTGCGAGGTCGCGGGGGCCCGCGCGGGCCTGTGGCTCGGCGGCGGGGTGTCCGTCGTCGCCGTCGCCTTCGCGTATGCCGCCAGGCACGTCCGCCTGCGCCGTCGGCTCGAAGCGCTCCCGGGCAAGGCCATGCCGTAGGGACCTCCCAGTGGCCGTCCTCGCGGGTCCCACGCAAATCGCCGCGAACCGCCCGCCACGCGCGACTATTTCCGACCCACCTGTTACTTCCCTGAAATTACCGTCTCGTCTGGTGGGATTTCACTGAATTAACAGTCGGCGGTGCTGCGAGGATTAATCACATCGCGACAAACCCTGCCGCGTCGGCTCGACAAACCCATCGATACCGCCGCGCGTCAAGTACCCCCGAGCGAGCCCCTGGAGGGAATCCAGTGAGTGCCACAGTCGCCGCCGCAGTCGCCGAGACCGAGACGCGGACGCAGCGCCTCTTCACCGCGCTGCCGCTCCCGGACAACGCCGTGTCCGACCTCGCCGAAGTGGTATCCGACCTCAACATCGCCCGCCGGGCCAGCGCCTCGAACGGCCGAGGCTCGCGCCCCAGCGCCGCGAACCGCCGCCCCGCCCAGTCGAACCGCCTCGTGCGCTCCGAGAACTGGCACCTGACGCTCGCCTACCTCGGCGAAGTCCCGGTCGACCGGCTCGCCGACGCCTCCGAGATCCTCGCCGCCGCTTGCGCGGCGAGTGATCCGCTGCGGTTGTGCGTCTCCGGCGGCGGACGCTTCGGCCGGGGCCGGTACTCGGTCGTCTACGCCGGTCTCGACGGCGACGTCGCGCCGCTTGTGGAGCTCGTCCACCGCATCCGCGCCGGACTCGCGGCCGCCGACCTGCCGGTCGACCAGAAGCAGTACCGCCCGCACGTCACCCTAGCGCGCCCCGGCGACCGCGTCACCAACCAGCAGGCCGCCCAGGACCTGCTGACCCTGCGCCGCTACTACGGCCCCTCGTGGATCGCGCGCCAGGTCGTGCTGTACAAATCGGACTTCGCGAGCAAACCCGCCGGCGACCAGCCGAACTACACGCCTGTGTCGACGGTGCCTCTCGGACCGGCATAGGGGCGGAAAACCGCTGGCCGAATAGCCGAAAGGCGGTCTTCGGCGCCCCTGGTCCGGGTAGAAAGAGTGCATGTCCGCGAGCACCTCTTCCCCCGGCCGGCACCGCGCCGATCCGCGATCCGACAGGCCTCCGATGAGGCGCCCGGTGGCCCGCGTCCTCCTGCGCACGGCCGGACAGGCCTCGCTCATCGCCTGGGCCGCGCTGCTGGTGTGGGCCTCCTTCGGCACCGAGGCCAGCACCGGGTCATCGGGGCTCTACATGATCATCGGGACCGTCGCCTCGGTCCTGCTCGTGGCCGTCGTCCTCACCTCCACCGCCGCCCGCTCGGGTCCGCGCGTCATCATCGCCGCGCTGGTGACCGTCGTCTTCGCCGCCGCCGCGGGGTGGACGCTCTACTCGGCGATGCCGGAGGCGGGACCGACCGCGTTCATCACCCACCGCGCCGGCGTCGCGGCGCTGTCCTACGTCTTCGGCGTCATCGGCGGCGGGCTCCTCGCGATCTCCGAGTTCGTCGTCGAGGGCTACTCGGCAGGTCGGGTCGCCGTCCCCAAAGACCTGCGGCGAAAGATCGCCGCGCTCAGCACCGCCATCGTCTTCATGGCCGCCGCCGCGATGGCGCCCGCGATGCAGCGGTGGGCCGAGCTGGCGAACCAGGACGTGCGCGTCGGCGACGTCCAGGGCGCCGGTGCCGGACCCGCGTTCGACGAACTCACCGAACTGGCCGGCGTCGAGCGGTTCGTCGAGACCCCGTACGGGATGCTCCGCGTCGACCACCCGGCCGAGCCGACCCCGCAGGCGGTCACGCTCCTCGACCCGGCCACCGGCGCCGCCGCCTGGTACCACCGCCGCTGGAACTGGCGTTCCTCGCAGGCCCCGGTCCTGTCCCATGCCCAGGATCTCGTCGGGCTCTCCGGTCCCAGAGCCGACAACCCCGACGACTACCAGACGCGGATCCTGCGCACGCGGACCGGCGAGGAGGTCGCGACCGTCCGCTTCGGCGGCGCTCCGGGCCTGCTCATGGCCATGTCGGATGACCGGTTGCTGTACGTCGGCGACCGCGGCGAGGTCTTCACCGCCTACGACTTCTCGGGCGCGAGACTGTGGGGGACGACCATGCCGAACGGCTGCAAGGGGGCGGCCGCCCAGATGACCGGCGCCCGCCTGGTCATGCTCGCCGACTGCGTCCCGGCGCCGGACCGGGCGGTAGCCCGCGACTACGTCCTCGCGTTCGACCTCGACGACGGCGCCCTGGTCTGGCAGCGCGAGGTCGACCGTCGCGCCCGGGTGGCCCCGGAGAGTTTCCTGGTCACCGAGGACGCCGTCGTCATCGACAGCCGCACCGAGGTGCGCGTCTCCGACGGCCCCTACTCGGCCCGGCGCTTCGAGCACAAGCTCCTCGCCTTCGACACCGCCGACGGGGAGCTGCTGTGGCGCAAACGGGACCAGGTGTTCGGCTCCACGCACACCTCGGCGTGCGGCGGGACGCTGTACCTGTCGAACCCGACCGCGCACGTCGAGGCCCTCGGGGAGGCCGGGAGCTCACCGGCGAAGCCCAGCGTCGGTGACGGCGGCCGGCGCACGGTCCAGCTCGTCGAGTGCTACGCGGCGACCCACCGGCAGGGCTCGTGGCTCGGCGTCATGACCTACGACCTGCACACCGGTGAGCAGCTCTACCACAAGGCCATCAAGCTCGGCTACACGCCGCTGGAAGCGGAGGTCGCGCGAGGCTGGGCTACGGTCCTGCCGGACAACCGGGCGCTGCTGACCTCGGACTTCTCGCTCGACCCGACCATCCCGGACTGCCGGCTCTACGAGATCGAGGACGGCGAGGCCGAGCGCCTGGACGTGGCCGAGGAGGGCCTGCCCGAGGCGTGGTGCCACGACGCGCAGTTGACGGCGGTCGCGGGCGGCGTTGCGATCAGCTACGTGAACGACGACGGAACTCGAGGCATCGCACTGGTCTCCTAAGGATGAACGTGTCCGGTGCCACGAAAACGATCAACTTGTGTGATCGAATACCGTTACTCCACGCACGGGTCTTGCGCGAAACTGCTGTAGGGTTCTCCGCATGTGTGGAATCGTGGGATACGTAGGGCACCGCCAGGCCGTCGACGTCGTGCTCGACGGGCTGCGTCGGCTCGAATACCGGGGCTATGACTCCGCCGGCATCGCGCTGGTGGCCGGAAAAGAGCTCGGCCTGGCCAAGAAGGCCGGGAAACTCGCCAACCTCGAAGCGGCGCTCGGCGAGGCCGGACTGCCCGAGTCCGACTGCGGCATAGGGCACACGCGCTGGGCGACCCACGGCGTCCCCTCCGACCGCAACGCCCACCCGCACATCTCGGCCGACGGCCGGATAGCACTCATCCACAACGGCATCATCGAGAACTTCGGGCAGCTGCGAGGCGAGCTGGAGGCCGAAGGCATCGAGTTCCTCTCCGAGACCGACACCGAGGTCGCAGCCCAGCTCCTCGGCCGCGAATACGGCGAGGACGGCGACCTCACCGAGGCCATGACCCGCGTGTGCGCACGCCTCGAAGGCGCGTTCACGCTCCTGGCAGTCGCCGCCGACGACCCCGACACGGTCGTCGGCGCCCGCCGCAACTCCCCGCTCGTCGTGGGAGTCGGCGAAGGCGAGTACTTCCTCGCCTCGGACGTCGCCGCGTTCATCGCCTACACGACCGAGGCCGTCGAGCTCGGACAGGACCAGATCGTCACCATCGACCGCTCGGGCATCGCCGTCCGCGACTTCGCCGGGAACCCCTCCGAAGGCAAGCCCTACTCGGTCGACTGGGACATCGCCGCCGCCGAGAAGGGCGGCTACGACACGTTCATGCGCAAGGAGATCAACGAGCAGCCGCAGGCGGTCGCCGACACGCTGCGCGGGCGCATCGACGAGTCCGGGCAGATCGTCCTCGACGAGGTTCGCATGTCCGACCAGGACTTCCGCGACGTCGACAAGGTCTTCATCATCGCCTGCGGCACCTCCTACCACGCCGGGCTGGTCACCAAGTACGCCATCGAGCACTGGACGCGCATCCCCTGCGAAGTCGAGCTCTCCTCGGAGTTCCGCTACCGCGACCCCGTCCTCGACCGCTCCACACTCGTCGTCGCGATCTCCCAGTCCGGCGAGACCATGGACACGCTCATGGCAGTGCGCCACGCCAAGGACCAGAAGGCCCGCGTCCTGTCCATCTCGAACACCGTCGGCTCCACCATCCCGCGCGAATCCGACGCGGTGCTGTACACCCGCGCGGGCATCGAGGTCGCCGTCGCCTCGACCAAGGCGTTCCTGACCCAGCTGGCCGCCTGCTACCTCGTCGGCCTCCACCTCGCCCAGACCCGCGGCATCATGTACGCCGACGAGGTCTCGGCCGTCCTCGACGAGCTCGTCGCCACCCCCGACAAGATCGCCGCGCTCCTGGAGAACCTCGAACCGGTCCGCGCCATGGCCCGCGACTCGGCGCCGTTCGGCCGCGTGCTGTTCATCGGCCGACACGTCGGATACCCGGTCGCCCTCGAAGGCGCCCTGAAACTCAAGGAACTCGCCTACATCCACGCCGAGGGCTTCGCCGCCGGCGAGCTCAAGCACGGCCCGATCTCCCTGATCGAGGACGGCACTCCCGTGATCGCGATCGTGCCCAGCCCGCGGGGCCGGTCCCTGCTGCACGACAAGATCATCTCCAACATCCAAGAGGTGAAGGCCCGCGGCGCCAGAGTCATCGCGGTGTGCGAGGCCGGCGACGACATCACCCGCGTCCACGCCGACCACGTGATCGAGACCCCGGCCTCCCCGACGCTGCTCGCGCCCCTGCTGACCGCCGTCCCGCTCCAGGAGTTCGCCGCAGAACTGGCCACGGCCCTGGGCAAGGACATCGATCAGCCTCGGAACCTCGCCAAGTCGGTCACTGTGGAATAGTTGCCCCTACGTTCGTCAAGCAGCGCAAGGTGCGTCGTCCGAGTGGGCGGCGCACCTTCGTTCTGTGGCACCCGCCGACAGGTCACGACATATACACTCACGTCGTGAGAAAACGAACCTTGATCACCGGCCTGGTCGCAGCAGGCGCCGCGACCGCACTCGGCATCGCCGGAACCGTAGTCGCGCAAGCGCAGGAGACCGGCGACGAGGCGCTGGCCGAAGCCATCGACGCGATCCTCGCCGACGCCCGGCTCACCGACTCCCAGGTCGGCGTCGTCGTCGCCGACGCCGACACCGGCGACATCCTCTACGACCACAACGGCGACAAGCGGGCCAACGCCGGCTCCAACAACAAGATCGCCACCGCCGCGGCAGCCCTGGAGACACTCGGCGCGGACTACACCTACACCACCGACGTCATCGGCGACCGGCCCGAGGACGGCGTCGTCGACGGCGACCTCTACGTGCGCGGCTCCGGCGACCCGACCATGCTCGAAGCCGACTACGACGCCCTCGCCGCCGAACTGGCCGACAACGGCGTCAGCCGTATCGACGGCGACCTCGTGGCCGACGACACGGCCTTCGACGACGAGCGCCTCGGCAAGTGGGAATGGGGCGACCTGCAGTACCTGTACGCCTCCGAGGTCTCGGCATTGACCATCGCCTCCGGCGACGACCTCAACGCCGGCACCGTCCGCGTCTTCGTCGACCCCGGTGCAGGCGAAGGCGACCCGGCCTCCATCTCCATGACTCCCGCCAACGACTACGTGACCGTGGTCAACGACGCCGTCACCGGCGCGGCCGGATCCGGCACCTCCGTGTCCATCAACCGCGACAAGGGCGGCAACACCGTCCGCGTCACCGGCACCGTCGCCGAGGACTCGAACGGCACCTACGGCACCCGCGCGGTCATCGACCCGGCCGGGCTCGCCGCCTCGGTGTTCGAGGACGCGCTGGCCGACAACGGCATCACCGTCGCCGGCGATGTCCGGACCGGCGAGACCACGCCGCAGGGCGAGCAGGTCCTGGCGAGCCGCGAATCGAAGCCCCTGTCGGAGCTGATGGCCGGCCTCCTCAAGCCCTCCAACAGCTCCCACGCCGAAGCCCTGCTCAAGACCATGGGCTATGAGGCGAGCGGCGAGGGCACCTTCAGCAGCGGCAAGGCCGCGCTGTACGCCGCGATCGAGAAGTACGGTGTGGACACCGGCCCGATCCGCTTCGACGACGGCTCGGGCCTGTCCCGGCAGAACCTGATCTCGCCCGCGATGATCACCGACCTCCTCGTCGGCGCCAAGGACGCGACCTGGTTCGACACCTGGTACGACGCGCTGCCGATCGCTTGCGAGGACGGCACCCTGGCCAGCCGCATGTGCGGCACTCCCGCCGCCGGGAACGTCCACGCCAAGACCGGCTCGCTCACCAGCGTCTCGGCCCTGTCCGGCTTCGCGACCGACGCCGACGGCCGCGAGCTCGCCTTCAGCATCATGACCAACGACTTCCTGTACTGGACGGTCAAGGACATCGAGGACCAGATCGCGGCGACGATCGCCGGCAACGGCGCGGACTCGAGCGAATCCGAGATCGCCACGTTCAGCAACCTCGAACGAATCGAAGAGCCGCAGATCCCGGCCGAAGTGGCCGACGAAGACCAGATCCAGATGGAATGCTCCTGGGTCGAACCGGCCGTCTGCTAACCGGACGACGGACTCCGCGGGCCCACACCGCTCAGGCGGTCGGGGCCCGTCGGTGTGAAGACGGTGCAGCCGGTCGGTCCGGGTGCCGGTCGAAAAGCGTTGGCGCGCTGGCAGAGGAGAAGTTCGCAATGATGCATTAACCTCGAGTGAATGTATCGATACAAGGAGAAGACCCCGCCGAAGCTCGTCCTAGCCTTCGCCATCGTCTACCTCTGCATCCTGGCCCTGGTCCGACTGGCACAGGGCCGGACGCCCTCCACCGGCGAGGAGTGGCTGTCACTGGCCTACCTCCACGGTGCGATCCTGCTGGTCATCCTGGTTCCGGCCCGGTTCCTGGTCGGCTTCCGGTATCGCATCCGCATCACCGACACCGAGGTCATGTACTACCGCATCAGGACACCGCTGTCCGAACTGGACCCCGCCTCGGTGGCCCAGGCCCGGGTCGAGGCCGACTGGACCGAGGCGGAGCGGCGCGCGGCACACTGGCCCGATGAGAGCGAGAAGTCCTTGGCCGTACGCGACCTTGAGTTGTCCAACGTCTCCAACCGGATTCGCAGGGAAATGGAGCGACTCCGTCCCGACCAGGTCGAGCAGCTTGCCGACCTGCGGGAGCAGGCGAAGGAGCTCGGAGCCGAATCGAATCGCCTCCACTACCAGAAGATGTTCCACCATCCCCGAAAGGGCCTGGAATCGGCGATCCTCCACAAGAAGGACGGCTCGATGATCCTCTTCTACACCGACAGCGCCCGCGAATTCACCCGCGCGCTGTCAGAGGCTCTGGGACGCGCCGCGTCATAGTGCGCCCATGGCTCTCCCCAGCGGCGAATCACCGGCGCCCGTGAGCGAGGCCCCGCGGCAGCGTCTCGGCCGGGCGCGCACTCCGATCCGTGACATCCCTGCGGCGCCGACGGCCTCACCCGCGAGGATGAACTGCCGCGAAAAGGGGCATCCCGCCTGATCCCGTGGCACTCTTGATTGGTGATCGTCGCGGTGGGCATAGACGTAGTGGCAGTGGAGCGCTTCGAGCGGGTGCTGGAGCGCACCCCGACCGTGGCCGACAAGCTCTTCACCGACGCCGAACGCTCGACCCCCGACGGGATCCCGCGCCGCACCGAATCCCTCGCCGCCCGCTTCGCCGCCAAGGAAGCGGTCGCCAAAGCCCTCGGCGCCCCAAACGGAATGCATTGGGCCGACTGCGAAATCCTCTCCGCCCCCGACGGCAGCCCCTCGCTCTCCGTCACCGGATCGGTGGCGGAAGCCGCCGCTCAGCGTGGCGTCTCGCGCTGGCATGTGTCGCTGTCGCATGATGGCGGTATCGCGACAGCGGTGGTGATCGCCGAAACGGTGTGAGAGGGGCAGTCCCATGGACGCAGCTTGGTCATCGGCGGCGGTTCGCCGCGCGGAAGCCGAACTCATGCCGAAGCTCCCACCGGGCACGCTCATGCAGCGCGCCGCCGCGGGGCTCGCCTCAGCGGCCGCCCGGATCCTCAAGCAGGACCCCGGGAACGTCTACGGCTCCACCGTGACCGTCCTCGCCGGGCCCGGCGACAACGGCGGTGACGCCCTGTTCGCCGCCGCCCGCCTCGCCGAGCGCGGCGCCCGCGTCTTCGCCGTCCCCGTCATGGGCACGCGCGTCCACCCCTTCGCCGCCGCCGCGCTCAACCGCGCCGGCGGGCGCCTCACCGAAGACCCGCCCGAAGACTGCGACCTCCTCCTCGACGGCATCCTCGGCATCGGCGGCCGCCCCGGCCTGCCCGACCGCGCCGCCGACCTCCTCGGCCGCATCAGCGCCGGCACCGTCATCGCCGTCGACGTCCCCTCCGGCGTCGAGGTCGACACCGGCGCCGTCCCGGCAGGGGCCGTCACCGCCGATGTCACCGTCACCTTCGGAGCCCGCAAACCCTGCCACGTCCTCGGCGAGGCCGCCCTGCGCACCGGCCGCCTCGAATTCGTCGACATCGGGCTCACGCCCTATCTCGACCCGCACCCGGTCGTCACCGTCGCCGCCGAGACCGACATCCGCTCCTGGTGGCACACCCCAGGGCCCGAGGACGACAAGTACACCCGGGGCGTCGTCGGCGTCGCCGCCGGATCCGACCGCTACCCCGGCGCCGCCGTCCTCGCCGCCTCCGGCGCCCTCGCCGGCCCCGCCGGCTACGTCCGCTACGCCGGCGCCGCCGCCGACCACGTGCGCCGCAGGTACGCCGAAGTCGTCTCCACCGAGACCGTCGAGGAGGCCGGGCGCGTCGAGGCCTGGCTCGTCGGCCCCGGCATCGGCACCGACGAACGGGCCCTGGCCGAACTGCGCGCCGTCCTCGCCTGCTCGGTCCCGGCCGTCATGGACGCGGACGCCCTGACGCTCATCGGCGAACACCCGTCGGTCCTGTCCGGACGCGAGGCCCCCGTCGTCCTCACTCCGCACGACCGTGAATTCGAGCGCCTCTACGGTTCGCCGCCCGGCGACGACCGCGCCGCCGCGGCGGCCGCACTCGCCAAGCGACTCAACTGCACCGTCCTGCTCAAGGGGCACCACACCGTCATCGCCGGTCCCGACGGCGCCGTCTGGGCCAACCCGTCCGGGCGGCCCGCGCTGGCCACCGCCGGTTCCGGGGACGTCCTCGGTGGCTTCCTGACCTCGCTGCTGGCCTCCGGCATGGACGCCGTCAGCGCCGCCGTCGCCGCGGCGTTCCTGCACGGTCGGGCCGCCGGGATCGCATCGAGGGGACGGCGAACCGTCACCGCCTCGGACGTCGCCGCGGCCCTGCCCCAGGCGGTCGGGGCGGTCCTGTCGGCTACCAGTCCTCGCCGGCGCGCTTGACGGCCGACGGCGCCAGCCCGGTCTCGTCGAACAGGTAGGTGCGCATCGCGTCCAGGCCCGGCGAATAGACGTGCAGGCTCACCGCGGGCGCGTCGGAGTCGTTGCGCATGGCGTGGACGGTCCGGTCGTCGACCGTCGACACCTCGCCCGGCGCCAGCTCGGCCCGCTCCAGTCGAGGGAAGGCGCCAGGCCGCACCGTGTACTCGCCCAATCGGCCCGAGACGACGGTGACGGCTGCGGCGGCGGGGCGGTCGAGGCCGCCGTGGTCGTGCAGCTCGGTTCCCTGCCCGGGCAGCCAGCCCAGCAGCCACGCCTCGTGGCCGGGGCCGGCCAGGACGCGTCGGGCCCAGCGGCTCGACTTGGAGAACCGGGGGCGCAGCGCGAGGTGCCCGGCGTAGAACGAGGCGAGGGAGCGGAGGCGGTCGGCCTCCAGGACGGTGAGCGTCAGATCAGGCATGGAGATCGGCTTTCGATGTGTCGGAACGGGTGCGCGAACGGAGAGCCGGGGGCTCAGCGGGTGCCGGGACACCGGCGACAGCGACACATCGTGAAGACCATGACGCACATCGTACCGGAACTCCCAGGCAACTCACCGGAGCGCCGCACCATCCGTGGAATGGGCGTCACGCTGCGAATTTGTCATGCCCGGGCCCTTCCCACGCCCCGTCACGCGCGCTAGGCTCATCTTCGGTCCGTCCCCAGACTTCAGACACCCCGAAGGAGCGCCCTCCTCGTGAAGCATCCGCACCTCCGACGCAAATGGACGTCCGCCGCTCTGGTCGGCGGCCTTCTCGTATCGGCGGTCGCCTCGACCCCCGCCTGGGCCCAGCGCGACCGCGAGGCGGTCGAGGACGAGATCCAGAGCGTGGACGACGATCTCAACACCACGATCGAGGAGTACAACGCCCTCGCGGTCGAGATCGCCGACAACGAGGAGATGATCGACGAGGTCGAGGCCGGGCTCGAAGAGTCCGCGGCCGATCTCGACGACCTGCAGGAGCGCCTCGCCGGCTTCATCACCGAGACCTATGTGGACCAAGGTATCGGCGACACGGCGCTCCTCCTCGAATCGGGCTCCCCCCAGGCGTTCGTGGAACGCCTCGACCGGCTCAACTCCGCGAACATGTACGACTTCGACCTCATGGCCGAGCTGAACACGGCCACCGAGGAGTACACCACGCAGCTCGACCTGCTCACCGAGCTCCAGGAGGACCTGGAGACCGACAAGGCCGAGCTGGAGGACAAGAAGACCGAGATCGAGGCCCGAATGGACGACCTCGAAGCCGAGTGGCGAACAGTCTCGGGTGACGCGGTCCAGAACTACCAGCTGCCGTACATGGACGGCGACCGGGCCGACGTCGTGATGCACGCGCTCGACCAGATCGGCGACCAGTACGTGTGGGGCGCGGCCGGGCCGAACCAGTACGACTGCTCCGGCCTCATGCTCGACGCCTACGCGCAGGTCGGGATCTCCCTGCCGCACAACGCCGCCGCGCAGTACAACATGACCGCGAAGATCTCCCGCGACGAGATCAGGCCCGGCGACCTGGTGTTCTACAACAGCCTGAGCCACGTCGGCATGGCCATCGGCAACGGCTACATCGTCCACGCGCCGAACTCCCGCAGCGTCGTCAAGGTCGTCAGGATCGACCACGGCAACGTCTACTACGGCGCGACGCGCGTCTCGGACTTCGGCGACTAACCCGGATCGACCGAACGGGCCGCGCCATCGGCGCGGCCCGTTCTCACATTCCGTCGCAGCGGACGACGAGGATCGCGATGTCGTCCCTCGGCGAGTCCGGTGAGAACGTCTGGACCGCTTCCAGCAGCGCGGTGGCGATCGAACGGGCCGATTTCCCCGCCACGTCCCGGACGGCCTTGACGACGCGGTCGTGGCCGAACATGACCGACACGTCCCGCCGCTCGGTCACCCCGTCCGTGAAGAACACCAGCGCATCGCCGACTTCGAGGCGCACCTGCCGCGGGTTCACCTTCACGTGCGGGAACAGCCCGACGGCGGTGCCCTCCCGGCCGACCCACTCCACCTCGCCGTCGGCGCGCAGCAGCAGCGGGCGGTCGTGCCCGGACAGACACAGGGTCGCGGCGATCGCGTCGCCGTCGCGGTCGAGCAGAGCCGAGGCGATCGTGGCGTACCGGTAGTCGCCGGGCTGGTCCAGCAGCGTCGAGTTCAGCAGCTCCAGGGCGCGCGGCATGGGACGGCCGTCGCGGGCCATGACCCGCAGCACGTCGCGGACGACGCCGGTGACGGCCGCGGCCTGGGCGCCCTTGCCGCACACGTCGCCGATCGCGACCCACAGCCGCTCGTCGGGCAGCTCGGTCGCGTCGTAGAAGTCGCCGCCGACCTCGGTGCCGAACGCCTCGGCCGGCAGGTACTCGGCGGCGAAGGAGACCCCGGAGACCTCCGGGAGCGTCCCGGGCATGAGCGCGGACTGGAGCTCGTGCGCGACCGCGGCCCGCTCGGCGTGGATGCGGGCGTTGTCGAGCGCGAGCGCCGAGCGCTTCGCGAGGTCGGCGACGACGGCGCGCTCCTCGGTCGAGTGCCGGCGTTGGGCCGGGCGGCCCACCGAGAGGACCCCGATGGTCGTGCCCCTCGCCGACAGCGGGAGTGCGACGCCGTCGATGCCTCGCGGCATCGGCAGCTCCATGCCGGTCCACCCGTCGGTGGCCAGGGACGCCTCGAGGGCGGCCGAGGCGGTGCCGAGGTGCGACCGCCACAACTCGAGTTCGCGCTCCTCCGCGTGGCTGAGCGCCGCCAGGCGCAGCGTCCCGCCGTCGCCGCGCAAATGGACGGCGGCCCAACGGCCGAGCTGAGGGACGATGAGCTGGGGGATGAGGGCGACGGTGAGGTGCTCTTCGAGGGAGTGGGCCAGCAGCTCCCCGGCCTCGGCGAGGTACGTGAGCCAGCCGGAGCGGCGCTGCTCGTCGGTGCGCATCCGGTCGATCTGGAGGGCCAGCGCGACGCGTTCTGCGGTGAGCTGGGCGAGGGGGCGCCAGGACGGGCCGGCGTCGCCGGCGAGTTGAAGCTTCCCGCAGGCGGGAGCGGTCAGCGGCATCTCGACGGTGACCGCGGGCGCGGCGGTGTCGCCGAACTTCGCGAGGATCGAGGCGCCGGAGCCGTCTCCGGGGTCGTATTCGAGGGCGCCGCCGGCGGCGGCGGTGGCGTCGTGGAGCCGGGCGAGGAGCTCGGCGACGAGCTGCTCGACCGGCAGGCGCGACTGGAGCGCGGGGGAGACTGTCAGGAGCGCGGCGAGCTGGCCGAGGTCGGTGACGGGGCCGTCGGGGACGTCGATGCCGCGGGCGGGCCGCTCGGGCGGGGGCGCCGCGGGGTCGCGGTCGATGCGGAACCAGATCGACTTGCCGGTGGCGTCGTGGGTGGTGCCCCACGAGGAGGCGAAGCGGTCGACCAGGAGCAGGCCGCGCCCGCCTTCGGCGGTGACCTCGGGCATGGCGTTCATGTCGGCCGGTTCGATCCCGCCGGAGCGGTAGTCGGTGACGGTGACGCGCACGCCGATGGAGTCGGCGGCGACGGTGAGGTTGATGTCGGTTCCGGCGTGGACGACGCCGTTGGTGGCGAGCTCGGTGGTGAGCAGCAGGGTCTCGTCGAGCAGCTCGCCGAGCCCGGCCTCGGCCAGGACCGTTCTGACGGCGGCGCGGGCGGTGGCGGGGGATCGGTCGTCGGCAGGCAGTCGGAGCCTGCGGGTGGCCCTCTCGGGGTACGTCACGGGGCCCAGTCTATGACGGCGTCGCCTTCGTGTCCGGTACCGGCGGGGTGAATGAGGGACGGCCGCCCCGGCGGTGGAGTCCGGGGCGGCCGTCGCTGTGACTGGTGTTTATCTGTTGCCTTGCGGCGTAAGGGCTTACTCCCAGTTCTGGGCGAGCTTGCGGCGGCGCAGCACGAAGAAGACCACGGCGCCGGCCGCGATCGCGGCCGCGGCGGCCGAGACCATGACGATCGAGCTGCCGCCGGTCTTCGGCAGCTTCTCGCTGCCGGCTTGGTCGGTGGGAGTGTCGTCGCCGGGGTCGGTCTGTGCGCTGTTGAGGCTGAGGACCGCGACGTTGTTGCTGTAGTCGGCGTCGAGCTCCATGGATTCGGTCAGCGCGATGATGCCGTCGGCGGCAGGCTCGGCGGCGACGATCGTGACCGGGAACTGCAGGTTGACTTGCTCGTCGACGGCGACGGAGTCGAACCAGCAGTTGATCTGGCGGTTGGTGATGCCGGTGTCGCGGGGGAAGTCCCGGTCGATGAGAGGGAACGACGAGGCCAGCGAGCAGTAGACGCCG
Source organism: Glycomyces sp. L485 (assembly GCF_022548875.1). Lineage (GTDB taxonomy): Bacteria > Actinomycetota > Actinomycetes > Mycobacteriales > Micromonosporaceae > Glycomyces. The sequence continues at coordinate 12,554 of NZ_JAKZEW010000030.1, read as the reverse complement.
TCCTCGGAGAACGAGTCGGTCTCGTCCCAGGCGGGTTCGGTGCCGGTGGGCAGCTGCACCCGGACGCCGTAGGAGCCTTCACCGGCGCCGACGTGTATCGGGGCCTGGGCGTCGAGCGGGCCGAGGTTGGTGGTGTCGAGGGAGACAGTCACGGTCTCGCCCGATGCGCCCTGGATGTCATAGTCCGGGACGGCCAGGTCGTAGTCTCCCGGCTCGTGATCGGTCGAGTGGTCCATGCTGGGATCGTATTCCCAGGTGCCGTACTCGTCGCTGATCTTGATGAAGTCCTCGACCTCGTCGACGATCTCGCCGTCGATCGCGACGCTGGCCCGGTAGGGGACCTCGTCGCCGGGGTCGCCGTCCTCGCCGACGGAGACCCGGAAGTAGTAATCGCCGAGGTCGAGTCTCCACATGGCGTCGTGGTCGATGTTCTCGTCGATGCAGGTGACAACTGAGTCCGCGGTCTCGCACCGCTCGTCGTCGACGAGTTCGATTTCGAGCTGGCCTTCGGCGGCTGAGAAGTCGAACACGGTGGTGACGGTGAACGGCTCGGTGTCCTTGGTTACCGTTTCCTCGTCGAGGATCGGGCTGAAGACGCCGTACTGACCGTCTTCATAGACGGCCGGCTCGTGGCCCCAGACGGAGTTGACGGACAGCGAGAAGTGTGCGTCAACAGCTGTGTCCTGGGCGAGGGCGGGGGCTGCCGCCGCGAGAGTGAGGGCCGCTGCGGCGACTCCGGCGCCCGCGATGCGGAGGCCGGACCTGATGCGGGGGGACATAGAGCTCCTGTTTCGGGTTTCGTGCCGGTTCTCGGGCGATGGCGCGAGGTCCAATGACTGGACTCTCCCTCGCGGCCTTGCCAACAGAGCCCACACGCCCCACATAGGCCACCGGTTGCGGACATTCTTCAGTTTTATGGTCGCTACCTGCGGTGACTGAACACAATGCTCTGCGTAACCTGCCTTCACGTTTACCGCCTCAGTGTGACAACCTGTAAGGCGAGCCTGTACCCGCAGCTGAGGAAGAACGCCATGACGGACACCGCTTCCCGAACAGCCCCCGCGAACCCGACGGACGAATCCGACCTGCTCCGCACCCTGGCCGACGCCCTGGGCGCGATCGAGCGAGGTGACTTCTCGGTGCGGTTGCCGCGCGGCGAGGGCCTGGCCGGAGAGGTCGTCGACCGCTTCAACGCCGTGGTCGAGCAGGCCGACCGCCAGATCCGCGACCTGGCGCTCATCGCCCGCGTGGTCGGCCAGGAGGGCTCGTGGAACCACCGGCTCGACATCGAGCACCTCGACGGCGGCTGGAGGGACGGCGCAGCCAGCGTCAACCGGCTCGTCGAAGAGCTGGTGCGGCCCACCACCGAGCTGGGCCGCGTTCTGGAAGCGGTTGCCGCGGGCGACCTGACGCAGGAGGCCGCGCTCGAGTTCGAGGGCAAGCAGCTGCGCGGCGAGTTCCGGCGCCTCGGCGAGACCGTGAACCAGATGGTGGGCCTGCTGCGCAGCTTCGCCGCCGAGGTCACGCGCGTCTCCCAGGAGGTCGGCACCGACGGCAAGCTCGGCGGCCAGGCCGACGTCAAGGGCGTCTCGGGCACCTGGCGCAGCCTCACCGACGCGGTGAACACCATGGCCTCGAACCTGACCGACCAGGTCCGCTCGATCTCAACCGTGACGCAAGCGATTGCCGCCGGTGACCTGAAGCAGAAGATCACCGTCAACGCCTCCGGCGAGGTCGCCGAGCTGGCCGACACGATCAACTCCCTGACCGAGACCCTCCAGATCTTCGCCGGCGAGGTCACGCGCGTGGCCCGCGAGGTCGGCACCGAGGGCCGCCTCGGCGGCCAGGCCAACGTGCCGGACGTCTCGGGCACCTGGAAGGACTTGACCGACAACGTCAACTCGATGGCCTCGTCCCTGACCGACCAGGTCCGCGACATCGCCTCCGTCGCCACCGCCGTCGCCACCGGCGACCTGACCAAGAAGATCTCCGTGCCGGCCCAAGGCGAGATCCTCGAGCTCAAGAGCGTCGTCAACACCATGGTCGACCAGCTGTCGAACTTCTCGGCCGAGGTCACGCGCGTGGCCCGCGAGGTCGGCACCGAGGGCCGCCTCGGCGGCCAGGCGCAGGTGTTCGGCGTCTCCGGCACCTGGCGCGATCTGACCGAGAACGTGAACCAGCTGGCGACGAACCTCACCGACCAGGTCCGCAACATCGCGAAGGTCACCAGCGCCGTAGCCGCCGGCGACCTGAACCAGAAGATCACCGTCCGCGCCTCCGGCGAGGTCGCCGATGTCAAGAACACCGTCAACACGATGGTCGACCAGCTGTCCAGCTTCGCCGACGAGGTCACGAGGGTGGCCCGCGAGGTCGGCAGCCAGGGCAAGCTCGGAGGCCAGGCGAACGTCCAGGGTGTCTCGGGCATCTGGAAGGACCTGACCGACAACGTCAACCTCATGGCGTCGAACCTGACCGCGCAGGTGCGCAACATCTCCTCGGTCGCGACCGCCGTCGCCGACGGCGACCTGTCGCGCGAGATCACCGTCGACGCCCAGGGCGAGATGCTCGAACTGAAGTCCACGATGAA
>NZ_JAKZEW010000030.1:491-9829 GCF_022548875.1 Glycomyces sp. L485 | reverse complement strand
GCCCGCGAGGTCGGCACCGACGGCAAACTGGGCGGCCAGGCGAACGTCCAGGGCGTCTCGGGCATCTGGGAGGCGCTCACCGACAACGTGAACTCGATGGCGTCGAACCTGACCGCGCAGGTGCGCAACATCTCCTCCGTGGCGACCGCCGTCGCCCGCGGCGACCTGACACGGCAGATCACCGTCGACGCCCAAGGCGAGATGCTCGAACTCAAGACCACGCTCAACTCGATGGTCGAGCAGCTGTCGCAGTTCGCCGACGAGGTCACCAGAGTGGCCCGCGAGGTCGGCACCGACGGGAACCTCGGCGGGCAGGCGAACGTGCCCGGCGTCTCGGGCACCTGGAAGGACCTGACCGACAACGTCAACTCGATGGCCTCGTCCCTGACCAGCCAGGTCCGCGACATCGCCTCGGTCACCACCGCGGTCGCCCGCGGCGACCTCACCCAGAAGATCTCCGTCGACGCCCAAGGCGAGATCCTGGAGCTGAAGAACACCGTCAATACGATGGTCGACCAGCTGTCCAGCTTCGCCGGCGAGGTCACGCGCGTCGCCCGCGAGGTCGGCGTCGAAGGGAACCTCGGCGGCCAGGCCGAGGTCGCCGGCGTCGCCGGGACCTGGCTCGCACTCACCCGCAACGTGAACTCGCTCGCCGCGACGCTGACGCTCCAGCTGAGGGCCATCGCGAACGTCGCCCACGCGGTCGCCAGGGGCGATTTGACCCAGTCGGTCGACTTCGAGGCCGCCGGCGAGATCGCCGACCTCACCGAGTCGATCAACCAGATGATCACCGCCCTGCGGGACAAGACCCGCCAGAACACCGACGCAGACTGGCTCAACTCCAACCTCGCCCGGATCTCCTCGCTGCTCCAGGGCCGGCGCAACGTCGAAGAGGTCACGCGGATGATCCTCGACGAGGTCACCAGCCTCATCGACGCGCAGACCTCCACGTTCTACGTCCGCCACGAGGACGTCTCGGGCCACGTCACCTACCGGCTCAACGCCGTCTACGGGCACCCCAGCCCCGGCGAGAAGATCATCATCGAGGAGAACGAGGGGATGGTCGGGCAGGCCGCGGCCTCCAAACGCACCATCCACCTCCACGACATCCCCGAGGGCTACCTGGAGATCTCCTCGGGGCTCGGCCAGGCCACGCCCACTGACCTGATCATCCTGCCCGTCCAGTTCGGCGACAAGGTCCGCGGCGTCATCGAGTTCGCCTCCTTCAACACCTACTCCGGGCTCCACAAGAAGTTCCTCGACTCGCTCGCCCCGAACGTCGGCGTCACCCTCGCCACCATCGAAGGCAACGCCCGCACCGAGGTGCTCCTGCGCGAGTCCCAGCGCATGGCCCAGGAACTGCGCGCGCAGTCCGACCGGCTCAAGGAGACCAACGTCGAACTCGAGGAGAAGGCCACGCTCCTGTCGGCCCAGAACAAGGCCATCGAGGTCAAGAACGCCGAGGTCGAGGCCGCCCGCCAGGACATCGAGGAGAAGGCCGAGCAGCTCGCGCAGGCCTCCAAGTACAAGTCCGAGTTCCTCGCGAACGTCTCACACGAGCTGCGCACGCCGCTGAACTCGCTGCTGCTGCTCGCGCGGCTGTTGTCGGAGAACTCCGAGAGCAACCTGTCCGACCGGCAGATCGAGTTCGCCCGCACCATCCACAACGCCGGCACCGACCTGCTCACCCTCATCGACGACATCCTCGACCTGTCCAAGATCGAGGCAGGGCGCATGGACGTCTCCGTCCACCCGGTCGACCTCGGCGAGGCCCTCGGCGACATCGAGGCGACGTTCCGGCCCCAGGCCGAGGACAAGCAGCTCGGCTTCGTCGTCGACGTCGGACCGGGGCTGCCGCGGACGCTGCGGACCGACGGGCAGAAGTTCCAGCAGGTGTTGCGGAACCTCTTGTCCAACGCCGTCAAGTTCACCCGGACCGGGTCGGTCACCCTCGCGGTGAGGCGCGTGGCCTCCGACATCCGCTTCGACGCGCCGCGCCTGAACTCCGCCGCCGAACGCATCGCCTTCTCCGTCGTCGACACCGGCATCGGAGTCCCCGAGAACAAGAAGGCGATCATCTTCGAGCCGTTCCAGCAGGCCGACGGCACCACCCGCCGCAACTTCGGCGGCACCGGCCTGGGCCTGTCGATCTCGAAGTCCCTGTCGCAGATGCTCGGCGGCGACGTCTTCATCGAACGCACCGGCTCGGAGGGCAGCGTGTTCACCTTCGCCGTCCCCGCCGAGATCCACAGCGACGACGACTTCCAGCCGCACCGCGCCGAGCTGCCGCCCGTAGAGGACGTCCGCGGCCCGTCGATCCTCACCGGCGCGCCCGAGACTCCGTCGTCCTCGGCCGCCGCCCAGCACCTCGACGGCGCCACCGTCCTCATCGTCGACGACGACATCCGCAACGTCTTCGCGCTCACCGCCGCCCTGGAGCTGCACGGCATCGACGTCCACTACGCTGAGAACGGCGCCGACGGCATCGACGCCCTCCAGCACCACCCGGACATCGACATCGTCCTCATGGATTCGATGATGCCCGGCATGGACGGCAACGAGACCACCCGCGTCATCCGCCGCATGCCGCAGTTCGCGGGCCTGCCGATCATCTTCCTCACCGCCCAGGCCCTCGCCGAGCAGCGCGAGAAGTCCGTCTCCGCCGGAGCCAGCGCCTACCTCACCAAGCCGGTCGACCTGGACCGGCTGCTCGATACCATGTCGCAGTGGATCGGGACCGCCCTCGACCCGGACGGCCCCCCGCGCGACGATGACGCCCCGAACGATGGAGATGCCGCATGAGCACCGCCCGTGTCCTGCTCGTAGACGACAGATCCGAGAACCTCCTCGCTCTCGAGGCGATCCTCCAGGGCCTACCGGTCGCCACCATCGCCGTCACCTCAGGCGAGGAGGCACTCAAGCGGCTCCTCGCCGAGGACTACGCCGCGATCCTCCTCGACGCCCAGATGCCCGGCATGGACGGCTTCGAGACCGCCCGCCACATCAAGCAGCGCGAGAAGACCCGCCACACGCCGATCATCTTCCTCACCGCCGCCGACCGCGACGCCCACCTTGCGATGCGCGGCTACTCGGTCGGCGCCGTCGACTACATCACCAAGCCGTTCGACCCGTGGATGCTGCGCACCAAGGTCAAGGTCTTCATCGACCTGTGGAGCCAGGGCCAGGCGCTCCGGCACACCTCCGAGCGCACGCGCGACCTGCGCGAACGCGAGGACGGCCTGATCCGCAAGCTGCGCAAGGCCCACGGCGACCTCGCCCAGTGGCAGAAGGACAACGGACCCGACGACGAGATCGCCAAGATCCTCGAACTGCTGGAACCCGGCAACGATTAGTTTTCGGTTAGGGTTGGGGACGTGGTACACCAGAAGCTCGACATTTCGGTTTACCGCGAATCGAACGAGACGATCGTGGCGCTGACCGGTGAAATCGACCTCCAGACCGCTTCGCGGCTCTCCGGAGCCGTCGATGCCGCACTGGCCGAAGACCCCGTGCGCGTCGTCCTCGACATGGGAGGCGTGACCTTCTGCGACTCGCGGGGGCTCGGGACGCTCGTCGTCCTCAGCCGCGCCGCGACCCGTTCGCGAGCGGTCCTCGTCCTCGCCAACCTCGGCGACTTCCTCCAGCGGCTCCTGTCCGTCTCCGGCATCGGCGACCACTTCGTCATCCGCGAGCACGCCACCGAAGCCGAGCCGGGCCCCGAGGACCGCGCGTGAGCGACCAGACCCGAGAGCTCCTCGTCGTCCTCACCATCGCCGCCGCGCTCGCCGTGGCCGGCGCCGTGGCCGCCATCGCCGGGCACCGCAGGGGCCTGCGGCCCCTCGTCATCGCCGGTTGCGCCGCGATCTTCGCCGGAGGCCTGGCCGTCCTCGGCTGGGCCATCGTCGACGGCGCCGGGGCACAGGCCGCCGGGGTCGGCCTCGTCGCCGCTCTGGTGCCCGCCCCGCTGCTCGTCGGCACGTTCCTGTGGCTCGGCCGCTACCGGCGGCGCCCCTGGCTCGTCCTGGCGTTCTGCTTCGGCTGGGGCGCCTGCGTCGCCACCGCGGTCTCTCTGGGCGTCAACTCCGGCGCGGCCCACCTGCTGCGCGAGAACGACCTCAACGAGAACCTCGCCGCCGTCGTCTCGGCGCCGGTCATCGAGGAGATCGCCAAGCTCGCCGGGCCGCTGATCGTGCTCTGGCTGGCACGGCGCCACTTCACCGGCACCCTCGACGCGCTCGTCTACTGCGGACTCGCCGGCGCCGGTTTCGCCGTCGCCGAGAACGTCCTGTACGCCTCCGGCACCTACGTCTCCGGGACCCGGATCCTCGACGAGTCCGCCGGGATCGCCCTGGTCACGCAGCTCGTCGTCGTCCGAGGTCTGGCGACCATGTTCGCCCACCCGCTCATGACCGGGCTTTCGGCCATCGGCCTCGGCAAGGCCGCCCGCCGCCCCGGCAGGACCGGCGTCCAGGCCGGCTGGATCATCAGCATGCTCCTGTGCGGCATGGCCCTCCACGCGTTGTGGAACGGCTCCTCGGTCATCGGCGCCGACATCGGCATGCCCGCCCTGTGGTTCGCGCTCTACCCGGCGTTCCTCATGCCGCTGTTCTTCACCATGGTCGGCCTCGCCCTGTGGCTGCGGGCCGCCGACGCCCGCCGCACCCAGACCGCGCTCGCCCCCTACGTCTCCTCGGGGCTGATCTCCCCGCCCGAGCTGGCCTCCCTCGCGAGCTTCTCCCGCCGCGCCTCCGCGTGCGCCTGGGCCCGCCGCGTCGCCGGACCCCCGGGCGAGCAGGCCATGAAGGACTTCCAGCAGGCCGCCTCCGACGTCGCCGAGCAGATCGACCTCGCCTCCATCGGCGGCCCCTACGACCAGCAGCTCATCGGCGCCGGCCTCTACCGCATGAACGCCGCCAAGGGCGTCTACGCCGGGCGCGACCCGCAGATGCCGCGCGCAGCCTGGGACGGCACCCGCTACCACGTCACCTTCCCCGACGGGAAGGTCCGCGCGGTCGAGGCACCCGCCCTGCCGGTCATGCCGCTTCCCGTTCCGGCGATGCAAACCCCGCCTTCGCCCACGTACCCTGTCTCCTATGCATGACGGACCCATCCGCGCGACCTCCTGGCCGGGCCCCGGGCTACCCCCGACCCGCTCAGGGCGTCCGAGCTGGCGCGAGCCCCACCAGGTGCGCGTCGGGGCCGTGGCGTCGGGATCGGCGCTCACAGCGTTGTGGGTGCTGCTGTGGATCCTCGCCTTCGCCCGGACCGGGGCGGGGTTCGCCTGGGTGACATTGGCCGCGAGTACGATCGCAACGGTCGTGGCGGCCGTGCTGGCGCGCTACGGTGACCGCGGTGTAGCGGTCGGCGTAGCAGCCGTCGCAGGGACAGCCGCTGGGGTCACCGGCCTCGCAGTCGAGCTGTATCTTCTGTTGACCGGCGATTGGATCCTGTGGTTACATCATCGCAGGCCGCCACATCCTTCAGCTGATCGCTTCGAGCAGCTGATTCCTTTGAGAAGCTGGTCCATTCAACAGAAAACGGGGACGGATCGTGTCGTATTTCGCTGTGGCTGTGGGCCGCGAGGGCGACCAATGGGACGCCACTGAGGTCGATCTCGACGACGTGGCGGACATCGAGGACGCCGCTGAAGTCATGCGTGAGGCCTGCCCTGACGCCGACCTGACGCTGCTGTTCGTGGACGCCGACGACGAATACCTGACGGTGATGCGTCTCGACAACGGGGACGACCTGCGCACGTTCGGCTCCGATGCCGAGTACGCGTCGCAGTCGCGCCTGGGCGAGGCGCTGCTCGGTGACCTGGAACCGGAGGACACCGATGAGATAGACACCGACGACGAGGAGTCGATCTCCGCTCGACCGACCGAGCTCGACGCCGAGCCCGTGGGCGAGGCCGACCTGCTCGGCGACCTCGGCGTGGGCGGGGCGACGCTGCTCGCCCTCTGCGCCAAGGAAGGCATGATGCCCTCCGACGTCGTCTCCGAGGTGGCCGAGGTGATCGGTTTCGCCGACGCCCTGGAATCCGCCACCGGCGCCTAGCCCCCGACCCTTCACACCCGATGCAGACCCGCCGCGAGGTTCACCAGAGCCGGATGCGGCGCGCCCTCCAGGCCGCGACGGCGTCCGGCGGCGACCTCCCGGTGGGCGCGGTCGTCTACGATCCCCGCGGCCGCGAACTCGCCGCGGCCGCCAACCAGCGCGAAGCCCTCGCCGACCCCACCGCCCATGCCGAGATCCTGGCGCTCAGAGCGGCCGCCGCCGTCCACGGGGACGGCTGGCGGCTGGAGGGCTGCATGCTGGTCGTCACCTTGGAGCCGTGCACGATGTGCGCCGGGGCCGCGGTGCTCGCCCGCGTCGGCGAGATCGTCTTCGGCGCGTGGGAGCCCAAGACCGGCGCGGTCGGGTCGCTGTGGGACGTCGTGCGCGACGAGCGCCTGAACCACAACCCCGACGTCTACGGCGGCGTCCTCCCTGACGAGTCCGCGAACCTCCTGCGCGCCTACTTCGGCCGATAACTCCGCGGCGGCGGCCTTCTTCGCCCGTGAGCGCTCCAGGAGCTGGGCGATGTCGATGACCTCCACGTCGTCCTCGTGCCCGGCGTCGGCGACCCCGTCGCGCAGCATCGTCGAGCAGAACGGGCAGCCCACGGCGAGAGTCTTCGCGCCGGTCGCCACGGCCTCGTCGGCCCTTTCACGGTTGACGCGCTTGCCGAGCGGCTCCTCCAGCCACATGCGGGAGCCGCCGGCTCCGCAGCAGAACGACTTCTCGGCATTGCGCGGCATCTCGGTGACCTCGGAGAACGAGCCGAGCAGCTCGCGAGGCGGCGTGAAGATCCGGTTGTGGCGGCCCAGGTAGCACGGGTCGTGGTAGGTGAGCTTGCCGTCGTGCTGCTCGACCGGTTCGATCTTCCCGGACTCGACGAGGTCCCCGAGAAGCTCGGTGTGGTGCACGACCTCGTACTCACCGCCGAGCTCGGTGTACTCCTTGCCGATCGTGTTGAGGCAGTGCGGGCAGGTCGCGACGATCTTGACCGCCCCGACCTCGTTCAGCGTCTCCACGTTCTGCTCGGCGAGCATCTGGAACATGAACTCGTGCCCGATGCGCCGCGCCGAGTCGCCCGTGCAGGTCTCGGCCTCGCCGAGGACCGCGAACTTGACGCCCGCGTCGTGCAGCAGCGTGGCGACCGCGCGGGAGGTCTTCTGAGCCTTCGGGTCGTAGGCGCCGGCACAGCCGACCCAGTACAGGTACTCCCAGTCGCCGCCGGACTCGGCGATCGGGACCTCGAAGTCGAGCGGCTCGGCCCACTTGAGGCGGTTCGCGGGGTTCTCGCCCCAGGGGTTTCCCTTGTTCTCCAGGTTGCGCAGCATCGTCTGCGCCTCGGCCGGGAAGTCGGACTCCATCATCACCATGTTGCGGCGCAGGTCCAGGATGTGGTCGACGTGCTCGATGTCGACCGGGCACTGCTCGACGCAGGCGCCGCAGGTGGTGCACGACCACAGGACGTCGGGGTCGATGACCGAGCCGATGATGTTGATCTTCTCGTGCCCGTCGCCCTCGCCGCCGTTCTTTCTCGCCATCGCCGCGGCCTTCAGGTACGGGGCCTGCTCGTAGAGGTGGTCGCGCAGGTCCGTGACGAGCTTCTTGGGAGACAGGGGCTTCCCGGTGTTCCAGGCCGGGCACTGCGACTGGCAGCGGCCGCACTCGGTGCAGGTGGTGAAGTCGAGCAGGCCCTTCCAGCTGAAGTCCTCGATGGTGGCGACGCCGAACGGCTGGGTCTCGGGGTCGGCGGTCTCGAAGTCGGCCGGCTCGCCTTCGATGAGCATCGGCTTGGCCGCGCCGAGCGCGTTTGCCCCGTCGGCCTCCCGCTTGAAGTAGATGTTGAAGAACGCCGTGACCCGATGCCAGCCGATGCCGAAGGTCGGGATGAGCGCGAGCATCAGGAAGAACGTCCAGGAGACCACGATCTTGACTCCGGCTGTGACCGTGATCGTGGTGTGCAGCGCCGACTCGGAGGCCGAGCCGTAGAGGTTCGCCAGCTGCGAGGAGACCGGGCCGGTCCAGGCGGCGTCGATGCCGCCGAGGGCGAACTCGGCCGAGCGGATGGTGAAGAAGCAGGCGACGATGGCGAGGATCGTGGCCTCGACGTAGAAGGCCTGCCACTGGCGGGAGTTCTCGAACCGGGACGAGGAGGAGCGCTGGCCGTCCTCGGAGACCTGGCCTTGCGACGGGACCTTGTGGGTTCTCGGTTGGCTGGCGAGGCGCACGCCGATCAGGAAGAGGATGCCGAGGCCGGTGACCGCGGCGATGATCTCGGACAGCAGCAGCCAGGGCCCCCAGTGGCCGACCCACGGGAGCGTCCATTCGGGGTTCAACGCCTCGAGGTAGGCGGTGGCGAGGATGGGAAAGAGCGAGAAGAAGCCGACGAAGACCAGCCAGTGCGCGGCGCCGATCCAGGACCACTGGAGCATGCGGGTGTGGCCGAGCGTCTCTCGGAGCATGGTGGCGACGCGGGTGCCGCGGTCGTCCTTCCGAGTGTTGTCGGCCGAGCCGAGCCGGACGGTGTCGAGCAGGCTGCGGCAAGCGCGGACGAACAGCCCGATCGCGACCGCCGTATAGGCGAAGGCGATCGTGGCCGTAACGATTTGTACGACTCCCATGGCGACCTCTCGACGATCCGGTGTTGCCGATCACCCTACATGTTACTGGTCAGTAGCCACACTGGCGAGTCGGGGCGAACTCATAGCTCCCAGAGCCCGACCTCGACGGCGTCGGCCAGGGCGGTGATGGTGCGCGCGACGCGGTGAGGCTCGGGTGTGTCGCGAAGAGTGAAGAGGTGCCCGAACAGATGCAGGAAGTGCTCGTAGGAGGATTCGTCGACGACGTCCTTGAGGCTGCGGTCGAGGTGGACGACGATCTCGTGGCAGTCGTACTCGTCCAGTGTGGGGAGCGCATCGGCGATGGCGCTTGCCGCGGAGCGGAGCCGACGCACGACCTCCTCGCCGAGCACCCGGTCGATCTCGTCGACCGGCTCCCAGGTGAGGAGAGGTGCCTGTGGGCGGGACTGCGGCAGTGGCTGCTCGTCCATCCATCCATGGTCTCGCAACCCCTGACCGCTCGTCACGCGGGGCCCGCCTTCCGCTTACCGGCCGTGCGGTGCCGTATCGGCGACGAAGAGCTGAGTATTGGGTTGAGCGCATTGTCGGCCATGGTGGTTGGTAGCCAGGAGTCGCCGGTGTGTGGTGTGTGTGGTGCGGAGGGTTGGAGTGGGCAAGCGGAGCCCGGCAATGGCCGCGGGGGCGTTGGCGGCAGCGGTGTCGGGC
>NZ_JAKZEW010000030.1:0-340 GCF_022548875.1 Glycomyces sp. L485 | reverse complement strand
GGCTGCGGGTGTGTGGAGGTTCGGGCCGGTCGAGCACGGAGGCTCGGGCCGCTCGGGTTTGCTGTTTTGGCCCTGGACACGGGGAATGGCTCGAAGCCGTTTCCGGTTTCGAGCTGGCGGCTGTATGAGGCGCCTTCCCCGCCACGGCCTCCCGCGGCGGGCAGGTTAAGAACGGGATGGGATCTTCGATCACGTTCGAGCGCACCGGAATCAGCGGTTCGTTCGTCTTCGGGTGCACCAGAGTCATCGCCGCAGCCGGTGCCGCCGGTACGGCCGCTGCCGCTGGTGGTGTGGTCGGCGTGGGGGCGTGCTCGTCTTCGGGGCGGAAGCGTCCGCCCGG
>NZ_JAKZEW010000055.1:20516-20698 GCF_022548875.1 Glycomyces sp. L485 | reverse complement strand
AACCCGGACAGGCACCGACCTCGCAGACCGAGACCAGGACCGGGACCGGGAGCGAGTCCGAGTGCAACACCGGACCCGAGCGTGACTTCGAACAGGACTCAGGACCGGGCGGATGCTCCCGCCCCGAAGACGAGCCCGCCCCCACGCCGACCACACCGCCAGCAGCAGCGGCCGCACCGGCG
>NZ_JAKZEW010000055.1:425-20357 GCF_022548875.1 Glycomyces sp. L485 | reverse complement strand
CCTAGCCGCAGCCGCCGAACCGGCCCCTAGAGTCCCGCTCCTGCTCCTGCTCCTGTTCCTGCTCCCCACGACCGGCCTCCGTGGCCGACAGGGCACCCCCGGCCCCCACTCAGCTCTTTCGTCGCTGATCGATTGAAGCCCAAGCGAGAGGCACCGGGGAGCCGAAGACCCCACCCCCTCCCAACCATCCCCCTCGTCATCGCCGCCGCCCTTGGCGCAGAGCAGCCATCCGCATGACCGATCCCGCCAACGACCCCATGGCCATTGCCGGTCTCCACAGGCGCGTCCCTCCGACTTGGCGCTTGGAGCCGGGGCAGAAGCGGACCGGTCTGTCAGCGGACGAGGCGGAGGCCGGACATGCCGCCGTCTACAGCAATGCTGGTGCCGGTGATGGCCTTGTTCACCGGGTCGGCGAGGTAGACCACGGCGTTCGCGACCTCCTCCGCGCTCACGAGCCGCCCGGTGGGTTGGCGGGCTTCGAGCTTGGCGCGCTCGGCCTCGGCGTCCTCGGCCTGGTCGAGCAGCCTCGCGACCCAGGGCGTGTCGACTGTGCCGGGGGCGACGCAGTTGACGCGGATCCCCTCGGAGACGTGGTCGGCCGCCATCGCGAGGGTCAGCGAGTGGACCGCGCCCTTCGAGGCGGAGTAGAGGGCGCGCTTGACGAGTCCGGCGCTCGCGGCGATCGACGAGGTGTTCACGATCGCGGGCGAGGCGGATTCGCGCAGGTGCGGCAGGCAGGCGCGGGCGAGTCGCACCATGCCGAGCAGGTTGACGTCCAGCACCCGTATCCACTGCTTGTCCGAGTTCTCCTCGACGGTGCCCACCGCGCCGATCCCGGCGTTGTTGACGAGCACGTCGATTCCCCCGAAGCGCTCGGCCGCCGCGGCGACCGCCTGGCGCACCTGGTGGTCGTCGGCGACGTCACACGTGGTCGACCAGTGATTCTCGCTCGCGTTGAGGTCGAGCACAGCGATGTTCGCACCGCGCTCCGCGAAGGCGTCGGCGCAGGCCGCGCCGATCCCCGACGAACCTCCCGAGACGACCACGGTCAGGTTCTCGAATCCGTTCATCGCTGTTCTCTCCATTCAGGACCATCGGGGAAGGTGAAGCGCTGGAGACTCTCGGCGCGCATCTCGGCCGAGAAGCCGGGCGCGGTCGGGGCCTGATATCGGCCGTTCTTGATAACGGTGGGATCGATGAAGTGCTCGTGGAGGTGGTCGACGTACTCGATCACGCGATCCTCCATCGACGCGCTCACGGAGGTGTAGTCGAACATCGACAGGTGGCAGACCAGCTCGCACAGGCCGACGCCGCCCGCGTGCGGGCAGACCGGCACGCCGAACTTCTTGGCCAAGAGCAGGATCGCGATATTCTCGTTCACACCGGCCACGCGAGCCGAGTCCAGCTGGAGGAAGTCGATCGACCCGGCCTGCAGGAGCTGCTTGAACATGATGCGGTTGTGGCAGTGCTCGCCGGTGGCGACCTTGATCGGCGCGACGCGACGGCGGATCTCAGCGTGGGCGAGGATGTCATCGGGGTTGGTGGGCTCCTCGATCCACCACGGATCGAACTCGGCGAGCGCGGACATCCACTCGACGGCCTGCCCGACGTCCCAGCGCTGGTTGGCGTCGACGGCGATGCGGACGCCGGGGCCCACAGCCTCGCGGGCGGCGGCGAATCGGCGCCGGTCGTCCTCCAGGTCGGCGCCGACCTTGAGCTTGATCTGCTGGTAGCCGTCGGCGACGGCCTCGCGGGCGAGGCGCACGACCTTCTTGTCGGAGTAGCCGAGCCAGCCCGGCGAGGTGGTGTAAGCCGGGTAGCCGTCGCGTTCGATCTCGGCGATCCGCTCGGCCTTGCCCTCCTCGGCCTCGCGCAGCATCGCAAGGGCCTCTTCGGGCGTGAGCGCGTCGGACAGGTAGCGCCAGTCGACGCAGTCGACGATCTGCTCGGGGCTCATGCTGGAGAGGTACTTCCAGACGGGCATCCCGGCACGGCGGGCGGCGAGGTCCCAGGCGGCGTTGACCAGCGCCGCCGCTGCGAGGTGCATGACGCCCTTCTCCGGTCCGAGCCAGCGGAACTGGGAGTCGTGGGTCAGGCGCCGGTAGAACTCGCCGAGGTCGTCGACCTCGCGGCCGACCACGAGCTCGGACAGCGTCTCGATGGCGGCGCAGCAGATGTCGTTGCCGCGGCCGATGGTGAAGGTGAACCCGTGGCCCTCGAAGCCGTCGTCGGCGTGGAGCACGACGTAGGCGGCCGAGTAGTCGGGGTCGGGGTTCATCGCGTCGGAACCGTCGAGGCTCTGGGAGGTGGGGAATCGAACGTCGACGACGTCGACTGCGGTGATCGTCATGCCTGCACCAGCTCATTCTTCGTCTGGCCGAGGCCGTCGATGCCGACCTCGACTACATCACCGGCACCGAGGTAGGGGAACCGGCCGGACAGCGCGACGCCCTCGGGGGTGCCGGTCAGGAGCAGGTCGCCGGGGTCGAAGGCCATGAACTGCGACATGTGGAAGATGATGTGCGCGACCGAGAAGATCATGTCGCCGGAGTTCGAGTCCTGCCGGATCTCGCCGTTGACCTTCGACCACATGCGGAGCTTCTGCACGTCCTCGATCTCGTCGGGGGTGACGAGGTAGGGGCCGAGCGGGGAGAACGTCGGGCAGGCCTTGCCCTTGGAGAACTGGCCTCCGGAGCGCTCGATCTGGAAGTCGCGCTCGCTGACGTCGTTGGCGACGACGAAGCCCGCGACGCAGTCGAGCGCGTCTTCCTCGGACTCCAGGTAGGAGGCCCGTTTGCTGAAGACGACGCCGAGCTCGACCTCCCAGTCGGTCTTGGTCGATCCGCGCGGGATCTGGACGGCGTCTCTGGGGCCTACGACGGTGTTGGGGTGCTTGAAGAACACGACGGGTTCAGCGGGCGGCTCAGCACCGGACTCGGCGCAGTGGGCGGCGTAGTTCATGCCGATGCACACCACGGCTCCGGGCTTGGCGATCGGCGCGGCGATCCGCTCGCCGGCGATGTCGATCTCGGGGAATTCAGCCACACTGGACACGCCGCCGCGGGCGAGGAAGTCGGCGTCGATGTCGCTGTAGAGCCCCGAGAGGTCGTAGTGCTTGCCCTGGTGGGCCACGACGGGGGTCTCCAGGCCGGGTTCGCCGATGCGCAGGTACTTCATAGCACTCCTAGTTTGTAGGTCTTCGCCGCCGTTCCGGAAAAGACGTCGGGGTCCTCGCGGCCGAGAATCTCGGTCGCGGCGTCCTTGACGCGGGTGTAGGTGGCGGCCAGTTCGCAGACGGGCCAGTCGGATCCGAACATGAGCCGGTCGGGACCGAACAGCTCGAGCGCGGTCTGGACGAACGGGCGCAGGTCCTCGGGCGTCCACTCCTGCCAGTCGGCCTCGGTGACAAGGCCGGAGAGTTTCGCGGCCACGTTGGGTTGCTTGGCGAGCGGGGTGACGGCCTCCCGCCAGGCCCACAGCCCCTCGGCGCCGTCCTTGATCTGCGGTTTGCCGAGGTGGTCGAGGACGAAGGTCAGCTCCGGCACGGCCTGGGCCGCCTTCGCGGCGGCCGCGAGCTGGTCGACCCGGACGACGAGGTCGAACGTCGGCACGGCCCGGGCAACGAGCCTGAGCGCGGCGATGACGTCGGGCCGGGCGAGGAAGTCGGACTCGGGGCGGCCCTGGACCTGGTCGCGCAGCCCGACGAGGTAGCGCGCTCTCGGATGGCTCGCATAGCGGGTCAGGACGGCGCGCAGGTCGGGGTCGAGCAGGTCGATGTAGCCGACGACGCCGGCGATCTCGTCCACGGCACCGGCCAGGTGCAGGAACTCGACGGTCTCCGACGGGTGCCCCCAGCCGGCCTCGACGAGTACGGTGCGGTCGACGCCCGCGGCGGCGAGGTTGGCCCGCAGATCGGCGATGCCATAGTCGCGCTTGATCTTCGCGAGCTTCGGGCTCGCGAGCCACGGGTAGTCCGCGGTCCAGACGTGGTGGTGTGCGTCGATGACGAGACGGGTCGTCATGGTGTGGGTGCCTCCTCGGCCAGGAGCCCCGCGTGCTTGAGGTCGCGCCACAGGGCGGCGGGGATCGGGTGGGCGGACATCGCGAGGGCGTCGTCGACCTCTGCCGCGGTACGTGCGCCGATGATGACCGACGCGACCGCGGGGTGGGTGGCGGGGAACTGGATGGCCGCGGCCCGGAGCGGCACGTCGTGCCGCGCGCAGACCGCTTCGATGGCGAGGGCCTTGTCGACGAGCTTCGAGTCGACCGCCGTGTAGTTGAAGGTGGCGCCGGGGCGGGGGTCGGCGAGGACGCCGGAGTTGAACACGCCCGCGGCGATGACCGAGACGCCGCGCTCGATGCAGGTCGGGTAGAGCCGGTCGAGCGCGGACTGGTCGAGCAGCGTGTAGCGCCCGGCGATGAGCGCGACGTCGAAATCGGCGCGGGTGAGCATGTCGGCGGCGGCGTCGGTGGAGTTCATGCCGACGCCGATCGCGCCGATGCGGCCTTCGGCGCGCAGCTCTGCCATGGCCCGATAGGTGCCGGTGAGCGCCTCGTCGCGGTGGTCGTCGGGGTCGTGGATGAGCCCGATCTCGACGCGGTCGAGACCGAGCCGGTCGAGGCTGTCGCGGTGCGCCTCGAAGGCGGCCTCGTAGGAGAAGTCGAAACGGGAGGCCTTGCCGTTGGGCTCGGCCCACAGGTCCCAGGCGCCCTCATGCTCGACCAGGACCCGCCCCAGTTTGTCGGAGATGACCGCCTCGTCGCGGGGGAGTCCGACGAGCGCGCCCCCGAGTCGCTCTTCGGAGAGCCCGGCGCCGTAGTGGGGCGCGGTGTCGAAGTGGCGGATGCCACCGTCCCAGGCGGCCTTGACCGTGGCGGTCGCCTCCGCCGGGTCGACCGGGCTGAAGAGCCCGCCGATCGGGGCGCAGCCGAGGCCGACGGCGGTGACGGACACGTCGGTGTCGCCGAGGCGGTGCCGCGGGAGTACGCGGTTCGTGGCCACAGGGTGTCTCCAATACGGGCATATCAGGACGGTTCGCGGGAGTCCGGCGTGCGCCGGGCCGCTTCCAACAATATCCTATAGGATATATCCTATGGGAGAAGCATTGGTGTGGCCCGAGCGGCAGACCTTGGCCGATGAGGCCTACAGCGAACTGAAGTCGAGAATCCTGCAGAGCATCCTTCCGCCCGCGGAGAAGCTCAGCATCGATGGCCTGGCGAAACGCCTGGAGATATCGCAGACCCCGATCCGCGAGGCCCTGGCCCGGCTGGAGGCCGAGGGGCTGGTGGAACGGCGGCCGCTCAGCGGGTACAAGGTCACCCCGTTGCTCACCGAGGACGAGTTCGAGGACCTTTTCGGCATGCGGGAGCTGCTCGAACCCCTCGCCGCGAAGCGCGCCGCCGACCCCGACCGGAGCCGCCACGACGGCGGCGTCGCCGATTCGCTCCGGATGCTGGCCCGGACCCCGCCGTTCGACAGCGACCGTCAACTGAGCCGCCTCGACTTCACCGAGGCCGATAAGCGGTTCCACAACTACATCGGGCAGCTGAGCGGCAGCCCGATGCTCGCCAAGGCGATCGACCGCCTCGACGCGCACCTGCACCTGCACCGCTCGTACATCGAGCCCAAGATGATCGAGGAGACCGAGAACGAACACTTCGCGATCGCGGAGGCTATCATCGATGAGCAACCGCTTACAGCAGAAGAGGCCATGCGCCGCCACCTCGAAAACTCCCACGCGAGGCACGCGGCCGCCTTCCGCCGGGCTGAAGCCGTGGTGGGTCCCAAGAAAGAGGTGAACCGAACCCCTTGAGCCGCATCGGACTCTTCATCACCTGCGTCAACGACGCCCTCTACCCGCAGACGCCGAAGGCGGTCGTCGCGGTCCTGGAACGACTCGGCTACGACGTCGACTTCCCGCAGGCCCAGACGTGCTGCGGCCAGATGCACGCCAACTCCGGCTACCGCAAGGACGCCGCGAAGCTCGCGAAGTCCTTCGAGCGGACCTTCGCCGGCTACGACGCCATCGTGACCCCCTCGGGCTCGTGCGCCGCCATGACCCGCGACCAGTACCCGGACCTGACCGGCACCGACATCGGCGATCGCGTCTACGAGCTGTCCGAATTCCTGCTCGACCACGCCGGCGTCGAAGACGTGGGCGCGAGCTTCCCCCACACCGTCACCTACCACCCCACCTGCCACGGCACCCGCGCGCTCGGCCTGGGCGACAAGCCGCTCCGACTCCTGCGAGCCGTCGACCGCATCGAACTGGTCGACCTGCCCGAGGCCGACCAGTGCTGCGGCTTCGGCGGCACCTTCGCGCTCAAGAACTCAGAGGTCTCCTCGGCGATGCTCGACGACAAATGCCGCCACGCCGCCGACACCGGCGCCGAGTACCTCGCCGCCGCGGACAACTCCTGCCTCACCCACATCGGCGGCGGCATCGGCCGCGTCGGAGGCCCCAGACCCATCCATTACGCAGAGATCCTGGCGAGCACCACATGACCACCGCGTTCCCCCCTGGGCGAAGCCTGCGGAGCCCCAAATTCGCCGAGTCCGCCAAGGTCGCGCTCGGTATGCCGCAGCTGCGATCGAACCTCGCCCACGCCACCGGCACGATCCGCGGCAAGCGCGCCACCGTCGTCGGCGAACTCGACGACTGGGAGTCGCTGCGCGATGCCGCGGCCGCGATCAAGGCCGACGTCCAGCACCGCATGCCCGAACTCGCGGTCGCATTCGAACGCAAGGCCACCGAAGCGGGAGCGACCGTCCACTGGGCCCGCGACGGCGCCGAGGCGAACCGGATCGCCGCCCGGATCACGCGCGAAGCGGGCGCCGACGAGGTCGTCAAGGTCAAGTCGATGGCCACCCAGGAGATCGAGCTCAATGAGCACTTCGAGGCCGAGGGCCTAAAAGCCTGGGAGACCGACCTGGCGGAGCTCATCGTGCAGCTCGCCGAGGACCGGCCGAGCCACATCCTGGTGCCCGCGATCCACTACAACCGAACCGAGATCAGGGACATCTTCAAGGGCCGCATGAGCGACGCGCCGACCGGGCTGACCGACGAGCCCGCCGCGCTGGCAGAGGCGGCGAGGCTGCACCTGCGGCGACGCTTCCTGTCGGCGAAGGTCGCGGTCTCGGGCGCGAACTTCGCGGTGGCCGAGACCGGCTCCCTGGTCGTGGTGGAGTCGGAGGGCAACGGCCGGATGTGCCTGACGATGCCCCGGACGCTGATCAGCGTCGTCGGCGTCGAGAAGCTGCTGCCGCGCTTCGAGGACCTGGAGGTCTTCATGCAGCTGCTGCCGCGCTCGTCGACCGGCGAGCGGATGAACCCCTACACCTCGATCTGGACGGGCGCGACCGGAGGCGACGGCCCAGAGGACGTCCACATCATCCTGCTCGACAACGGCAGAACCGACGTCCTCGCCGATGAGGTGGGACGCCAAGCGCTCTCGTGCATCCGCTGCTCCGCCTGCCTGAACGTCTGCCCGGTGTACGAGCGGACCGGAGGCCACGCCTACGGCCACGTCTACCCGGGCCCGATCGGCGCGATCCTCGCACCGCAGCTGGAGCCGGGCAGGCACGACGACCTGCCGTACGCCTCAAGCCTCTGCGGCGCCTGCTACGAGGTCTGCCCGGTGAAGATCAACATCCCCGAAGTACTGGTCCACCTGCGGCAGCAGGGCCCGCACCACGTCGGCGAGAAGGCGGCGATGGGGGCCGCCGAAGCGGTCATGGCCCGCCCGAGACTCTGGCGGGCCGCCCTCGGCGCGGCCCGGTTCTTCTCGCTCCCATGGCGAAAGCGCGGGTCCGTCCGCAGGCTGCCATGGCCCGCATCGAAGTGGACGGTGAGCCGGGACATGCCGGTGCCGCCGAAGGAGACGTTCCGGGACTGGTGGAAGGAGCGGGAGCGATGAGCGCCAAAGAGGAGATCCTGGCGCGGATGCGACGTGCCCTGGACGGCGCCGGTCCGGTGCCGGTGCCCCCACGCGAGTACCGCAGAGCCCTGGACGAGGACGCCGACGTGGTCGAGATGCTCATCGACCGCCTGGTCGACTACAAGGCCGAGGTGCATCACGGCGTCGACGCGATCGAGGCGGCGCTGGGCGATGCGAAGCAGGTGGTGGTCCCCGCCGACCTCCCGACCGAGTGGCGTCTGGGCAGGTCGGTCTTCATCGAGGACCGGAATCTCGCAACCGAGGACCTCGACGGGGCGGACGCGGTCCTGACCGGATGTGCGGCCGCGGTGGCGGTCTCGGGCACGATCATGCTCGACGCGGGTGCGGCGCAGGGAAGAAGGGCGATCACCCTGGTCCCCGACCACCACGTGATAGTCGTGCGGCGCGACCAGATCGTCGGCCACTTGGCCGAAGCGCTGCCGCGACTGCACCCGACCCGCCCGCAGACGTGGATCTCCGGTCCGTCGGCGACGAGCGACATCGAGCTGCAGCGAGTGGAGGGGGTCCACGGCCCCCGACGCCTCGACGTCGTCATTCTCGGCGACTGAAGTCCACTGATGATGCGGCCCGCCGTAGCGCAGTGCTGCGATCCGCCGCCGTACGGGGACGAGGCGGCCGGCAGGCACGGAACCCTCGCCTGAGCGGGGACGGTCTCGCAAGCCTCGTAGTTACGATCTGCTGATCGCGGCGATCGCTTCGGTGCACGAACCCCCGCCGTACACCCGGAACTCCGCCGAGCTCAAGTGCTCGTTGGAGTCATCGCGGTCCGAGCCGAGGCGCCTCAGCGGCGGCGGACGCGCTCCCTGCCGAGGAGCCACAGTGCGTGGACGCCGTCCGTCCAGGTGATCTTCTTGCCCTCTTCGCGGCTGCGCGCCGTGTAGGAGATCGGGACCTCGAACGGGCGGATACCGCGCTTGAGCAGCTTCGCGGTCAGCTCGGCCTCCATGCCGAAGCCCGCCGAACGCACCTGGAGATCCAGGTACAGCTGCCTCGGCATGAGCTTGTAGCAGGTCTCAAGGTCCGAGATGTAGGAGTTGAAGAGGATGTTCGCCGCGAGCGTGATCCCCTTGTTGCCCATCACGTACCAGAACGAGTACGCCGAATGCGAGCCGAACGTCCGTGAGCCGTACACGACCTTGGCCTTGCCGTCCAGCACCGGCGTCAGCAGCCTCGCCAGATCCGAAGCCTCGTACTCCCCGTCCGCATCGAAGACCACCACGTAGTCGCCCGCGGCCTCCTTCGCGGCGGTGAGGATCGCCGCGCCCTTGCCTCGGTTCCTGGAGTGGCGGATCAGCTTCACCCGCGCTTGGTCCTCAAAGGCCTGGAGGACCTCCCATGACCGGTCACGCGAGCCGTCGTCGACGGCCACGATCTCGGTCTCGCAGGGAAAGTCCACTGCGAGCAGCTCTTTCAGCGTCCCGGCGGCGAGTCGCTCCTCATTGAATACCGGGACGAGAATCGACAACAGCATCGCTGCTCCATCCCCGCGAGTCCGAACACTATTTCAAAACCATAACGCGCGGCCTTGCCGCAGCGCCATGGGGCGGGACGGTCGTGTTCAATAGAGCGGTGCTGCTCGTCCTGTGGCTCCTCGTCCTCCTACCCGCCCTCGCCTACGCGCTCCGCCCCGTCGAAGGCGCCGTCGTAGCCCCCATGCGACTCGCCGTCCTTCGGTCCGCACTTCTACTGGGCGCCTGGGCGATCGTCACCGTCGAGGCCGCCTCGGCGTTCGACTCCCTAACGGCCGGTGCAGTAATGGCCGCTTGGACCGCCGCCACGCTGGGCGTCCTCGCCGCCGTCATCTTCCGCAGCATCCGCGACGTCGCCCCCGCCGGCGGCTCCCTGACCGACCAGCTCAGGTCCCGCCGCGGCGCCACCCGCCGCACCTGGCGCCGCACCAGGTCCGCCGCCGCGGCGGCCCCCGCCTGGCAGTGGGCCGTGGCCTGCGTCGTCGCGATCCTGCTCATCAGCGTCGGCGTCCTCGCGATCGCCTCGGCCCCCAACAACTTCGACTCCCAGACCTACCACCTGCCGCGCATCGAGCACTGGGTCCAGAACGCCTCGGTCGACGTCTACGCCACCGACATCCACCGACAGGTCGACCTCAGCCCGGGCGCTGAGTACCTGCTCGCCCACCTCAGGCTGCTGACCGGCGGCGACGGTGCCTACAACCTCGTCCAGTTCTTCGCCGGGACCGGCGCCGCCCTCGCCGCCTCCCGCATCGCCGCGCAGCTCGGCGGAGGCCCGATGGCCCAGGTCGCCACCGTCTTCGTCCTCGCGACCACTCCCGAGATCCTCCTCCAGGCCTCCAGCACCCAGGTCGACCTCGTCGCCGCCGCCTGGGTCGCCTGCCTCGCCACCCTCGTGCTCGACGAGTTCACCCGGCCGGGCGACCAGCACGGACCCGCCTTGCTCGAGCGCGCCTCCTACGTCACAGCGCCGCCGCGCTCCGACGCGCTCTACCTCGGCCTCGCGCTCGGACTCATCGCCGTCACCAAGACCACCGGTCTGCTCGCCGCGGGCCCGCTCCTGCTGATGTGGGGCGTCGGCCGGCTCGTCCGCGACGGCAGGCGCCGCCGCCCGTGCATGTGCGGGCGCAGCCCGAAGGGCTGCTCGCGCACCAACGTCTCCGGCGCGCTCGAATCCCGCCTGCGGACCGTCGGCGCCTCCGTCGCCGTGATCGTCCTCGCGCTGGTCGTCGTCGGGCCGTTCCTGGCGCGCATGCAGGCCGAGTTCGGCTCCCCGCTCGGTCCGCCGATGCTGCGCGAGTCCATCGGCGTCCAGACCTCCGACCCTCGGCTCATCGCAGTCAACGGCCTGCGCATCGCCCAGACCGCGCTGGACACGCCGCTGCGGCCCGTTTCCGACGCCTTCGCCGACGCCATCGAGGGCCTGGCCGGCCTGGTCGGCGTCGACGTCAACGACCCGGACGTCACCTTCGGAACCTCGACCTTCCCCGTCCCCGCCTGGTATCCGGACGAGGACCGGGCCGCGTTCCCGCTCACCGGCCTCGCCGCGCTCATCGGCACCGCCTGGTTCCTGTGGAAGGGACCGGGACTGCGCCGCGCCTACGCCTCGGCCCTCGCCGTCGCCGCGCTCCTGGTGTGCGCCACGGTCGCCTGGCAGCCGTGGATCAACCGACTCCTGCTCTTCCTGGTCGTCCTCGGCGCGCCTGTCGCGGGCGTCCTCGCCGCCGGCCTCGCCCGCGCCCTGATCCAACGCCGCCGCAAGGCCCTCGCGTGGGCGCTGCTCGGCACGTTCGCCGCGACCGCCGCGCTGGCGGGCCTGCTCACGGTCGCCTACGGCTACCCGCGGCGCCTGACGGGGGAATGGTCGGTGTTCACCCTGAACGACAACGAGGAGCGCTTCGTCCGCCGCCTCGAATGGCTGCCCCAGTATGAGGAGGCCGCCGCCGCGGTCGCGGACTCCGGGGCCGGGACCGTCGGCCTCGTCCAGAGCAACGACTCCTGGGAGTACCCCTGGTGGATCCTGCTGCCCGACGGCACCGAGCTGGTCGCGCTCCAGTCGATCGTCCCCGGCCGCGAGCCGGCCGCCGTGGAGGACGTCGAGGCGATCGTCTGCGCCGAAGATCTGGACGAATGCGCGAACCTCGTCCCGGCGGGGTGGGATTTCCACGACCTCGGCACCGTGGGCTACGCGGTGCCGAGATCGACCCGATAGCCTGGGGCCATGCTGCTGAGCGACCGCGACATCGTCGACGCCGTCAAGAACGGACGGCTCGGACTCGACCCGTACGAGCCGGACCTGGTCCAGCCGTCGAGCGTCGACGTGCGCCTCGACCGGCGATTCCGGGTGTTCAACAACCAGAAGTACACCCATATCGACCCCTCGCTGCGCCAGGACGACCTGACCGAGCCGGTCGACGTCGGCGACGACGAGCCGTTCGTGCTCCACCCCGGCGAGTTCGTGCTCGCCTCGACCCTGGAGGTCGTCACCCTCCCGGGCGACCTGGCCGCGCGCCTCGAAGGCAAGTCGAGCCTCGGGCGCCTGGGGCTCCTGACGCACTCCACGGCCGGGTTCATCGACCCGGGCTTCTCCGGCCACGTCACCCTGGAGCTGTCGAACGTCGCGAACCTGCCGATCACCCTGTGGCCGGGCATGAAGATCGGGCAGTTGTGCGTCTTCAGACTCTCCAGCCCCGCCGAGCACCCGTACGGCTCCACGAGCATCGGTTCCCGGTACCAGGACCAGCGCGGCCCCACACCCTCGAAGTCGTGGCAGAAGTGGCGCACGTGGCCGACCTGAACGAATGGATCTGGCCGCGGTCTTCCCATTGCGGCAATAGCCGGAAACGGCTGAATATCTGTCTTAATCTGCGGTCATGGACATCACGCAGAGTTTTCAGAACGCGTTCGACGACATCGTGCAGTTCCTGCCGCGAGCCCTCGCATTCCTGGCCATTCTGGTCATCGGCTGGTTCATCGCCAAATGGATCGGCAAACTGGTCGGAAAGCTGCTCAAGAAAGTCGGACTCGACAAAGTCGGACACAAATCCGGGCTGCGCCGGTTCACCGGCAAATTCGAACTGAGCGACCTGCTCGGCAAACTCATCTATTTCGCGCTGGTGCTTTTCACGCTCCAGCTCGCCTTCGGCGCGTTCGGGCCGAACCCGGTCACCGAACTCCTGACGGCGTTCGTGGCATGGCTGCCGCACCTGTTCGTCGCGGTCCTCATCGTGGTCGTGGCCTTCGCGATCGCCAACGCCGCCTTCGAGCTCGTCAACGGCACGCTCTCGGAGACGAACTACGGGAAGACCCTCGCCCGCATCGTGCAGGTCGCGATCGTCTTCGTCGGCGCCGTGGCCGCCCTCGGCCAGGCCGGGATCGCGGACTCCGTCACCGGACCGTTGCTGTGGGCCGTCCTCGCATCGGTCGCCGGGGTCATCATCGTCGGCGTCGGCGGCGGCCTCATCGCGCCCATGCGCGAGCGCTGGGAGCGGATGCTGAGCACCGCCGAGGGCGAGGCCGCGAAGGTCAAGACGACTACCGCGAGGCCCGCCTACGATCCGATGACGCAGACCTACACTTCGGGGCGCTACGGCTCCGGTGCCGACGTCCAGGCGGAGACGCCGACCGAGGCCCGCACGCAGAGGCCGCCCGCTGAGCCGCAGTGAACACATTGGCCCCAAGGGCTCTGGTTTCATAATCGAACAGCGCCGCTCGACGACCGGCCGTGTTCCGCTGCGCGGAAATAGAGCCGATGTCATGTCTACGCCACAGTAGGTGCGAGTCATTCACCTCTACCGTTACCCTGTGTGGCATGCGGAACCTCGACCCCTGGGTGATCGTCGTGGCGGTGGCGATCCTGTCCGCCCTCGCCGTCAGCCTCGCCCGACTGCTCATCACCTGGCTGCTGCTGCGCCATGCCTCCGAACGCATCTCCCGCGTCGTCTCCAAAGCCCTGCGCCCCGCCCAGCTCATGGCGGCCACCGGCGGCGTCCAGATCCTCCTGTTCGTGCAGAGCGACGTCGCCACCGACGGCTGGGACGACAGATGGAACACCAACCTGAGCCAGACGCTGCTGTTCGGCACCGTGATCTCCGGCGCGTGGCTGATCTCCAACCTGCTCAGCGTCGCCAAGGACCCGATACAGGAGCAGTGGGGCTCCCTCAACCAGGACGACATCGGCGGACGACGCCGCCGCACGCAGGCCATAGTCACCTACCGGCTCGTCTCGGCCGGCGTGTGGATGGTCGCGATCGGGATCATCCTGTTCAACATCCCCGCGCTCAGGGTCCTCGGCACCTCGCTGCTCGGCGCGGCGGGCATCGCAGGTGTCGTCGCGGCGCTCGCGGCGCAGACCATGCTGCAGAACCTCTTCGCGGGCATGCAGCTGGCCTTCGGCGACGCGCTCCGCCTCGAAGACGTCGTCGTCATCGAGGGCGAATGGGGCCGCATCGAGGAGATCACCCTGTCGTACGTGGTCGTTCGCATCTGGGACGAGCGCCGCCTCGTGCTGCCGACCTCCTACTTCAAGGACCATCCCTACATCAACTGGACCCGAGACAACCCCAAAGTGCTCGGGACGGTGAAGATGGACGTCGACTGGCGCCTCCCGGTCGAGGAGGCGCGAGCCGAGCTGCGACGCTTCCTGGCCAGCAACCCGTTGTGGGACGGAAGGAAGTCGGGGGTCATCGTGCTCGACTCGACCGGTCCGTACATGCAGCTTCGGATGCTCATCTCCGCGGCCAACCCCTCCGACCAGTGGGATCTGCGCTGCGAGGCCAGGGAGCACATGATCCGCTGGGTGGTCGAGGCCTACCCGCACTGCATCCCGCGGCTGCGCGTCAACAGCTACCAGTCGGTCATGGACGTGCGCACCGGCGCCTTCGCCTCGGAGGGCCACAACGAGGCGATCGACGCCAGCGAGATCCAGGCGCTCCTCAACGAGGCCCCCGTGGAGCAGCGCCGACCGAGCCCCGGCTCCTGACCAAGAGTGGGCTTTTGCTCCCTGCGTCGAGGAGCGCGCCAGAGTAGCCTAGCGCTGGTGAGTCTAGATATGACCGATAAGCGAGGCGGCTCCAAGCGCCGCCGCGAGATCCTCGACGTCGCGGTGAAACTGCTGGCCAAGCACGGCTATCACGGCGTCTCGATGGACGACATCGGAGCGGCAGCGAGCATCACCGGCCCGGCGCTGTACCACCACTTCAAGGGCGGAAAGGAGCAGATGCTCGCCGACGCGCTCATCCCGGTGTCCGAGCGCCTCCTCGCCGGCGGCAAGCACTACGCCTCCCTGCACTCCGATGACCCGCGCGCGGCCCTGGAGGCCCTGGTCGACTTCCACCTGGCCGTCACCGTCGACTCCCCCGAGATCGTCATCCTCCACCTCCACGAGCTCGACCGGCTGCCCGACGAGCCGCGCCGCGAGGTCCGCAAGCTCCAGCGCGTCTACGTCGAAGAGTGGGTGCGCGTGCTGTGCGAACTGCGGTCCGGCCTCAAACCCGAGCAGGCCCGCGTCATCGCCCACGGCGCCTTCGGCCTCATGAACTCCACCCCCTACCTGGCACTCGGCGAGGAGATCAGCGCCGAGCAGACCGCCTCACTGCTCCGCTCGGCGGCCCTGGCGGCCCTCGATCCGGGCTAGCATGGAACGAGAGGAGGCGTGAACATGCACCAGCCTGAACAGGTCTCTATCCGCGAGGTGGCGCCCCGCGACGGCTTGCAGAACGAGCCTCCGGTGCCCACTGAGGACAAGATTCGCCTCGTCGACGCGCTCTCGCGCACCGGACTGGCCCGCATCGAGGCCGTCAGCTTCGTCCACCCCGAGGCCGTTCCGCAGATGGCCGACGCCGCCGAGGTGTGGGCCGCCGTCGAGAAGCACCCAGGCATCCACTACAGCGCCCTGGCGCCCAACCTCAAGGGCGTCCAGCGCGCCGTCGACGCCGGGTTCTCCGCGATCGAAGTCGTCGTCTCGGCCTCCGACACGCACAACCGGGCGAACGTCGGGCGCACCGCAGCCGAGTCGATCGCCGAGTTCGGCGACATCGTCGCCCTCGCCCACGAGAACCTCGCGAGCGTCGAGGCCATCATCGCCACCAGCTTCGGATGCCCCTTCGAGGGCGACGTAGAGCCCGTCCGCGTCGCGCGGATCGTCGACGCCGCCGCGGAGGCCGGCGTCGACCGGATCGCCTTCGGCGACACCACCGGCATGGGCACACCCAGGAGGGTGAACGACCTGCTCGACGCCGTCGAGACCGACCTGCCGATGCTCATGCACTTCCACGACACTCGCGGCACCGCGCTGGCGAACCTGCTGACCGCGATGGACCGCGGCATCGTCGAATTCGACGCCAGCGTCGGCGGCATCGGCGGATGCCCTTACGCCCCTGGCGCTTCGGGGAACGTCGCCACCGAAGTGGTGGTCCACATGCTGCACGACATGGGTGTCGAGACCGGCATCGACCTCGACGCGCTCATCGACGTCGCCGCGCTCGCGGAGCAGATCGTGGGCCGCGAGCTCGAATCCGGGGTGTTGAGAGCCGGGCCGCGCACGCGTCTCACCCAGAAGCCGTCGACTTAGGGAAATCCAGGGCCCGGAGGTCTCGAACCTCCCCCAGGCCCTGGTGCCGGGCACGGTCCACAGGATCACAATGCCTGCGCCCGGCCGCCGGGTGAACCTCCGAACACCCGGACGTCTATTCGTTCGGCGTGTGCTGCGCGAACTTCCAAGTCGCCAGCACCGACGCCACCACGATCAGCCCCATCGCGCCCCTCCAGCCGAACGTCGGCAGGATGAACAGGCTCCCCACGGCCGCCACGATCCCGGCGAGGACTGCCAGCGCCGAGAGCCCGATCGATCCGGAGCCGTCGCCGACTTCGGCGCCGGTCAGCACGCGGCCGGCGATCGCGACGACCAGCCCGCCCGAGACGCCGAGCGCGAGCGAGGCGGCGAGCATGACCGGCAGGTTCGGGGCGAGCGCGGTCGCGAGGGCGGCGAGCGTCAGACCCGCCAGCGCTGCCGAGCCGGTGTATCGGGCGGGTCCGACCGCACCGATGCGCCTGGCGGCGTTCGCCCCGGCCACGAGGCCGAGTGCGAGCGCGCCGATCGGCCAGAGGCGGGCGCCGGGGGCGGTCTGGAGGCCTGCGGCGATGTCGGTGGCGAGGAGGGCGAGGGCGGCGGCGGAGGCAAAGGCGGTGGCCTGTGCGTACGCTGCCGAGATGACGGGCGCCCATCGCAGTGCGGCGGTGGGCTGCTGCGTGTGCGTTTCAGTAGCCATGGCATCGAAGCTATGGGCGTTTCCGGCTGTGCGCGTAGGTCGAACGACTGGTGTCGGTGACCGGGTTCGGCCCAGGGGTCCATCCCGGTCGGGGCGGGCCCGGTAGACCCCAGTCGAATGACAGATGCGTTTCGACCGGTCGCCTGGCTACCCTGGGTGGAGTCCCCTTTCGCTGCCGAGGACTGGAGCCGCCGTGAATCCCGCCGCACGCCCCGCTACCGGGGCCATGACCGAGATGGAGCCGGTGGACTGCCAGGTCGGTGACGGCTCGGCCCCCACCTATTGCGAGGCACCATCGCATTCTGCGCGAGCGGTCCTGTACGGCCGCGACGAGGAACTTGACGCGATCCAAGCCCTGTTGGACGGCGCGCGGCTCGGGCACGGCGGGGCGCTGGTGGTGCGCGGCGAGCCGGGCATCGGCAAGTCGGCGATCGTCGACGCGGTGATCCCCAGGGCCGAGGGCTTCACGGTCCTGCGGACCTTGGGCGTCGAGGCCGAGCACACCTGGTCGTACGCGGGGCTCCAGATGCTGCTGCACCCGCTGCTCGACCGCATCGGCAAGCTTCCGGCCGCGCAGGCCGAGGCGCTGCGCACCGCCCTCGGCATGGGCGAGGGCACCGGCCGCCCCCAGCGGCTCCAGGTCGGCCTGGCGGTGCTGAACCTGCTGGTCGACGCCTCGGCGCACCGCCCGGTGTACGTGGTGATCGACGATGCGCATTGGTTGGACCGCGACTCGACCGACGCGCTCCTGTTCGCCGCGAGGCGCCTGGCGACGGAATCGATCGGGATGGTCCTGGTCGTGCGCGACGGCTTCGCCCCCGGGTTCCCAGCCCCGGGCATCCCGGAGCTGACGCTCGGCCCACTCGGCATCGAAGCGTCGCAGGCTATTTTGGACATCCGCTCCGAATCGGTGCCGTTCACCAGCCGCGACTGGATCCTCCGCCTCGCCGAGGGCAACCCGCTAGCGCTCCTCGAGCTGCCGGTGGCCGACCACGAGGACACGCTGCGGACGATCGACGCCTCCAACAGCCGCTATTCCACGACCTCACGCATCCGCCAGGCCTTCACCGAGCGGATCATCGCCCTTCCCGAGGCGACCCGGACCCTACTCCTGGTCGCCGCCGCCGAGGAGACCGGCGAGACGGCCGTGATCGCCGAGGCCGCCGAGAAGCTCGGCGCGAACCTCAGCGACCTGGAGCCGGCCGAGATCGACGATCTGGCCCGATACCACCAGGGCCGCATTGAGTTCGTACACCCGCTGATCCGGTCGGCCGCCTACCACTCCTCGCCCCGCGCGAGGCGCGTCGACGCCCACCGGGCCCTGTCCGAGGCGTTCGGCGCGGGCGACATCCGCCATGCCCGTCACCTGGCGGCGGCGACGACCGGGCTGGACGAGAAAGCCGCCGC
This sequence comes from Glycomyces sp. L485, assembly GCF_022548875.1. Taxonomy (GTDB): domain Bacteria; phylum Actinomycetota; class Actinomycetes; order Mycobacteriales; family Micromonosporaceae; genus Glycomyces. The sequence goes on along the minus strand of NZ_JAKZEW010000055.1, from coordinate 2,254 downwards.
GGCACTCGAAGCCATCGCGTCCTATGAGGCCGAGCGCGGCGGCTGCGTGGCCGAGATGGTCGCCTTGGAGCGCGCCGCGTCGTTCACCCCCGACCCATGCGAGCGGGCCCGCCGGCTCGTCGAGGCATCGCACACCGCATACGCGGCCGGCCTGGTGGACAAGGCGATCGAACTCGCCGAGAAGGCCGAGCGGCTGACCGACAACCACGTGCTGCTGGCCCGCACCGCGCTCATCCGGGCGACGATCCTGTCGTGGGCCGGGGACGCCGGCGCGTTCGACGTGTGGATGGAGTCGGCCGAGCACTACGCCGTCAACGGCCACGAGAACACCGGCTACCCGCTCCTTCGCGGTGTGTGGAACGCCTGGGAGACCGGCGACTTCGGCAAAGTGGAGTACGCGAACGAACTGGCCACGCGCTTCGGCGGCTCGAACAACACCTGGGCGAAGCGCCTGGCGCGCGCCGCCGCGGGCCTGAACGGCCGCTCGTGGGTGAACGCGGGCGAGGCCGTCGACGCGCTGCGGAGCCTGTACGACTACTACCAGCCGCTCCACGAGGACTTCCGGCGCTTCGACCAGGTCCTGGCCGCGCGCTGGCGGCTGCTGGCCGGGGATGTCCCGGCCGCGCACCTGGCCGCGATCGAGAAGGTGCGCGACTGCCGCGAGACGGGTGCCACCAGTCCGCTCGTCCAGGCGCTCCTCGTCCAGGCCCAGACCCTCCTCCACTATGGGCGATACGCGGATGCGCAGGCCGCGGCGACCAGCGCGATCGAGTTGGCCGCTGAGACGAACGACCGCAGGGCCCTGATGCAGGGCAGGATCTGGGTGCTGCTGCCGATCGCCGCGATCCGCGGGGAGGAGCGGCGCTGCCGCGAGCTCGTGGCCGCCGCGATCGAGGATGCCCCGGAGGACTCGGTGATCCCCGCCGATACCTCGCTCGGGTTGCTCGACCTCGCGATGGGCCGCCACCAGGCCGCGTACGACCGGATGCGCCGCATCGCCGAGGGCACCTCCCCGATGGAGATCCTCACGCAGGTCCCGACCCTCGTCGAGGCAGCGTTCCGGTGTGGCCGGCTCGCCGACGTCAAGGAGGTCTTCGGCTGGTTCGCCGACTGGGCCGACGCGACAGGCCGCTCCTACTGGGAGGCGCTCGTGGAGCGGTGCCGGGGCATGATGGAGCCCGGCTCGGAGGCCGGGGCTCACTATGCCCGGGCGGTCGAGCTGCACCGCGCCGACGACATCGACCCGTTCGAACGGGCCCGCACCGAACTGGTCTACGGCGAGTGGCTGCGACGCGAACGACGCATCAACGAGGCCCGGGCGCACCTGAGGGAGGCCACGGAGGTCTTCGAGAGGCTCGGCGCCGATCCCTGGACCGAACGCGCCCAAGGGGAGCTGCGGGCCGCCGGTGACTCGACGACGATCGAGGCGAAGCCGGACCTGGCCGAGAAGCTCACCCCGCAAGAGCTCCAGGTGGTGCGCCTCGCGGGGGACGGCCTGACGAACCGCCAGATCGGCGAGCAGCTTTTCGTGAGTCCGCGGACGGTCGGCTATCACCTGTACAACGCCTACCCGAAGCTCGGCGTCTCCTCCAGGACGGAACTGGCCAAACTCGACCTCTAGCCGGAGAGCGGTGCCGCGCTCTGCTGTACAGCTTGATCTCACTTTTCGAGTCGGCTTCAGTCGTGCGCCAAGGGCGGCGGCGATGACGAGGTGGATGGTTGGGTGGGGCGGTGTCGTCGGCTCCCCGGTGCCTCTCGCTTGGGCTTCAATCGATCAGCGACGAAAGAGCTGAGTGGGGGCCGGGGGTGCCTTGTCGGTCACGGAGGTT
>NZ_JAKZEW010000055.1:0-233 GCF_022548875.1 Glycomyces sp. L485 | reverse complement strand
CGCACCGGGATCAGCGGTTCATTCGTCTTCGGGTGAACCAGACGCATCGCCGCAGCCTGTGCGGCCGCTGGCGGTGTTGCTGGTGTGGAGGCGTGCTCGTCTTCGGGGCGGGAGCATCCGCCCGGTCCGGAGCCCTGTTCGGAGTCTCGCTCGGGTCCGGTGCCGGTTCGGGGCCCGTGTTCGGGTCCGGTGCCGCTCTCGGGCCCGGTCTCGGTCTGCGAGGCCGGTGCCGG
>NZ_JAKZEW010000057.1 GCF_022548875.1 Glycomyces sp. L485 | reverse complement strand
CGCTCACGCTCCGCATCGATCACCTTGCCGGGAATACCTCAATGAACTCGGCAGCACCGATCTCGCGGCAGAACTCATTCAGCTGCGGGATGATCGGATCGCGGAAATCTACGGGGAAGACGGTTGATTACTCTCTTAGAACCTGTCGCCCCCGCTGACCATCGCCGAGCAGCGCTCGTCGTCGTTCTCAGAGAGGTACTCCGGCAGCACCTCGAGCGTGTCGGCGTCGACGACGACCTCGGCGACCTGGTCGGCCTTCAGGGGGACCCCGTCGTAGACGGTGAACCGGCCCCAGGTCGAGAGGGTCTCGCCGGGGAGCGTCCCGCAAGCCGACTGGAGCAGCGTGGTCGAGAGGATCCCGCCGTCGGCGTCGAGCGCCTGCACCTCGACGCTCCATTGAAGACCGATTTCTCCGCCGGCGACCTCATCGATGCCCTGTTGCCACAGATCCTCGTACCGATCGTCGCCGAGCAGGCCCGGCGTCAACTCGAAGACATCGAAGACCCCGTCGACGATTTCGGCCGCGGTGGCGTGGTTGACCGCTTCGTAGTCGAAGACGTAGGTGGCGACTTCGTCGCCTGGATCGGCTTCCCGGTGCCCGGTGATCGTGATCGAGACCAGCTCGTCCGATGTCCCGTCCGCCACCGCGTCCGCGGCGCACAGTCCCGTTGTGAGTAGTGCGGCCGCCGCGGCGGCCCAGGTGGTGAAGTTCCGTCGCCGCAAGATCGTCCCTTGTTTGATAGGGGCGCGCGGCGGAGCTGTTCGATCCCGCCGCGCCACTGGTGCTGATTACAAGACGCTCCAGCGCCGCGTCCGGTTGCCTCCTTACCGCAGCAGCTGGGTCATGCGGGTGCCGTCGAAGAGCCAGCGGAGCGCCAGGACCGCCTGGCGGAAGTAGCCCAGCGCTCGGGTGCCCTTGCGGGTGCGTCGCCTGCGCCGGATGGTCTGGAGCCGGCAAGCGAACCAGGTGACGACCTCCCGGTCTACCGGCAGCGTGCAACGGCATGTGACACTGGTAGACAATCGAAGCCCTTCTGGTGCAACGAAGTCGTGAAGCAACTTCATTGTCTACCAGGGGGTTTCGTTGTGTCTCAGGAGGTCTTATTCCCAGCCGTCACCAAGACCTTGCCGGGAAAGCCTCAGTGGGTGGCGGTGGTTTCGAGTTCGGCGTCGGCCTCGGATTCGAGGGCGTCGAGTTCCTCTGCCAGGTGGGCGCTCGCGAACCAGGCCCGTGAGGAGGGCGTGGCGAGCAGCAGCAGGATCGCCGTCGGCATCGAGCCGCACACCAGGAGCATCGCGCCCGCGCTGATGAAGAACTCGGGCCCGTCGGGGAAGGTCGCCATATAGGCGCGGGTGGCCACCCACACGTACATGCAGAACGGCACGAACGCCAGCGCGTACCAGGCAGCCTTGATCGCCGCCTCCCTGCGGCGGCCCAGTTGGACCGCGATGAGCGGCAGCGAGCCGGTCACGGCGATCGAGGTGAGCACCAGGACCCACCGTTCGGCGCCTCCGGAGAGCAGGACTTCGATCGTGGTCTCGTCGCTCGCGGCGGCCGTGGTGGCGGCGAGGAGGAAGTTCAGGCCGATCGTGTACAGGCCGACGATGGCCGTGAATTCGATCCATATCAGGGCCTGCGCGACCCGCACGGTGTTCGGTTTGGTCGAAGGGGGCCCTGGATGGCTTGCTTTCACTGCGCTCCTCAAGCAGGGGCGGCGGGGGTCCCGCCGCCGAGTCTGGGGGGCCGAGGCGGCTCCATGAACGATATCGGACGTTTGCCACCGGCGACCTCAGCCGTTCGGGCAAGGTGACTTGACAGCGCGACTGAGCGGCTCATCGCGGCACTCGTGGCCGACCGAGGCTCCCGGGCCTCAGCGGACCGCGCAGGCCCCGCACATTTCGGTCAGGAACCGGTCGGTGAAGCGGCCCTGGAGGAACCGTGCCGCGGGCGCGCCGAGCCTGGTCGACCAATGCCCCGGCTTGGAGAAGGAACTGACCGTGAAGCGGGCCTCGTCAGGCGTCTCTGGCGACCATGTAGTCGCAGATGTCGATCAGAGCTCGGGCGGCCGGGCCCTCCGGGAGGGACGACGCGAGGAGCCTCGCCCGCTCTTGATACCGGCTCAGCATCGCCCTCGCCTCGACCAGTGCGGTCGAGGCGCGCAGCAGCTCCAGCGCCTCGGGGAGGTCCTGCTCGGCGACGGGGCCCGACACCAGTTCGCGCAGTCTCCCGTCGGCCGGGTCCTGCCCGGCGAGCGCGTACAGCACCGGCAGGGTCGGCACGCCCTCGAGGAGGTCGGTTCCAGGGGTCTTCCCGGACGTGTCGGAGGCGATGTCGATGATGTCGTCGGCGATCTGGAACGCCACGCCGATGACCTCGCCGAACTCCTCGGCGGTCGCGATGGTGCGCTCGCCGGCCCCGGCGAACCACGCGCCGAACTTCGCGCACGTGGCGATGAGCGATCCGGTCTTCTCCGACAGGATCTGCAGGTGCCATTCGATCGGGTCGATCCCGTCGGGCCTGGGCATGGTCTCGTTGATCTGGCCCCGCACGAGCCGCGCGAACGTCGCCGCCTGCGCGCGCACCGCCTCGGGCCCGAGGTCGGCCATGATCTGCGCGGCCTGGCTGAACACGAAGTCCCCGGTGAGGATCGCCACCGAGTTGTCCCAGCGGGCGTTCGCGCTCGGCGCGCCGCGGCGCACGGCCGCCTCGTCCATGACGTCGTCGTGGTACAGCGTCGCCAGGTGGGTCAGCTCAAGCGCGACGGCGGCCTCGACGATCCCGGACCGGCCGGGGTCGCCCAGGTGCGAGCAGACGATCGTGAGCATGGGCCGGAAGCGCTTCCCGCCTGCGTTGATGAGGTGGGATCCGGACTGGCGCAGCAGCGGCTGGTCCGTGTCGACCGCTTTCAGCAGCCGCTCCTCCACGGCATCGAGGGCCTGTTGCATCTCGTCCGCGAAGGCCTCGTCGGCAAAACTCAGCGCGGTCTGGGCACTTCCAGTGGTCACCACAGGCTCACCTTATCGTGTGGTCGTGGAATCGGGGACGGGGCGGGAAGCCACAGTCGCCTGCGTCCTAGCGCCCTTGTCCGCCGCTCAGGCGGGCGCCGATGACGATGCAGACGGCCGCGAGAACCATCGCGGCGATGGAGACGCTCCAGCCGGTGTTCCAGCTCGTGTTGTCGACGATCAGTCCGAACGCGATGGGGCCGATCGCCCCGCCCGCGTACACCCCGGTCTGCGTTATCGAGGTGGCAGCCGCCGGGGTGTCGGAATAGCGGTTGGTGACCGCGAAGTTCATCAGCCCCGGCCACGCCCAGCCGAGCGCGAACGCCGCGGCCGTCCCGAGCGGCAGCAGCCACGTCTCGCCGACCATGAGCGCCCCGATCCCGGCGCCGCCGCCGGCGAGCATGACGACGATGATGCCGAGCTCGCCGCCGCCCCGGCGGTCGACGAGCGCGCCCACGGCGGTGCGGGCGACGACCCCGGCGAGGCCGCCGATGGTCAGGTTCAGTCCCGCGAACGACTCGGAGGCGCCGATGTCCACGGCGTACGTGGTCAGGAACGACCCGAGCGGGGTCGCCCCGAGCGCGCCGAGGCAGGTGGCGGCGGCGAAGACGAGGAGGCGCCGGTCGAAGGCGCGGCCGTTGCCGACCCGCCGGGGGAGTTCGGGCCGGCCGAGGCCGATGAGCGGGATGAGGGCGAGCAGTGCGACGGCGGCGCCGGCGACGAACGCCCACCGCCAGCCGAGGGTCAGCGCGATCGCGGGGACGCTGAGCCCGGCGAGCATGGTGCACAGCGGCACCGACGCCTGTTTCGCGCCGAACGCCAACCCCTTGTGCCGCCTGGGGGCCCAGTTCGACAGGACCGCGTTCGACGACAGTTGCCCGAGTCCGTTGGCGGGAGCGCCGAGGACGATCAGGACGGTGAGCGTCACCGGGTCGTGGGCGAACGCGGCGACCGCCGCCATCGAGGCGGCCGAGAGCCCGACGCCGAGCCGCGCGACGTTGGGCGCGCCGAAGCGTTCCACTACGTGCCCGGAGGGAACGGCCGTGACGGCGCTGGCGGCGAAGTAGAGGCCGGCGACGAGGCCGATGGCGCCGATGCTCATGTGCAGCTCGTCGGCGATCTGGACGGCGAGGCCTCCGAAGAGGAACACCGGCATGACGGCGGCTACGTTGACGCTCAATGCGGTCGCCACGGTCGATGAGGCGTTCGGCGCGGTCGTGGTCGGCACGTTGGCAACCGTACTCTTGGGCGGTGTCGCGGCGCCCCGTTCGTTCTCGGCAGGGCTCGGAGTGTCACGTATTCGGGTGACGTGTCTTGACGCGGACGCACACCGTGTGCGAGTGTGGTCGCACTAGGGCCGCTACGACGAAGTGCGGCGGCCCTGGTGGGGGGAACCGCCGCACTTCGCTTATGTGGTGTGTATGACCGCGGCGATGACGAGGAAGTTGGTGGGGACTCGACGCCGTCGCCGCGGATTCTGTCCGGCGCCCGGCGTATGCCGAGTTTCGAACGGTGCTGACACGTTGATACTGCCCGCTGTCGGGGGATGACGCAAGTAGCTGTTGTTTATATAGTTAGATTCCCGGTTCACGCGGTGCGAGGGGGCCTCCCCGGCCCGTGGTCAGAGGCGTGGACTCACGAGCGGTTAACGGAGCGGCGGCATGGTGGAGCAGCGGCGAGCCAAGGACAAGCTGCGAAAACACGGCGGGATACGGCCTCGCAACAGTGACGAGCCGACCAAGATGATCCAGAGTGTCCAGCGGGCGCTGCGGATCATGGAATTCGTCGGCAAGCATTCGGGCGGCGTGTCGGCGCAGCGCATCGCGTTCGAATGCGAGCTCAACCGGGCGACCGCCTACAACCTGCTGCGCACGCTCGTCTACGAGCGGTATCTGCGGCGCGACGAGAACGGGCGCTACTCCCTCGGCCTGGAGGTCTCCGACCGCTACTCCGAGCTCACCCAGGCCATGGCCGGGCCGCGCACCTGCGGGGAGTTCATGCGCCGCATGTCCACCGAGACCGGCTACTCGACGTTCGTGGCCCGTTTCGTCGAGGGGCGACCGGCGGTCACCTCGGTGACCGAGGGGAACCGGTCGCCGCACGTCGAGGACCTCATCGTCGGATTCGACGACGGCGCCCACGCCACGGCCCTCGGCAAGGCCCTGCTGGCGACGCTCAAGCACACCGAACGGGCCATGTTCCTCAAGGCCGCCGGGATGCGCCGGTTCACCGGGAGGACGCTCACGGAACCCGATGCCCTGGAACACGACCTGATGGTCTACAGCGAGTCGGGCGTGTACGCCGAGATGGGCCAGTTCCAGGACGGTGTCGGCTGCGCGGCCGTCGTCGTGCGCGACCACCAGGACCCGAACGAGCGCGTCGTGCTCGCCGCGGCCATGCCGCTGTCGGACATGGGCCGGTTCTGGCCCCTGCTCACCAAACGCCTGCGCAGGGCCGCGGTCGAACTCCAGCCCCTGATCTAGTCCGTGGCGACCCGGTCGGGCAGCACCAGGTTGATCACCCAGCCCGCCACCGTGACCACGATCGAGCCCAGGAGCGCCCAGCCGAAGTTGTCGACGCTAAAGACCAGGTCGAACTGCTCGGCCAGCCACGCCACGAGCATGAACAGGGCGGCGTTGACGATGAGCCCGAACAGGCCGAGCGTGAGGATGTAGAAGCCGCACCCGAGCGTCTGGATGATCGGCTTGAGCACCGCGTTCACCACGCCGAAGATCACCGCGATGACCCCGAGCGTGAAGACCTTGTCCCAGAAGGAGTCCGCCGACGTGCCTATCTGGATCCCCTTGAGCAGCCACGAGGCGAGCCAGAAGGCCGCGCCGGTGACCGCGATCTTGACGATGAGTCGCATCCCGACATTCTTTCAAACGGGCGCCGACTCCGCATTCCCGACCTCGACCGCACAGGAGCCGGGGGCTACGACGTCATGGGTCACAGCGAGGTGATCGAAGTGAAGCGGCCGACCGGTCCCGCAGGGACCGGTCGGCCGCTTCGATCGGCTTGGGTCAGAGGACGGTCCAGGTGTCGCCGGAGTTCAGCAACCGGTCCAGGGCGCCCTTGCGGTCGACGCCCGCCGAGGCCTCCTCGACCTGGTGGCGGACCTGCTCGTCGTAGGTGGGCCGCTCGACCGAGCGGAACACGCCGATCGGCGTGTGGTCCAGCTCGGTGCCCGACAGGCGCGACAGCGCGAACGCGTACGCCGGGTCGTCCACGTCGGACTTGTGAACGACGATGTCGGACTCGTCGACGTCGGCGACGTCCTTGACTTCGAGGCCGTAGCCCGACTGCACGACGGCCCGGTCGCCGAAGCGGATCGGCTGCCCGTTCTCGAGGCGGATGATCGCCTCATCGCGCGTCTCGGCGCTCTTGAGCACCTCGAACGCGTTGTCGTTGAAGATCGGGCAGTTCTGGTAGATCTCCACGAACGCGCTGCCTTCGTGCTCGGCGGCGGCGCGCAGCACCTGCTGGAGGTGGGCGCGATCCGAGTCCAGTGTGCGGGCGACGAACGTCGCCTCCGAACCCAGCGCGAGCGACAGCGGGTTGAACGGGGCGTCGACCGAGCCCATCGGGGTGGACTTGGTGAGCTTGCCCGGCTCCGAAGTGGGGGAGTACTGGCCCTTGGTGAGCCCGTAGATCCGGTTGTTGAACAGCAGGATCTTCAGGTTGACGTTGCGGCGCAGCGCATGGATGAGGTGGTTGCCGCCGATGGACAGCGCGTCGCCGTCACCGGTCACGACCCACACCGACAGGTCCGGGCGGCTGGTCGCCAGGCCCGTGGCGATCGTCGGCGCACGGCCGTGGATCGAGTGCATGCCGTACGTGTTCAGGTAGTACGGGAAGCGGGAGGAGCAGCCGATGCCGGAGACGAACGCGATCTTCTCGCGTTCGAGGCCCAGCTCGGGCAGGAACGACTGGACGGCGGCCAGGATCGCGTAGTCCCCGCAGCCGGGGCACCAGCGCACCTCCTGGTCCGACTTGAAGTCCTTGGCCTTCAGCTTCGGAGCGTCGAGCTTGACAGCGTCAGCCATTCTTGATGACCTCCTCCAGGGCGTCCTGCAGTTCGTTGGAGGTGAACGGCAGACCGCGCACCTTGTTGTAGCCGATGACGTCCGTGCCCGGGAAGCCACTGCGCAGCAGCTGCGACAGCTGCCCGAGGTTCATCTCGGGGACGACGACCTTGTCGTAGCGGGCCAGGACCTCGCCGAGGTTGGCGGGCATCGGGTTGAGGTAGCGCAGGTGGGCTCGGGCGATCGGGATGCCCCGGTCGCGCAGGCCGCGGACGGCCGCGCCGATCGGGCCCCACGTGGAACCCCAGCCGAGCACGAGCACGTCGGTATCGCCGGGGTCCTCCACCTCCAGGTCCGGGACGGGGATCCCGGCGATCTTGGCGGCGCGGGTGCGGACCATGTGGTCGTGGTTGGCCGGGTCGTAGGAGATGTCTCCGGTGCCGTCGGCCTTCTCGATGCCGCCGATGCGGTGCTGGAGGCCGGGCGTGCCCGGGACGGCCCACGGGCGGGCGAGCGTCTCGGGGTCGCGCTTGAACGGCAGGAAGATCTCGTTGCCGCTCGAGTCGGTGTCGTTGAACTCGGTGGCGAACTCGACCGACAGGTCCGGCAGGTCGGCCGGGTCGGGCAGCTTCCACGGCTCGGCGCCGTTGGCGATGTAGCCGTCGGACAGGAGCATGACTGGGGTGCGGTAGTGCAGGGCCATGCGGGTGGCCTCGAGCATCGCCTCGTAGCAGTCCGACGGGGACTGCGGGGCGACGATCGCGATCGGGGCCTCGCCGTGGCGGCCGAACATGGCCATCATGAGATCGGCCTGCTCGGTCTTCGTGGGCATGCCCGTGGACGGGCCGGCCCGCTGCACGTCGATGACGACCAGTGGCAGCTCCAGCGATACGGCCAGGGAGATCGTCTCGGACTTCAGGGCGATGCCCGGGCCCGAGGAGGTGGTGACGCCGAGCGCCCCGCCCCACGAGGCGCCGAGCGCGGCGCCGACGGCCGCGATCTCGTCCTCGGCCTGCACGGTCGTGACGCCGAAGCGCTTGTGCTTGGACAGCTCGTGGAGGATGTCGCTGGCCGGCGTGATCGGATAGGCCCCGAGGAACACCGGCAGGTCACTGGCCACCCCGGCGGCGATGACGCCCCAGGCCAGAGCCTGGTTGCCGGTGATGTTCCGGTAGGTGCCGGCGGGGAGCGTCGCCGGCGGGATCTCGTACTGGACGGCGAAGGACTCGGCGGTCTCGCCGTAGTTCCAGCCGGCCTTGAGCGCTGCGATGTTCGCCTCGGCGATGTCGGGCTTGGCCGCGAACTTCTTCTTCAGGAAGTCCTCGGTGACGCCGGTGGTGCGCGAGTACATCCACGACAGCAGGCCCAGCGCGAACATGTTCTTGCTTCGCGCGGCGTCCTTCTTGCCGATGTCGTAGTCCTCCAGCGCGCCGATGGTGAGGCTGGTCAGCGGGACCTCGATGAGCTGGTAGTCGTCGAGCGAGCCGTCCTCGACGGGGTTCGCCGCGTAGCCGACCTTGGTGAGGTTGCGCTTGGTGAACTCGTCGGTGTTGACGATGACGATGCCGCCGGACTTGAGGTCGGGCAGGTTGGCCTTGAGGGCGGCGGGGTTCATCGCCACGAGCACCTCGGGCTCGTCGCCGGGGGTGAGGATGTCGGAGTCCGCGAAGTGGATCTGGAAGCTGGAGACGCCCGGGAGGGTTCCGGCGGGCGCCCGGATCTCTGCGGGATAGTTCGGGAGGGTGGAGAGGTCGTTGCCGAGCTTGGCGGTCTCTGCCGTGAATCGGTCGCCGGTGAGTTGCATCCCGTCACCGGAGTCCCCTGCGAAGCGGATGACGACCCGGTCGAGCTGCCGGACGGTATTCACCAAGTTCTCCTCATGCGGGTCTGCGGGCACGCGCGGGCGAGCGGCGCGTCTGTTCGGGATGCCGGATCGGGTCCGCCATCGTCTCTCACTTGCGATGCTACGCGTGGATGACGTGCGGGTGCCAACCACGCGTCCAGTCGCGACGTAGGCGACACACCTGGGAGTCAAGGCTCTCACCTTGTGGGAGAACGACCCCCGTCGTCGGGTCACTCCTGGCCGTCGGCCGTGGGCGTCCCTGATGTGGTCTGAGTCTCGCCCGGTTCGGCGGTCGCCGTGGGCTCGGGCGAGCTCGGTTCGGTCGTGGGCACTTCGTCGATCTCGACGAAGGCCTCGCCGTCCCACTCGTAGCGCGCCGTCCATGTCTCGGAGGCGCTGAGCCCCTGGAGTGTAATCGCCCCGTCCTCGATCCCGACGATCTCGGAGAGGCTCTGTGATTCGTCTGGCTGCCACACCCATGCGAGCTGGTCGAGGCCGTCCTCGTGCGGGGTGAACGCCGCGACGGCGGTCTGCCCGTCACAGGAGAGCGCCAGAACGGTTTCGGGCGTGTCGTCGCCGGTGAGGTCGCCGGTGGTGTCGGCTTCGACGGTCCACTCGGACTCGTCGGCGAACTCCCAGGTCTCCAGGTCGACGCCGAACTCGCCGCCGGCGCAGGCGCCGGTCCACTCGTCGATCACGAGGACCTGGCCGCCGCCCTCGGGCATCTCGGTGTCCTCGGAGGCCGGTTCGTCGTCGCCGGTCTCGGGCGTCAGCGGTTCGCCCAGGTGCGTCCCGGGGGCCTCCTCTGCAGACGGTTCGTCCTGCATAGTGACCGGCGGGGCGGCCGGCTCGGGGTCCGGCGTCGAACCGAGGGTCTGGGCGACGGCGAAGCCGCCGGCGGTGACGGCGGTGCAGGCGCCGAGGACCGCGGCGAGGGAGATGAGGCGGCGCCTGCGCAGCGAGGCAGGGCCCGACATGATCAGGTCGTCGACCGGAGGTGGCTCGAACGCCGACGGCGCGTCGGCCTTGTACGCGGCGAAGGCGGCCGTGATCGCGTCGTCGCCCGTCTCGGCGACGGCGTCACCGTAGTGGTCGGCGTTCATCAGCGGTCCTCCTTCACGGATGATCGGTTGCCCTTGGGGCGGGGCACTCTCGCGGTGCCGGTGGTCCGGGGCGGCTCCGCGGGCTGCGGGCGCAGGCGGATGGGCATCGTGTCGGACTCGGCCCGTGCCGGTTTGCGGTCGGCCGCCTCGTCGCCGAGCAGCTCGGCGAGCTCCTTCCGTCCCCTGTGGAGCCATGATTTGACGGTGCCCTCGCGGGCCCCGGTGGACTCGGCGATCGCGCTGATCGGCATGTCCGCCATGTAGTGCAGGACGAGGGCCTTGCGCCGCTTCGCGGGGATCCGCTGGAGCGCCGCCACCAGCGCGACGTGGTCGGGGCCGGCGCCCGGTGCCGGCTCGGGCGGGGCGGACTTCTGGAGGAACTTGCGCACCACCTGGTTGCGGCGGTGGCGGCTCGTTGCGAGGTTCCATGCGACGCGCCGCACCCACGCGACCGGCTCCTCGTAGCCGCCGACCTTGTCCCAACGCTGCCAGGCCCGCAGGAAGGCCTCCTGTACGAGGTCCTGCGACTCGGCCGAATCGCCGAGATAAGCACACACCTGGGCAGTGAGCTCCGAGAAGTGGTTCTCGTAGAGGTCGGTGAACTCCGCCTCCGTTCGCACATCCGCTCCAGCACAGGTAGGGGGGACAAGGGCAGCAATTGGGGCCGGGCGGGCGAACCCGGCGCTAGACATTGTCTCGTTCGGATGCGCGGGGAAGCGAGGCGGGGTGGTCCCGACGGCCGTCGCGCCAGGTACGCGGCGATGCGCGCAGACGTGGCCGCGAGCGGTGCGGGCGCGGCGTCGCGTCGTGGCGCTGGCGGCGGTCATGCGATGTACTTTCCTCCACGGCTCGGCTTGCGAGCCGCAAATCGGTATGGCGGGCGGGCACGGAGTCCGATGTCGCTGGACGGCCGCGTATTCCTCTTCGAACACCTACACGCCCGTGAGGCGCGAGCGGTTGCGTCGGCGGGCGAATATTTAGCCGTCAACCGATCGCCGCGACGCTTGGCTTCCCTCGACGGGCGCGCCGCACTATGGTGTGAGCATGGACTCCTCCCTACTCGGCGACTACGCCGTCTTCGGGGTGCTGCTGCTGGCCGGCTTCGCGTTCGTGACCGCCGCGCTGACGGCCAACCGGCTGCTGCGCCCCAGCGCGCCGTCGAAGGTGAAGGGGATGACCTACGAGTGCGGCGTCGACCCGGTCGGCGGCGACTGGGCGCAGGTCCAGATCCGCTACTACGTGTACGCGTTCCTGTTCGTGCTTTTCGCGGTCGAAGCGGTGTTCCTGTTCCCGTGGGCGGTCGTCGCCGCGGGCTTCGGGTTCGCCGCGGCCGCCGAGATGGGCGTGTTCGTCGGGGTGCTCGCGCTCGGACTGGCCTACGCCTGGAGGAAGGGGGTGCTCAAATGGCAGTGAAGCTTCCGTTCCCGGCGAGGCCCGACGAGGGCGCCGGGGTGCTCGGGGAGCCGATCCGGTTCATCCTCAACTGGGGCCGCAGGTACTCGCTGTGGGTGTTCAACTTCGGGCTGGCCTGCTGCGCCATCGAGTTCATCGCCGCGTCGATGAGCCGCCACGACTTCATGCGCCTCGGCGTCATCCCGTTCGCGCACTCGCCGCGCCAGGCCGACCTCATGGTCGTCTCCGGGACCGTCACCGACAAGATGGCCCCGGCGATCAAGCGGCTCTACGACCAGATGCCCGAACCGAAGTACGTCATCTCCTTCGGCGCCTGCTCCAACTCCGGCGGCCCGTACTGGGACTCGTACTGCGTCACCAAGGGCGTCGACCAGATCATCCCCGTCGACGTGTACGTCCCGGGCTGCCCGCCCAGGCCGGAGGCGCTGCTGTACGGCATCGGCCAGCTCCAGAAGCAGATCGGCGAGGAGCCGCTCCGCTCCAACCTGCGCGCCCCGCTCAGGAGGCGCGATGCCTGAACCCTGGCACGCACGGGTCACCGCCGCGCTCGAGGTCGAGACCGGCGAGGACGGCCCGAGGGCCGTGGCCGACGTCCTCGCCGCCGACTGGCGCGAGGCGGTCAAGACCTGCCGCGACGACCTCGGCTGCGACTTCTTCGACTGGCTCTCCGCGGTCGACGAGGGCGAGGACGGCATGCGGATCGTCGCCCACCTGTGGTCGGTGGCGGAGCGGCGCGGTGTGCTGCTGCGAACCGTCGCTGTCGGCCCGGTCGATTCGATCACCGACCTCTATGCCGGCGCGAACTGGCACGAACGCGAGACCCACGAGATGTTCGGTGTCGACTTCACCGGCCATCCGGGCCTGCGACCGCTGCTGCTGCCGCCAGAGTTCGAGGGGCACCCGCTGCGCAAGGACTTCGTGCTCGCTTCCCGGGTCGTCAAACCCTGGCCGGGGGAGAAGGAACCCGGAGGCGGCAGGGAAGGCGCCAGGAAGCGCGCCCCCAAGCGCCCGCCCGGAGTCCCCGAGGACTGGATGAAGGAGCCCGATGCTTGAGATCGCGGTCAAACTCGTCGGCGTCATGGCCGCGTTCCTCGTCCTCCCGCTCCTGGTCGGCCAGACCGAGCACAAGCTCATGGCCCACATGCAGGGCCGGCTCGGTCCGATGCACGCCGGACGCTTCCACGGCTGGGCCCAGCTCATCGCCGACGGCGTCAAGTTCGCGCAGAAGGAGGACCTCGTCCCCGACGCCGCCGACAAGCCCGTGTTCAAGCTCGCGCCCGCCGTCGCGCTCGTCCCGTACCTGCTGGTGCTCCTGTTCATCCCGCTCGGGCCCGGAGACCTGGTCGGCTCCAGTCTGGAGATGGGCCTGTTCGTGGTGCTCGCGCTGGTCGGCATCGGCGTGCTGGCCGTGCTCATGGCCGGGTGGGCCTCGGCCAACAAGTACACGCTCGTCGGGGCGCTGCGCGGCGCCGCGCAGCTCATGGCCTACGAGCTGCCGCTCGTGCTCGCGGCCGCGTCGGTCGCCGTGGCCGCCGGGACGCTGAACCTCCAGGGCATCGTCGAGGCCTGGAACCCGTGGTGGCTGCTGTGGCAGGCGCCGGCGGCGTTCGTTTTCTTCACCGCCGGGCTCGCCGAGATCCGCCGCCCGCCGTTCGACGCGCCGGTGGCCGACTCCGAGCTCGTCTTCGGCTACCTCACCGAGTACGCCGGGCTGCGGTTCGCGCTGCTGCTGCTCGCCGAGTACGCCGGGATCGTCGTGATCGCGGCGCTGACGGCGGTGCTGTTCCTCGGAGGCTGGCAGGGCCCGGGGCCGGAATCGCTCGGCTGGATGTGGACCCTGCTGAAGACCGGGGCGCTGGCGCTGGTGGTCATCTGGCTTCGCGTGGCCTGGCCGAGGCTGCGGGTCGATCAGATCCAGGCGCTGTGCTGGAAGGGCCTCGTGCCGCTCGCGCTCGCGCAGCTGGTGCTCACCACCGTGATCGCCCTTGGCTGAGCCGCTTTCGGCGGCAACCCGGAGCCGCCGCCCGCAGGCGGAGTCGTTCGAAACGCTCTTCACCGCGGACGACCGGGAATCCGGGTCCGACGCGGTGGAAGGAGGCTAAGCGGCCTTGGTCTCGGTCTTCTTCGCGGCCGGCTTGGACTCGCTCTTCGACTCGGACTTCTCGGACTTCTCGGACTTCTTCGCGCCGTTCTGGGAGTCGTTCGAGCTCAGTGAGCTCGTCCCGGTGGAACGGGAGTCGGTGCGGTAGAACCCGCTGCCCTTGAAGGTCACTCCGACGTTGCCGAAGACCTTGCGCAGGCTGCCGGCCACTTCGCAGGCGGGGCAGTCGGTCAGGCGTGCTTCGGCGAACGACTGGTGTTTGTCGAACTCGAAACCGCACTCCTTGCAGCGGTATTCGTAGACAGGCACGTGGTTCCTCCAGCACAGTCAGGACCGGTTCATGGCTCGCGAGCGTGGCCAAGGCGGGTCGCGCTCAGATCCCGATCGACATTAGCACTCAGCAGCGCGGAGTGCTAAATCCATCTCGCATGGAGGTGATCGATCTATCCGACTGTGACGAAGCCGTCGGCCGGGGTGATCACTCCGGTCACCGGCCGGTCGTGCGGCTCGGCCGGGACCGCGACGTCGAACTCGCCGTCGCGCAGCAGTGCGACCACCGGCACGTCCGGCCGCAGCCGCGCCAGGGCCCGGTCGTAGGAGCCGCCGCCGCGCCCCAGCCTGATGCCGCTGTTCGAGACGGCCAGTCCGGGGACGATCACCGCCGCGGCCTCCCGGATCGCCTCGGGGCCGCATGTGGCGGCGATGCCCTCGGTGCCCCTCGGCCCGGTCAGCGCCACCCCGCTCCACGAGTCCTCCGGCGCTTCCGACTGGCGCACTTCGGAACCGACGACGGTCCAGTCGAGGTCGTTGTCGGGCAGCGTCACCGGCAACAGCACCTTGTAGTGGTCCGCCAGGCGTTCTGGGATCTCGGGCCGGAGCGTCGCGCACGGCTCCGCTCCGAACGGCCGGTACGCCGCCACCGCCGCCCCCTCGTTCAGCACCTCGCCCAGCAAGCCCCGCAAGGCATTCCACGTTGCCCGGTCGGCGTCCTCACGATCCTTGGGCGACATCGCCTTTCGTGTTTCCAGCAGCCGCGCCCGGACGGCATCCTTCACTGTGGTCACGGTATCCCTCACTGTGATCGTCTTTGCCTGCATAGATTCCCCCGAACAGCGATCTTTAGTCACCTTTTCGGTCATACCTGTTCCGATGGCCGCGCCCAGTCGTGTCTAGTCGGTAGCTCTAGGTAGTCTTCTAGGGAGTGAACTTGAGGGGGCTTCGGTGTCGCTGCGCTCACGGCTCACCACGGCGTTCCTCGTCGTCGTGCTGGGGCCGGTCCTGGTGGGGGCCGTGTTCGTTGCTGCCATCATGTCCCATCTGGCGGACTCCCGCGGCTCAGAGCTGGCGGACTCGGCCGCCACGATGGTCGACTCCACCCTCGGCACCATCTGCGATCGCATCCAGGGCTCCGCGGCAGCGGTGGCCCTCAACCACCGTAGCGGCGGCGCCGGCGACGCCGTCGAGATGGCCGAACTCGTCGTCGACCGCGCCGTGGTCGACGGCGTCGTCTTCTCCAGCCTCGAACACGCCGACGCCTCCTCCAGCGCCGCGGTCGGCGCCCGGGCGCCCGAGGGCGCCTGGATCGACTGCGGCGCCGAGCCCGTCCAGAGCGTCGGCGAGCCGATCGTCGCCCTCGGCTCCCAGGCCCTGGTCGAGAACGCCGACGGCACCACCTCCGTCTTCACCGCCTTCCGCGTCGTCGACCAGGACTTCCTCGCCGGTATCGCCGACGCCGCCGACGCCGAACTGGTCCTCCAGGACGGCCGCGGCCGACAGCTGTCGGCCGGCAGCGTCGACGCCGGACGCTGGGCCTTCACCGATGCGTTCCTGCCGTTGCGCATCGGCACCGCCTCCACCGACATCACCCCCATGTACTGGACGCTCGCGGCGATGGTCGCCGCCAGCGCGGTGTGCGCGGTGGGTCTGGCCGCGTGGCTGTCCCGCTCGACCACCAGGCCCCTCGCCGAGCTGTCGGCCGCCGCCGAGCGCGTCAGCGACGGCGACCTGGACGTGCGCGTGCCAGTCCACGGCAGCGACGAGGTCGCGCACCTCGCCTTGGCGTTCAACCGCATGACCGCCCAGACCCAGGCGTACGTACAGGCGCTCACCGCCTCCCGCGACCAGATGCGCGGCCAGCTCGGCCGGCTCGGCCAGACGCTCACCGCGACGCTCGACCTCGACCGAATCCTGGAGGTCATCCTCGACACCGCGATGGTCACGACGAACGCCGAGGCCGGCATCATCATGCTCGTAGACGTCGACGACACCGACCAGCTGAAGCAGCGCGCAGGGGAAGGCGAGCTGGGCTTGGCCGAGCCCGCGTCGGTGCGGATCGGCGAGGGCATCATCGGCGCCATCGCCAGCACCGGCATGCCCGCGCACGGGCGCATCTACGACGGCAAGTTCGGCAGCTGGCGGCGCGCGGCCACCGAGCCGGACGCGCAGACGATCATCGCCGTTCCCTTCTCCGGCAGGCAGGCCGTCGAAGCGGAGCAGCCGGGGGCGCGTCGCGCCTGGCCGGACGAGGACCCCACTCGCACCGAGCTGGGCGTCCTCGGCGTCCTGGTCTTGTACGACCGCGTCGCCGGCCAGGATTTCGAAGACGGCGACGTCGAGACCCTGAAGACCTTCGCCGGGCAGGTCGCCGTGGCCGTCGAGAACGTGCTGCTGCACCGCCAGGCGCAGCGGCTGAGCCTTACCGACCCGCTGACGGGAATGTGGAACTACCGGTTCATGCAGACGTCGCTGCGCCGCGAGGCCGAGCGCGCCCGCCGCTTCCAGCGGCCCTCGGCGCTGCTGGCGATAGACCTCGACCTGTTCAAGGCCGTCAACGACACCCACGGGCACCCGGTCGGCGACCAGGTCCTCGTCGAGCTGTCCAGGCGCATCACCGGCCAGATCCGGGAGGTCGACCTGGCGTTCCGGCACGGCGGCGAGGAGTTCATGGTGCTGCTGCCCGAGACCGACGCCGCCGGTGCGGCCGTCGTCGCCGAGCGCCTCGGCAGGGCCGTCTCGGGGCGACCGTTCAAGGTCAGCGACGCAGACGGAGGCCTGGAGCTGCGCATCACCGTCTCGGTCGGCATCGCGGTGCTCGGCGACCACGCCGACACCGCGTCGGCGGTCATCGCCGCGGCGGACGAAGCCCTGTACGCGGCCAAGGCTGCGGGCCGCGACACCTGGCGGATCGCCACGGCCTAGCCGGGCGGGTGGCGAACTTCTGACTGAGAGTGGTCACGATACCCTCGCCGTATGTCTGAAACCTCGCGTCGTGCCACCAAGGCCGTCATTCCCGCCGCGGGCAACGCCACCCGCTTCCTTCCCGTCACCAAGGCCGTTCCCAAGGAACTGCTCCCGATCGTCGACAAACCGGTCCTCCAGTACATCCTCGAAGAGGCCTCGGCGGCCGGCGCCGACGACATCGTGCTGGTCACCGCCCGCGGCAAGGACTCGATCGTCGACTACTTCGACGTCCGCCCCGACCTGGAAGAAGCCCTCGCCGCCAAGGGCAAGACCGACGCGATCGAGGCGATCAAGGCCCCCGAGCGCATCGCCGAGATCAACGCCATCCGCCAGGGACGGGCCCTCGGCCTGGGCCACGCCGTCGGCCGCGCCGCCGCCCACGTCGGCGACGAGCCGTTCGCCGTCCTCCTCGGCGACGAGTTCTGCCACCTCGACGACAAGCTCCTGCCGCGCATGATCGACCTCCAGGCGGAGACCGGCGGCATCGTCCTGGCCCTCATGGAAGTCCCGCCCGAAGACGTCTCCCGCTGGGGGGTCGCCTCGGTCAACCCCACCGACACCGCGGACGTCGTCGAAGTCACCGGACTGGTGGAGAAGCCCGCCGTCGAGGACGCGCCGTCGAACCTCATCCTCATCGGACGCTACGTCCTGCCAGGCGCGATCTTCCCCGTCCTCGACGCCACCGAGCCGGGAAGAGGCGGCGAAATCCAGCTCACCGACGCCATGGACACCATGCGCGCCAACGGAACCCCCGTACACGGCGTGGTCTTCCGGGGCCGCCGGTACGACACCGGCCAGCCCACCGAGTACCTCCAGACGCTGGTGAAACTCGCCAGCGAACGCGACGACTTGCCCGGCTTCAACGCCTGGCTGCGGGAATTCAGTGCGACACTGGAATAGCGAATACGCGGCCTAGCGGTGCGCGACACCGGTGGGAATCGACGAACGGGGGCTGAGGAGTGAAGGGGAGCGACGCGACGCCACTGGCGGATTTCCTCTCGAAGGCGCTGGCCCTGGTTCGCCCCCTGCCTCCCACCGACGTCGACATGACCCGCTCGACCGGCTCCGTCCTCGCCGAGGACGTCACCACGCCCGGGCCGCTGCCCGCGTTCGACTACGCCGCCATCGACGGCTACGCCGCCGCCGCCGAGGACCTCACCGGAGCCAGCCCCGAACGCGGGGTCGGCCTCAAGGTCCTCGGCGACCTCGCCGCCTCCTCATGGCGGCCCGTTCGCCTGGTCAAAGGCACCTGTTTCTCGGTCGCCGCCGGCGCCCCGCTCCCGGTCGGCGCCGACATCGTCGTGCCGCTCGCCTGGACCGACGAGGGCATGGCCACCGTCGAGGTCCGACAGGTCCCGCGCCGCGGCCACGGCGTGCGCCGCCTCGGCTCCGAGCGCACCTCCGGCGAGCTCCTCGCCCACGAGGGGCGCCGCATCACCCCGCAGCTCATCGGCCTGCTCGCCGCCGCGGGAGTCGCCGACGTCGTCGTCCGCCCCACACCGCGAGTCGTCGTGATCGCCACCGGAGACGAACTGGTCGACACCGGCCGGCCCTCCCAGCCGGGCCAGCTCATCGACGTCAACTCCCACCTCGTCACCGCCGCCGCCTCCGAGGCCGGCGCCCACGCCTACCGCGTCGGCATCTGCGACGACGAACCCGACGCGCTGCGCACTGTCCTCGACGACCAGATCCTGCGCGCCGACCTCGTCATCACCACCGGCGGCACCGGAACCGGCCCCGGCGACATGGTGCGCCGCACGCTCTCGCGCGACGGCGCGGTCGCCTTCGACCCCGTCGCCGTCTACCTGTGCGAGACCATGGGGTTCGGCACCATCGGTCCCGAAGAGGTCCCCATCGTGTGCCTCCCGGGCGACCCCGTCTCAGCCATGATCGCGTTCGAGACCATCGCTCGCCCGCTGATCCAGCGGCTCGCCGGCGCCGAACCCGTATTCCGGCCCAGCGTGCGAGCGAATCTCACTGAACCCGTATCCTCACCGAACGGACTGCGCGAGTTCCGCCCGGTCCGTGTTGCCGAACGGCGCGGCGGCGGCTACACCGTCGCCCCGCTGGGATCAGCCTCCTACACACTCAGCGGACTCGCCGAGGCGACAGGACTGATGACGATCGGCGAGAACGCCACCCGGGTGCCCGCCGGGTCCACCGTAGACGTGCTGCTGCTGGACCGAAACCGATGACACCTTGCCTACACGCACTGCTTTTTTGGATCGAATTAGATGACCCTCTCCAACCCCGGCTGGCCGGTGAACATCAGCCACGGCGACGTGAGCGTGAGGCCGTTCCGCCGCAGCGACGCCCGACGCTGGTCGGACTTGCGGCGCTCGAACGAGGCCTGGCTCGCCCCCTGGGAGCCCGGCACCGGCACCACCTGGAACGAAGCCCACTCGCCCGCCGCGTTCCGCGCCATGCTCCGCGGCCTGAAACGATCCGTCAAGGACGGCACGAGCTGGCCCCTCGCCGTGTGCTGGAAAGGCGAGCTCGTCGGCGGGCTCACCGTCGGCAACATCGTGCGCCGCGCCTTCGGCTCCGCGTACGCCGGCTACTGGATCGACCGCGGGCACGCAGGCAAAGGCATCACCGCCACCGCGCTGGCCATCGTCATCGACCATGCCCTCACCGTCGGGCGCCTCCACCGCATCGAGGTGAACATCCGGCCCGAGAACGGCCCTTCGAACCGGGTCGCCGCGAAGCTCGGGCTGCGCCGGGAAGGTCTCCACAAGCGCTACCTCTATATAGACGGCGGCTGGCGTGACCACTACGGGTACGCGGTCACCGCCGAGGAGGTCGCTGCCGAGCGCATGGTCGACCGGATGGAGCGCCTGAGAAAGGCCCAGTCCAACCACTAGGCGTACTGCCCGACCTGAGAAGTTGTGACCGACGGCGGGAGCGGCAAGGCGAAGTGATTCGTCCGCGCCAAAGGCGGCAGCGATGATGAGGTGGAGGAGTAGGTGGGCTGACGTTGTCGGCTCGCCGGCTCTTTTCGGCCCGGCTTCAGGCGTATCAGCGACGAGAGTGTCGGGTGGGGGCGGGCCCTTCGGAGTTCGGTCCGCTTTGGGCGGTCTTCAGGCGGGCGGCGACGAAGGATCTGAGTGGAGGTCGGGGGTGCCCTGTCGGCCACGGAGGTCGGTCGTGGGGAGCAGAAACAGAAACAGAAGCAGGATCAGGATCAGGAGCGGGAGCGGGAGCGGGACTCTCGGGTCTGGTTCGGCGGCTGCGGCGGGCGCTGTGGGTGTGGGTTCGGGGGCCGTGAGGGGATGCCGGTTCGGGGCGGCCGGGAGGGGGAGCCGGTTTGGGCCGGTCGAGCACGGAGTCTCTGGCCGCTTGGGTGTGCTGTTTTGGCCCTGGACACGGGGAATGGCTCGAAGCCGTTTCCGGTTTCGAGCTGGCGGCTGTATGAGGCGCCTTCCCCGCCGCGGCGTCCCGCGGCGGGCAGGTTAAGAACGGGATGGGATCTTCGATCAGGTTCGAGCGCACCGGGATCAGCGGTTCATTCGTTTCCGGGTGTACCAGAGTCATCGCCGCGACCGGGGCGGCTGGTGCGGCCGCGTCTGCTGGCGGTGTTGCTGGTGTGGGGGCGTGCTCGTCTTCGGGGCGGAAGCGTCCGCCCGGTCCGGAGTCCGGTTCGGAGTCTCGCTCGGGTCCGGTTCCCGTTTGGGGCCCGTGTTCGGGTTGGGCTACCCCCGCTTTTCTGGAGATGACTTCTTGGTAA
>NZ_JAKZEW010000068.1:268-12644 GCF_022548875.1 Glycomyces sp. L485 | reverse complement strand
GGGAGAAACCCCTCATGTTCGGGCCCCGGACCGCCTGCAGCGCAACACAACACGAGGAAATCTCGCCCGACCTCACTCGGCCAGGCGGCCCGAGACCAGGCCCGCCCATCCACTCACGCCTTCGTCGCCGCCGCCCTTGGCGCAGATCGACCACCCACACGACCGACCCCGCCAGCGCCCCAAGGGCCATTTCCGGCCTCCCCAGGCACCCAACGTGCACCCGTGCAGACTTCGATCCCGCGCGCGACCGGCGAGGCCAAAGCCCAAGGTGAAGCCCCGGATTTCCGTCTCGGAGGAACCGGCCGGTCCCGGGTACGACCGGCTATACGCAGTCGGGGCCGGGACGCATCGCGTCCCGGCCCCGACTCACTGTGTCTCAGGAGTTCCGCATGAAGTCCGCTGCGCGCTCCATGTACTCCCACATGACCTGGTCGTACTCGGGAGACAGCGCGACCTCGTCCATGGCGTGCCGCATGCACCGCAGCCACGCGTCGCGCTCGCGCACGCCGATCGTGTAAGGCGCGTGCCGCATCCTCAGTCTCGGATGCCCCCGCTCCTCGGAATACGTCTTGGGGCCGCCCCAATACTGCTCCAGGAACATCTGGAGCCGCCGCGCGGCGGGCGCAAGGTCTTCGTCGGGATAGAGCGGGCGCAGGACCTCGTCGACCGCGACTTGCTCATAGAAGGCGTCGGTCAGCCGCTTGAACGTCTCGGCGCCGCCCACCGCCTCATAGAAGGACTGGGTGGGCGCGGGCTGGCCGGTCGGCGTGAGTGAAACGACGGCACGCGGGCTGCTGGAGGACGACATATACCCATCGTGCCAACCCCCGGACCTCTAGGGAACCCAACACGATGTGAGTCACACCGAGTGCGCTGCAAATCACCGGTGTCCGCTAATCCGGGGTCGGCCCCGCGCTGCCTCGCGGCACGTACACCCGGCCGCCGCCCATGGCGATGCCGGAGTCCTTCAGCTTCTCGCTGATGCGCCGGCGCAGCTCCCGTCCGGCCGACCACTGCTCATCGCTCGTGGTCCGCACGCCCACTCTCACCGTGATCTCGTCGATCGTCATCGTCGCCACGCCCAGGTACTCGGGCTCCATCAGCACGTGCTCGCGCCACTGGTCGTCGTCGGCGAACTCCCGGACCGCCTCCATGATCGTGTCCGAAGCCTCATCGACGTCGACCGTAGGCGGCATCGGGATGTCGAGCACGACGTAGGCCCAGCTCTGGCTGAAGTTGCCGACCCGCATGATCTGCCCGTTGCGCACATACCACAGCGTCCCGTCGAGCGACCGGAGCGTCGTGACGCGCAGGCCCATGTCCTCGACCACGCCCACCGCCTCGCCGGAGTCGATGACGTCGCCGACCCCGTACTGGTCCTCAAGCAGGATGAAGATGCCCGCCAGGTAGTCCTGCACGAGGTTCTGAGCGCCGAAGCCGATCGCGACGCCCACGATGCCCGCGCTTGCCAGGATCGGCGCCAGATCGAGGTTGAACGCGCTCAGGATCATCATGGCCGCCACGCTGATGATGACGATGCCGTTGATGTGCTGGAGCACGCTGGTGAGGGTGGCGGCTCGCTGTTTCGAGCGGTCGCCGACGATCTCCTCGCGCCGAGTCCTGCTCGAGCCGAGCAGATCGGTGAGCTCTGAGATCGACTGCGGCCGTTTGGCGCTGGTGACCTGCTTGATGATTCTGGCGATGAAGCGGTTGACGACCCAGCGCAGTACGAGGGCCACGAGGGCGATGATCAGGACCTCGAAGAACTTGTCGACGACCGCTCCGCCGTCGATGGCGAATCCTTCGCTCTCGGTCACGCGCCACAGCAGCGAGCAGGCGTTGAACCCCGCATTGCAGGGGGACTCTCCGGTTGCGGCAAGCAGTTCCACGTTCTTCCTTCTGCGCCTCGGGTCCCGGGCACCTGCCGGGTGTTCGACCAGACGATATTCGCGCGTGACCAAAGATCCCACAGAACCGGGGTGCAATTTCTTGAGATTTAGGTCAAACTTGACGGGACCGATGGCTTGGAGGTACGACACCGTGATAGGTCCTCGACATAGGAGCACGCTCGACGGCGATGACCCTTCCCCAAGTGCTCATACGAATCTGCTCACCCACAACGCCAGCATGCTGGGCTCTGCCCTCGTCCTCAATCAGAGCTATGAGCCGCTGTGCGTGGTGCCTGTGAAACGAGCAGCTGTGCTGCTGCTCACCCGCAAGGCCGAGACCGTCACTCCAGGTGACGGTTTTCTTCGCAGTGCGACGATGAACATTCCGGTCCCCGCCGTGGTCCGCCTCAACCGCTACGTGGCGATCCCCAGGCAGGTCGGCACCAGTCCGTCCAGGCGCGGCGTGTTCGTCCGCGACGAGTGGCGCTGCGTCTACTGCGGGTCTTCGGCCGAGACGATCGACCACGTCGTCCCCAGGTCGAAGGGCGGCACCCACACGTGGGACAACGTCGTCGCAGCCTGCGCCCCGTGCAATCACCGCAAGAGCGACCGGACCCTGGCCGAACTCGGCTGGAGGCTTCCCCGCGCCCCGAGGCCTCCTTCGGGCTGGCAGCTGCGCGGCTTCCGCGGCCAGCGCCGCCCCGATCCGGCCTGGGAGGCGTGGCTGCCCCGCCGCCACCACCATGAACGAGAGCGAGCGCGAATTCACTAACTCTTCGTACAGGACATCGGAAGGCCGCCGACGGTGCCGCAAGGCGCCGTCGGCGGCCTTGCCCCTCATATGTTCGAACCATCCCGGGTGCGACCGGTCGCACCTTGTCACCACCTGGGGCGATCCGAGGGGCCGAATGGGATTAGTCTGAGGGCTGAGGTCACCTGTACCTGAATTAGGGGAGCAACATGACGGTCTTCCAGGAGCTGCTGATACTTTTCGGCGCCCCGATCCTGGTTGTGGTCGCGGTGTACGCCGCGGTCTACCTGCGGCATCCGCGTCCGCAGTCCCGATACCGCCCCGGCGAGCCTTACAACTTCAAGCCGGTCTGGTTCGTCGCCCGCGAAGGCGGTGTCGGCCCTGACCTGCGCCCGACGACGGGGGCGATCGAGTCCGGCGTCCGTTCGGACGGCAGCGGCGAGCCCATCGCCAGTGGACCCAAGGGAGGCTCGCATGGCCAGTGGTAGCAGCGTGGCGCGCAGGGCCTTGACCGATCCGAGCCCGGAGGGCATCAAGCCGGCCGTCCTCGAAGGCCCGTTCGACGTCAAGCAGCTGCTGCATCTCGACGAGGCCCTCTCGGGGGCCGAGCGCGAAGGCGGCGGCCTGCACTACAGCGTGTACGTCGGCCCGCTGCACGACCCGGTGCGCGGTGCCGCCGAGGCCCTGCACGACCGGCTGAAGGACCCGGACCGCTCGGTCCTCATCGCGGTCTCGCCCGAGCAGCGGCAGCTGGAGATCGTGACCGGCAAGCTCGCCCAGGAGAAGATCCCGGACCGCTCGGCGGCCCTGGTCGTCTTCTCCATGGAGGCGGCATTCGGCGCCGGACAGCTGGCCGGCGGCATCATCACCGGTCTGCGGATGCTGGCCGAGACGGCCGCGAACGCCTAGGCGAACGAGACGCCGGCGGGGGAGTGCAGACTCTCCCGCCGGCGTCTCGTCGTATCAGTCCTGGTCGTCGGGAAGCTGGCGGCGCAGCACGTCTTCTGCGTCGGTCAGCTCGAGTTTGCCGACGAAATCGACCCACGAGAGCGAATCGGCGACGCTCTCCCTTATGGACATCACGGTCGTGCCGGGGATACGTACGGTCAGCGTCGCCGGGGTCCCCAGCTGCTTCTGCGCGAGGACCGCCTCGGTCGGGTGGCCGTTGAGGCCGCGTGCGAGCTCGAAGACCGCCGCCTCGTTCTCCTTGGCGACCGGCACCCAGTCCATGTCCCGCCGCAGCAGCAGCGCGGCGCCGAGCCTCCTGCCGTCCTCCTCGCCCTCGTACTGGAGGAGGATCCGGTTCGCGTCGCCCTTAGCGCTGACGAGGCGCCACGCGGAGTCGGTGACGTCGACCAGCTGGCCCTGGAACCGCTGGACGGCGGTGCGGACCTGCTTGGCCTGGCGACGCTCGGCCAGCGGCTTCGCGACCAGCCGGAACACGCCGATGAGCACCCCCAGGACGACGACGCCGACCGCCGTGGCGGCGGCCTCGTGCAGGCCGATGAGGATGCCCTCCATGATCGCGACCGGGACCAGGACGCCCGCGCTGAAGCCGAGGAGCGGTTTGAGCCAGAACGGGCCGCCCCCGCCGGGCAGACGCAGCGGCGCCATGAGTCCGACGGTCGCCGAGACGACCAGAGAGATCCCGATGAGCGCCGGGGCGGGCGCATCGGTGCCCTCCAGCCACGACACCGCCCACCACGAGAGGAACACCGCGCCGATCGCGACGGTGGGGATGAGCAGCACGACGGCGAACAGCAGCTGCTGCGGCTGCGGCCGCGCGCTGGAGGCCACGACGGGGCCGAGCAGCAGCAGGGGCAGGACGACCCCGAACAGCGCCACGAGGGTGGCGCTGATGATCGCGATCGGCAAAAGCGCAGACAAGACTGCTTTCTCCTTCTGGACTGTACGGAGCCGAGGGGCGGGATTGCCAGAGCTTACCAATGGCCCGAACGGCCGTCGGGGCTCCGGGATCGCTGTCCCAGAGCCCCGACGGCAGTCGTTCGCGCGGTCAGTCGGCGGCCTTGTCGCATTCGCGTCCGGCGAGCGCGCGGGCCACGTCAGCGCGGCCCTCGGCGACGCCGCGCTTGACCGGCGCGGGCCGCTCCTCGGCGAGCCACGCGTCGAGCAAATCGAGCGTCTCGGTCTCGATCAGGCACGACGGGAACGCCAGCTTCGAGAACTCCACCGCCTGCTGGGCGCCCAGCTTCTCCCACAGCTCCGGCACCGCCTCGAGGTAGCGGGACAGGTAGGGGCGGACCAGGTCTGCCTGGTCGAGAGGCGCGAATCCCATCATCGAGGATCGCCGGATGTAGTTCTCCGTGCTCGGATCGACGATCCGCTCCCAGGCGCGCTCCTTGGCGGCCTCGGTCGGCACCGCCGCGCGGGCGATGAACGACAGGCGCTTGCCGTCGGCGGTGTCGTCGCGCTCCAGCTCCGCGTCGATCACCGACTCGTCGGCGAAGCCGTTCGCGACCAGGCCGGTCAGCAGCGCCCACCGCAGGTCGGCGTCGACCGCCAGGCCCTCGGGCGCGTCCTCACCGTCGAGCCAGCCGCGGATCCGGCGCAGATCGGCCTCGGAGCGCGACGCAGAGGCGTACGCCTTGGCCCAGGAGCGCTGCATGTCGCTGCCGGCCTCGGCGGCGTCCATCGCGGTCTTCGCGGCCTGCGCCCATTGTTCGCGCAGATCGGCGCGGACGGCCGGGTCGGCGTAGGAGAGCGAGGCCCCGACCTGCCGTTGAGCGACCGTGACGATGTTGATGTCGGTCTCGGTCGTCAGGCTGGACGCGCCCTGTGCCACGTACCGGCGGGCGGGCAGCTCGGCATCGCGGAGCATGTCCCACGCGGCCGACCAGATCAGCGCGCGGGGCAGCGAGTCGTCCAGCGCCGAGGTGTGGGCGACGGTCGTGGCCAGGCTGCGCTCGTCGAGGCGGATCTTCGCGTACGTGAGGTCGTCGTCGTTGAGCAGCAGCAGATCCGGCCGGGCCACCCCGGCGAGCTCGGGGACCTCGGTGGAGGCGCCCCTGACGTCGATCTCGATGCGCTCGCGGCGCACCAGCCGCTCCCCGTCGAGGTCGTACAGGCCGACGGCGATCCGGTGCGTCCGGGTCGTCGGGTGGTCCGCCGGGACCTCCTGGCGGACCGCGACTCGCGCGTACGCGCCGTCGTCTCCGTCTGTGATCTCCGGGCGCAGCGTCGAGACGCCGGCGGTGCGCAGCCACGTGTCTGCGAAGTCCGCCAGCGGCTTGCCGCAGGCGGCCTCCAGCTCGGTGAGCAGGTCGGAGAAGACCGCGTTGCCGAACTTGTGCTTCTTGAAGTAGGCGCGCAGGCCCTCCAGGAACGGGTCGATGCCGACGTAGGCGACCAGCTGCTTGAGGATCGAGGCGCCCTTGGCGTAGGTGATGCCGTCGAAGTTGGCCTGGACGGCGTCGGTGTCGTCCATGTCCGTGTACACCGGGTGCGTCGTCGGCTGCTGGTCCTGGCCGTAGCCCCAGTTCTTGCGCGCCGACAGGAACGTCGTCCACGCGCCGCTGAAGCGCGTGGCCTCCACGTTCGCCCAGTGGCTCGCCCACTCCGCGAACGACTCGTTCAGCCACAGGTCGTCCCACCAGCGCATCGTGACCAGGTCGCCGAACCACATGTGCGCCATCTCGTGAAGGATGACGTTGGCGCGCTGTTCGAGCTCGAAGTCGGTGACCTGGCTGCGGAACAGGAACGAGGCCTCGGCGATGGTGATGCAGCCGAAGTTCTCCATGGCCCCGAAGTTGTACTCGGGAGCGAAGACCTGGTCGTACTTCGGCAGCGGGTAGCGAACCCCGAAGTGCTCGTGGAAGTGGTCGAAGCCCTGCCGGGTGATCTCGAAGACCCCGTCTGGATCCAGGTACTCCTTCATGGACTGGCGGCAGTAGACGCCCAGGTCGATGCCGTCGTGCGTCTCGTGGACCCCGAAATACGGGCCCGCGCAGATCGCGGTGATGTACGGGCTCATCCGCGGCGAGGTCTCGAACAGCGTGACCTTGATCCCGAGCGCGTCGACGGCGTTCTCGCTGACCGCCGGCATGTTCGAGATGACCTTCCAGTGCTTCGGGGTGCGGACCTGGAAAGTGAAGCTCGCCTTGAGGTCGGGCTGGTCGAAGCAGGCGTAGACCCGCTGCGCGTCCGCCACCTCGAACTGCGAGTACAGGTACGTCTCCTCGTCGACCGGGTCGGTCATCCGGTGCAGGCCCTGGCCGTCGGTGGAATAGGCGCAGACCGCGTTGACGACGAGCGTGTTCTCCTCGGCCAAGTTCTCGATCCTCAGACCGGCCTTCGGGTCGAAGGTGGAGACGTCGACCGGCTCGCCGTTGAGGTAGGCGTCCTCGACGCGTTCGGCGGCGATCTCGATGAACGTCTCCGCGCCCGGTTCCGAGCAGGAGAACGCCACCGAGGTACGGGAGGAGAAGGTGTCGCCTTCGGTGTGGCCGGTCAAGTCGAGCTCCACAGTGTAGGAGTCGACGGTCAGCAGCTCGGCTCGTCGCCGGGCCTCGTCTCGCGTGAGAATGTGCGTCGCCGCCACAATGCCTCCAGTCTCATCAGGGTCGGATCTGAAAGAAGTGTGTCATATCGCGGGAGTTCGCTCGGCGGCTGCGGACCCGGTCAGTAGCTCGATTACGCTGGCCTCGTGAGTGCAGCACACCCGATCCAGCAGGCATGGCTTTCCACTGGTCAGACCGGTGCGAAGAACTACGACGAGTTCCCAGACGAAACCGAGATCACGCGAATCATCGAGGCCAACCCGGCGAGTGTCCTGGGCGTCGAGATGCCCGCCCACACGCCCGAGGCCGTGGCGTCGGGGTTGGCGTTCGAGCAGGCCCTCCCGTACGCGGCCGAACGGCTCGCCGCCCTGAAGGAGGCCGGCCGCTTCGCCTCCTTCGGTGACGTCGCGGTCGCCTACCGCATCTCGGGCGGCGCCGAACCCGTCGCCTACGGCGTGTTCTGCATGGTCGACACCTCCGAGATCTCCTCCTCGGCCGACGAGCCGGGCAAGGTCATCCGCAACGAGGACGTCTTCATCGAGAAGGTCAAGCAGCGCAACGAGCTCAACCAGAAACTGCGCCACCTCCTCAGCCCGGTCCTGCTGCTCCAGTCGAGCCGCGGCGACGAGCTCCACGCCGCGATCGCCGAAGCGATCGCGAAGGCCGGCGACCCGGTCGCCTCCGACGTCGACGAGGCCGGACGAACCCACGAGATCTGGGCGATCGGCGGCGAGGACGGCGTCGCGCTGGCCGCGCTGGCCGGGGACGGCGACCTCATCGTGGCCGACGGCAACCACCGTTCGCTCGCGGCGCAGGTCGGCGAGCTCGACCGCTTCCTCGCGGTCGTCACCACTCCGCAGTCGGTGACGATCCGCCCGTACCACCGCTTGGTGGCGGGCCTGCCCGGCTCGGCCGCGCAGCTGGTGCAGCAGATCGGCCAGATCGGTGCGACCGTCACCGAGGTCGACGGTCAGCCCGAGACCCCCGCTGAAGGCGGCACCGTCGTGCTCTACGGCTCCGGACGCACCTGGGAGATCTCCTTCGGCGACACCGAGGGCACCGTGATCGACCGCCTCGACCACACCCGCGTCGAGCAGGAGGTCTTCAACGGGCTCCTCGGCTGGGACGCGGGGGACAAGCGCATCACCTACGTCGGCGGCGACTACCCGGCCTCATGGCTCGCCGAGCAGGTCGACGCCGGGAAGGCCGACCTGGCGATCCTCATCGCACCGGTCACGGTCGACGACTTCATCGACGTGAACCTCCAGCGGCTCAAGATGCCCCGCAAGTCGACCTGGTTCGTGCCCAAGGCCCGCGCCGGGCTCACCATCTCCGAGCTCCCGAAACGATAAGGTAGACATCCGTGCGCATCTATCTCGGTTCCGACCACGCCGGTCTCGAACTCAAGGACCACCTGGTGAAGCACCTGGGCGGCCGTGGCTTCGACGTCGTCGACGTCGGCCCGTTCGAGTACGACGCCGAGGACGACTACCCGCCTTACTGCCTCAACGCCGCCGCCAAGGTCGTCGCAGACCCCGGCAGCCTCGGAGTGGTGGTCGGCGGCTCGGGCAACGGCGAGCAGATCGCGGCCAACAAAGTCGACGGCTGCCGCGCCGCCCTCGCCTGGAGCGCCGAGACGGCCAAGCTCGGCCGCCAGCACAACGACGCGAACGTCGTCGCCATCGGCGGCCGGATGCACAGCCTGGAGGAGGCCGCGAGCTTCGTCGACGCGTTCGTCGACGAGGACTTCTCCGGCGCCGAGCGCCACCAGCGCCGCATCGACCAGCTCGCCGAATACGAGCGGACCCGGGAGCTCCCCGAACTGCCTTAGGCGGCAACGATCCTCGATCCAAGGCCCGGACCTCGGTCCGGGCCTTCGCCGTCGGCGAACAAGAACCGAATTCTCCAGGGTGAATCTGGAGTAATTGGACACGTGTTGGTAGCGTCAACACATGTCCAAGGGATTTCGCGTACTCCTTCACATCTTCCAGGTGCTCAGCCTCCTTGCGGCCCTGCTGTTCATGACCTTCACATTCCTGATGACCTACGTCGACTTCGGCGGTACCGCCTACGAGGTGCAATTCGTCGGAACCTGGGCCATCGGCTTCGGCATCCTCAGCGTCGCGTTCTCGCCGGCGCTGTGGTCGCTCCACCGCGGCGGGGGCGCGCCGAGCGCCGCGCCCCAGGCGATGGGCAGCTACGACCGCGCCCCCGTGCAGCCCCCGGCTGCGCCCCAGTTGCAGCAGCCAGGCGGCGTCGGCTTCGAGCCGATGGGCAACGACCGCGCCCCCGCCCCGCCCTCCAGCTCCTACGGCCAGCACTCGGGCCCGAACTTCGGCGCCCAGCCCTCTGGCGGCATGCCGCCGAAC
Organism: Glycomyces sp. L485; assembly: GCF_022548875.1. Taxonomy (GTDB): domain Bacteria; phylum Actinomycetota; class Actinomycetes; order Mycobacteriales; family Micromonosporaceae; genus Glycomyces. The sequence continues at coordinate 3,118 of NZ_JAKZEW010000068.1, read as the reverse complement.
TCGCCGCCGCAGGGCGATTCGCCCTGGGGCAGCCGATAGGGACGACCCAGGCCGAAAGGAGCACGATCGCGCCGCGAGACGGTTCCGGAACGGTAACCGTCGGCGGCGCGCAGCACCCTGCCGCGAAACCGCCCATGCATCCCCAACCCCTCCGTGGCAAGGCAACTCGCCGTACAGTCGCCGTTTGAGACGATTCAAACAGCGGTACCCGTCTGGTCCGCGCGGAGTTGGCCTCTGGCGTTACGCTAGGGCGACACCATCCATTCGTGAAGGAACCGCGCCCCATGACGAACGCCACCGTCGACCTCGTCTGCGGCCCGGCCGATCCTCTCCCGGGATCAGAGCAGAGCTACCGGCTGACCGGCATACTCGGCTCAGGCGGCCAGGCCGACGTCTACCAGGCTGTCCGCGTGTCCGCGGGAATCTCCTCCACACCCCTGACCGTCAAGATCTTCCGCCTCAACCCCGCTGAAGCGCGCGAACATCAGTACCGGTCCTGGGACAAAGGCGACGCGGTCCTGATGGACCTCCACAGCCGCAACGTCGGCGCCATCTGCCGCCGCATCGACGCCTTCTACGGACGGCTGCCCCACCACCCGAGCCAGCCCGCCACCGGTGAGCCCGTCCCGTTCCAAGTCCTCGAATACCTCCCCGGACACGACCTGCGCCAGCTGCTGACCCAGCGCATCGGCCGCGTCGACGCCGCCCGCACCCTCCAGGCCGTCGTCAACGTCATGCTCGCCATGCACCACCCGCCGACCGGCGCCCACCCCGTCCTCCACATGGACCTCAAACCCGCCAACGTCATCATCGGCCCCGACGGCTCGGCGAAGATCATCGACTTCACCGGCGCCCGCTACTACACGCCGAGCCACCTGACGACCATCGCCTACACGCGCGAGACCGCCGGCCCCGAAGCCCACGAAGGCAGGGTCGGACCCGCCTACGACGTTCACGGCTTCGGCTCGATCGCGTTCTTCATGGTCACCGGCGCCAGCGCACGCACCGACTCGCCCGGCCACACCAACACGGTGCCCTGGGCGCGACTGCGCCGCCACCCCATCCTCGAATCCAACCCGCGACTGCGCGAACTGCTCACCGCGCCGCTGGACGACAACCCCGAGAACCGCCCCCGCACCGACGAACTGTCGCGCTGGATCACCGAGCTGACCACCGTCGTCGGCCAGTCCAACGTGCCCGACCTCGGCGTCGACTGGGGCAGCTCCAACGGCCACGTCAGCGGCACCGCCGCCACCAGGGTCCTCGGCGGCCCGGTCGCCGCCCCGGCGGCGGTCCCGATCCACGCGCCCTCGGCCGCCGACGCCGGCGGAACCCGAGTCATGGACCAGGGCCAGATCATGGCTCACGAGCCTCGCCCGGAAGGCATGTCAGCCGCAGAGGCCCCCGCGCCCTCCGCAGACAAGCCGATCGCCGGACGCGTCCGCGTCCCCGACCAGGGCAGCAGCGGCTACGCGCCCGGACGGGCCGAAGACAACGGCTCCCTGGCGCGCCCTCGCCCGGCGAACGACCCGCCCGCGGACGCCGCCGACGAGCGCCGCGAACACGACGAACCGCAGCACCCCCTGCTCGGCCCGCCCGGGAGTCTCTCCAAGGGCTTCGAACTGAGCATGATCGGCGGCCTGTTCTCGCTCATCATGTGGCTGCTGTGGACGATCGAGGTCGGCATGGAAGCACTGCGCGGCCAAGTCGTCCAGTACCTCCTGGTCGTCGCGGTCGCCGTCGGCCTGTTCTTCCTCGTCCGCGTCATGGGAGGCATGTTCTGGGGCCGCATGCTCGGCGCCAAACGCCGCACCGCCAGACTCACGCACCTGCTGACCGGCGCCTTCCTGTTCATGGTCGGCTTGAACTACCTCGGCCAACTGAACTGGAACTGGCTCCCCAGCTTCGATTTCAACCCCGTCGACTGGTTCACCGGCCTGTTCGGGTGAGGCGCGCCCCGCTCAGCGCGCTGGCCAGCGCCGCGGCGGGAGAGCCTTCTGGCAGGGTGGAGCCCATGAGCACGGATACCTCGCTTGCCCACGACATCTACCGCCGCTCCCACCTGACCGGTGAGTTCACGCTCCGGTCCGGGGTGGTGGCCCACGAGTACTTCGACAAGTACCTGTTCGAGTCCGACCCGGTGATGCTGCGACGCATCGCGGAGGCAATGGCACCGCACATCCCCGCGCATGGGGTGGACGCGCTGGCCGGACTCGAGACCGGAGGCATTCCCCTGGCCGTCATGCTGTCGCAGGTGACCGGCATTCCGGCCCTGTTCGTCCGCAAGGAGGCCAAGACCTACGGGACCTGCCGACTCGCAGAGGGCGGCGAGGTCGAGGGACGGCACCTGTTCATCGTGGAGGACGTAGTGACCTCCGGCGGTGCGGTGCTGGACGCGGTTGCCGAGCTGCGTCAGCGAGGCGCGACGGTCAAGCAGGCCGTGTGCGTCATCGACCGTGAGGCCGGCGGCCCGAAGAACCTGGCCGACAACGGCATCGGGCTCAAGTCCCTGTTCACGATGACCGAGCTCAAGGCTGCTGGAGAGAAGTAGCCTGAAGGTTGAAGGCAGGGGAGGGAGCGGCGCTTCCTCCCCTTCTTGCTGTGCAGAGGGGCGGTGCCGGTGGTGCCTGGGGAGCCCGGAAATGGTCCTTGGGGCGCTGGCGGAGTCGATCGTGTGGGTGGTTGTTGTGCGCCAAGGGTGGCAGCGACGAAGAGGTGGGCGGCTTTTCGGGGTGCGTTGCGGGGGTCCGGGCGCGCGCCGGGCAGGGTGGCCTTGGTGGGTGAGTGTTGCTCGTGTTGTGTTGTGCGGCAGGCGGTCCGGGCTCGAACATGAGGGGTTTCTCCCCCTAT
>NZ_JAKZEW010000068.1:0-131 GCF_022548875.1 Glycomyces sp. L485 | reverse complement strand
GCCGCGATCGCGCGGCTGTCCAAGAAGTTCCGGGCGCTCGCCGCCGCCGCCTGTGCCGGTGAGGCGCGGATTGATCCGGTCGCGTTCGCGGTCCGCCAGTTGGACAAGACTCCCGCGATGCGCGTGTACGC
>NZ_JAKZEW010000099.1:237-480 GCF_022548875.1 Glycomyces sp. L485 | reverse complement strand
ATTACCAAGAAGTCATCTCCAGAAAAGCGGGGGTAGCCCAGGTCGTCGGCCACGGAGGTCAGGGACGGAGAGCGGCAGGGGACTCCCGGGCCCGCTTTAGCGGCTGCGGCTGGGGGCGGTGTCGGTTTCGGGGCTGCTGCGGGGTGTCTATATGAGGTCGTCGAGCGTGGGGCTTGAGCCGATCAGGTACGGGTGCCGGTTCGGACCGGTCGGGTGTGGAGACTTGGGGCACTTTGGGTGTGC
>NZ_JAKZEW010000099.1:0-126 GCF_022548875.1 Glycomyces sp. L485 | reverse complement strand
ATCACCGCGACCGGGGCGGCTGGTGAGGCCGCGTCTGCTGGTGGTGTGGTCGGTGTGGGGGCGTGCTCGTCTTCGGGGCGGGAGTGCCCGCCCGGTCCGGAGCCCGGATCGAAGTCCTGTTCGGGT